>JAGVAP010000133.1 GCA_020060215.1 Deltaproteobacteria bacterium | reverse complement strand
GCTGGGACTACCCCCGCGCGGGCGGGGAAGACTGGCCGATCAGCTCCTTGTTGGCGCCGATCCAGGGACTACCCCCGCGCGGGCGGGGAAGACGACGTCAAGGACTGGCAGCCGGGCGTCGGCCTGGGACTACCCCCGCGCGGGCGGGGAAGACGAGGGTTTCCCGAGCGTGGAGAAGTTCATCGAGGGACTACCCCCGCGCGGGCGGGGAAGACGTGGAAGCCCTGGCCTGGACCGATCCGGAGCTGGGACTACCCCCGCGCGGGCGGGGAAGACGCCACGGACCTCGAGGCCGACTCGACCACCGTGGGACTACCCCCGCGCGGGCGGGGAAGACCTGCCCGGCAGCTCGATCAGTCCATGCTCCAGGGGACTACCCCCGCGCGGGCGGGGAAGACATGCCCGTTTCGGCCGAGTGGGAAAGGAACTCGGGACTACCCCCGCGCGGGCGGGGAAGACTCTTGCATGTGCGTTGTAAATGAGGGAAAAGGAAAGGTTAGGCAAGCTAGGAACGCAAGGTGCTTAGTACAAGGCCGTCGTATTCCATCAGATCATAGGGTGGAGTTCCGAACGTCACCAGGCCTTGTCCTTCCGGCCGCGTCGTGTCCGCCCAGGTCATGAGGATCGAGGCTTCCGTGCTTTCGTGACCGAACCAATTCCGCAGCACCGCCTCCACTCTCTCCCGCACGGCGCCTGACATTCGTGGCGAGGTGTAGACCCCTGGCGCGACCTGCAACATGCACGAGGCCAGGAAGCCCCGCACGCGTCCGGACACGTTAACCGTGACCACCACCGTCATCGGCACCCAGCAACTCCTTGATGCGGTCAATCATGGAGGGGATGATCTTTTTCCGCCGCATCTCTGCCCCGGCCAGGCGGCGGACTTCCCGCTCCAGGGTCTGCGACTCGTCGCGCTTCCAATTCTTGTATCCCTGGAAGGCCACGGGCAAGGTGAATTCGTCCCGGAACAGGTCGGCAATGTCCAAGGCGAAGGCGATGGCAGAGTCTTCATGGATGAATCCCAGATGGGGGATGGCAGCCACCGCAGCCACCGCCACCTCGGCCGCGGCGCGCGCCGCCACCGCCGCGTGGTTGAGCGCCATGTTGGGGCTGTCCGTCGCCTCCGGGTTCTGCCGGTCATAGCACCTTCCGCCCCAAGGCACCCCGTACTGCCTGGCCATCAGCCTGTAGCACTCACGCATCCGCGCACCCTCTACACCACGTAAAGCCGCGATATCCCGTTGTGGCAGGTGCTCGCCCAGTCGGATGCCATACATTGCCCGTGCTATCGACAGCCTTGTGTCCGGATCGGCCCATAGCATCACCTGACGCCGGGCCAGGGCACTCTGGTCCGGCCCGCGAGGCGGAGCCGTGTACAGCCGCACCCCGTCTTCTCCCACCGCCATCAGCCCTGTGCCGTTGCGGCCGCAGAGCCTGAACACGTCGTGGGTGATCTCCGTGCCCGGTCCCAGCAGGATAAGCGACACGTCCTGATAAGGGATGTCGTAGCGGCCCGCTGCCAGCTCCCCCGTGCCAGCGGCCAGAAACTGCAAGGTGCCCTCATGCACATTGAGCTTGCCGCGGGAGAGCCATAGCAGACCATGCCGGTCAGCATGGGGGATGCGCGGCGTGTCCAGACCAAGCCTGCCCTTGAGCACGGCTAGATCGGCCGCAACAGCAGCATGCCAAGACCAAAAGCCCGGTGCCGGCCTATGCCCCGGGCCATCAGGCGGGAAAAAGCTTCAGCTTCTCGCACGCGCAAGACCCCGCACAGAGCCACGCGCGGACGCTGGCCAGTGCTCTTTGCCCCGCTGCCGTCGCTGCGCCGCACCGGGGTGAACAGCCGGAAGCCCTGCATCTCCCCTTCAAGCATCTCGGCCGCGCCATCCCGGGCCAGCTCGGCCGCCATCCAGGCGGCATAAACGCCGGCGCGGTCCACACCTCCCTCGGGGCGGGCGTCGCAGGCGGCCAGGAAGGCGTCCTTCTCCCTCACCCTTCCCTCGGGCGTCGTCCAGCGCGTCACAGGGCAGCACTCCACCAGGAACCCCAGCTTGCTGTCCGCGGGATAGATCTCGGGCATGGGCTTCTCTTTCATCGCGGCCTCAGGGAAGATTTCGGTCAAGACCGGCTCGGCGAGTGCCAAGCCGGGGAGCAGCGCGGCTTTGCCGGAGGCCGCGTAGCCCAGCACCTTCAGCCGCGGGTTGCGGGCGTTCCCGAACAGAGCGAAGGGCTGGGGTGCGGCGTTGCCGAAGGCTGCCCGCATGGCGCTGTGCACCAGGTAGCCTCGGTCCCTGGCAGTCATGCCGATCTGCCGCGCCCACTCGTATAGCGGGCGCGGCTCCAACTCCAGTTGCAGCATGTGCAGGGTCATGCGACCTCCCTGGTCGGAGCTGATTCGGGAGTGATCCGTCCGGCGGCAACCAGCCGCCAGCCGGTGTGCAGGTTGTCCACCCAGTCTCGCAGGTCCGCCCTCTCGATTACCTGGCGTTCCAAAGAGCCGTCTCCGGCCAGAGGTCCGTCTGCCGGCCATTCGGCGTACAGGTTCTCCAAGTCTTCCGCCTCGGCGGAAATGAGGCCCAGGGCTTCCGGCACCGAGCCGGCCTGCACGGTCTCCCCCCTGTGGATGAACCGGGCAGGAGGACAGCCCGCCCGGCCCAGAAACAGAGGTCGCGCCGGCCGCATGAGAGCTATTGAGACCTGCTCCAGGGTCGGCTCCTCGGACGCGGGCTCCAAGATCAAGGCAACGGACACCGCGCCGTCGGCGATGTAGTGGCGCCAGCGCTGCAGGTTGTCGTAGGAGTCCCCGCCGGCCCGGACCAGCGGGGAATCAGAGCGCGCTCGCCAAGCGGCTTGGCCCTTGTGGATGTGGGCGTTCTGGTAGTCTACCAGGACCTCTCCTGGCCGGTCCTGCCGCGCACCGAAGACAAGGCGCTCCTGCAGGCGGCCCAGCCGCTTCCCTTCCCGGGCCCGCCAACCGAGGGCGTTGGCCAAAAGGCCGGTGATCTGGCTCTGGGTCGGCAGCGGGCGGGTTGGACGGGTCTCGTCCACGGCCACGTCGCCGAAGCTCATCAGCGGGCCTTGCAGCCGCAGCACCAGGAATGTGGCCATGCTAGGCCCCCTGAAGGATGGCCGACTCGACCGCGTCCGCCAGCTCGGGCAGGGTGCTGCCCTGCGCCTCCGCGAACCCGGCCAGGGAATCGGTGGGAATGCGGCAGGCCAGCCAGCGGGTCTCCTCCCGGCCGTACATCGTGTCCATGCCGGCCAGGTATCCGGAGAGGGCCTCCACCGTGCCGGCGAACACGTCGCCGCGCAGGGGCACAGGGTTCATGAAGGCGTTGGAAAGGGTGCGCGGCTGGCGCTCGCCCGCCTCGGCCAGGACAAGGCTGGCGTGGTCGTATGGTGCGGTGGACCCGAGCTTGGCGCCGGGCGATACCTTGGCCATGAGATGGATGAGGTGCTTCACCGTGCGGGCGGCCAGGGTCCTGTCCGCGGCCAGCCAGTCCCGGGCGTCCTTGCCGGTGAGGTTGGACACCAACTGGGGCACGTCCACGACCACGTAGCCGTAATAGAGCCCGCTGGTGAGTTCGGCAGCACCCAGGTGGCCGCTGCCGCCCTCGCTGGCGGTGAGCAGGTCGTCAACCGCGGTGAAGTAGTCGGTCTCCGCGGCCTCAGCGTGCACGGTCAGGGCGTGAGCCACATGGACAGCGGAATCCACCCGGGCCTCAGGATCGCTGCTCACGAACCTGCCGAACATGGCCGCATCCAGCCCGGCTCCGCAGGTCAGGGCCTTCAGGTTCTCTCCTAGGGAGGTCTTCTTGTAGCGCCTGTCCAGGCACTCCTTGATGGCCTTTCCCCTTTCCTTGGGAGCGGCAATTGCCTTTTCTCCCAACTCTGCTGCGATCTCAACGGCCTGCCGGGCCAAATACTCCACCTCAGGCCGACCGAGAACCACGACCTCCTTGCGGGCCAGGGGGTGCCTAGCTTCACTCTTTTCCGCGTCCTTCTTGTCGGATTCGCCACCTTTGTCCTTGCCTTCATAGAGCAGCTTCCCCAGGCCTTGCAGCACGGCCACGGCGATGACTTCGTCCACGCCGCCGGCGGCGACCAGGGGCAGGACTTCGCGGTTGAAGGTCTCGCGGGAGCGGATGCTCAGGGTCAGGCTCTCGTCCACGTTCGCCAACGCATAGAGGTCGTCAGCCATGCGCCAGTGGCGCTTGAGGCACTGGGAGCTGACCCTGGTGCGCACGGCCCCGCCAAAGCGGATGCGCTTGGCCAGGCCGGAATCGTCCCTGTTCAGCAGGGCCGCGGGGTAGCTGGTCAACGTGGAGATCTGGATGAATCTCGGTGCAGTCATGACGGCCTCCTATTCAGGCGTTCCGGTCTCGGGTTTACGATCGGAGAAGAAGAAGCTCCTGGCCATGGCCCGGCAGATCCGCTCGTGGTCCTCCTCGCTGCGGGTCAGCAGGAGCCGGGCAATGCCGCTCCAATCCAGACGGCGATTCTTGGAGGAGAGGAAGCGGGCCATGAGCCGCACCTGGTCTTCCAGCAATTCGCCGCGGCTGTTCAAAAACTTCCAGAGCCGTGACTCGGCCGTGTCCCCCAGGCCGCCAAGGGCGCTGCCGAGGAGCGTGCCTGGCGCATGAGCCTTGGGAGCCATGATGGCCAGACCTTGCATGACCACGGCCCAGGCGCGCTCGGCCTCATTGTCGGCGCACAGCTCCCGGGGAACCTTGGCGGCCAGAAGCCGCCAGAAGGCTGGAGGCGGCGCTTCTGGCCGCAGGCGGCGCAACTCGGCCAGTTCCCCTTTCGGAAAGGCCTCATGCCCGATGGTCCCGGCCAGGGAATCCACCACTGCCGCGAGTTCGTCATGTTGCCTAGCCATTGTCGCTCCTTGTGCGAAGGTGCTTATGAATCATGGCTTCCAAGAGGTTTTCCGCCCTGGCCCGGCCACGGAAACGTAAGGAGCTCAGGGTGGGCAGTACGTCGCAGGAGGCCTCAAAGGCTGCATGGATTTCAGACACCAGAAATTCCACCCAGAGGGAAATGTGCTCCCGCGTGAGCGCCTCCTCTCCCCGTGCATCGAGGCAGGTCCAGAGGTAGGTGAAGAATGCGGCGTCCACCCTACCGGCCAGCCTTTCGCTTTGGCGCCAAGCCCAGCCGCTGGTCTCCTTCTGATTGTATTCCGGGGTGTTCCTTGCGGCCTGCATAAGCTGGAGCAGCGCGGGCTTGAGGATCCTGTTACGGGCTGTGGTTGCCATGCCCGCCATCTCCCTGGCGGTCTCGGCGGCCCTGTCCCGGTCCTGGCGAAAAAAACCCAAGTGCTGCCTCTGGATGGAAATAAGGCGCTCGTAATAGCCGTCGCTGCCGCCCTGGGTCCGTGCGAAAAACCGGAATATTGCTGACACCCCCTTCTCGGGATCGCCTGGATGGAAACGTTGCAACAGGGAGGGCTCGTACTCGGCGCTGTCGAAAAGCACCTTCCAGGCCACGTCGTAGCCGGGACGGGAGTTGTAGGCCTTGACCCCGTCCCCGTCACGGCGCAGGGGCAGCCAGGGATCGCCGATCGCGCCGTTGTAGTCCTTTGCGGCGACGCGCGGTCCCTTGGTACCTGCGGTGCGGTACTCGATGCCGCCGTTTCCACTGAAAACGAGGCGGATGCGACGGCAGACCTCGATGAACAGGGGGTGCAGTTTCCGAAGCGGCAGAGACTCGTCCGCAGTCCCGGCCCAGGGCTCCAGCCAGAGAAGGGCCATGCCTCCGCTTTCCGGATACCCGGCAACGCTGTGACGCAGACTGTCCATACTGCTCAGGATGACCCGGCAGTCCCGAAGCCAGTTGGGGCCAGGGCGACGGGAGACCTCGAGTGCGACCCCGTGGCGAGCGGCAAACCCGCCGTTCTGGCGTGCAATGCCGTAGTTTCCCTGCCCGAGAAAACCGCTGAAAGTCTGAAGGTTGAGCAGCCCCAGAAGCCAATCTTCAGCGGACACATCCTCAGGGGTGCCGTCCTTCTCGCCATGCTCTTTGGCTGTGACGCGCACGTCCAAGTTGAGGGGGGAGAAGTAGTCCACTTCTTTCTTGATCTTGAACTCCTTGAGATTGCCTTCCGGGACCGGCGGCTGGAGAAATGCGGGCTTGCTCAGATCCGCGACAACCAGCCGCCAGGGTTCGTCCTCGGGGAAGCCCGGAGTCAGGCCGCGGAGCAGCTCGCGCCAGGCGGATTCGTCCCCTACCGAGGCGGGGTCCTCCCTTCCGGCCTGCTCCAGGGCCAGCACCGCCACCTGGCATAGGAACGTATGCCAGGCATGGCGTTGGTGCGGCCGCAGGGCAGGGAAGGATTCGATCTCGTCGCGCCCCAAGGCCGCAAATACCCCAGGCAGCGTGATTCGGCGGACTTTACCAGCATGGCGCACGGTGACGACCGGATCGGTCAGCAAGTTGTCCTTCAATGGTCCTCCTCCTTGTGCAGCCCGAACCGGGTGTAGGAATAGGTCGTATCCCCGAGCCGGAACACGGTCATTTGCGGGTCGCGGGAAAGCACCTTGGGGGGCGCGTCATATCCTCCCCGGGGCAGAAGGAACTCGGGCAGCACCAACTGATCAACGGCAACTCCGAAGGGTGATTCGAAAGGCTCGGGGAACTCCACCATCAGGTCGGCTGAGCCCAATCGTGTTTTTGGATTGGGTTCTTCGCGCTTCCAGGACTGTTCGGACAAAGGCTGGTCCCAACGAAGTATGGCGTACCGGCCCTGGGTGGCCTGCGCCCCTGCCGCCCCGAGCACGTCATTCAGGTCTCCCTGCATACCGAAGCGCTGCGCCACGTTCTCCAGGGCCTGGGAGTGCAGGGCGCGCTCCACAAGGGACCGGCTCATTTCGGGAATGCGCAGCGGCTCTTCCCGCCGGTCCATCCCCGCCAGGATTTCCCAGGTGGCCATGAGCGCGGGCAGGTTGGGATAGGCTCGATCCTTCCCGTAGGAATGCCGCTTGGCCATCCTTCCGCGCATCCCCGCGGCGTCCATGGCCTCCGGCGTGAGCACCAGGCATACTGGCTTCCTGCGGCTAGGCGGCCTGAGGGCATCCCGCCCTCGGTGCCTGTGCAACCTGCCCAGGCGCTGGAGAAGCACGTCCATGGGACAGAGGTCCGTGACCAGCAGGTCGAAGTCCACGTCCAGGGACTGCTCAATGGTCTGGCTCGAAACCAGGACCCCGGATTCCGCTTTGCCGTGCTTGCCAAACCAGTTCTCCACCTGTCGGTCCAGAAGCTCCCGATCCGCACGGGCATACCTCGAATGATGCGGGCAGGAGATCCCGTTAACGGCGAAGAGGACCTGGTGCGGCAGGACAGCCTCAATCGCCTGCTGGGTCTCCCTGACTGCGTTCACAGAATTGCGCAGGATCAGGATGCGGCCGCCCTTGTCCGCCTGGGCGGCCACGACAGCGGCAAGTCCCTGCGGATCGCCCTGGACTCCCAGCAGACGGCAGCGGATGGGGAGCTTGGCCTTGTCATCATTTTCTCGGTTCTCGACGGCCGTCACGAAGCCCGGGCCGGATATGAGCGGATATGGCGTGGAGATGCACTCATTCAGATCGGGCATGCTCCCGGAATGGCCCATGGCCTTCAGGTACTTTGCTCTCGTTTCGCCTCCCAAAGTGGCCGAGAGCAGCAGCACCTGTCCCCCAACCCTCCGGAAGAGGTCGAGAATGCCCAGGGCGAGTTCGGTCATGTAAGGGTCACTGGCATGGACCTCATCGATGACCAGAAGTGAGCGGCTCAAGGCCGCTGCACGAAGGTGGGCATGGGGGGTGCGTAGTCCGGCCAGCAGGGCCTGGTCGATTGTGCCCACGGCCACGGGCGCGGCAAGAAAGCGCTTGGGGTGTTCGCAGGCCCAGCGGCGCTCCGCCTCGGCTTCGGAAGGATCGTCAGACCAATGCACCGCGAAGTCAGGCAAATGGAAACCGGCGGCATCATCCACACGCAGATACCCGGGCACGGCGAGAACGGTGGGCGGGGGATCGCTGCCGAAGGTCCGCCGGGTGAACTCCACGACCCGGTCGAAGAGCTGAGTGGCGGCAAAGCGCAAGGGATTGGCGAAATAGATACCGTCCACTAGGCCTTCGGCCCAAAGCCGGGTGAAGTAGCGCAAAGCCGCCTCGGTCTTGCCGACTCCTGTTTCGGCCTCGATGATCCCCAAGCCGCCACCCTGCTGGAGCGGGATCCGGTCCACAGCCACTTGGAGCGCATTGGCAGGGAATCCGAACTGCACCACAAATTCCGGTGGGGTGCGCATGGCGGCGCGCCGGCTATTCGTTTGCAGACCAAGGGCGCAGGCGGCTGCGGCTGCCTGCTGCTCGGAGAATCCGAACTCTGTTGGCCCGCTTCGATCGCGCGCGATGGGGAAGAAGCGGGTATCCGATCCGATCCAGTCGGCAAGCATGACCATGCCTGCGAACAGGTGCTCCAAGACAGGAGAATCTGGCAGGACGGATGCTTCCCCTGCGAAGGCCGCCGGGAACCATGAGGGGAGTCGTGCCCCCAGATTCCGCAAAAACCGCCAGCCGCCGGCCTGGCTGTCCTTGGTCCATAAGTCCGCCTTGAGGAGGTCCTCATTCAGGGAAATCGGTGTGCCATGATGTGAGAACGAGGCCACCAGCAAACGGAAGGTCGTGAATCCTTCCTTCTCGTCCCATGCGTGCAGCCAGGGCAGGCACTCGAAGAGTCGCCGCATGTTTGCTTCACATAACAAGCCGGGAATCGGTGCGATATGCCCGTGATTTGGACGCGCCCCGGTGGCCTTGTTCTGGAAACCGGGCGTGATCTTGCCCAGATCGTGCAGCGTAGCCAGACACGCCAGACGGCCCAGATCCGAGTCCGTGGGGGGTCTTCCAAGCGCCTTGCCCAGACACTGACTGTACGCAGGCAAACCGGCGAGTTCCAGGAAGACAGCCCCCACGTCCGCCAGATGGGCGGCCAGGGGCAAGGTGACGACTTGCCCGCTGTGCGCCTGGAGTTTCCCCCAGAATTCTTCTTCAGGCATCCGAAGGTATCCGGGTGTCCCCGAAATCAAAAATGGTTAACGGGAATGCGTTACCCGATACACCATGTCATCAGACAAGGGAAGCCGCATTCAGAATAAACCATAGGGTCATGACTAGGACAGAGGGTCGTCCCGCAGGATTTTGAGGATGATTTGGTAGATGTCCTCACCTCTGTGGTTAAACCGAAACTCGCACTCTTTCAAATGCCAATGAAAGGAAGACTTTTGCATACCCCTGAACTTCGTCAGCCTAGTCTTCGCGAAGGCCCAGAAGCTCTCGATCCCGTTGATATGGCAAGGTCCGTTGGCGAACTCGTTCTCCCCGTGGTGGACTCTGAAATGCTTCTTGTATCCAAGGTCAACCAGGCCGTTGTAGCCACGCCAGCCATCGGAGTGGATGACGCTTTCGAGGTCCACGCGCCCGCGGATGACCGCCGGGAGCGTTGCGCGGCTACAGTCGGGAACGATCTCCGTGAACACCTTCCCGTGGCGTTTGAGCAGCCCGAAAAGGATTGTTTTCTGCCCAGCTCCCCGCCCTCTAAGGCCTCTTACTCTTCGTGGCCCAAAGTAGCTCTCGTCGAGCTCAACCTCGCCGCGAAGGGGCGATTCCTGCCGGCAATAACGGCTGATACGTTCCCTGACCCCCTTGAGGTAGCGGTTCACCGTGTTTCGGTTCAGGCCCGTGACCTCGGCAATCTGCGAGGCATCCAAATCGATGGCGAAGAGCTTCACCAATTGCCTGGTCTTGGCCTCAGAAATTTTCGAACGGAGTGCGTACTTGTTAACCCTTGGCATGACTAGCCTTTAGCAGGGATTGGCCCTCCTCAGCTAGTCAAGACCCAAACCATATAATAGTTGTATGATTTATACTTGAAGATTCGATATGCATTCTTCCCCAAAGAAGGGGGATTATACCCTTACATATTGCCTTAAGTCATAAAATAGGTCATTTATAATGAAAGGTTACCATTTAGCTTCCAAAAGCTTGAGGCCTCGATGTGTCGAAAACGTACTCACCGGGCCTGTTTCCCGGTGGGGCTACTATGTTTCGTCTTGGCGGAGTCTCCTGCCTCCGCCATGAGGACATGGGCTGGGGGCAAAATGGGATGCATAGCATCTTCTCAACTGCCGCCAATAAATGCAGCTGCCAGTCCTGTCTCCATGTCTGTAGGTGATCATTTGTGAGCAATCAGATGCACAAGAAATGGTTAATCTTATTTTTAGCCATTCTTCTATTTCTCATGTCTTCAACCGCTTCCATGGGTGAAGATCTTCACATTCACTTCGCTGGTTTCGCTTTTCGTGGAGATGATGCGCAAATTAAAACCAACTTTCCATTTACATCAGATATCGCAGAAGAAAAATTACCAGATAACAGACAAATCCTTGATGCAGCCCTTGTGGATAGACTACGAGCGGTCAAGCTTAAACAAGGTGAGCTTATCTTTGGGGAACTTGCCCAACTTGGTGATGGCTCACTTATTCTTGGCTGCTGCCTGGATACGGAATTGGTTACCGTCGAAGAGTACGACGAAGGGTATAAGATCGTGATCGATCTGGGTGCGCAGGCGTTGCTTTTCGATTATGAGCGGATGCGGCTTGTTGCGAGCTATCCGATCATGGTCGAGCTGATAGATTTCACTCCCCAGGAACCTGATCATGCCCTCATTCTGGACCGCGTTCGCGATCTCCTGTTGTCAAATAAGTATGGGATAAATCTCCTCGACGATTTCGTATCGCTTCTCACCCATGTAACACTGCGGAACACCTACGGAAGCGCCATCAGGGTAACACGTGTTGACGTGGAGGAACTGGCCCTTGCTGAACTGCCTGATAAATTTTCGCAAAGCATTGAAAATTTCCAAACCTTTGTTGCCCAGAACTTCGGAAAGTATCTTTCGCGAAATCAGGGAATGACGATCCTACCTTACACTAAGGGTGGGGACATCGGAAACAAGATGGCTATCAGGTTCAGCGATGCAACAGTGTATGAACTAACAATACCCGAACCACAGTTTGCCGTTGAAATAGCCGTGCGTGGATTCAAAAAAATTTTGGCAGAGCAAAAGGAGGCGGGATCATGTTGGATATATGGGGCATTTACCAATATCAAAATCTGTCAGCCTACCCTGGGAAAGGTATACCTCGATGAGAAAGTCAAATTCGCGGTAAGCAAAATCATACCCAGCAGCCAGAAGTCGGTTCAGGATTGGCCGAGCTATCAAAACAGCTTGATTGCCCTGCTCAACGATCTTACCCAGCGTTTCAGTAAAGATAAACAATATAAGTCCCTCCAGAAGGTGATTGATCAATGCAGCTGAAAAGATTTGTTTTGCCGGTCTTGGCGATTCTGCTCGTATCCACATCGGCGTTGGCCGAAGGGGTTAGGCAGCAGGGACTTGGGCAGGTCACCTACTCCAGTTGGGGAAATCCGTCGGCGGAAGTTAAAAGAGAGGCAGTCGAAAAGGCAAAGCTGAGTGCCATCCAAAAGTACACTGCTTCATTCAGTACGGCTCAAATGATTGATTTTGAGAAAATTCGTGCAACTGTAGAAAGCGATTTGGATAGATATATTCCGGAATACAGAATACTGGACGACGATTTGGATAAAGATGCCAAACGCTACAGTGTTGTGATTGAAGCATTGATAAATACTTCTCTTATAGAGATAGAGCTTCAGAAGGTTTCCGCCGTACAGAAAGCACCGGCTGATGAAAAATCCTACCTGTGCTTTGTGTTCGTCGCCAGGGAAGTGAAGTCCCGGAAATCATATGACGCTCGCCGAACAGAGCGGGTGGTCGAAGAAACGAGCACCGATGAGCAGGAGGAGGCGCACGTCGAAGGTGATCAAATGGGGTTCGCAGGCGAGTCGAGCAAGGACACCCGGCGGACCACGGGAGGATCGGCCCTCCAGAAGTCCGATGAGTTCGAGTACGACGTCAGTCAGGGTGGTGAAAGCGAGATCAATTCGGCCATGACCCCCGTCTTCACCACCGCCGGCTTCGAAGTGGTTGATGCGGATTACCTGAAGGACGAAACCTCGGGCTTGGTCGACGTCGAGCGCTTCAGAGAGGACTTCCGTTTTGGCAACGATATTTCCGGAAGCACAAAACGAGATGCAGTCCAGGGCTGCCGTTCTTCGGGTGTGCAGTATTTCGCAATCGGCACCCTGGATGTGGGCGCCAAGGATATTGATCCGGTCAGCGGTCTGACCCGCGTGTATGTCTCAGTAAACGGTAAGATAATTGACCTGCAGGGGCGGCTGCCAAAGACAGTGGCTTCTATCGGACCGGTCCAGTATTCCGGGCTAGGCTCCGACCAAAATGTTGCCCGGCGAAACGCATTACTACTAGCAGGAGAAAATGCCGCCAAGGATCTTACCTCTCAGTTGAGGGCCAAGGACATCAAGTAAATTACCGTAGCGGTGGTTGTGTGCGAATTGGCCTTGTTCATATCAATTTCAATTCAAGGAGAGAATCGATGAAGAGGGGTCTCTTTGCACTGCTTGTGTTGTTGATTGCTGCAAGCAACTCTTTCGGCTTCGGCCTTCCCGGTCTTCCTGGAGCGAAATCAGAGGCTCAAGGTGGCGGTGCAGCCACCATGGATGACGCCGTTGCTGCTCAGAACGATCTGATCAAGGCGTACTCGAGCGGTGTAAAGTTCAATCTGATCACCCAGGGGTTGATGGCCGAAGCTCTGGGGATGAAGGACAAGGCCGCTAAGTGCAAGACAACGGCTGACGCCATAAATGAAGGGAACGCCGAAGGGCTCCAAGCCAGCAAGGCTATAACTGATGAGGCAACCGCTGAGATTGAGAAGAAGATGGCCGAAGCTGGTGAACTCTCCGCCGAGTCGAAGAAGAAGGTCGGCGAAAGCCTCGTCACCATGGCCCAGTGTCTCATCGCGTACAAGACAGCCGCTGACAAGTCCCAGAACTCCCTTAAGCTTGCCCAGTCCGTCATCGAGAGCGCTCCTGTGACGCAGAAGCTTTCGGCCAAGAAGCAGTTGGACCCGGTTCTCTCCATAGCCCCCAGTGTCCCGAGCGAACTCGCCAACGTGTCCACGACCGCCACCAAGTACGTGCAGTTTGCAAAATCGGCCGGCATACAAGCACCTTCCGACCTGAACAAGGCTCTCGGTGAGCTTTAACCTTCCTTCCGGTGCCGGCGCCGATTAGGGTGCCGGCACCGGATGCAAGGAAAGGATTCATGAACTTATCCATAATAAAATCCTTTCTGGCGGCTCTGATCGCCTGCACCTGTTTCTCTTCCGGAGCCCAGGCCGGGATCATAAAAAAAACTGTCAATTCCGAAGGCATGGGAGCAAGCCTGAATCTTGCTATCTATGACGCGCTCGATGAAGCCGTTGGGCGGATCAACGGCAAATCAATTGAAACTAGAAAGCAGTTGGACAGCGTCGAGGTGTCCAAGGTCCAAAATGAAAGTGAGGCGTATTACTCCTCGGAAGCGATTCAGCAGAATATCAAGACCGCTACCAAGGGGGTGGTAGACGGGTATGAGATCCTTTCCAAATCAAAAAGTGAGAACGGATTATGGAATGTGAGCCTGTCAGTCACAGTGGTCAAGTTCCAGACGAGGGATTCCAACAGGAAACGCATAGCCGTTTTTCCGCTACGGGTCGGCGGAGGACGGTTCGAAGTGAAGGGAGAACCGATCCAGCCTGAAAGGATCGGATGCATAGTCACCCAAAACCTTGTGACCACCTTGGTTCAGTCCAGGCGTTTCACAGTACTCGATCGCGAGTACATTGCTGAGACTGTCGGTGAGCAAGCCATCGCACTCTCACCCAATTCTCCGGTTTCCGAAATGGCGCGCCTCGGACAGGAGATGGTAGCCGACTACATCATGGCTGGCACGCTCGAAGGTCTCAGCTATGCCGAGAGTAAGGTCCGGATGCAGTCATCCGGCAGAGAGCTTACTTCACGGCAGGGCCATGTTGAGATGAGCATTCGCCTCATTGACGTATCCACCCGAGAGGTCGTCTTCTCGGATTTCCTCAAGCTTGTGCTGGGGGACAAGGACTTGGAGAGATTCGGGGCTAGTCTTCGGGATGATGGTCCGGACTCCAGCCTCGCCATTGTTGCGGCCGATAGAGCCGGAAGAAGGATCCTGGACACGATCTACCCCATTCTCGTCCTGGCGGTAAGCGGGGATGTAGTCACCCTCGGCCAGGGTGGATCCCAGATCAAGGAAGGCGAGCGGCTTGAAGTCTTCATGTATGGTCAGCCCCTCACCGATCCATACACGAAAGAGTTCATCGGCAGGGAAGAGATCAGCGCCGGCCTTGTGGAGGTTACCCGGGTGAACCCGAAGCTGACCCAGGCCCGCTTGGTGAATAGCGCCATGGACATCGGGAAGGCGTTCGAGCCCAAAAAGTTCATCTGCCGAGCGGTGGTGGAAACCCCCGCCGACAAGCAGGCTCTCCTGAAGGAGCGCAAGGAACAAAAGGAACAGAGGCGCAAGGAAAAGGACCAAGATTGGTGAGAGCAAACTCAAGGAGAATATTGTGAAGAAGCATCTGCTGCCAATACTTCTGTTCGTCTGCTTTTGTGCGGTAGCTGCCAGAGCTGAAGAACCCACCCCTGAGTTCCAGGTGGATCAAAAGGCTTCTTTCCCGGACGACCGGAGTGTAACTGATGAGATAGACGATTACCTTAATGGAAAGAACTACGCCCGTGGGGTGAATACCAGGGAAAAGGGAGGCGACTTCTATATCGCCGTTGGTACCGGGACCATTCAGGCGCCTCGGGACAACAAGGCTTATCTTACCTCGCGTGCCAACGCATTCGAGAAGGCCATGCTTCAGGCCAAAAAGGAAATGGTGGAGTATCTTGGTGTGGAAATCTCGAAAGATGTCGTCAACGACTACGTGGAAGGGGAAAACCCCGCGGTGCGTGCACAACGTGAGTCCGAGGCCATGAAGAGTCCAGACATCCTCGAAAAGACTTCCGCATTGGTAAATGCCAAACTGGATAAGATGCTTGCTGAAGAAGGTGTTAACCTCAGCAAGCCTGTTCCGAAAGAAGAGGTAAGGAAAATTGCCACGTCCGAAGATTTCAAACAATTGATCCGCAAGGTGGCTTCGGCGCGAGTTGTGGGGATGCAGGCAATGAAGGTTTTCGAAGCCTCGCCGGATGGGAAAAAGGGCCAAATTGGCGTAATTGCGGTTTACAGCGAGAAGCTGCACAAGATGGCGGATGCTATGTTCAGCGGCAAGGGCGCCAATGTGCCAGCCGGAACCCCTCAGAAGAGAATTATTGATCAGATACCCACCGACAAGCTTGTCCTCCTTTCGACCTTCGGGGTGCAGCAGAAAACAGATGAGAACGGGCGCTTGGTCCTGGTTGCATATGGTCAGGGAGTGCCCGCAACGGACAATCCCAGAGCCCTGGATGCCGCTTTCGAGAAGGCCAATATGGCCGCTTTAGGTGCCCTCCGCTCCTTTGCGGGCGAGATTGCTACCGTTGAAAGCGAAGTTCAGAATTTCGAGTCTACAAAAGAATTCGAGGACGGGATGGAGCAATATAAGAACGAATCGTACTTCAAAGATAAAGTGGAATCGCACGCCAATGCTTTGAAGGTTTCGGGTATCACAAAAGTAAAAAGCTGGGACACGGTTCACCCGCTGGTGAATCAGAGGGTTGCGGGAGTAATTATCGCCTGGTCTCCAGCCAGTGCAGCGCATGCGAACATACTGGGAAACAAAATGGCAACGGAACCACAGAAGGCGTCCGCTCCCGGGGCCAAGCCATCTAGCAACGTCTACAAGGCTGGGTCCGGTCAAGGCGGAAGCTACCACGGTGCCGGCTCGGACGCAGACAAAGATTCATTCTAGATGAATAAGTGCTGGGTTTTTCTCTTTATTCTTTTGCTGTTGAGTTGCCCCGGGGGGGTGCCCGCCGCCTGGGACAGGCACTCCCCACATTCCGTATTCCAAGAGCACAAGGAAGAGATACTTTCGGGCAATTCCTATAGCCATGATGGGTATATCTTTTCGGTAGGAATGGCGAAAGCTCGGGACTCAACTTCGGCAAGCCAGAACTGGGCCTTGGCGAAAGCCAAGCTTCAGGCACAAGGCAACCTCGTCCTTCCTGTGGGGGTGGACCGGAGCGACTGGCCGGAGCGGATTCGGGAGAGTGGAGTCGGGGAACGGATTTCCAAAATTGCTGGAGGGAGCGGGGCCATAACCGTCAGAGGGATGCAAACTGTCTACGAAGATTGTCAGGGGCAGTATTGCAAAGTCGTCGTGGCGGTCCCACCTGCCGGGCTGGATCGTACGGCCCTTCCGGATTGGACTCAATTGGTGCAAACTTTGGATGATGCTTTTGCCCGGGGTGATGAGACAGTTTCCTTCTTCGATTTCCTAGAAATTTGTTCAGAAAGCCGGGTCGAAGAAGTTGTAGAAAAGATTGCTGACCGGATCGGCCTGAGGTACGGAGAGAATGCCCGCAGAACTATCCAGGGCGAATCAATAGCCACAATACCCATACTCTGGGAGCGCGGGAAGCGGTTGCCCCCCGGGAAAGTGGCCGAGCTCGACACAGATGGGCTGTTCCAGCTGTTGGACATGGACCCCTACGATCCAGTTGTCCTCTATTTTCTAGCAAAACAGTACGAAAGCCAGGGAAGATATCGTTTCGCATCCCTGCTTTACAAACGGGGAATGCTGTGGTCGATCGACCACGAATACGTAAAGGGCTGCCAGGAAGGTCTTAAGAAAATCTTCTACTATTCCGCTAGTGAGGAATCAGCCATTCATGAGGATATTCACTTGGATGATGTCGAAATTGCCTTCGAAGGAACGATAGATGAACTTCCAGGCTTGGTTGGTCTTGTTGTCCTGAGCCTCGGCACCCTTCCTTTGCAGGATGCTTCCTCGAACTGCTCGCAAGGTGCCCCTTCTTCCCTAGAACAGCTAGCTTTGCAAGCCCAGACAAACCCAACTGCAGAGAACTTCTCAGCCATGGCTAACTGGTATCTGGAGCGCAACACCCCTCTGAAGGCCTATCCCTTTGCCCATCAGGCGGCTATCATGAACGACCGATACCAAGGGCTTCTTGATAATGTTTTGGTCTTGCTTCATTGATTTCACTTCCGGCTTTTTCCCAGCAGTTTTTCTCCACGCCACCTCGGTGGTGGATTTCCCAACAGAGGACAATAGCATTTGATGACTATTACATGCGAGCATCCTTATGATCTTGCTGTTCAGAAAAAAGTACGTATTAGAACTTTTCAAGTTAATTTAAGCAAAGGCGGAGCGGCCGGAGTGTAAATCTTTAGTGAAAGTATTTTCATGCTCCCGGAAATATCCGCCCACCTACCTCTGGAGCTGGCATGACATCTACGATTTCCTGGCTGGACCACGACTCGGCAGCTCACGAGCGCAGCCTGCGATTTCTGGCCCTCTTCAGGGAGAAGGACTCCCGGGACGAACTCGGCATCGGCTCCATACGGGATGCGATCTCGGACCACCTTTTCCCCGGGACTTCGATCATCCAGACCCGGTTGCGCTACATGCTCTTCATTCCCTGGCTTTACGCAGGCCTGGAGGAGCGCCGCATCCCCTCGCACTCCTTGCCAGGCCAAGGACGAGCAGTGGAGGCGCAGCTCAGGAACGAACTCATGGAGCACGACAAAGGCAGCGGGATCATCGGCAGGGACGCCGGGGCCGTGGTCCAGCGCCTGCCGAGCTCGGTCTACTGGACCGGGCTCGGAGCCTGGGGTCTGCGCCGCTTCCAGGGATCGCAGCAGGATTATCTTCGGAGCATGGATCAGATTCTGGCCTTGCGGGGGAACCGCGCCAGGCGCGACGACGGCGAGTGGGTGGAAGATGTTCGGAGCGAGACCTGGAGCCCTCACGCGGTCGCTCTGCGGCCAGAGGGATTTCCAACGGGCGCGACCTTTCTGCTGGAGAAGGAGGAGGCCGAGTTCATCAGGGAATCCCTGCAAAGGCACCAACGGGGCAGCCTTCTGACCTGGCTGGCGAGCAAGGCAGGCCAAAGTTCCGAGCCAATCCTCTGCGATTTTCCATGGATGCACCCCGATAAGGGCTCTTTCTCCCCCACGCACAGTGATGTCCTCGATTGGGCGCGCCTCTTCTCCTTTCTCGTCCGGGGCGCCGCCCTGCTCTACAACCTCCAGCTAGCAGAGCTGGCAGAATCAGATGGGCTTGTCGAGGAGCACCGGCGCGAACTGGAGGAATGGCAGGCTGATCACGAATTCGTTGAGCTCGCCGTCTGGTCGCCGGCCTTTCTCTGGCCCCTCTCGGCTGAATGGGGACGGCCGATTCAGGAGCGAACCAAGGTCTTCGTCGAGAAATTTTGGAAAACGGTGCTCGAGGCGGGCTCCCCTATCTCCGATCTGCCATCCGCCAGGAGCTTGGTGCGTGAAAGGGAGATCAAGCTCAAGAATACCCAATCCCGCTTCGTCAACCTCAAGGCCTTGGGCCAGTGGAGCGGACACGCTGGGACCAGAAGGCTCTCCTACCGCTGGGGCACGGTCGGCACCTTGCTTGAGGACCTCCGCGGGGGGCTCTGAAGATGATCCCCTTCAATGAACGGACGACCTTGACCGATGCCCTGATCCCGCCCGCGGGAATGGTCTTCGACCTGGGGGTGGCGGCTACCTATTCCCTGGACCTGATGGCCCTGCTGTCTCTGCCCCTCCATTTGGCCTGGCTTGGGATGGGGCAGGCGTCTCTTGATGACCCGATCCGCCTGGTGGAGGGCCTGCGCCGGGTGGCCGGCCGCCTGACCGTCTTTTCGGAGCGTGGAAGGCTCAGGATTCCGGACAAGCCGCACCAGCTCTACTCCCTGATGGAGGAGATGATCCATGAATCGGCCGCGCCCCGGGGCGGCGCCTTCCACCCCAAGTTCTGGCTGCTCCGCTTTCTGCCCCTGGAGGGAGATGGCCCGCCGAGGCTCCGCGTACTGGCAGGCTCCCGCAATCTCACCCGGGACAACTCGTGGGACCTCTTCCTGCAGCTGGAGGGGGAGGTCGGCCGCAAGAGGCTTGAGGGAAACGGCCCCCTGGCCAGACTGATCTCCGACCTGCCCGGGATGACTGCAAAGCCGCTGTCCTATTACCGCAGCGAACAGATAAAGACCCTCTCCAGCGAGGCCTGGCGGTGCGCCTGGGAACCACCGGGGAGCTTCGAGCAAGTCCGCTTCCACGTTCTCGGCCGAGGGGGGCGAGGATTCGGATGGCTCCCCGACAGATGCGACGAGCTTGGCGTGATCTCCCCGTTCCTGGGCCCGAAGGCGCTTGAACAACTCGCCTCCAGGTCCAAGTGTCCGCTGTTCTCATCTCGCGCAGCGAGGAGATGGACAAGATTCCCGCCCCTGTTCTGGGTGAATTTGGCAAACTCTTCGCGCTTGATGAAAGGGGAGAGAATACCGAGGAAGAGAGGCCCGGGGATCGCCTGCAAGGTCTGCACGCCAAGGCGTACGTCATCAAGACGGGATGGGACGCACACCTTTACCTCGGCTCGGCCAACGCCTCCAACCCGGCACTCGTGGAGGGGAAGAACATAGAGCTGCTTGTGCAGCTGAGTGGAAAATACAGCCGCGTGGGCAAACCCGACTCATGGATAGAAGCGGGAAATGGGATCAGGGACCTGCTCGAGGAATACCAGCCTCAGGAAAATATCGAGGAGAAGTCGAGCGTCCCGGAGGCGCTCCGGATCGAGGAAGTGCGAAAGACCTTGTCCAGGGTTCGGCTCGAGTTGCGTTGCACGCGCGTGGAGGGTGGCTGGAGCTTGGAGCTGCACACGGCCGAGCGCATCGAGCTGGAAGGAGTGCATGTTTCGGCCTGGCCGCTGTCCCGGCCTCGTGAACATGCCGCCGATGTTCCGCTCTTGGATCCCACCAGCCCAGTTGTCCTCGGGACCGTCGAAGCGGGAGAGATCACCACCCTGACTGGCTTCCGCCTGGCAATGGGCGACGAGGAGGCCTGCTTCGCGCTTGATCTGCCCCTGAGCGGTGGGCCGGAGGACCGGGTGCTGTCCGTCCTGGGGGGCATTCTGAGGAATCGCGAGGCCTTCGTGCGCTACCTGCTTCTTCTGCTCGCGGACCTGGGTCAGCTGCCCGAGCCGGCCATCAACGGAAATAACGCCAATGGCACCGGAGGAAGATGGAGGAGCTCCGATGCGAACGAGACTCCTCTCTTCGAGATGCTCGCGCAGGCATGGTCCAGGGAGCCGGCGCGCCTGAAGGATGTGGCCGCTCTGGTGGACCGTCTCTCTGGGCTTGCCGACGAGAATGGGGAACCGCTGCTTCCCGCTGAGTTTATGGCTGTCTGGAACATCTTTCGTGAAGCGATGGGACGGGATGTCGAAACAAGCGTCACCGCCTGACAGGCTCAAGGACTTCCAGCGCAGGACCGTGGACCACGTCTTCAGGAGAATGTTCCTGGACGAGGACCCGGCCAGGCGCTTTCTGGTCGCTGACGAGGTCGGCTTGGGCAAGACCCTGGTCGCCCGCGGGCTCATCGGCAGGATAGTCGAACACCTCAAGGGCACCTGCCCCCGCATCGACATCGTCTACATCTGCTCCAATGCTGACATAGCCAGGCAGAATGTAAGTCGCCTCAACGTCACCGGCCGACCTGCCTTCGTCCAGTCCACAAGGTTTACTCTCCTGCCCCTGAACGTCAGGAGCCTCCAGGAGAAAGACCTGAACTTCATCAGCTTCACTCCCGGAACAACCTTCAGTCATGGTCAATCAACCGGCATCAAGCTCGAGCGCCACCTCCTGTACGACATCCTGCGCACCCGGACCGGATACTCGCGCAAGGGGCTGGCGAGGTTGCTCAAAGCCAGCGCTGGCCCCGGATGGATGGAGGAACTCAAGCGCCCGCTGCAGTTCGATCGGGAAATCGCTGATAATTTCGTGGGCAAGTTGGAAGGGGAGAAGAAGCTTGCAACCGAGTTGGCCGAGCTAATTTCTCTCTTCCATGACGGGAGGCGGTGCATCACGCCAGAGAATGATCTTCAGGCGAAGAAGCTGACCAGCGATCTACGCCGGCTGCTCGCCAGGTGCTGCATAACCGCCCTCGAGCCGGACCTGATCATCCTGGACGAATTCCAGCGCTTCAAGGACCTGCTGGACGACTCGGAGGGCAACCAGGTGGCCGATCTGGCCCGGGAGCTGTTCAGCTATTCCGAGGAGCTGCGCATACTCCTCCTCTCGGCCACTCCGTACAAGATGTACTGCCGGGACGACGAGGGGGAGAACCATTATGACGACTTCCTGCAGACGATGTCCTTCCTCCTCGACGATCAAAGTAAGCTGGAGGGGCTTAAGGGCAACCTGAAGGCATTCAGGTCATGTCTTCTTTCCTCTGACGTGGATGGTGATCTTGAGCGGCTGGAGGCTGCAAAGGGGGAGATCGAAAGCTCCCTGCGCAGGGTCATGTGCCGCACGGAGCGGGTCTGCGCCTCGACAAGGCTCGATGCCATGCTTCGTGAGCAGATGCCCTCCCTGGAACTCGCCTGCCGCGACCTCTCCGACCTTCGCCTTGTGGACGGCATCGCCCGCGAGGTCGGGGAGAGCAACGTCATGGAATACTGGAAATCCACTCCTTATCTACTGAATTTCATGAAGGACTACATCCTGAAGCGAAACCTCAGGGAACGGCTGGAGGGCAACGGCTCAATTCGGGACGGAGTTGCCGGGATCATCCGCAGGCAGGAAGGAAGCCTCCTAGCCAGGGAAGACGTTGCCGGCTACCGGGAGATCGATCCGGCCAATCCGCGCCTGCGGCTGCTGCTGAAGGAGACCGTGGAGAAGGGGCTTTGGAGGCTGCTGTGGCTTCCGCCCTCCCTGCCGTACTGGACATCGAGGGATCATCCACCTGCCAACGGCCTGACCAAGACGCTGGTCTTCTCCGGATGGAACGTCGTGCCTGACGCGATCTCGGCCACCTTGTCCTACGCGGTTGAGCGGCTGATGGTCTCCGGGGCCGAGAAGGAATGCGCCTACGACGAACTCTCCGACAGATTCCGGAGGCGCCTTGAGTTCCGGGGCGATCCCGCCAGCCCTGAACGGGAGTTCCTCAACTTCGCAGGCCACATCACCCTAGCCCTCTTCTTCCCTTCCGCGTTCCTCTCCGGGTTGGTCGATCCACTGGAGTTCGCTTGCGCGGCGGGAGATTTGCCTGCTTACGCCGAGGTGAGGGCAAGGGTGGCCGCGCGCATTGGCGAACGGCTGAGGGGCTTCCTGCCTAAGGACAGGTCCGGCAAGCCGGACCGCGACTGGTATTGGCGTGCGCTGGTCCTGCTGGAGCGGGAGCATGACCCTGGCTGTAGAGTCTGGTGCGAGCAGCGCTGGGGACCGGCGCGGCTAGGCGCGGCATCGGGTGAGGAGGCGGAAGAGCATGTGGGGTTAGGCAGATTCCTGCAGAGTTGGCTCAGGGCCT
This sequence comes from Deltaproteobacteria bacterium, assembly GCA_020060215.1. The sequence goes on along the minus strand of JAGVAP010000133.1, from coordinate 26,035 downwards.
GGGAGGAAGGGGCACCCTCAGGTCCTCCTCCGGAGGACCTCTGCGAGGCCCTGGCCGATCTGGCCCTTGCCGGACCCGCGGTCTGTGCCATGCGCTCCTTGCGCCGCGTGGCTCCCGGGCTGCCCTGGTGGGATCCGGTTCTGAGGGACGCCGCGGTGCTCGTGGGCGAGGGTCTGCGCAAGCAGTTCAATGCCCCTGAGGTGGCGGCACTGCTGGGGGCCAGGGCGCACCCGTACGAAGAGTACTGGAGGCTGGTCCTGGAACGCTGCGCGCAGGGCAACCTCCAGTCAGTGCTGGACGAGCAGGCCCACGTGCTGCGGGAGCACCTCGGCCTTATGGAAAGCACGGATCAGAAAATCGCAGGAGGCGTTGCCGCGGAGCTGCACACCGCCCTCTCCCTCGTGACCTCGTCCCTTCGGCCTGACGGCTTTGTGATCAGTCCCGAGGGCGTGCGCATGGAGCCATTTTCCATCCGCTGCCATTACGCCTTGCGCTACGGACAGACTCGGGACGAGGACAAGGCCATGAACCGCAAGGAGGCCGTACGCTCGGCCTTCAACTCGCCGTTCCGCCCATTTGTCCTGGCTTCAACATCGGTCGGGCAGGAGGGTCTGGACTTCCATGTCTGGTGCCACTCGCTGACCCACTGGAACCTTCCGGCAAACCCTGTGGACCTGGAGCAGCGGGAAGGAAGGGTACATCGTTATAAAGGGCACGCCGTGCGCAAGAATATCGCAGCCCGGCATGGCCTTGAAGCATTGACCGGGAGGTGGCGGCCCGGCGACGATCCCTGGGAGATTCTCTTCGAGGCAGCTCGGCAAGAGCGCGAGGCGGGAAGCTCGGACCTTATCCCCTACTGGATCTACGAGGTCGAAGGGGGCGCGAGCATCGAGCGCAGGGTACTGGCCATGCCCTTCAGCCGCGACGAATGTCGTTATCGTCGTCTGCAACGCAGTCTGGCCCTCTACAGGATGGTCTTCGGCCAGCCCCGGCAGGAGGACCTGCTCGAGTACCTCATGGGCAGATACGACGAGGTGCAGGCTCGCCACCTTGCCGAAATGCTGCGGATACAGATCGATCCACGTTGCGACTGAAGCAGTCCCTCTTCGCCATTCACTGATGCGGGCAGCCCAGGCGCGGACGTCCTCGCGGCGGGCGGCATCGGTGCACAGCAGGGCCGGGTCCGGGAATGCCGATGCGGCCCAGGTCCAGGCGGTCAGCATCCCAGCAGGCGAGCACGGTGGTGTCGGAGTCCAAGTCCGAGGTGCCGGAGGTGTGCATGGCGCAGGCCCGGCAGAGGAGTTCCAGCCGCGAGGAGCCTATGGGGAAAAACTGGGTAGAGAGGCGCGGGCCAGGTCCGCCCCGCGTTTGCCGTGCCCGGGGTCTCGGCCGTCGTTCCTGCGGCGGGAGTCATGAAACAAAGCAAAGAGGGCCAGGACCAGGGGGTCGGATCCGGTGACCTCAGCCAAGCGCGCGCCGAAGGAGTGCACCCTGGCCCAGTAGCGGATGCCGTGGATGCCATTGATGTCCAGGGCGAATGATTCGCGGACCATGGCTATCAGGTCAGGGGCGGGCATCTTCAAAGTTCCTGAGGCTCTTTTCTCTCGCGGGATTTAGGCCAAGCCGCAAGGCAGGCGGTCAGTCCTCAAGCGCTTCATCCTGGAGCCGCCCGGATGCTCCTCATCGTCCGAGGACTCCCAATCATCCCATTCCGGAGTCGCCGTTGTCGCACCGAATCGGGCGACTGGCAACTTTTCAATCGAAGCTCCCAACGATGTCCTAGATGGCTTCTGCGTCGATAAGGCGTTATCCGGCAAGCCATGCCTCTCGGGGCGGGCTACTCCGCCGAGGAGCAGCTGACGGGCAAGGCCGGCGCGCCGTACTCGGCCTCGGCCGGGCGCTCGATCCGCTCCAGACGAAGAAGCGGCCCTCCGGGGTGCCGCCGGCCGCAGGGCAACGGCTTTGTGGAGCGCCTGCACCGGACCCTATGGACGAGCACTTCCGATCCAGGGCTGGGAGAGGTGATAGGAGTTGATGGAGGAGATGCAAAATGACTTGGTTGGCTCCCTCAGCAATCACAACAACGGGCGCGCCCACCATGGCAGAGGCATTGAAGGCACCACCCCTTTCAATGCTTTTTTGGAGGAGTTGCCTAAGGACGAGCAGAAGGCGAAGAAGATGACGGAAAAGGCAGCCTGAACCCTACCCCGCCGGGGGCGGCGGTGTCAGGTGAATACTATCTCTGTACATGATTTGGAATGGTGCTGGCGTGTTCTGTATTGGTAAAAACAAAACAAAAGGTAGCTGCTGCCTTTCCCATCAGGAGGAAAACAAAATTCACGTTCTTGGAGCCGCTATTCGCATGTTTAGGAAAAAAGGGGGGAGATCGGCTGAGCAGTCTTTTGGACGGTTAGTGGCCAACCCTTCCGGCTCCAATGCCGAGCATTGATTGTACAGCTCAGATTTGGCATCACGGCAGGACGCATCAATGGATGGCCGACATTCAACAAGTGAACGGATTACCGCTTCCATAACAGGAGGGCATACGCCATTGCCAAGCAGGCGTATCTTGTCCCTTCGGCTGCCTTTGTCGAGAACGTATTCTTGACTAAAACCCATGGCACGTCTCAGCTCGGGGACTTGGAGCATCCTGAACATGGGAGTATCGCCATCCCAGGTTACCAGCCCGAAGCGGTCCAGTGTCGTGAGGGTGCGGATCGGGCGGTCCAAAAGCTGCCAACCCCCGGAACCGTCAGAACCATAATAGACAATGAGGAATGACACTCCCCTTCCGAGGGCTTCCATGGCTCTTTCGGCTCTGGCCAGAGTGTTCTTCGCTCTCTTACCGTTGTAGAGAGGGGTACTTGTCCAGGTCCCCTCTGGATCCAAGATAACCCTCACTGGAATGTGGCTAATTCCAGGGCGACACACCTCCGAGGGCATTGCCTCGCGGTCACAGAGGAGGAAAAGCCTTCTTCTCGACTGTGGTACCCCGAAATCGGATGCATTCAGCTCCTGTGGTCGGACAAGGTAGCCTAGGGTCTCGATTTCGGCGACAAGGGAATTGTAGCCATTCCAATTTCGCATATGGAGAACGTTTTCCAGAACGATCCATCGTGGTTTCAACTCGCGAGCAAAATTTAGAACAAAAAACGCAGTGCGCTTGCTCTCCTCATCCCTCTCGCGCCGTCCTTTGGCGCATGTGTGATTTGTGCACTCCGGCGAGGACAGTATGAGGTCGATGCCGCCGGTCAGCCCGATCACCCCTGGAGTGGTCCCTTCGTTCATCGTCAGGTGGATAGCCTTGGCTCCAGGGAAATTCGTTCCGAACGTTTCAGCTGCAATCTTCCATCCATCAACCCCGCAGACGATCTCGGCACCAGCAGCCTGTGCACCCCAGCTGCTTCCTCCGCCGCCACAAAAGAGATCAAGAGTCCTCACGCGCATGTGTGAAGGCACTACCAGGTAGTCTTCGACTTGGCTACAGGCTCTGACTGTCATGTTCATCAATCGACCTCAAGGGCATGAAGAACACGCTCCAGACAGAATATCGGGTTAATTTCAACCTGATGCTCCCATAGCCTGATCACCTTCCAGCCCCTCCGGCGTAGGCACCTGTGGTTGCGGACATCGCGGCAGCGGTTGGCCTCAATTTTGGCCTCCCATTTCTCGGAAAGTTTATCTCGCCATTTGGAGAAGTGCCAGCCGTGCCAGAAGTCACCATCGACGAAGACCGCAACCATTGCTTCACGGAATACAAAATCCGGCCTCCCCGGCAGGTCACGGGCATGCTCCTCCCAGGACAAGTCCCTGGATGCGAACAATGCAGCCATGATCCTTTCGGGGCCGGTGTCGCGTCCCTTGATTCTGGACATTACGGCGCTTCGCTTCTCGGGGGACATTATGTCTCCCCGATGACGTCGCTGCTTGGGTTTGTCATGCATGGGTTCTGCTTCGCCGGAGGTTCAATACTGAGATTGCCTGTCCAGAATACCCGTTCATTGGGCTGAAACCAGATCCTGCACTCCCTTCAGCAAGGCATTGCCAAGCAGACTCCCTGATACAGGCCCGACGACCACGAGGAGGGCCCTGGCCCGCGAGACAGCCACGTAGGATAGTTCAGGGTTGTTTGCAGAAAGCCTGTCTCCCAGGACAATAATCGCAAGAGATTCCAAACCCTTGAAACGCGCAATTGTATCGACCACCACTGCGCCTGGCGCTCGGGTCAGCGCATCTGTCGGCTTCAGCCTTGCTGCGAGCAGCGCTATCCTTATGTCATCAGCCGTTCTTGCATCAGGTGTCAGCAACGCCACATCTGCGGGAGCAAGCGACTGCCCCTTCACAAGTTCCTGAACAATGGAAACAACTTGTTCCGGAGTCGCTGGACCTGTAGTCTCGAGCAACTGTGGAAGGCTGCCTTCAGGCCCCGGGCACTGAATGAGGGGGCCTCGGTACAGCGGCTCCGTGACCGAAGATATCCGCTTTGTGTTCCTCAGGTTCAGCAGAAGGGGAATCCCTCTTGCTTGCAATCGGGTCTCGAGATCGTCACGTGCACGGTAGACAGCCTGATTGCTGTCAAACAGCACTCTCAAAAGGCCACCCGGGGAAAGGCAACCCTCAAGCAGGTCCCAATCCGACCAGTCTACGTCCTGCCCCTCATCGACAATAACCGCTCCATATGGTCCAACCCTCCCGGCCGATGCGTCCGCCCGCAACACGGATATTGTCAAAACGTCAAGGTTGGGGCGCCCCCCGATCAGACGAGTCAGAGACGCGGCCAGTGCCTCACTAAGGCAGGAAAGAAGCACTCTACGCCCTGCGTCCGAGTAACGTACCGCCAGCTCGCAAGCAACAACGGTCTTTCCGGTCCCGGCACCTCCTTCGACCACCACCCGGGGAAACGCGTCGATGAAGGCAATCGCCTGCAACTGGGCGCCTGTCATCAGGGCATCTTGCTGCGCAACATCCCCTTCAAGCTTCCTATTCAACGGCACTCTCAGACGTGCGGGGGCCGCGATTGTAGAGTCGATGGCAGCAATCCCGTCCAGTCCAGGACCGACCTCTCCGTCAATACCATGCGCTGCGTGCGAAGCAAGGCGCTGGATTACCCAGCTCCGCAGACTGTCACGCAGATCGGTTGAGAAGCAGAATAGCTCCTGCTCATAGCCGCCGATGAACTCGTCACCAGTTGGCTGGCTGTCTGGAAGGATGACGCCATGCCGAAGACGCACCCGCTGGCGTGGCCAAGCCTGTACCATCTGAAACTTCTTGAGCAGAGCATGCTTCGACTTCATGGCCTGCTGCATCGGGTCCTTGATGCTGTGCCTGACTCCGAAGCGGTCGACTGATGTCCATTTTGACGTCAACGGGTCATGCTTGACCAAGCCCCCTTTCACTTCCAGAAAGAGTACACCCCGGTCGGGATGGGCAACGACGAAGTCAGCCTCCCCGTCGATCTCGCCACCTGTCTTGCTCAATCCCCACCATGGGCGCGAGTAGTAGACCGACCACTCGTCATCAAGTACGAGGTCGAGATTCCTATACACATTGCACTCGGAAGATCTGCGGGGATCCTGTACCAACCACGTTGGCAACTTCCTCGGCCACATGACAGCCATCTCGACTCCTCAGGAAAGCAGTGATTCGAAGAATCCGACGCCTGCTCCGTCCCCCATCCCATTGAGAAGTGCACGATCGAGGAAGCGGTTATGGTGTTCGCAGGACGTTTCTGGTACAAGCATGCACGAGTGGCAGGCTGCCACCGAGTGCGAGTCCGGTGCTCCGGTTTCGCCCGAGATGCACAAGGGATCTGAAGAGCACCAATGCGCCGAGCGAAGCGCCCCGATGACAGTCGGACCTAAAAGTTCTTTATCAGCCCGCCGTTGCAAACCGCCGAGTGTACCGTCAGAGTCGGATGTGGCGGTATAGATGAGCACGCCTGCCATGCCGTCTGGCCCCTCACTCACGTAGAGACGTTCACGCAAAGATGCTGTTGAGTAACCGCACTCAAGTGTGAGCTGCCGGATTAGTGCATGGGAGAAGGCATGAAGCATCAATAGACGTGGCGTAGCCTCGAATGGTACAGGCTTGTCGCTGTTGCGCCTCTGCCAATCTGATCGCCACGATTCTGTCGCTGGCCTCACACGTTCTACAACCTCTGGCTGTACTTCCCACTTCAGCAGGGCATCGATGTTGAACCGGATGAAAACACCTTCTCCGCGTACTTCTATGGCTGGCAGCCATTCGAGTGCGCCATTTGAGATCGGGGCGACCTGCGCGCCGTCCGGGTCAGCCGGGGGATTTATCCGCGTAAAGCCTTTTACTACCCTAACTTCACGCAACCGCGCCACTCGCATCACCTTGGAGATGCATGGTTGCAGTTCGCTCGGGACCTGCTCCCGGTGGATTTCGAACTCCTCGTCACATTCGTCCATCGGGCCTATGAAAACTCGGTATTCGTCAATTCGTAAATCATCGACGTTCATCACTTCAACATCACCGACCATTTCTTCAAAGGTCTTGGCCAAATCCTCCGCAGAAATCTGCTCACGCTCGAGGACGCGCTTGAGGTGTTGGGAACGATTGATGTAGGCAACCCGACCTTCGTAATCCTCGATGTCAAGAAGAATGTCCCAATAGTCGGCAATGGTACGCTGCAAATGTTTGGTCCAGGGAGGAATATCCAGTGCTGATTCCATGACAGGGTAATAAAGGTTGGAGGCGCCACGCTGAACAGCACGGTACGTTCCCTGATCTCCACTGCAGCTGCACGAGTTGTCATTGCTTCGAAGCCATGGACGTGCACCCCGGCATGTCAGGCCGGACAGCGCCTTTTCACCGAAGGCCCCATCCATCGAGCGCTTTTCCTTGCAGGACGGACATTCAAGTACCAAACCGCCAAGACCCGGTCCAACCGATGAGAGCTTCAGCTTGTCTCTACCCTTTGTGGCGCAATCGGACTTGTGCTTTAGCCAGAAGTTCCAGGGGAACTCGTCGAGATGCCCCATCGTACAAGCCGATGCGAAGCGCACAGGGATTACAAAAACCTTCTCGCCGCCGGGACGTCGGTCGGAGCAGCTCGCGCAATACCTGTAGGCCCTGCCTGGGTCATGCATCCACTTTGATGCCGGACGGAGCACCTCACACTCAGGGCACTGAAGCCAAACCGGAAACCGTCGGATCACCAGTGCCGACTCGTCAGGCGAACCATCCAGGTGCTTTGCGCCGTCGTCGAGGACGGGAGGCAGTCTGAAGTATTTCTTTCCCAGTTTCTTGCATAAACGCCGCTCCACGATTTTCTGGAACTTGAGATTGCCAACTAGTGGCGCACTGCGGTCCCACTCCTCAAGACCTGCACTGACACCGGAAACCGGTCCCTTGCCCGAGCGCATGTCAGCAATTGCGCCCGGCGCATAGGTCATCAGGACGGCGCTACGGCGCAGTTCTCCAACTAGGTTATTCACCATTGGATCTTCTCCACCGTGGATGCAGAGGCGCAGACTGATCCGAATTGGCTGGTGCACCTGTATCTGCCGCAGGCGAGCCGGGACTCAGGGCCTCAGCCATTCGAAAGCGTGTGCTCGCCTCAACGCTGCGCATGTTGTTCATTGTGGGCCACCCCGCCGGCGGCAGACGTCCAGTTGCACGCCGTTGAGCGTTCAAGTCGGCAGAAATCAGCAGTGACCTGTTAAGCGAGTGGGAACTCATATAGTACGTCGGCACCCGCGAATCCCAGTTTTCGAGGCGCTCGTTGATCTCGTTCTCGCATGCCTTCACTTCACGCCCGTCAATCGACTTCACCCGCCGCTCGATCTCCGCAACAACAGCCTGGAGCAGCTCGTCAGGAGCGTTGGAGAGATTTGGACTCCTTTGCATAGCTGGATGCGAGTGGCGAATCATTGCCACCAGCGCCGCATGGAGGGCACGATCTCTCGCCCGGGAAGCAAACGGGGTTACGCTGGTAGCTTCCACGTCACGGTAAAGGGATGAATGCCAGCCGAAGAAGGTTTCAAAATGAGAACGATCGCGCGGCTTGGCGGCGTTCAGCACTGCAACAACAAGACCCGGGAAAAGGCTTCGTCCGACCCGGCTTGTGGCCTGGATGTACTCGGAGCGGGTCTTCGGCTGGCCGTTCATAGCCATCAACCCCAGCCTCGAGACGTCGACGCCGACGCTGACCATGTTGGTGGCCAGGACCACGTCGACTGAACCAGGCCTGCCGGTTGAAATCTTGAGCTCAGAGAGGATCTCGAGGATCTCCTTCTGAGAAACACGGGAAGTCAGCTCACGCGGCGGATTGATCTCCCTGGCTTTCTCATTCCGCTCGTTTGCGTAAAGTCTTATCGAGTCCGGTACGTCATCAAGCATCTGGACTATCGCACCACCGAGTTCACGCAGAGAGTTGAAATAGACAAGCAGCGTCGAGTAGCCGTCACGGTCGGCATCCTCAATCCCGACGCTGCTGCCTGTTGACTGAAGGAGAGAGCCTGCAACGGCCTGAAGTGTGAACTTTGCAGACCGTCCAGCCGTTGTGGCGCCCAGGTAGATCCGGGGCGGCTTTTGATCGTCACGCACAGCAAAGCCTGAATCATCGTAATCGAGACCAGGGGGCGGGAACTGGCAGCTTTTGCGATCGAAAAGCGCCCTGACCTGGTCTGCTGCGCGGCGTATCGTCGCAGTCGATCCGATGACCTTCGGTCGCCGATCACCTTTTCTCAGAAGCCAATCGAAGGCAGTCTCGTATACTCCTGCAATAGTTCCAAGCGGGCCAGAAATGAGGTGTAGCTCATCCTGGATGATGAGGTCCGGGCTCTGCGGTGTTCCAAAGTCAAAAAGCTGGGCGACCTCACCCTTTGTCGTCAACAGCGCGAACTTGTCAATGGTGCCGATGACGAGAGTGGGGCGCTCCCGGTACACATCGTCATCGACGGTAAACACCGGCCACAGGCCTAACCCGGGCCCCAGCTGACAGTGCTTTGCTTCGCAATAGGGCCGAACAGATTGCGCAGCCTCGTCATAGTTCCATCGGACCTTGCCATGACAGCAAGGGCATTCGTCTATCTGCTCAGCGGTCGTCCCGCCCCGGGTGCCCCTGGTAACGAGAGCGCCCCGTTCTCCCAGGAAGCGGTTGGGTGTAGCATCGCCACCCACCCACAGCCCGATGGAGAAAGCTTTTCTGCCGGTCTTCATCGGGTACTTGATTTCCGGAACGAGTCCAAGGCGGATAAGCTCGCAGGCAAGGATGAGGGCCGAAGCACGTTCGAACTGCTGGGCGGTAAGCAGTCGCAGCGTATAGCGCATTAGCGCTGCAGTGCCTGCCCCATCGTCAGGGTCCTCGTGGATGCTGCGACGATGGAACGCCAGTATTGCGACCAGCGCCAGGTAAGCCTCGGTCTTGCCGCCACCGGTAGGGAACCACAACAAATCCAGAACCTCACGGTCCGGCGCGCCGGCATCGCAGACAGAATGGGCGGCGAGCAGTATGAAGCCAAGTTGGAAGGGGCGCCACCGGAGAGGCTGGGACTTGCCTGCTGGTTTCCATGAGTGCTGAAGCGCCATGGCGGCATTGGCCAGCTTGAAGGCCTGCAGCAGCTTCTGATTGCCTTGCATCGCCTTCACACCGTCAGCCATCCTCGCGCAGACATCGCCACAGGCCTTGATATTGCGCTCGGCGATAGGCTGCAGGTCCTTGTCGAGCCCCGGCACCTCGTCCATGAGCAGCTTTATCCACTTGCGGTAGGCTGAGGGCAATTGCAGCAGCCGTCCCAGCACTTGATCGTCGGGGAGCGTTGCCAGCTGCTGGGCATTGAAGGCACCCTTACTGACTAGGTCCTTGAAAACATCGGCGCCATCCTCGCGATATGCGATGACAGAAGCTTCGGGTATCCACTCGGTCCGGACGACGCTTGCGATCTGGCCGGTTGCCTGCCAGGAAGCCGAGCACTGGTGGCCCGCTGCGAATTCAGGGACTTTACGGTAGAGCAGCCGCCCGATCTCTTCGTCCTCGTCATTGGCAGTGGGGCGTGCGGGTCTCGGGACAAGCTTCGTGCTTCCTGTGGGCTTGACTTCGATCCTGGTCTGGAAGAGCAGCAGGCTTTCGGCACCGTTACGATCACCTTCAGGAGGCACGCTGCGGTTGATCAGTGTGAGGGTGATAAGCCGGCCAGCTGCACTCGGTCGTGCCCTTACGTGAAGTCGGACATCCGCAGCCAGACCGGCTGCCTCGACAGGATGTTCCTTGCTGCCGAAAACCGGTAACCCAAGTGATGGGAGCTCGATGCAGTGTTCGCGCCGTGTCCATTTGAGTTCGGCGGGCTTGCCATCTGCAGCTGCAAGCGGCTCGAAATCGTAAGTGGCGAAAGATACCGTCACATGCAAAGTACTAGGGCCGTCAAGGTCAGCCACACAGAATGAAAGTCCCATGCTGCAGGGACGTTTCTGACCCACCGGAGAGGCCGCGGAGGGGGAAGTGTCCTCCTCGTCGTCGCCTTCGCTGCCATCGTCATCCTGCGCGCCCATCCGGTCTGTAGACGTCCAGAGAATGCCTGTAAGGTATATGTCAGAAGGGCGGACGCGTACTCCCTGGAAGATCTCTTCAGGCCCGTGTGGGCCGATAAGGTCCTCGTGCAGGCGTGCGATCACGGTGCTTCGAACATCGACAGGTTTCATTTCATCCTCGCTATCTGAAGTAGGCCATCGAGTACCCCATCAGCATTGGGGCAGCGATCAAACCGGATTCGCGCCAAGGCGAATGAAGTTGCTCTCTGACGGGGTCATCAGGGGAGACAGCAAGCGTGCGAACGCCAAAACAGCGTATATAATTAAGTCGCAAGGGAAGTCGTCTTTTTTTTATCTTCAATTTATTTTTTATAGTGAACAGGTCGGAATTGAGGGCTCGGTTGAGGAAGCATAAATTTCCTCCGCCATCTTCCATCTCAACAATATAACGCCATTTTAAATTTTGGTTAGTTGCGGCATAAGCTGTAGTCATTTCTTTGAGATTGAGTATGCGAACTTGGGCGTCAAGCGCATCTCCGTCCAGTTTATAAAGGCTTCTACCGACAAGTCCCAGTGCGTCGACATCTCTCACGTGGCCTACCTCCACTACAGCACTATCCCCTTTCCCTTTGCTAAAGGCCCGGCCCGATGGTTTAAGAGTTCTGGCGACATACTTGGCTTTTGCGCTGCCGACTTGCAACGCTGTCCGGGCGCGCGTGGCGCCAACGAAGACGATGCGCGCTTCCTCGTCCAGCTTTTCATCAGCATCAACCCTTGTTGGCCGTGGCAGATAGAGGCGGACATCAGCGGCCTCTCTGCCCTTCGATCCATGGATGGTGCTGATTACGGGGCCTCCGTACCCGAACTCGGGTAAGGTGAGTTCGTACGTTGGCGAACTACTTGCCAATTTCGCGACCAGCTTCGTCATCGAGATGCGCGATTCGCAGCGTCCAAAGGCTTTGACTAGAACCGACCAAGCTTTCTCCATGGATTCATCCGAGGTCGGCCCCACGCGCTCTTCCCACAGATGTCCGAATTCATCGAAATCGAGATCAGGCTTGGTCCAGTCCCACAAAAGTACAGCTATCCTGCCATTGACGCAGATGGGCAGGCCAGACATCCGAAGGCAATGGGGCTGTGCTCCCAAGCTGCCTGATGCATCGAGCGCTTCGCCCCGACGACGGAATAGTAGCAGGATGTCCTCTTTATCTACATCAAGATGCTTTATATCTTCCCAGTAAGGACCTAGCTTACCGTGGTTTGTTTGCTCCACGAGTTGCCGGATGTTCTCCAATCGCACCGAACTCGAAACGCTTTTGTCTTGAATGCATTTTCTGCCTTCCCGGAATACCTTGAGAAGCGCAGCGTCTTTCGTGCGATGTACCTGAACGAGGTCATGTTCTCTGAACTTTTCGGGCATGAACTTGCGAATATTTTCTGGCAATGTGCCTTTCACGGCGGCTTGGCTGCCTTCTTCTGCGAATCCATATATCGATTGAGCTTCGTCCGAGAAGATGCTTACGCCACTTTCCTTCTCCAAGGCATTTATGATCTTGATCAACAGTTCGCAGCGTGGCCCTATGACATCCTGTGCCTCGTCGACAACCAGATGGCGAATCCAAGAGAGGTACTCGAAGACCCCCTCGTGCTCTTTAACCAGTTCAATGACCCGCTGGATGTTGTCGTCAAAGGTGCCTGTGAGGGACGCTTGGCTGTCGAATCCGGAGTGGATTGTCCACGCGTAGGAATCGATGGTGGCGATGCGCAGTGCCGCAACATGGCCAGGGTCGTCGAGGTACGAGGCGATGCGATTGCGAAGCTCGTGGACCGCTGTGCGTGTGAAGCTGAAGAGCCATATCTCGTTCGCTTCCAGGCCGCCGTGATGAAGAAGCCACGCGATACGCGCGCAGGCGGTGGCAGTCTTGCCTGTTCCGGGGCCTGCGTCGATGAGCAGACGATTCTCCGTGGATGCCTCGATGACACGCCGCTGTTCGGGTGTCCAAGATAGTCGTTTGGCTGGATTCAACGGCAGTCCGCCCTCTGCCTCCTCCTGCGGCGGACATTCTTCATTTTGTATTTCCCGTGTGCCATCGGAGGTCTCGTTTTGATATTCGCCGAGCTGCCGGTGCCCCGTAATGCCGGTGCTCGGCAGGTCTTTCGCGATGGACTCCGGGGCGGCCTTCAAAAACCCGGAGCCGCCTTCCGATTCTGGGGGATGGTGTGAGGGGGCAGGACTGGCGATTGTCGCATCCCGGGTGCAGTCGGCTGCACCGGTGCCGTGGAAGCCATCCAAGGCGCCGCCTATACTGTCTCCGAAAATGTCATCATAAGGGGAAAAGGGGCGGGTGGTGTGGCTTCCCGAGGCCGATGCAGTGGCGTTCTGCGTGGACGTTCCATCCAGAGAGATTCTGTTGGCGTCTGACAAAGGGTAGGTCTGCCCCTGCCATTCCACGCAGCGAATTCCGGCGGAATAATTGAGTATTCCTTCCGCGCTTCCGATTATCATACCGTCCTTGCAAATCACGAATTCGACAGACGGCATGAGGTTCAATCCATTCTAGTTGAAATATTGGCATTTACAGGAATATATTCCTTGCACCTGCCTGCAATTGCAAAGCGACATGTTTCAATTAGTTGGCATCGCACCACCTGAAAGAGAGCGCCATTTGACCTGATCACACCCAATGTTACCGCATTGTCCGGATGCGCAGAGCAGGGCATATTCTGCTGGAGAATTCTGTATTGTTGAGTAGCAAGGTGGAAACCTGCCACCCGGCGCTCTGCCACCAGCTCGCAAAGCCTGCGCAGGGTATTGATTTCAACAATCTTCGACAGGAACAATGGATCTTTGTATGGGCGCTCCTCAGCAAGAATGTGTATGTTGCTGCGCAGGGTTAAATTTGATTTTTTCATTTCTATTCATCCGGAAGGGAGTAGGTGAAAAGCAGCTGGTCGAAGTCCCATCGGGTGATCTTCGAGGCACCGTAGAGGTTGCTCCGTGCAGTCAGTCTGAGAAAGAGATCCTTGTCCACCTCGTATTCCAGCTTAATGGCTTCGTTGACAAAGCCATTGCATGGGACAAGCATGTTGCCCACGCGCTGCATTCCTGGATGATTGACTGTGATGGAGTTCGGATCACGCGAGGTGTAGAAGTTGAATGATGCATGCTGGACATCCTCAGTGATTCCGAAATTGATGCTCCCCCTGCAATCATCGGCATCCGTATCCTGCCTCACGAGAGGAAAGAAGAAGCCGTCCGACAACTCGACCCCGAAATTGGTGGTTGTCGTGTGCCTTCCCGGGGAACCCGAGAGCAGGGCCGCGCCCTCCCCGACATGCCAGTCGGCGTCATTGGCCGGAGGTATGACCTCGCAGTTCCCGACAAGGGACTGAATCCTGGCATAAAGGCCGTTCAATTTGCTGGAGCCGCCCACCATCAGCACACACCCGAGCATGTCGAATCCTACCCCGGCGCGCGAGCAGACTGCCTCCTTCAACGCATTCTCGGCAATACTGTATTCCTGCTCAAGGAGGCTGTGCAGCTGCTGAGGGGTGATCGTCACAAGCAGGTTTTTCGATGCAATATAGTTTGCGACTAGGATTTCGGCCATGTCCTCGTTCGAGAGGCGGCACTTCGCCTCCTCGCATTGCATGAGGAGCCGCACCCTGGTGGACGGATCAATTTCGCTGAAGGGGAGATCGGTTCCGGTCGAGCGGAGGTGCTGTTCATGGGCCCATTCCGCAATTTTCGCGTCAAACTTGTCACCACCGAGTTCTATACCGATGGCGGCCAATTCCCTGACATTCTTCCCGCGTAGTTCCACCACGGAGATGTCCAGGGTTCCACCGCCCCAGTCGAACACCGCCACGCGACTCCACCGGCGGATACGATTGAAGTTCCTCAGGACTGCGGCGGTTGGTTCCGAAACGAAGCCTGCAACCTCTATCCCGGCCAATGCTGCCGCTCTGCGGACATCCCGTCGCTTGGCAGGCGGTAAGCCAACAGGAATTGCCACCATGGCATTCCGGATACAAGCCCCCCTTTCTTTCGCCAAGAGGCGCAAACCCTTGAATACCTCTGACGCGATATCAACGGGTGTCCATTCCATTCCGCCTATCTTCCAAGCATGGTTAGTCCCAAGATAACTTTTGGGCGAGGTGATGACTGCACAATTTGCATCGAGCTCACCACGTCTCTTCCACGCATCCAGTCCTCGCGCGATGACCTCGCCGGTGAGCCTGTCGATGGCCACAATGGAAGGGAAGGGTCTGTCGGCATAACCGTAACGGCGGGGTGTCCTGCCGAGAATTCCCACCGTCGCGCTATTGGTTGTGCCGAAATCGATACCGAAGATTTCCATGAACCGGACCCTCAGTTTAACTTGTCGAAGTGAATACCGTTTCTCGCCAGCTTGCGGAAGATACTCTTTAGCATGATCGAGGCGATCCTGTTCTCCTCGGAATCCTCCAGATGTTGCAGTTCCCTGAAATCCGCATCTATGTCCGCGATTATCGCCCTCCTGAGCTCCTCGGCCGCATGCTTAGACTCGGCTTCCACCCTCCCGGATATCTGGGCGATCTCCTCCTTGTGCCGATCCTCGAGATCCTGAACCCGGCCCTCCATATCCCGAATCCGTCTTTCGCACGCCGTGAGCTGCTCCTTGAGCGATGTGGCCTCCTTCTCTGCCTTCGCCTTGGCGGAGAGGCACACACTGTTCCTGTCCCGCAACTTCGCTGCATTATTCTCCATCACGCTTCTGTATTCTAGGAACATTCTCTCGGTATTAGCCAGTATTTGTTCCGTATTCCGTCGTTCCGAATCCATGTTTGCGTATTTCTCTTTGTGCTGGCGCAATTCATCCCTGACGGCTGCCAATTCCCTCTCCAGGGTGCCTTTTTCGTCGCTGATCCTCCGGAGATGGGCAGCAAGACTCTCGAGGATTGCCTCGGGAGTGAGGTGCATCGTGCGGGCAGTAGCCTCAGCAGTAGCCCCTTTGTCACTGGGGCCCGTATTGACCGGCTTCAGCAAAGGTAGGATGTCCGCCAGGAAGTCACAATCTGGTTTCCTTTCCAGCATCTTGTCCCTGAGGGTGAGGACCCTGGGCGCCATTGCCAGCGGCCAAACCTGCACGGCATTCTGGATGGGGTCCTCGTGCTTCCCGACAAGAGGAAGAAGGATGTCGGAGTTGACGAGCCATTGGAGCACATCGTGCTGAACCTCTGGTTGAACCCCCTGTTTCTGGTTTTTCAATAGGAAGCATGCATGTACGAGTTGCCGACCAGCGCTGATGATGTCTCCCTTGAATGCATCCCGGGCCTGCGAAATGGAGTAGAAGGCCTCGGCTCCGTTTTCAAGGAAGTACCGCCTCACCAATCCATGATACCGCCCCAGCTTCTTCTTCCCCGACTGCAGCTTCCCCTCTAGTTTGGCCAGCATTATGATTCCGGACCGGGCATCGACAACCGCAACAGCCGAGGCAATTGCCAATGCGCAGGTGAGGTAGTCGGGTTCGGTGACCCCTTCGGCTAGCATGTTAATAAGGAAGTGGTGCTGTTCCTCGGACCATCCGGGCCAACTGGTGGCCATGGTTCTTGCGACGAAGTCAGACGGCAGGGTATTGATGTGGCGGATATTCCGGAAGGATCTGTCCTGCGTACAGAAGATGAGTTCGATGAAAGCCTCTTCAAGTTGCCGTGAGTCATCCGACCCGTCTTCCGGTGCCTGTCCTGGCTTTCTGTGCAGTCGTTCACATATTTCTGCAAAAGGATTGTCCTGTACCTTTCTATACATGTGTCTCTCCATCCGGGCTGTCTTTTGTCCAGGAAAAGAGATGTTGATCTTCTTCGAGAATTGGTATTATGAAAAAGTCAAATGTGTGTTCCGCTTGTCGCTTCCCTTGCAGGGATCTCATGTACGGCATCAGCAGCGGATGGACATCCACCGCACCGACTGTATGCAACAGGTCCTCCCTTCCTGTCTTCCGCAAGAGCAGGGACATGAGCAGTCTTGCTAAATCACCAACCACCCCCCCGATTCCGGCGAGATCGCGGGCTTGGCTGTATACGACTTCACGAGTTGCGTTCCGGTGGTGGTAGTTCCGCCAGGCAATCGTGAGTGCTTGGCCAGAAGCTGAGTCCGCAATAAACCCACAGAACTTGGTCCTGACTCTCCCCTCAATTTGAGCTTTCCACTCGAGTATGGCGGGAGAGAGGTCGCTCCCGCTCCGTATGATCTCCTGTAGCCTTGCACGTGCATGTTCGATTATTTTCCGCCATCGTGACGTGGGGAGTGATGTGGTACCCGGATATGCCTGAAGCAGACTGTGTGCTGCTTGCAGGTCGACGTCAGAGTGAACAGCCGATGCCTTGCGATACCAATTGAGGGTTTGTTGCACATATCTGGGTACCGGTGGGCGGTCTGCCTCCCCGACGCCCTTGATGTCCAAACGATCCAGCACGGCGGCACAGGTGGCCGCAACCCAGGCGCCCTCACTCAGCTTTCCATGAAGTCTGCCGATGGAATTCGCATCGAAAGGCTCCCTGTTCTTGCCGGAGAGGGTCAGCAGCAAACCCTGCAGGACATCCCCTCCCTCGAGGCCCGCGAAGCCCATATCCAACCATGGGTCTTCAAAGGATTCCTCCTTGGTGGAAAGTTCGAGTAGCGCTGCGATGTCCAAATATTTGAGCCCGCCGGCACGTGATCCGCTGCCCTGGGACAGGATTCCTGAAGGCACCCGCCGCTCCAGAAGGATCGCCCCGAACCTCTCCGGACCAAGCAATACGTCTCCCGAGATACCGACCGGGCCATTTTCAAAAATGCATTCCCGATCATGCAGTGTGTCAAGGTAGAGCTTAAGTCTGTCACCGGGTTTTCCAGATACAATAACAGCTCTTTCCGCAATGATGTCCTCAGGCACAAGCAGATCAGAACCGTCCTGACATCGGACGATGTCGCGGTAGATTGTGAGGTCCAGTGCGACATCGAACCGGCCTGTATCCATAATCCCTCCGGCCTGCCGGATGCCCGGGCCTATCTCCCAGACCCTGCCCTTGGCATCAGCCTGCCGTGCCATATCTGCCGGAAACTTCAGACGGTAGCCCGCAGGCCCCGACAGCGAGATTCTTGCAGACTCATCAAATGTGAGGAGACGGTCAGGAAGAGAGATCGAGCACTCGCTGATGACAGCAAAGTCAAGGGAGGATAGGTTGTCCTGACCCGTGGTCCTGCCAGCGGCCTCCAGCCAGAGGCGTCCCTTGCAGGGTGGGGTGACGCCGCATCGTCCCAGATCTAGGATCGCTTTGGCATTCTCGGTGTTCTCTGCGTAACCAGGGTCAATGCGCCTTGGTCCTTCTCCGGCATCCAGAATCAGGAGATAGTCCGCAGCAACGAGTGCATACGGATGGCGTATGCGGACACGGGGTGCCTTCCCCATGAAGACCCTCTGTCCGTCGGCAAAGAAGGGGAGCCCCTTGCCGACATTTTCCCAGGACAGGACCGGGTTGTCCCACACAGGCTTGGAGGGGGGGATATGTACCCTCTTGTGGGGCAGCGGGGCTGTGAGCCGAAGAAGTGGTAATAGCTCCTGCCAGAATCCGGGACGGTACCCACGAAGACGGCAGAGCTGGGCTGGGGTCAGCAGACCCCTCTGGAGCTGGGAGAGGCTCCGGGCGATGTCGTTGACGAAGCACCAGCCCGAATTGTCTTTCAGGAACATGGTGAAAAACTTAGAATAAGACTCCGGGATATGGCCTGTATACCCGATGTGATCCAAGCGCTGGACACCGGTCCATCCCACGCTCCTGTCAAGCTGAAGGAGCAGGTCCGCGAACTGGTGCAAGAACCGCCTCGCTACCCCGCACTGTTCCAGAATCCCGCCAACGAACCGGTATGGCCCAGACCGCTTATTGAACGATGTGAACCGCTGTTCCAAGAACCTCTCGATGACCACACCGAGTCTGGTCTGCTGCGCGAGGGTGTCCTCTAGGCTCAGCTTGCCGCAGAAGTGGACCCAGAACCCCCTCTCGTCATAATAGTGGTAGGCGCAGTTGACTGCAAGCACCGTCAAAGACAGGGCATGGCTTTCCCAATGGAGGATCTGCCGTATCTTGCAGCCGAGTACGTCCAGGCCAAGATCCGTCTCCTCTTGGTCGAGGGCTATCTGCCCCATGAACAGCACGTGATCGACATCACGGCGCCATTCGGCAACCTTGCCTTCGAAATCTCTAGCCATAGACGTAGCCAGGGGTTGCTGCTCTCGCAAAGTGCGCAGCGAGCCTGCCGATGATGCGCAGATGCCCGCCGAGGAGCTGCCGCTTCCTACTCGCCCCTTCGCAGACTAAGCCGTGATGATACACCTGCGGCACCTTAGACCATGCCTGGAAAGGAACGTTATGCCCCGAACCGACCAGGACGATATTCTTCTCTGTTATCAGACCTGCCCTCTCCTTGAAAGTTCCTAATTTTCCTACTAATACTGTGCGGAAATTGTAAACAGGCCCAACTCGATCAGGCGGTAGACTACCTCGAGGACACGAACAGCATGGAAGGGCTGCCCTGTGGTAAAAAAGAGGACGAAAAAAAGGCATAGACCTGCCCGCCGGGGACAGCATGACCGCCTCCTCTAGGAAGCCCAACTATCAGGTGATAACCATCTCAGGGCATACAATCTCTGTACACACTCTACATGCCATCTTTATGCAAACGGGAGATAACACGTTCATCATGTTTAATCGTCATCATACTTTTCAGATAAGTGAACGCTATTTATCTTTGCTTTCCTTCGATAAAGATCAGTTCCATGAAAAGTGATCATTTCTATATGTGTTAACATCAATGTTAAAAACATGTGCTCGCCGGCATCTCTTGGCAGACACATGTACACCTCAAATCGATCCCTTAGCTTCTCTGCGTAACCTATACACTTGGAATCTGGGGTACCACTTTCGAAACGAATTGTAGCTACCACTTTAATTCCAGGTACTAATTTGTTGCTCCAAGTTGCTGCTAACGGCGCGTTAATTATGAATGACTGATTATCAAGTATCTCCAGTTGTTCTTGTCCTCTAACCCTTCGCGTGTGGACGAAATACGATGAACAGCCCACAATTTTATGTGGCTTCCGCAAATCTAAATAATAGGATGCGTATGCATGCTCCGTAAATTTTTTTACACATTCATATCTTTTCATGTTGAACACTAATTTTTCCCATCATGAAAAAAATAACTGTATTGTGCCATAATTAAAACCCCTGGCATCAATCAAGTCCCTTCACTAAGCAAACCCCCCACTATTCAAATACAGGTGCCCCGGCGCCGCTCCCGCCGAGGCTCATGAAGATCAGTCAGCTCCCCAGGACCATGCCCCATGCAGAAGCGAAACCGCAGGGAAATGACGGCACTCGCCAACTACGCTCGGCTGGTCTTTACGGGATAGGATCTGGGCGTTTGCCCTGCAAGCCTCCAATTTTGCTGATTATGGAGGCCTACTTGAATCGCTGGCAAATCTCAAGCTTGCTGCATGAGCTTAGATCTTGGCGGAAGTGTTCTGCAACCTTTTGCACCAGCTCTCACTAGGCCGTGCCCTTATCCTGCGCGTGATCACCGGGTTCAGGACCGGCCGAAGCTTGTATAGCAGAATTCAAAATATCCACTTCACATCACCATCCGCTGCCAGCATTATTTAATATACACGATCAGTCTCTTTCTCTTGAGCGCCGAGCGGTTCGGCGCTCTAAAAAGCCCTCAGGTTATCAAGGATCTAGCAGGCTGATCATAACGGAGGAAGTTCACATGACAAGGAAGAAGATCCGCAGCGTGGTTCTGGACCATCACGTTGACCGCCTGGCTCAGCGCAAGGCGCAGCAGGTTGGCATCAGCACATCCGGATACATCGCCGAGGCCCTTAAGCTGTTCAATCATCTTGATGACGGCCTGATCCGCGAGGTGCGCAGGCTGGCCACAGGGATCAACGAACCTCCCGAGCTGGTGTTCTGCAAGCTGGCAGCCACCAAGCTCCGGGAGGTGGAGGAACAACGCAAGGGCCTTCCCCCCCTGATCACGGACGTTCTCGCGGCAACAACCCAACCGACCTCAACCGCTGCATAGCGATGAAAGAGACTGATCATGTACGACGTAAAACCCACAACAGATGAGCAGGCATCCGAAGAAGTCTCCATTGTTGAGACCATAGCACTCCAACAAACCAACTCAGGGAGCGAAAATGAGGAGACACAACCAAGTGGTGACCAGCGCCTCTCCCACATTGACTATTGCTTTACAAGAAATGAGGACGGCGATGCGCAACTGTATGCTGAGGCTAATCGTAGCTGCATATGCCATGACCCCAAGCTGGGCAAATATTTCATTTGGCGTATTCATCGCTGGGATGAAGACATATCTGGCCACGCGTACATAGCAGTAGAGGAAGTCGTCAAAGCTTATGATGAGTGGCGAGGATCACTTGATTCGAAAAAGGAGGGGTTAATCAAAGCAGTGTCTTCGCGGATCAACTTACTGCACACGATCGCAAGGAAGAAAAGAATAGTTGAAATCGCATCCCTCGGCAACTCAGGAGTCGGCATAACCGGGGACGAATGGGACAAGGACCCCTATCTGCTGGGCTGCGGAAACGGAGTAATCGACCTGCGCACACGCAAGCTCTCCCCCGGAAAGCCGGAGCAGTACATCAAGACCTCAACCCCGGTCTGCTATGACGAGGCGGCCCGGCCCCCGAAGCTATTCCTGGATTTCCTGAACCAAGTATTCGCCTTCATGGAGCCACAGCCGACGCGCGAAGAGTACAAAACGGACGCCGAATACCAGACCGCGCTCGATGCCCACGAGGCCAGAAGGGTCTCGCATGCCCCTGAAATGATCGACTACCTGCAGCGGCTGCTGGGCTCCAGCCTGATCGGCGAGCAGATCGAGCACCATCTGGTGGTTCTCGACGGCAAGGGGCGGAACGGCAAGAGCACTCTCGTTGATGTCCTGTCCCATGTCCTCGGGCAATACGCGGGCGCGATCCAGCCCGAGATGCTGCTCCAGCAGACCAGAACCTCGGGCAGTTCCAATGCAAGCCCCGATATCCTGGACCTCAGAGGCAAACGCCTGGTGTTCGCCAGCGAGACCTCCGAGGGCGCCCGCATGGACACGAGCAAGGTCAAGCGCCTGGTTGGCGGTGACGAATTGGTGGGAAGGGCGCTCTACTCCAACCACATGGTGAGGTTCAAGCCGGGTTACACCATGTTCCTGATCACCAACAACAAGCCCATGGCCTCAGCCGACGACTATGCCCTCTGGGAACGCATTCGGGTGATCAGCTTCAAGGTTTCTTTCGTGGACAACCCCAACGCCAACAACCCCGCGGAAAAGCCCATAGACAAACTGCTGCCAAAGAAGCTTAAGGAAGAGTCCAGCCAGATACTGCGTTGGCTGGTGGAAGGTTGCCTCAGGTACCAGGCTGAAGGCCTCAAAATGCCGGAATCCATGCGCCAAGCCAGAGACGAGTACATCAAGGAGGTTGACGTGCTCGGCCACTTCATCGAGGAATCATGCACGGTGAAAGATGGACTCGAAATCAAAGCCAGCGACCTTTTTTTACATTACCAGCAGTGGTGTGAGCCCAGCGGGCACAAGCCCATGAACTCAACCGTGTTCGGCAAGAAAATCAAAAAGCGTTTCAAGGAAAAACGCAAGCGCGACGGCCTGTACTACCTTGGTATCGACAAACATCAGTGAAGGGTTTCCTCAATGATGTAGGGTTTTGTGTACGGCAGCATACACACGAAAACGCCTGTTGCTCAACGTAAAAATACTTGCTGTGTAGGGTATGTAGGGTTTTGACACCTTCTTTCTCCAAGAAATAGTTCCTTCCTGTATTTGTATGTGCTGCAGCAAGATGCAGCTCAAACCCTACACACCCTGCACAACAACCTTTTTTGCCTGATCACCCTGGGCATTTCGGGTGCAGGCATCCCAACACCAACTCTGCACAAGTCAACACATCATGAAGGAGATAGACGTGTATACCGCAATAGAAATTCTCAAGCACAGCGGCAAGGAACTAAAGTTCAGCGCAAAAACTAACAACGGTGAGTACAAAGGACCCTGCCCGTATTGCGGCGGCACTGATCGGCTCTGCTTCTGGCCCGACCATCCTGAAGACAACCAGGGCAGGTTCTGGTGCCGGAGGTGCGGCAAAAGGGGGTCATCGGTGGAGCTGCTGGAAAGGGCACTGCGCGTTTCCCGGCTCAAGGCGCAGGCAATTCTGGGGATAGACCCCATGGCCAGGAGAACCATCTTCCCGCAGCCCTATCATGGCTGGAGCCCTGCCCCGATCTCGCCGCCTTCCGAGCAATGGCAGAAGAAAGCCATGGAGTTCGTCAAAAGGCGGCACTCGGCGATCAGGGTGAGGGATGGTGAGCAGCTCAAGGGTAGAGGCCTCGCCCTGCCGACGATCAACCGTCATCGCCTCGGCTACAACGCCTCTAAGCAGTTCGACCAATACGATGCCTGGGGCCTGGCGCCGGAGAAGAATGACAACGACCGTGAACGGAAGCTGTGGCTGCCCAAGGGCATTGTCATCCCCTATTTCGGCGGTTCGCCTCTCCCTCAGAAGCTGAAGATCCGCTGCCTGGAACCCCTTGAGGGGTTTCCCAAGTACCTGGTGGTCAAGGGCAGCGGCACCTGCACCAGCATATACGACAACGGGGATGCGGCCATCCGGCCTGTAGTCGTCGTCGAGGGGGAGTTCGATGGGTTGCTCATCGAGCAGGAAGCCGGAGACCTTGTCGTGGCCTTGGCCATGGGCTCTGCCCAGGCAAAGCCGGACATCAAGGCATACGAGCTTGTTGAGAAGGCCCCGCTGATCCTGGTCGCTTTCGACGCAGACCAGGCCGGCGAGCTTGCCTGCTCTTGGTGGTTCCGGCGCTTCGGGGACAAGGCCCGGCGGCTTGCGGTGCCCTTGGGCAAGGACCCAGGTGAGTATTTGCTTGCCGGCGGCGACATCCGCGCCTGGGTTTCCTCAGGCATCCACGCTGCCCAGCCCGGAAGGGCTCTGGTCACGCCGCCCCCTCTCCCTGCAGCGGCCGCTACTGCGCCAGTTCCAGCCACAGCCCCGCGACCCGCCGCGCCTGCCATCATCTCGACACCTGAGATCCCAACCGCCCAGGAACTGCTCCAGCGCTTGGGCATCGCCGTCAACTACATCACGGACCACGACCAGGCCAGGGAGGCGGTGGACTGCCTGCTCGCGTCCAAGGAGACAATCGGGATCGACATTGAGACCGCCAAGTTGCCGGAATTCGCCGGTCACAAAGCCGCGGGGCTGGACCCGCACATGTCGCGTATCCGGCTGGCTCAGTTCTGTGCCAGCGGCGACCAGGCTTACGTATTTGATTTCGACAAGATCGGCCCGTCGCTGCTCGCCCCCATCTGGGACGCCAACCTCGTTGCCCATAACGCGGTATTCGAGTTGAAGCACCTCATCCACGCAGGACAGGAACCAGCTCCGATTCACTGCACGATGCTGCAGGCGAACGTCCTTCGGGGTAATCTCCCCTCCCTGCCTGCATTGGCCGAGGAATACCTCGACTGGACCATCTCCAAGGAGTTCCAGACGTCCGATTGGGCTGCCGAGACCCTGTCCCAGGCGCAGCTTGCCTACGCGGCCCTGGACGCGGTTGTGGTGTTCAGGCTGCACAAGGTGCTCTACGACAAGATCGAGCGGTATGGCCTGGAGCGTCCCTACCGCCTAATGCGCGACGCCCAGAAGGCTGTCGCCCGGATGGAACTGAATGGGCTCTTTTTCGACCGTGGAGCGCAGGCTCGGCTGATCGACCAATGGAAGACCGGACTCGCCGAGGCCGAAACGAGGCTTGGCACGCTGCTGGGTCCGGAGGTCAACCTCAACAGCGGCACCCAGCTGTCTGAGTGGATCAAAAAGCACGTCTCCGAGGAAATCCTGGCAGGCTGGCCGAGGACCGCAACCGGCAAACTGCGCACCAACGAAGAGGTCTTCGCCCTCCATCCCGAAATCGAGTTCGCCATCCCCCTGATGGACTACAAGCGCTATTCCAAGCTGCTCAGCACCAACGGCGATAAGTTCGCCGACTGCATCAGCCCTGCGACCGGGCGCATCCACGCGAGCTTCCGGCTCGGCGGCACGGCCACGGGACGAATGTCCTGCTGCAAGCCCAACGTGCAGAACCCGCCTCGGGAAAAGGGATTCAGGGAAAGCTTCACAGCCCCTGAAGGCCGCAAGCTGGTGGTCGCGGACTTCAGCCAGATCGAGCTGCGGGTGGCGGCGCTGGTCTCACGTGATCCCGTGATGCTCAAGGCCTACGCAGACGGCGAAGACCTGCACAGCAAGACTGCCGAGGTGGTGTCCGGCCGGAAGCTTTCGGAGCTGCCGTCCGGCGAGCGCAAGGTGCTGCGCCAGAAGGCCAAGGCCGTGAACTTCGGATTGCTGTTTGGCCAGGGGGCGCGTGGCTTGGCCCGCTATGCCAGGACCAGCTACGGCGTCGCCATGACCGAGGCCGAGGCGAGCAGGGCCAGGGCGGCTTTCCTGAGAACATATCCAGGGATAGCCCGCTGGCAGACCGAGAGCAGCGCGAGGGCCAAGAAGTCCAAGAAGGTGAGCACCCCTTGCGGCAGGGTCAGGAACTTCGGGATCCATGGCAAGGACAACATCTACACCGAGTCGCTGAACACGCCCATCCAGGGTGGCGCTGCCGAGGTCATGCTCAACGCCCTGATCAGGCTTGATCGGTATCTGCAGCCCTTGAATGCCATGCTGGTCAACGTGGTCCATGACGAGGTGGTGGTCGAGGTCGCCGAGGACCAGGCCGAAGAGGCCAAGGCCCACGTGGAGCAGGCCATGATCGAAGGGATACTCGACATCTTCCCGGAAGCCAGCACCCGCGGGCTGGTGGATGCGCATGTCGGCACGAACTGGGCTGAGGCGAAGTAGATGAACTCGCCTGCCCTGCCTACCGCCACCTCATGCAAGACGGCGCTGTCTCCTGACGGGAAGAGCCTGGTCCCTGACTGCCCCGCTTGGGAGGAGCGGCTGGCCGAGGCCTTCGGCACCGGTGACGGCCAACTCGCCCTGACCTTCCTGTCGCAGGCCATCGGGGCCATAGCCGGGTCCGTTGCACCGAATCCCGATCTGGCCAACGCCGTGATCGCCCTGGTTGCCGACCTGAGGCCAAGGGACTCCATAGAGGCAATGATTGGCGTGCAGACGGTCGTGGGGCACTTCCGCGCCATGGACCTCATGGCCAGGTCACGCGGCAGGGAGTCCTACGGCATGGGCGAGGATGCCCTGAAGCAGGCCATGCAGCTGATGCGGTTGACCGCCAAGCAGGTGGAAGCGCTCTCCCGCTACCGCAACAGGGGCCAGCAGCACATGGTGGTGGAGCACGTCCACGTGCATGAGGGTGGCCAGGCCATTGTGGGGCCAGTTGGCGGGGGGCAGGGACGGTGAACGCAAGGGAGCAAAACGAGCCGGTTCCCGGCAAGGTCCCGGCACACCTACGC
>JAGVAP010000065.1 GCA_020060215.1 Deltaproteobacteria bacterium | reverse complement strand
ATCCTGCTGCGATCGATGTTGTACGCGCGGATATACACCTTGCGAAAACCCTCGGGGACGCGCTCGTAGGAGCTCAGGATGCTGGCCATGCGGCCATTGTACTTCCGGATGATGTCCGCCGCCTCCTTGATGGACCCGGGTCGGTCTTCCAGCATGAACGCGAACTGAATGCCTCTCCTACCGAAGCCTGTGAGCGCGATGAGGACCCTGAAGATGTCCGTCTGCGTGATGGTGCCAACGACGTTGCCGTCCTTGTCGACCACCGGCAGCCCCGAGATCTTCCGGTCGAGCAGGATCTGGGCGGCCTCCTCAACGGTGTAGTTGAAGGGGACGGTCACGGGGTTCTTGGTCATGATCTCGGCGACCTTGATCTTGGCGGTGAGGTAGAGGAGTTCATGGGCCTCGAGGGTCGTGGCGTCGGAGGGGGATGCCTTCTTGAGATCCCTGTCCGTGACGATCCCTACGAGCCTGCCCTTCCTGAGGACGGGAAGGTGGCGGATGTTTCGCTCCTTCAGGATCTTCATGGCATCCAGCATCGAATCGTCGGCGTCTACGGTCACCAGTTCCCTGTTCATCCAGTTTTCGACCAACATGGACTCCCTCCTTGTTTTCAGGGTTCAAGATGAAACCTCGACCAAGTAGGACTGCCCCGGGGCAAAAACGGTTCCGCGAGGGCGCCGCATGCAATCTCTGATACGTCTTATGTCAGGGCTGGAAAGAATATCTTGCAGGTCGGTCAATTTGGGCAGAAGATACTGTCGGTCCGGTCCGATGTCAATCGGAGAGTCGGGTGGTGTAGTCAGCACTTCAAGATGTCCGGGGAGTCGGGTAGGTGAGTGTTCATTGTTCTTCGCAGGGTGGGTGGAGCGAAGCGAAACCCATCAGCTCTCTGATCTCCGGGTCGGGCCAGACGGGTCCCCTCTTGCTCCACCCATCCTACAAGAAATCTATGCAATTTTGGTCCTGCAGGAAGCCTTCCTCGCCATCCTGCGGATCCTTCTATCCCGTCCAGACCTGATGTCTGCACAACTCACGAATTGAAGATGACGGTCGACCCGACGCTGTTCAGGATCATCGAAGAAGGGAACTCCCGAGCCAGGCGGTTGATCACGCTCCAGCCCGTGCAGTGCATGGGGACCAGGACGTCTGGATTGATCGCCTTCAGCTCCCCGATCGTCGGGTCAAGGACCTTTTCATAGGCGGGACCCGAGAGGTGAAATCCCCCCATCACCCCGCACACCTTCTCCTCTCCCGTGATGCGCCGCGCGTGGAGGATGGTGTTGATGATGCCCGCGTGGCTGCATCCTGAGACCACCACGAGACCCTTTCCGCGCAGGTGCATGACGACGCTCTGATCGTCGGGTATGGGGTCCCTCACCTCCTTGCCGTCCTTCACGACAAAGGAGTGGGGCATGCCCTTTTCGAACCCGGTCCTCCTCTCCACCTCCCCGCTCACGAGGACCGTACCTCCGGCGATGGAGACAGGCCCCTTGCTCTCCACCACCTCGATGCCTCTGGCCTCGAGCTCGGTTCGCACCATTACAGCGGGGAACGTTTCCCTCCTCCCGTCCTTGAATATCAGGAAGCGCGGGTGCAGGAAACCGTCGGGGTGAACGACCACCGGGAGCGGCTTGCCCACATGGTCGAGGAACCGGTTGAGGGCGCCGGTGTGGTCCATGTGGCTGTGGCTCACGACGAGGGCCTCGACCTCCGCCAGATCCAGGCCGAGGAATTCCGCATTGTGGATCAGCGGAATGCCGGTGTACCCCGTGTCCAGCAGGATCCGGTGCCTCTTCCCTTCCCGCCAGACGGTCACGAGCAGGGAAAGCCCGTGCTCGGCCAGGAAGGTGTTCCGCTCGATGTTCCCGTCCTTTGCCCTGGGAGGGCGCGCGACCCTCTCGCTGCTTTCAAGAAGAACGTCGGAATAGTTGTCGACGAGGGTCGTGATCTCGATACGGTCAACGGGCTGGAGCCCGGCGATCGGAGGGGTCATATGTGAACTCCTTTCCTTTTATCCTTGGTCCTTGGTCATTTGCTCAACCGAGCGTGCGGCATCTGCCCTTTCCGCGCCATGCCCTAAACGCCATACTCCATGCTCTTTCTTCTCCGCTGCTCTTCCTGGAGCCTTCCCCAGACCTCCACCACCTGCCCTCTGGTCTCCGCGAGCGAGCCCTCGTTGCGGATCACGAAGTCGGCGCGTCCGACCTTTTCGTCGATCGGCATCTGGGCCTCGAGGATCTCCCCGGCCGTCTCCCTGTCGATGCGATCCCTTTCCATCAACCGTCTGATCTGGAGTTCGGGAGGGGCGTACACCAGGAGCACCTTGTCGAACTTTTGTTGTAGATCCAGCTCGAACAGCAGGGGGATGCCGATCTGCACGATGGCTCCAGGGTCTCCGGCTGCGATCTCGTCGATCTTGCGTCGCATCTCCTCGAAGATGCGGGGGTGGGTGAACCCTTCCAGCCTCTTCCGCTTTTCGGCGTCCCCGAAGACGACGCCCGAGAGCCTCTTCCGATCGATCCGGCCGTCCTGGAGAAGGATCTCCCGGCCGAAAAAATCGACGATCTCCCGCCATGCGGGCTTCCCCGGCTCGACCACGCGGCGGGCCAGCACGTCCAGGTCGATCAGGGGTGCTCCCAGCTCCTCCAGCATCCTGGAGACCGTCGATTTGCCGGTTGCGATCCCCCCGGTCACCGCCAGGATGAGCGGACGATCTTCCTTTCCCGTTCTCCTCTTTTCCTTATCGATCATCGAGTGCGGACTCTTCTTGGATGAATGCAATCTATCGAAACGAGGTCCTTTCAGCAAGATCAATCCCATCCGTTTCCGGACTGGAGGCCTCCGCACGAACGACACCATTTCCTGAGAGCCGTTTCCCGCGCCACTTCTGGATGAATCCGGCCGCCCGGAAACGCGATGCCGTCTTTCTAATCGTTTGCACCGGTCTCCTGGCTGTTGTACAAACAGGGGCGTTGTACAATGAGTTCGTTGCATCACCATAGTGAAAGAAAGGTCTGGAAGATGAAGAAATTCGGGGCAAGGGGTCAGCGGTGGCTCAAGGTATTCCACCTTGTGTTCGCTTGTCTCTGGGTGGGCGGTGCGGTCACCCTGTGCAGCAAACAGTTCTTCATCAACCCCACGGACGGGGCGGAGCTCTACGGGATCCTCTGGACCCTCCGGTACGTGGATGACTGGATCATCATCCCCGGCGCCGTGGGCTCGCTGCTGACCGGACTCCTCTATTCCGTGAAGACCAACTGGGGCTGGTTCAAGCACCGGTGGGTGACGGTCAAGTGGGTGATCAACCTCTACGGGGTCATCTTCGGCACCTTCTGGCTCGGTCCCTGGCTGAACTCCCTGCCGCCGATGGCCAAGACCATGGGCCTCCTGGCCCTGAGCGATCCCACGTTCGTGCACAACAGGACCATGCTCATGATATTCGGCACATTCCAGGCCGCAACCACGGTCTTCGCGGTCTTCGTATCGGTGCTGAAACCCTGGAAGGCCAGAGATCAGAAGTCGGCGAAGCCACTTTCCGCTGGGGCGGCAAGATCGGTCTCGTCAAGTTAAAGGTTTCAGGTTTCAGTGTTCAGGTGTCAGGAAATGATTACCGGGCTGACACCCGAAACCTGACACCTGACACCCTGTAATCTCATATGAGAGGTCGGAAAACGGAAGTGGAAACCGCATAAGAGCACCCTGGCCAGACGCGATAGCACTTTCCAGATCCGTGTGGCGTGGAACCGTTCGCAGGTGGCACTTTTTCCGGGCGGCAACCAGCCCCGTTTATTGGATTGCTACCGTATCCAGGTAACCCGGGCTGCTCAGAAACGGGACACAAGTTGCGCGGTTCTGATCCTACTCCATCTTTCTGCGGGAAGGCCTGACATGGTAGTAGGCGGGCTCTTCTTGAACGAGCATAGCCTTGTCCGTGGGTGCCGCCCTCTCAAAGATCAGATTAGCCTCCTGAAACAGCCCTGAACTCTCCGCCTTGAGGTGGCTCGCTATCATGCGGCAGTAATCGGGGTCGATTTCAATTCCGATGCTGTTCCTCTGGTACCTTAGCGCGGCTACCATGGTAGTCCCCGTGCCGCAGAAAGGATCGAGTATTCTGTGCATTCAGTTCTGCCCCCTGCTCACAACGATCGTTTTCGGAGAACTCCATTGACAGGGCAAGGCTGGTGGTCAATACTCCCCGGCCATGCGATTCATTGCCGACCTCCACATCCACTCCCACTACTCACGGGCCACCTCCCGGGACCTGGTGCCGGCAGGGCTTGCGCTGTGGGCGCAGAAGAAAGGGATTCAGCTTATCGGCACCGGCGATTTCACCCATCCCGGATGGTGCGCCGAGCTGAGGGAGAACCTGGTGGAGGCGGAGCAGGGGCTGTTCCGGCTGAGGCCCGATCTGGAGCGGGCCGTCGAAGGGGATGTGCCGCGCTCCTGCCGTTCAAGCCCGCGATTCATCCTCACCGGAGAGGTGAGCTGCATCTACAAGCGAGGGGGAAAGACCAGGAAGGTCCACCACCTCATCCTGATGCCCGATCTCGACTCCCTGGAGCGGTTCAACAAGACGCTCGGCCGGATCGGGAACATCCGATCGGACGGCCGGCCCATCCTCGGCCT
>JAGVAP010000009.1 GCA_020060215.1 Deltaproteobacteria bacterium | reverse complement strand
GGCCCATAAATTCGTCGGACACATCCCGGGAGGGCTGGCGATGGCGACCGTCCTCGGCACCACGGGCTTCAAGGCGATCTGCGGCTCGTCCCCCGCCACTGCAGCCACCTTTGCCAGCGTCGCCATCCCGGAGATGGATCGATACGGCTACGACACCCGGTTGTCCACCGGCATCGTATCCTCGGTCGCGACCCTCGGGGCGATCATCCCCCCGAGCATCGCCCTCATCCTCTTCGGCATCATCACCGAGCAGTCCATCGGGAAACTCTTCCTCGGCGGCATCATCCCAGGCCTGATGGCCTCCTCTTTCTTCATGGCGATCATCTACGGGTGGGCCAGGATCAACCCGGCCCTGGCCCCGCGTTCGGAGCGGTTCAGCTGGAAGGCGCGCTGGGCTTCCCTGCCCGAGGTGATCTGGGTGCTCGTGGTGTTTATCCTCGTGGTCGGGGGAATCATGTACGGGCTATTCACCCCCACGGAGGCAGGGGCTGTAGGCACCTTTGCGCTGATCCTCCTGGCCATCGTGAAGCGGGACATGACCTTCAGGAAATATGTGGATGCCCTCGTCGAATCGCTCTTGAACGCGGTCATGATCATGATGCTCATCGTGGGCTCCCTGGTCCTCGGACACTTCATCACCAGCACCAACATCCCGCAGCATGCCGCGGACTGGATCGTGAGCCTGCCCCTGAACCGCTATGTGATCATGATCCTGATCTGCATCATTTACCAGATCGGCGGCTCCTTCATCGACGATCTCTCCTTCATGATCATCGCGACGCCCATCTTCTACCCGGCGGTGCTCAAGCTCGGGTTCGATCCCCTCTGGTTCGGGATCATCATCGCCGTCATGATCATGATCGGCGTGGTCATCCCGCCGGTGGCGATCTGCGTCTTCGTGGTCAAGAACATCACCAAGGTTCCTCTGAGTACCATCTACAAGGGTGTCATGCCGTTCCTGATCGCCCTGGTGCTGGTGGCCGTCCTGCTGTTCGTGTTCCCGTCGCTTGCGCTGTGGCTCCCTTCCGTCTCCTTTTGAGCAGGGAGGGGGGGAAAGAAGGAAACCGTTTTTCCGACATGCATGAAAGGGGGAGAAGATGAAGAAAAGAGTACTGGTGGCCATGATGGGTGTTCTGCTGCTCCTGACGTCCGCGTCCGCAGCCCTTGCGGCGGATCCGGTCAAACTCAAGTTTGCCGCCTTCTGGCCGGTCACCCACAAGATCTGCGGGTTGAACCAGCAGTTCTGTGATGAGATCAAGAAACGGACCAACGGCCGTGTCGAGATCACCCATTATGGCGGCGGGACCCTGGCCACCGCCCCGAAGGTCTTCAACTCGGTCCTGGAGGGAATCGCGGACATCGGGCTGGCGGCCGCCGCGCTCACCCGGGGCCGCTTCCCCATGGCCGAGGCCTTTGACGCGCCCATGGGATTCCCCAGCGCCTGGGTGGCATCGCATGTCGCCAACGACGCGTACGAGAAGTTCAAGCCCAAGGAGTGGGACAGGGTGCACGTCCTGAACATGATGTGTGTCGGCCCCGCGATTCCTCTCACGCTGCAGAAACAGATCAAGACGATGGAAGACCTGCGCGGGTTGAAGGTGCGGTCGGTGGGACGCCAGGCCGACATGGTGAAGGCCCTGGGTGCGACGCCCGTGGCCATGGATCCTGCGGAGATGTACGAGGCCCTTCGGCGGACCGTGCTCGACGGCGTGGTCGGACCCGCGGAGATGCTGCAGGGCTGGAAGCTGGGCGACCTCATCCGGCACGTCACCGTTCCCAAGGGGATCGGAAACGCCCCGCTCTTCTATTTCGTCATGAACAAGGCCAAGTGGGACGCACTCTCCCCCGATCTCAAGAAGATCTTCGACGAGGTGAGTCTGGAGTGGCGGGAGAAATACGCCATGGGCGCCCAGGAGCTCGATATCGAGGGGATCGCCCAGTTGAAGGCCCACAACGGGCAGCTCACCGTCCTCTCGGATGAGGAGAGCAAGAAATGGGTGCAGGCCGTGGCGCCGGTCGTCTCCGCGTACGCCAAGGAGCTGGTCTCCCTCGGCCACAAGGAGGCCGATGTGAACGCCTATCTCGCCTTCATTCGGGAGCGGACCGCGTACTGGACTGCACAGGAAAAGGAAAAGTCCATTCCCAAGGCGTACTGATTTCGTGGGAGCACTTGGCTCTTGGAAGACTGCGCACCGAACCTCATCGACGCCACTTCAAAGAGCTAAAGTGCCACGTCTCTTGTGAGGAGGGGGAGCATGCCGGAGACCCGGAGGATTCCCACTTTTTGCGGCATGTGCGGTCCGAGCGCCGGCTGCGGGATTTATGCGCACGTGAGGGATGGAAGGTTCATCCGGATCGAGGGGATGAAGGAGTCCCCCTTGAACCGGGGGAGGAACTGCGCAAAGGCCCACGCAGCGGTGCAGTGGGTCTATTCGCCCGACCGCCTCAGGCATCCCCTGAGGCGGGCAGGGCAAAAGGGCGAGGGCCGGTTCGAGAAGATTTCATGGGATGAGGCCCTGGACACGATCGCCGCCAGGCTGAAGGATCAGAAGGAGCGATACGGTCCGGAATCCCTGGCCATCCTCTCCCCGGCTCGGCGGAGTTACAGCGACTACCTCTACCGCTTTCTCATGGCGCACGGCAGCCCCAATTACTGCCACAGCGGCATCTGCGCCATGCAAAACGCCTTCTCCTTCGCATACACCCTCGGGGTCTCCTGGCCCCTGCCCATGGCCGATTACCAGAACAGCCGGCTCATCCTCCTTTGGGGGAAGCAGCCCGTCTATTCCGGCGCCAGCAAAGGGGGGACGAGGTTCCTCGTGGAGGCGAAGGAGCGGGGGGCGAAGATCGTCGCCGTCAAGCCGTCGATGGAGCCCGATGCGGCCCTGGCCGACCTGTGGGTCCCGATCAGGCCCGGGACGGATGCGGCCCTCGCCCTGGCCATGCTGCATGTGATCGTCCGGGAAAACCTCTACGATGCAGACTTCGTCTCCAGTTGGTGCTACGGGTTCGGTGAACTGGAGAACCATGTACAGGCGTATTCCCCATCGTGGGCCGAGCCCGTCACCGGGATACCCGCGGCCCGGATCCGCGAGCTCGCAAGGCTCTATGCCCTCACAAAGCCCTCGGCCATCGACCCGGGGAACGGACTGGAGCACGCCACCTCCGCGAGCGACGCGGCGAGGGCCATCGCCATCCTCATCGCGATCACCGGCAATTTCGACCGGCCCGGCGGGAACGTGGTCCCGGTCGGGAGCACCATGCCGATGCCCAGGGATGTCCATCTCCGGGAACGCTACACCCAGGAGTGGGTCGACAAGCTCGTGGGCCCTGAGTTCCCGAAACCCTTCCAACCCTTCATCGAGGGGACTTCCTCCGCCTATTATCGCGCCTTCGAAAGCGTTCTGACCGGCAAGCCCTACCCCATTCGGACCATTATCGCACCCGGGACCCAACCGGCCGTGAGCACGCGCGGCCCCAAGAGGGTGATCGAGGCGCTCCGGAAGCTGGATTTTTTTGTGGTGGCCGACGTGATGCCCACGGCCGAGATGGCCTATGCGGACGTGGTCATCCCCCTGGCCACACCCTATGAAACCGATCATCCCTTCGAATTCACCACGAACTGGATTATGGCGCGCAGCCGGGTGATCGAGCCGCTGGGGGAGTACAAGTCGATGTACGAGTTCTGGCTCGACCTGGGGGTCCGTATGGGGTACGGCGCCGATTTTTGGAACGGCAGCATGACCGAATGCATGAATGAACAACTCGCGCCCCTCGGCATGACCATCGATCAGCTGCGGACCCACCCGACCGGAATCGTCTATCCCATGAAGCCGATGGTCTACCAAAAATACGAGCAGATCTTCTCCACCAGGAGCCCCCTGCTCTCCGGAAGACCGTTCCTCCCCCAGGGGAAAGTCGCCATCTACAATACCACCTTCGAGGAGCACGGTTTTTCTCCGCTGCCCTCGTGGCGAGAGCCCCCGGAGGGCCCCACGGCGACGCCGGATCTCCTGAAAGAGTATCCCCTCGTCTTTTCGGACTTTCACACCTCCAAGGTCTACAACGCGTCCTGGCTCAGGAATGTTCCCCTCCTCAGGGAGGTCCTCCCCTACCCCACGCTCCAGATCCACCCGGATGCCGCCCGGGCAAGGTCCATTCAGGAGGGGGACTGGGTGATCGTGGAGTCCCCTCACGGCTCCATGAGACTGAAGGCCGAAATCATTCCGGGGATAAGACCGGATACGGTCATGGCCCTCCACGGGTGGTGGCAGGGCTGCCGTGAGCTCCGGTTGCCGGGCTTTCCGCTCCTGGACGGGGGGGCGAACGCGAATCACATGTACTGTTGCGACCCGGAAAAGGCGTTCGATCCACTGGTGACGGCCATGTCGAGCCAGACCCTCGTTCAGGTCAGGCGGGAGGCGGGCGAATGAAAAACAGACAACTCGGATTCTATTTTGACCCCGACCGGTGCGTCCAGTGCCATGCCTGCGAGCTGGCCTGCAAGAGTCTTCACCAGGTGGAGTTCGGAATCGGATGGCGAAGGATCGTCAGTCTCTGGCGGGGGGTGTACCCCGAGGTGGCGAATCGGACCGTCTCCCTCGCCTGCATGCACTGCGGCGAGCCCGCCTGCAGGGCGGTTTGCCCGAGGGCCGCAATCGAGAAGCGCTCGGAAGACGGGATCGTGGTGGTCCACCCGGAAAGGTGTATCGGCTGTCACTCCTGCCTGTGGGTCTGCCCCTTCGGCGCGGTCCGGTTTGGAAGCGACGGCCGGATGCAGAAGTGCAATTCGTGTCTGGAGCTCGTCCGTGAAGGGGAGGAGCCCGCCTGCGTGGCCACCTGCCCTGCAGAGGCCCTTCACTTCGGGCCCCTGGAGAAGATGGCCGACCTGGCTGCGGCAAAGGCGGCCCGCAAAGTGGTCGATGCGGCCGGGAATGCCGCTTCATCGTTCCCGGCGGGAAGAGGCTGATCTCGGGGAAGGCGGCTCAGGAGTCCGGACCCCACCGCTCCGGCTGAAACCGGTCCGCGTCCATCCTGTTGGACTCGAGCCCCCACAGGATGTCATCCGGTCCCGTGTTTTCTTCAAGCCAGGAGATGATCCGGCGATCGACACCCTCGGGAAAAGACAGGTCCAGGACCCTGAATTCCCGCCGGTTGTCCTTCTTGCTGTAAAGCATCATCACCTTTGCCCGTATGCTCTCCGGGAGGCTGATGGCCTTGCCGATGGTGAGATCGAAAATGCACATCGCGCTTTCTACCTGTCTTCTCGTACCCATCTTCGTTCCTTTCCTTTCCTGAAGTCCAATGACTCCCTCTCTCTGCGCCGTCCTTCACTTGCCGAAATCATAACCTGGGGAGATTCAGATACGGTTACAGTCACCTTAGATCTGCGTTAGCCTGCACATGCATCCGGCTCCGCCCGCAGGGCGGGAAAACGGTCCATCCCTCTTTGGCAGGGATCGCTCGCACCCATCGCGACGGGATGACGTCCAGAGCCGCAAACCGATGAAGCTGATGATCGTCGAGCTGACGAAACCCTGGGTAGAGCCGACCATCGGGTACCGCCTCAAACACCGCAGCGGCAATTCCCGATGATCGCGTAATCCTTGATAGAGACGCGGGCGTTTTCGGAAGCTATTTCTTCTTTCCGGAGAGCTTGATCTTTTTCGCCGATTCCGGTGTCAGCGGTTTGTTGTCGGGCTTCATGCCGTTGGCCTGCAGGGCGAAGGCCACGATGTCCAGGTACTGCTGATCCTTCAGACTCCCGGGGTTGTCTGCGGGCATCCGGGTCTTCGCGAACTGATAGACCTCATGAGCGTTGGCCATGCCGGGCAGTGCCTTCGGCCCTGCCAGCGGGGGCGCCTTCATTCCCGCAAGCTTTCCGAACTTCCCGGGCACGGTCCCGCCCCGGCGTCGGCGCCGTGGCAGACCGCGCAGTGTTGGGCATAGAGGGTCTTCCCGTCGGATGCCTGCTGGGATGTAAAACCAAAAGCGACGACCGCAAGCCCGAAGACTGCAAGAAAAGACATGACGATCTGTGTGGCTGCTCTTCTCATGGGAACCTCCGGACGGCACAGGATAATGCCAAGGGTACCCATGTTTCCATCCCCGGGAATAGGGGAACTCCTCCATTTCTGTTCCCAATTTCATGCATCCTGAGGAGCAGAAGCCCTACCACCCTGAGGAATCCTTTTGGGAAGAGGGAAATACTGGAGGCCAGGATCAAGACCCTGAGTGCCCGACTCCAATCGTAAAGCTATGGAGCGGCAAAACCTGTTCGCAGGAGCGAATCACGGCTGATCATCCCTTTGAATATCCCTTCAGGATCCAGCACCGGAAGGCGCTTGATCTTATGGCTGAGCATGAGACGTATGGCCTCCTCCAGGGGGGCGTCCTCAGGGACGGTTATGATTCTTGTATTCATCACCTCTGCAGCCGTCCTTGCACGCAGGTATTCGCTCAGTTCCCTGTGCCTCCTGCTCCTCTCGGTGAAAGGGATCTTGCCCGCGAAGTAATCCCATACCCCGGGGTGGCGCTCCGTGAAGGCGACGAGCAAATCCCGGTCCGAGATGAGTCCCAGGAAGTGTCCATCTTCATCCACCACGCAGATTCTCTGGATATCGTTGCAGTCGATAATGCGCATCACTTCCTCGACCGGTGTCCCCGGGAGAACGCTGTGGGCATCCCGGCGCATGATGTCGGAGACGAAGCGCAAGCCCTCGACCCGGATCTCTTTCTCGCGAAGAGCCGACCAGTCGGGACATTCCCGCATAATGGTCCGAAACACATCGACTCGCGAAAGAATCCCGACCAGTCTCCCTGATCCGTCTACAACCGGAAGCCTCTTGACCCCCCTCTCGATCATGAGATCGACCGCCCCCACCACCGGTTTGTCCTCTCCTATGGTCACGGCGGGCCTGGTCATGACCTCTCCGGCCTGCCTCGGGGCAAGCGCTTCAATGACCGAGTCCACCTTCTCGCGGTCCGATTCGGCCAGAAGCCCCAGACGCATGGGCATGCCCGCCTTGTATATCAGATCTCCCTGCGAGATGACCCCCACCGGGCGGTCATTCTCGTCCACCACGGGGAGGCCCGTGAACGTGGAAGAGAGCAGGAGGCGTGCCACCTCGCTCAAAGGCGCTGTCGTGCCGACCCTCTTCGGCGCGGGGGTCATGATCTCTCGGACCCTTGTGTGCTTCGGCATCAGAAGCCCTCGGGTCTTGTAGGACACGACCTCCACGCTGCGGACGGCCACGATCCCATCCGTGACCATCTCCTCCACTCTTGAAAGGACAAGGTCGGATTCGGGATCCGGCACCACTATGGTGACTCGAACGGGCATATTGTAGGAGAGGATTTCAAGGCTGGCGGTGGCGATCTCGCCGCTCTCATAACACCCCTCTATCCCTCTCGTCACGATGGAGCGAGCCGCGATCTTGAGGCCGGCCACATACTCGACAATCGCGCTGTGGAGGGGCCGCCCCTGCGATCGGGCCTGCTCACTGGAGAAAACCTCGATAACCTTGTACTGTGGCATGATCGTCTCCCTCCTTTCCTTACCTCATTTTACCCGCCCAAATCCCGAGGAAAACCAGGGCTCCTCCAATAAGGTTGTTCGAAAGGAAAATGGCTGCCGCTATCCAGTAAGTCTCCGCACGCACGGCGTTCACGGTCTCCAGCGCAAAGGCTGAAAAGGTGGTCATTGCGCCGAGAAAGCCGGTAACAAAGAAAAGGCGAGCCGAGGGACTCATGATGTTCAGGCCACGGTCCGCCAAGGCCAGTGAAAGACCGACGAGAAAGCATCCGGAAAGGTTCACGACAAGCGTTCCGAACGGGAATCGCGTTCCGAGGAACCGTACTGCGAGAAGGGATACGCCGTAGCGGCATAGCGCGCCAACGCTTCCGCCCAGGATCACCAGCAGGATTTTCATCATCCACCCCATTCCTTTCAATCCGTTTTGAACAGCAACTTTAGCGGATTCGGCCGTCTGGTGACAAGAGCAAGCCAGGCGAGCCGTTTGGTTAGGCAGGCAGGAGGTCGACTCGTCAGGGGTGGTTCCCGGGCGACAGCCGGTCCGAAACCTCGGCCGTGGATCATCGACCGTTACCGGAGGCGGTGAGGAGGTGGAATCTACGCGATGCTCATCCGAGCGTCCTGATCCATTCTTCGATCCTGGACCTGATCTGATCCCGGATCCGGCGCGTCTCGGAAAGTTTCTCCTCTTCTCTCCCCTCCAGCCTGGATGGGTCGGGGAAGGGCCAGTGCAGGGATCTTCTCACGCCCGGAAACACAGGGCAACGGTCTTCGTCTTCGCTGGCGCAGACGTAAACCACGTAATCGTAGAGGCGTCCTTCCTTGAAGTATTCGAAGATGCTGTTCCCTTTCCTGCCGGAAAGGTCGTAGCCCTCCTCCTTCATGACGCGGATCACCAGGGGGTTGGTTTCGCGAGGCTCGAGACCTGCGCTCTCCGCGTGGAAGCGGTCTCCGCCGAGGTCATTCATAAAGGTCTCGGCCATGACGCTCCGCGCCGAGTTGTGCGTGCAGACAAACAAGACCCTGATCTTCGCCATGAGCGTCCTCCCATAAGGATAGGGTTCAGCGTTCAGGGATCAGTGTTCAAGCAAACCATAATCCACCCATTCTGAACCCTGAACGCTGAACACTCACCTGACAGCAAAGCTTGGGAATGTTCAGGAGGGGTTTGGTTTGTGTTAGAAATGTGTAAGGAAAGCGCCTCGCCGGCGGCGGTATGTCTTCGGCATGTGGGACGCAGGGGCCGACCCGCAACGAACCACCGAGAACGAACAATCCGGGAGTTCAGGTCACAACAAGATGGTGCGAACTGTGACTGGTCCATGGGGCGGAAAAAGGAAAAAGCCCGCCCCCGGGCTTTGCGGGGGCGGGCCGAGAGAGAGACGTCCGAGGCTGCCTCTTCGCCTTCTGATTAGTCCCACCAGTAGGGGTCGCCTCCGCAGTCGTCGTCAGGCCCGCAAAAATCCTGTACGGTGGGGCCTTCGCCTTTATCTCCACGCACTTGATCTCCTCCTGCCAGCGCTACCCCTGCGCTGAGGAAGAGGACGAGCATGATCATGATGATTTTCTTCATGATTCCCTCCTCTTTTCAAGTTTGTTCGTTCCTGCCCTTACCCTGCGAAAACCAACCTGATCCGAACGGCCCATCTTCATGCAGGCGGGTGTCCCATTTCTGAAACCCATTCTGCAGAAGCCAAACGGATTCGTTCCGGAGAAGGCATGGGGTTGTTCTACAAGTCGCAGAAACACTTTGCAAGAAAAATGTCAGCGACACCATACGGGTCACAAGCCTTTGTGCGAGCACTTCCATTTTTTTGCCTTCCCGCATTCAAGTATTTCCATGGATCGGCCGATGAGTATTTTCTTTGTGATGGGCTCCGGCATCTCCCTGGTACCGGCTCAGACCAGCATGGAAATGGGAAATTCATACGAGATGCAGGAGGAAGGACAATGGATCCTGCAGCTCCCGCAGTGCCAGCACTCATCCGGGAAAGAGACCACGGGGCCGTCTTCCTCCATCGCCAGCACATATCCCGGACAATGCTCCGCACATTTCCCGCACACCCGGCAATGTCCACAGCGAAAGCAGCGTCCGGCCTCTCGCACCGCCTGCTCCGCGTGCCGAAACCCAAGGTCCATCTCCTCGAAGCAACGGATGGATCGATCCGGTTCCAGACGGGCTGTCCGCTCCCTTTGGCATTTCTCGAAAGACTCCTTGTCGAGCAGTTCCTCATAGGCCACCACGTGAGGACCAGGCTCCTCGGGACACTCCTCGAATTCGAGGATCTTCCCCCCTCCGCCCGTCACGCGCACACGGAGGTCCGGTCGGCCTGCGCTCAGATACCTGTGAATGGCAATCGCAGCGACTCGACCGCTGCCGACGGCCCGGGCGACGGTGCCGGGACCGTGGACCACGTCCCCGGCGGCAAACACCCCGGGGACGGAGGTGGACATGTTCGCACCGTTCACCTGGAGCGTGCCTTTGTCCGTCCGCTCGAATCGGTTTCGGGTGAACGCCGGATCAGGCTCCAGGCCGACCGCAAGGATGACCGTGTCCGCATGGATCCGTATCGTCCCACCCGAGGCCGGAACCACGCTCATCCTCCCGCCCTCATCCAGGTGAAAAGAGGAGATCGGAAAGCACTCGACACCGGCCGTTTCCCCGGCGGACCTCAGCATCCGTGAGATCATATGGCCCGGGTGGACAACGATCTGCTCGCGCCGAGCCTGGTCCACATCCTCGGAGGTGACGCGCATGGTCCCCCGGTCTTCCACGCAGACGACGTGGACTTCGGAGACACCGAGCCTCCTCGCGGTAAAGGCGCAGTCGAAACCCACACCGCCGCCCCCGACGATCACCACACGCTCTCCCAGGCGTGGAGGGTCCCCCCGGTTGACTCTGGTCAGGAAAGAAAGGCCGCCCAGGGAGCCGCCCAGGTCCGGTACGACCGGGACCTTCTCTTTCCAGGTCCCTGTCGCGATCAGGCAGGCGTCGTACTCCTGCATGAGTTCATCGAGGTCGATATCCCTCCCCACCAGCGTGTTGGTCCGCGCGCGGACCCCGAGTTCGAGGATGAGCCCCACTTCCCGATCCACCACATATTTCGGCAGCCGGAAATCGGGTATTCCTCTTCTGGGCATCCCTCCCAGGACCGACGACCCTTCGAACACCGTGACCTCATGGCCGAAGAGGGCCGAGAAATAGGCGCAGGTCAATCCTGCAGGCCCGGATCCGATCACGGCCACCCTCTTTCCGCTGGCTTCGCTCCGCAGGGGACTCCGAACCCTGGTCATGTCCACATGATCCGCGGCGTATCGCTCGAGGGCGCGAATCGCAACCGGTTCGTCGTAGCCGGATCGGTTGCACTGTGTTTCACAGGGGTGGCTGCAGACCCTTCCCGTGACGCCGGGGAAAGGATTCCTGGATCGGAGGTATTCCACGGCCTCCGGGAGACGTTCTTCCCTGACCAGGGCATGGACCTTCTGGATGGGGTTTCCTGCGGGACATCCCGCTTCGCACGGGGACGTCCTCCCCTGGAGATCCAAAACGCTTCCATGGACGATCGGACTGCTGACCTCTCTGCTGAATCGAGGGGGCATACGCGTGAACTCCTTTCAATCGATGTTCGTACCGACGCCTCGCCCGTTGCGGGAACGATACCGCACTCAGGCCCCCCACGTCAGGTTCTGCCGCCCATCTTCCTGCCAGAGCACCAGCGGTTTCTGCAATGCGGGCGACGGCTCCGGGTAGTCGGATCGTCTGTAATAGGCGCGCCCGCTCTCTTTTCTCTCCATGCTGGCCCTTGTGGTCAGCATGCACATCCTGATGAGATCACGCGATTCATGGGCTTTCATCAGTTCCCTGTAACTGGCGGCCTTGATCCGGTCGGCATGGCCCTCCAGAAAGGAGAGTCTCTCCAGCGCCACCTCCATGCCTTTCCGGTTTCTCCTGTATCCCATGTAATAGGCCATGACCTGACGAACGGCGCCTTCAAATTCCCTGTAGCCAATCCCCCTCCGGACACCCATGGGGCTGTAGACCCGTTCCCTTTCCAGCAGGACCTCGGACTCGTCCGGAACTTCAGGAACCGCACCGCCTGCAAGGGCCTCCGCGGCCTGCCGCCCCGCATAATACCCGCCACAGATCGCTCCGGAAAACGCGAAAAACACGCAGGCATTGTAGAGGCCGCTCACGTTGGTCTCGAAGTTGTCCCCGGTCAGGAGTCCCCCGCTGAAGCAGAGCTCCGAGATCTCCACCTCCAGGGGATCCCTTGCGAACTCGATCCCTCTTTGATCGCAGTAATCCTGGTACGTGGCCTTGTCCCCGGGCATGAGCACGTACTGGAGGTGATGAACCTCCTCCTTGTCCAGGTGGCGCATGTCCATATAGAAGGGCGGCCCCTTGCCCTGCAACAGTTCCTCATAGGTCCCGGTGATCTGGTTGATCCTTTTCCCGTTTTCCCACATCGGGTCATACTTCCCCATGAACCTTTCGCCGAGGCCGTTCAGTTCGTGACCGCCCATGCCGTTGATGCCGTTCATGCCCGGGGCCCCGAATCCCTTGGGGATCATGGTAGCCCTTTGGCCGATGTCGAGGTTCAGGATCTTCACCCCTGCCTCATAAGCCAGGACGAAATAGCTCCCCGTGTTGTACGGGTACTGCCAGATGTTGTAGGGATTGCCGGTGGAATTGGCCCATCCGCGCGCCGCGGTGTTGCCGAGGGCCATGATCACCTTCCTGGCCCTGAAGAGATAAAAGGTGCCGTCCAGGACATTGAACCCGATGCACCCGGTGACCCGGCCGTTTCGCTTCAGCAGCCTGGTCACCATCACATGGTCCATCACCTGGACGCCCATCTGACGGACCTTCCTGCCGAGCCGCTTCTTGATCGTGGTTCCGTTCAGGATGTTCACCCACCAGTTGCCGGGCTGCCCGAAGCCGGTGGTTCGCAGCCAGCCGCCCTGTTCATCGCGGACGAATTCGACACCGATCTCCTGAAGCAGCGCCAGGATGACGGGCATGTTCTTGACCCACCCTTCTTCGATCATCTCCGCGGTCAGCCCGCTCAGGGGGGTCTTGTAGAAGTCCACCACCGCCTGCCCCGTGTCCGTGGCGGGGCCACTGTTCAGGACGGCCATGAAATGATCGTTCCCGCCCCCCAGACAACCCGAGCTCTCGAGCTTTCCCTTCTCCACCAGGAGGACGCCGGCGCCTCTTTCCCTTGCCGCGATGGCCGCGCCGCATCCTGCAGCGCCCGCCCCCAGGACAAGCACATCGGCATCCATGATCCTCCCCCACCCTCGATCTTCCATCGGCAGAATGCCTCCTCTACGGATCCGTACGGGGCCCCTCCGCGGCAGGGCCCCTGCAGATCATCTCCCGGTTCGAGCCCCCAGAGGCTCATTCCGGCTGCGTAGCCGCTTCCTTGACGATCCCGGCTTCGGTCAGGATCTTCACCACGCTCCCCCACCGCTCCTGGAGGTGTCTTCCATAGGCCTGGCTGTCGTACCGGGCAGGGCTGAGATACAACCTCTTTTGGGCGGCCTTGAACTCCGGTGTCTCCATGCCTTTCAGGAAGGCCTCCTCCAGCTTCCTCTTGGCCTCGGGGGGCAACCCGGCAGGGCCCACGACGGCATGGATGGTGTCGTTGGTGAAACCGTATCCGAGTTCCCAGAGGGTCGGGACTTCGGGAAAATCGGGGCTCCGTTCTCTTCCATGATCGGCAAGGGCTCTCACGGCGCCCGATTGGGCATGGACCTGCCATCCTATACCGGCGGAACAGGCATCCACATGACCCCCCAGAAGGGCGGTGGTTGCCGGTGCAGCCCCCTTGTACGGCACGTGCACCCACTTGATGCCTTCCTTCCCGGCGATCACCTCCATGGCCACGTGCATCCCGGAACCGATCCCTGCCGAACTGTATTTGATCTTGCCGGGGTTCTTCCTGGCGTATTCGATGAACTCCTTGAAGGTCTTCCAAGGCGCGTCGCTCTTCACGATCAGTGCGGTGTGTTCGGCCAGGCTGTGACCGAGGATCGGAGTGAAACTCGCCAGAGGCTTGAAGGTGACCTTTTGCATAATCGCCGTATCCACCACCGACACATTGGGTGTGGCGCACAACGTATACCCGTCCGGGGCGGCATTGGCGACCACCGAAAGACCGACCGTCCCCCCGCCGCCGCCCTTGTTCTCGATGACGACCGGCTTTCCAAGGTGCTTTTCGGCTCCAACGGCCAATGCCCGCGTCACCATGTCCACCGGCCCGCCGGCCGCCCATGCAACGATCACGGTGACGTTTCTCCCGGGGAATTCCGATCTCGCTTCTCCCGCCCCCAAGAGGATCACGGAAATGACACCAAGCCCGCATATCCATCCCCATCTGTTCCCTCTCCTAGACATATCTTTCTTCCTCCTTCCGTTCTATGCTGGGTTCATGCATCAGGTTTGCATCTTCACGCCCATGGGTTTTCTCTGAGAAACTTCACCAGGATTCTCCCCGCCCGATCCACATGCCGGCGCATCGCCTTGCCGGCCTTTTCCGGTTTCCCCTCCATGGTGGCCTCCAGGATCTTTCTGTGATCGGAGAGATACTCTTCGACATGGCCTGCGATCGACAGGGCAAGTGCACGGTACCGGTAGGTCTGCCTCCTGAGATTGGAGATGGTTTCCGAGAGCA
This sequence comes from Deltaproteobacteria bacterium, assembly GCA_020060215.1. The sequence goes on along the minus strand of JAGVAP010000009.1, from coordinate 207,280 downwards.
CCGTGTTGCCCGACACCCGTTGAAAGATTTCGTGAAAGCGCGCGTTGTGGTCCAACCACTTCTTGAAATCCTTTTCTCTGGCCGCCCCCAGCATCGCCCTCTCGACCGATTTCAGTTCCTTGATCGCCGTGGGGTTCATCGAACCCGCCGAGCTTTCCACGGCGTGACCTTCCAGGACCGCCAGCACATCATAGACCCGCTCAAGATCCTCCACGGAGACCTTTCTCACCACAGCGCCTCGGTTCGGGAACACATCGATGAAACCCTCCTTTTCCAGTTGACGAAGGGCCTCACGGAGAGGGGTCCTCCCCAGGCGGAACATCTCGCCGACATTCTTTTCGACCACCTTTTCTCCGGGTTTGAATGTCCCGAAGGTGATGGCGTCTCGAAGACACTGGTACGCTCGCTCTCTCTTCAGGCCGCTCATCCCTTTACCGCCCTCCCGTCGCGCTCGGCAGAACGGACCTCCGGGAGACTAGTATTGTTCATCCCGAACCCCCGCCCTGTAGACCTGCAGTCTCTTCATCATGAGGGGAAACAAGGCACTGGCCAGGAGAAGCACCGCCAGGATCAAGGTCACCCCTGAAATCGGGCGCATGAAAAAGTCCAGGAACCTTCCATCGGACACGAGCAGCGCCTGCCGAAGGTTGAGATCCAGCATGGGCCCCAGCACAAAGGCGAGCACCAGGGGTGCTCCCTCATAGTCGAACTTGCGAAAAAGGTAACCGACGAGGCCGAAAAGGATCATGACGGCCACGTCGAACACGTTGTTGTTCAGACTGTAGGCTCCGATCAGGCAGAACATGAGGATGAGGGGATAGAGATACCGGGCCGGCACCTTCAGGACCTGAACCCACATGGCGATCAGGGGAAGGTTCAGGACGAGGAGCATGACGTTCCCCACGTACATGCTGCTCAGGACTCCCCAGAACACATCCGGGTTGTCTCTCAACAGGAGAGGCCCCGGGGTGATCCCGTGGATCAGAAAGGCCCCGAACAGGATGGCGAGGCTTGGATTGGGTGGAATGCCGAGTGTCAGCAGGGGGATGAAGGACGAGGAGGCGGCGGAGTTGTTTGCAGACTCCGGCCCGGCCACTCCTTCGATCGCCCCCCGGCCGAACTTCTGCGGCTCCCTGGAGACCTTCTTTTCTACCCCGTAGGAGAAGAAGGCCGCAAGAACCGGACCTCCCCCCGGCAGGATGCCGAGGAGAAAACCGATCACCGTGCCTCTGGCCAGGGCCCACCTGGAAGCGATCCAATCCAGCTTCGAAGGAAACAGATTCCTGATCTTGGCCTGAACGATCTTCCTCGAATACCTTCGTTCGAGGTTGAACAGGACCTCCCCCACGCCGAAGAGACCCATGCAAAGCGGCGAAATGCCCAGACCTTCGAACAGCTCCAGGAACCCGAAGGTGATCCTCGGAGTCGAGGTAATCGGATCCAGACCGATGTTGCTCAACATGAGGCCGAGGCAGGCCATCATCAACGCCTTCAGGATGGACCCCTGGGAGAGGTAGGTCACCAATGTCAGCCCCAGCACGATGAGGGCAAAGTACTCGTGGGGGCCGTATTTGAGGGCGAAGCGGGAGAGCGGAACGGCAAAGAACATGAGCCCGGCGAGTCCGATGGTGCCGGCGATGAACGAGCCGAAGGCGGCCATTCCCAGGGCCGGACCCGCCCTCCCCTGCAGAGCCATCTTGTGCCCGTCCATGCATGTGACCACCGACGCCGCTTCTCCGGGGATATTCACGAGCACCGAAGTGGTGGAACCGCCGTACATGGCCCCGTAATAGAGACCGGCGAGCATGATGATCGCTCCGGTCGTGGAGATCTTGAAGGTGACCGGAAGGAGGATGGCGTTGGCGCCCACGGGACCGACGCCCGGCAGGACCCCGACCAGTGTTCCCAACAAGGAGCCCAGGAGGCAGAAGAACAGGTTTTCAGGCTGAAGGGCGATGGAGAAACCGAAGAGAAGGCTCTGTATCGTCTCCATAAAGCTAAACCCGTTTCAGGGGGGTCCGATTCTTCACCGGTCGAGAATCCCCCCGGGAAGCGGAACCTGCAGTCCGAGATGAAAGACCGCATAGGCCAGAAGTACGGTCACCACTGCGCCGGCCAGGCTTACGTGCCACCGGACCCGCCCCAGCGCATACAGGATGGCCATCAGCAGGGACATGGCCGGAAGAAAGCCGAGAGGCCTGAGAAAGGAAGCGTACAGACAGAGAAGCGCAACGGTGATCGCGGGGTTCCACCATGTGCAATCTCTCCACGAATCCGCCAGCCTTGTCCCTGCGCCCCTGACCGCCACACTCCTGACCACGAGGACCACCGACAGGAAAGCGAAAACGCCGCTCGACCAGAAAAGGAGAAAGCCCGGTTTCGGACTGATGAAGCGGCCTACCTCCAGTTCCAGTCCCCGGGTCATAAAGAAGAGGGAGGTCCCCAGCCAGAAAAGTCCGCTCGCGAAATCGCGCCGGTTCACCCGTCCCGCCCCGGACCCTGCTCCTCTTTCGGATCTCGGCATCGCCAGAACTCTTCTCCGATCAGAGATTGTATGCAATCTTATATGCAATCAGGTATTCAATGTCAAGGGAAACGGCTCCGGAGAGATCCAGTTGAAGAACCGTTGCGCCCCGGGGAGCCGTGCGAGGCCGGGTCAGGCCCTGCGCCCGTTCATGTTTCGATATCGGCCAAGGATACGGCTGGTTCTTTCGCCCTGAGGCGACGAAGAGCGAAATGGGTGGGCCCTCGCCGGGTCCACGATCCCTCGGATCCATCGTGATGGCAAGGGGTTGCCCGGTTCCTCCGGAGGCTTCCCATTGCCATGGGCCATGCGACGTGATATCGATGGATCAGTCTCTTGGTCTTGGCGGTGGTCGGCGGTACCTGCTGAACGGGACGTAACGGAAAAGGGTATGGACGCCCTCCTTCAACTCGTCATTGTCCTCTGCTGGCTGGGCGGGCTCTTCTCCCTGTGGAGGATACCCCTTCTGGAGAACCCTGCCGGCCCTCTGCCCGATCGCTGGGATGCCACCATCATTGTCCCGGCCCGCAATGAAGAGAAGAACCTGGGCCGGTTGTTGAACGCCCTGAAGGGCCAAGTCCCTCCACCCCGCGAGGTCATCGTGGTGGACGACCACTCCGAAGACGCGACGGCTCGGGTCGCCGGCGCGCACGGGGTCCGCGTCCTGCCGTCGGATGACCTGCCCGCGGGCTGGACCGGAAAGCCCTGGGCCTGCTGGCAGGGGGCCCTGGCTGCAAAGGGAAGGATCCTGCTCTTTCTGGATGCAGACACCTTTCTGGCCCCCGGGGGCCTGGCCAAGGTGCTCTCGGCCTTTCTCAAGGGCGAAGGCCTCCTGACGATCCAGCCTTATCACCGGATGGAACGTATGGTCGAACATCTATCCGCGTTTTTCAACATCGTCACCGCGGCAGGCCTGAGTGCGTTCACCCCCCTGGGCTCGCGGATCAAACCTGCCGGCGCCTTCGGACCATGCCTGGCCTGCACCAGAGAAGAGTACCTGGCCTTCGGCGGTCACACCAGGGTCAAGGACGCGGTGCTGGAAAACCTCCTGCTGGGGAGACACCTTCTCCGTCTGGGGAAGCCGGTCCGCTGTTTCGGAGGGAAAGGGACCCTCTGCTTTCAGATGTACTCCGACGGGCTGCGGTCCCTCATCGCGGGCTTCGGCAAGGGGTTCGCCACAGGCGCCGGCGCGATCTCCTTCACCATGCTGCTCATCCTCTCCTTGTGGGTCTTCGGAGGGGCATCGGTGGCCAGGCACCTCCTTCAGGAAGGAGTGAGCGAAGGTCCGGGTTCGCTGCCGTTCTGGGGGCCCATGTACGCGTTGTACGCCGTCCAGATCGGATGGATGCTTCGTCGCATAGGCAACTTCGGTTTCTTCGACGCGCTGCTTTACCCTGTCCCGCTGCTTTTTTTCGCGGCCGTCTTCTGCCTCTCACTGGTTCAGGTCTTCCTTCTGAGAAGCGTGCGGTGGAAGGGAAGGACCATACGGACCGGAAAGGACGGCAGATCCCATCCGTGAGGCTCGTTCATTTCCCGACCTTCTGGACCATCCTTCTGGACTTCGCGGCCTGGTTCGTCATCCATATGGGTGTGGTCCTTGCGATGGTGTCGCTGCCGGTGACGAGATTCGATCCCGACGCCCGGATCTTCAGGCCCCGGCCGTGGGAGGAGGAAGGGGCCCTTTACCGGCGCGTCTTCAGGATCCGAAAATGGAAAGGAAACCTCCCCGACGGATCCCGGTTTTTCAGGTACAGGGGGTTTTACAAGACCCGCATGGAGGAGGTCAGCCCCGAATACATGATCGCCTTCATGCTGGAGACCTGTCGCGCCGAGTTGACCCACTGGGTGATCATGCTCTTTGCCCCCCTCTTTTTTCTGTGGAACCCTTTGTGGGTGGGGTTTTTCATGATCCTCTATGCCGCGGTGGAAAACCTCCCGCTCATCATGGCCCAGAGATATAACCGTCTCCGCCTGCGGCGGTTCCTGAGAAGAAAGGGTTGGAGTCCGTCCGATCATGAGTGACGCCGTTCTCTCGGTCGAAGACCTGTTCATGGCCTACGGTACGAAAGAGGCCGTTCGCGGGCTGACCTTTGAGGTCGAACGGGGGGAATGTTTCGGTCTCCTGGGGCCGAACGGGGCGGGCAAGACCACGACGATCGCCGCACTGGCCGGTCTCGCGAAGCCCACGCGGGGAAGGGTTCGGGTGGACGGCAGGGACATCTCTTCCCATCCTGCGGAAATCAGGTCCAGGATGGGGCTGGTTCCCCAGGATCTGGCTTTATACCAGACACTGACGGCCGGGGATAATCTGTCCTTCTTCGGCAGGCTCTATGGACTGAGAGGGCGGCTGCTGCAGCAGCGGTCGACGGAGGTCCTGGATGCGGTTCGGCTCGGGGAGTACATGGATGCAACCGTCTCCGGGTTCTCCAATGGAATGAAGAGGAGGCTGAACATCGCCATCGGCCTGCTCCAGGAGCCGGAAATCCTGATCCTGGACGAGCCTACGGTCGGCGTGGACGCGCAGAGCCGGAACGCGGTGTTCGAGGCCCTGAACCATCTCACCCGATCCGGTGTGACCATCCTCTACACCACCCACTACATGGAGGAGGCGGAGAGGCTGTGCAGCCGGGTCGCGATCATGGACCACGGCAGGATCATCGCCCTGGATCGTCCGGCCTCACTGATCCGAACCTTTGCACAGGGGGTGATCCATGCGGAATTCGAAGGGCCGATCCCGGAGTCTCTTCTCAAGAGGCTGGAGACCGTCGGTGAACCGCGTCTTGTCGGCGGACGGGCCAACAGGCTCCGACTGGAGACAGCAGACAGGGAGGAGGCCTTGAAACGGGTCCTCGAAGCGGCCGCCGTAGAGAGGCTGGCGCTCAGAGGGTTGGACATCCTGGCGCCCAACCTCGAAACCGTCTTTCTGCACCTGACCGGAAGGCGCGTCAGGGATGCACACCCTTCGGACGCAGGATAGAATGGCTCCCGGCAAAGAGACCGTTCATCAGATGCTCGCCATCACCCTGAAGGAGATCAGGGTCCTCTGGAGAGATCGGGAGTCGCTGGCCCTCCTCTTCGCCATGCCCCTGTTCTTCATCCTGGTCATGAGCTTCGCCCTGGAGGCCGCCTTCGAAGCGGGCACGAAGGCCCGCCCCCTGAAACTGATCGTGGTCAATCATGACTCAGGGGTCCTGGCGCGGGATGCGATCGCGGATCTGAAGGGGCTGGAGGGAATCCAGGTGATGGAGGAGGAGCGGGAGGGGCAGATCACGCTGCAGAAGGCCGAGGGATGGATTCGGGAAGGCGCTTACCCGCTGGCCCTCGTGTTTCGTGAAAACTATTCCCGATCGCTTCTCTCGGGGATGGTTGGTCCCCCCGGCACGGCGCCGGTGTCGTTGATGGTGGATCCCGTCATGAACCGGCAGCTTGCGGCATCGGTCCAGGGCGCCGTCCGATCTGTCCTGGAAAGACGCGCACTCCTTGCGAGGGCGCCCGAGGGGATGGATCGTATGTTCATCACGACGCTCGAAACCACCTCCCCTTCCGGCATGGAGAGGGAGAGACGTCCCGGCGTGATCGAGCAGAACGTCCCCGCATACACCATCTTCGGCGTCTTCTTCATCGCCCTGACCCTTTCCTCCAGCCTCCTGCAGGAGAAGAAACAGGGCACGTTCCAGCGCATCCTCGCAGGCCCCGTGTCCAGGAGCACCCTCCTCCTGGGAAAACTCTTTCCCTACTATCTCGTGAACCTCGTCCAGATTGCGCTCATGTTCGGGGTGGGGGTGACGCTGTTCGGAATGGAGTCCGGGAACCTGCCCGCCCTGGTCCTGGTCTCTCTGGCCCTCTCCGCCGCTGCGAACGGCCTGGGTCTTCTGGTGGCCGGCCTCGGGAGGACCGAAGCGCAGGTAAACGGCCTCTCGGTTCTTCTGGCCATCACCCTCGGGGCCCTGGGCGGGATGATGGTGCCCGCATTCCTCATGCCCGGCATCATGAAGGAGATCTCTCTCTTTACGCCTCACGCCTGGGCACTGGCCGCATATCATGATATCATGATCCGCGGGCGCGGGATCGAGGCGATCCTGCCGGAGGTGGGTGTGCTCCTGTGCTTCGCAGGCGGTTTTTTCCTGCTTTCCCTCTGGCGCTTTCGCCTCACCTAGACGGCACCCAGGGGGCGCTCCAGAGGGGCGTTTTGGAAGAAAAGACCCCCCACGCGGCCTGCCCCCAGAGACGCTCTCAAAGAGCTCAATTTACCACGGGAGAACCCAGGACATGATCGAAAGGATGAAGGAGCTCGCGCGTGAAAGCGGTCTATGCGTGCTGGCCACGGCCTCAGGCGGTGGGACCCCCCACTGTTCTCTGATGGCCTACACGACCAGCGATGATTGCACCGAGATCTACATGACCACCTACCGGAACACCACCAAGTTCAGGAACCTGATGGAGAACCCCGCGGTCAGCCTCCTCATCGATACCCGGGCGGACCACAAGGGCTCCCGCCTCCCCGAGGCCAAGGCCATGACCGTGTCCGGCCTGTTCGAATTACTCGAAGATGGGATCGAACGAAAAAGGGTCCGGGAAATGCTCTTGAAGAGGCATCCCCAGCTGGCGGTCTTCCTGGATCATCCGGATGCAGAGCTGATCCGCGTCAAGATCCAATCCTTCCTCCTGCTGGAAGGGTTCACGGATGCGCACTTTGAAGAGATCATCCGATAGTCCGGTGCCCGACATCCGGGTCAGCAGGTGCAATGATCTCCCTGTCCGGTCAAGCGGGGCTTATGTCCTCTACTGGATGATCGCCTACCGCCGCATGCGATGGAACTTCAGCCTCCAGAGGGCCGTGGAATGGGCCGTTCGTCTGTCAAAGCCCCTCCTGGTGTTCGAACCCCTGCGGCTGGGCTACCCCTGGGCATGCGACCGCTTCCATCGGTTCATCATGGACGGCATGGCCGACAATGCCGGGGATGCGGCAAGAACCGGGGTGTCCTACTACCCTTACCTGGAACCTGCACCCGATGAAGACAAGGGTCTTCTCTCCGCGCTTGCGGAACAGGCCTGTGTGGTGGTGACGGATGACTATCCGGCCTTTTTCCTGCCCCGCATGGTCCGTTCAGCCTCTGGAAAGATCCCGGTCCGCATGGAGAAGGTGGATTCCAACGGTCTGCTCCCGATGAGGGAGGCGGACCGGGCCTTCACGGCGGCCAGGTTCTTCAGGGGTTTTCTCCAGAAGCGGCTCCCTTCCCACCTTGCTGCTTTGCCCCATGCCGGCCCCCTGAAAAGGCTGAAGCAGCGGGGCATGGTCCCTATCCCGGGAGACATCCTGAAGCGCTGGCCTGCCGCGTCCCCGGAGACCCTGGAAGGGGGATCCCGGGCCCTTTCCCGTTTTTCAATAGACCACCGGGTCGGCGTCGTGGGTCAGAGGGGAGGCGCAAGGGAGGCATCCAGGAGGATAAAGAGGTTCGTTCAGAAGAAGCTCCCCGCCTATGCGGAAGAGAGGAACCACCCCGACGAGGACTCCACCAGCGGGCTCTCCCCCTACCTCCATTTCGGCCACATCTCGGTCCACGAGGTGTTTCATCTCCTGGCCGCGAGAGAGGGATGGACCCCGGACCGTCTTCCTGCGAAGGCGTCCGGGGGCCGGAGCGGATGGTGGCGCATGAGCGGATCGGCCGAGGCCTTTCTGGATCAGCTGGTCACCTGGAGAGAGCTCGGGTTCAACATGTGCAGTCAGCGACGCGATTATGACCGGTACCGCTCCCTGCCCGGATGGGCCCTGCAGACCCTGGGAGACCACCGGGCGGACCGGAGACCTCGCCTCTATCGACTCGAGGAATTCGAGAAGGCACAGACCCACGATCCCTTGTGGAATGCGGCCCAGGGACAGCTGCTTCGCGAAGGCCGGATCCACAACTATCTCCGGATGGTCTGGGGGAAGAAGATCCTGGAGTGGACACCGTCCCCCGAAGAGGCGCTCAAGGTCATGATCGAACTCAACAACAAGTACGGCATCGACGGAAGGGACCCCAACTCCTACAGCGGTATCATGTGGGTCCTGGGAAGATATGACCGCCCCTGGGGGCCTGAAAGACCCGTGTTCGGCAAGATCCGGTACATGAGCTCGGAGAGCACGCTGCGGAAAGTGCGGGCCGAGGTATACATGAAAAAATATACAGGAAAATTCCGCCCTGATTACTGAACATCAGGATGACTTTTCGTACCTTCCTGTATTTTCTTCTCGGGGACGCCGCGCAATGCTGGGCCATGTTTCCGATCGAATTCGACCATGAGGCGCTCGAAAGCCTTCCCCTGCCCGATGACGAAGGCAGCCGCCGAATCCTCCAGATCCTCAGGGCCGTCTGCATGGCCCGGATCATGCCTTACTTCAGGAACCGCAGAATCGCCGAATCGACGGCGATCGCCCGCGTTTCCTCTTCGTTGACGCTCCGGAGATGGGAGGACGAAAACCGGCGGATCCCGATGGTCAGCCAGATCTCCCTGGAAAAGGACCGATGGGTGATCCTCATCCATGAACGGATATTCGATTTCATCGCATTCGTGATCCCCAGCGATCCCCACTCCCGGTTGGGTGGAAAAACGTCGGAAGAAGGCAAGATGCTGGCGTTCGCGGAGTTCTTTCTGCGCCACCAGATTGAGCACCTGCTGTACCCGGGGAAGACCCAGCGTGAGGTCATCGCCTCAGACGCGGCCTTTGCCATGGAAAAGCGCATCGGTGATCCGACCTTCTACCGGATGCTGCGGGCCGCCCTGGCCGACGAGATGAATGGGATCAGGGGGTCCGGTTACCTCGAGCTTCTCGATGCGGCCGAACAGGAGCGGCCCCTCGACCCCATCGTCGCGAAGATCTTCAGCGGCTCGGTTGCTCGGCTTTCCGAGCTGCCGGATGAATGGCTTCAGAACATTTTTCCCCCATTGAAACTGGACCTGAAGAAGAACATCCTGGAGGAATGCTATCGGAAAAGCCGCAACACCTCCTATTCGCTCAAGAGAAGAAGCGTTTATCTCGAAACGGTCATGCGGTTGTTCGCCGTCTCCCTGCACCACGATGAGAAAGGGACGAGGGAGGTTCTTCAGTTCTTCAGGGACCGATATGGGTTGATCTATCTGTTCCGGGAACTGGACCTTCCGGAAATGAGTCTGGAGAACGGGAAAGAGGAGGAGTTGTTTGAGGCCTTCAAGGAGCACGTGGCCATGTTTTCCGCAGAGAGGCAGGGGGCCTGCCCTGCAGCCCCCCCAACGCTCCCCCGTGTCGAGCCCTCTCCGGCCGGTCCCCAGACCAAGAGCCTCAAGGATCGCATCGAAGAAGCGAGGAACGATCCCCTCTTCCCCCGGCGGGCCATCGAGATCATCGACAAGAACAAGACCGCTGCCGTGGGCCACAGCGGCCCCAAGTATACCGAGCTCATCGAAACCCTCCTGGCCATCCCCTGGGGAAAGGTCCAACGGATCGAAGTCGATGCCGGGTCCTTCGAAGAGGGGTTGAACCGGACCCACTACGGACTCAAGGGGCCCAAAGAGATCATCTGCGATTTTTTTGCCAATCTCATCTGGCGCTACCGGAACATCCATGAAGAGGGGCACGAGAGTCTTCACCGCACCGGCAGCGCATTTCTGTTCGTCGGACCGCCGGGCGTAGGAAAGACGTCCATGGCCATCTCGATCGCCAGGAATCTGGCCGTTCCCTATCACAAGATCTCTCTTGGGGGGATGAAGGACGAGGCGGATCTCCGGGGGTACGGCTTCACCTATGAGGGGTCGAAGCCCGGGGCCGTCCTGCAGGGGCTGATCAAGATGGGGGCGATGAACGGGGTCTTTATCCTGGATGAGGCGGACAAGACCGAACCGTTCGCCATCGCAACCCTCCTCGAGATCCTGGACCCGGAACAGAACCACCTTTTCCATGATAAGTACACCGAGACCACCCTGGACATCGACCTGTCCTGCTGCCACTTCATCCTCACCGCCAACACGCTGGAGACGGTGCCGCCGGCCGTCGTCAACCGCTGCGAGGTGGTGTTCCTGGACCGCTACAGCGTGGAAGAGAAGATCGCCATTGCCCGGCAGTACCTGGTCGAACGGGTGCGGAACCGTTATGGCATCAGCCAAGAAGAGATCTTCTTCGACCCGGATCATGAAGAGGATCTCCTGAGGACCCTGATCACGACCTATACCCGTGAGCCCGGCGTTCGGGAGCTGGAGCGGATCATACGCACCCTCTTCCTGCGGATCTTCCGAAAGGAGGTCCTGGATCAGGGGCATCGGAAGGTGAGGGTCAACAGGATCAAGGTCAGGGAATACCTCGAACCTCCCGGCAAGTCCTGGGGGATCAATGAAGAGGACCGCGTAGGAGAGGCGCTGGCCCTCGGCGTGAATGTGGAAAGGGGCATTGGATCGGTCATCCCCATCCAGGCCACTCCTATCCACCTCCGGGAGGAAGGCACGGGGGGAGAGAATGATCGACTGAGCACGGTTCACGCCACCGGCAACATCGAAAAGGTCATGGATGAAAGCCGGAAAGTGGCGATGACCGCCATCCTCTACTGCGGAAATGAACTGGGGATCGACGCGTCGAGGACCGAAAACCCCATCCACCTCCATCTGATGGGGGCCTCTACGCCGAAGGACGGCCCGTCCGCAGGAGGGGCCATAGCCCTGGCCCTGGCCTCCCTGCTCTCCGAGCGGTCGGTTCGAAGGGATCTGGCCATGACGGGCGAGATCGACACCCGGGGCCGGATTACGGGGGTGGGCGGGATCGACATCAAGCTGGAGACCGCCTATGATGCCGGGTGCAGGACCATGATCATCCCCAAGGAGAACCTCACCGGCCACGGCGGGATCGAGCGGCTGCCCGACGCCCTCAAGCGGGAGCTTCAGATCCTGACCTATGCGCAGTGGAGGGGGGAGCATGAGCCTGTCGACTATGGACGCCATACCCTTCAGGTGATCGGTGTGGACCACATCACCCAGGCGGCCGAAGTGGCCTTCATCGACGAGGAGGAGATCCGTCGGCTGGAAGACCCTTTCGTCGAACATGCACGAACGGCTGCGGAGGGACTGAACCCGCTGAAGGACCAGGCGGGATTCTGCGTCCACCTGATCAAGGACCCCCAGGAGATCGACCTGGAGGCAGACGACGAGACGCTCCGGGAGGGGCGACGCAGAGTCTTTCTCTTCAAACCCGAGGTCAGGAGGGGACATACCGGTGGTTTCCCGGTAATCGAGAGATACGGAGAACGCCGGGACCTCGGCCCGTCCAGGGTGGACCTCCCCTCCATCATCCACGAGATCGAGGCCGATTGCACCCGGAGTGGTTTCGAGCCATGTCGCGCCTCCCTCGTCGCCCCGTACTATCTCCTGACCCAAAGCGGCCTGGATCCCGGCTCCAAGGGGTTCAAGGTCTTCTCCAACAACTACGCGATCCAGGGGATCAAAATCAAGGAATGCAGGTCCCTACTCAACCGTGCCTTCTACTATCTCTCCCATCTCTCACCGGCAGCGCTGGAAGGTTGTTTCTTTCTGAAGAGGCGGAACGGGATCTATTCCGTGGACCTCGGTTTCATCCCTGAAAAGTACAGGCTCGATCTCAGGCGCGCGGAGCGTATCCTGAACACCTGTCTGGAGCGATGGCTGAACGTGCTTGAGGGGACCATCCAGGAGGACCACCGGACCGGAGCCACGGCCATGGAGCCTCCTGCCCGGATTCGGCCGGAGGAGCACGCCGGGGAGATCATGCTCCATTCCGACGTTGGTGCACTGAAAGTCGGACCCTGATCCCGGACCATGGCGCCGGGGGCACCCCCTTACTCCACGCTCACCCTTTTTTCCGGGGGCCGGTCGACTCTCCGCCGCTCACGTCGGCCGGACGCGTGCGGGCTGAAGCGGTTTCTCCGCGAAAGGCACGGGCCGCCGCAAGCTCTTCAGCGTACCTTTTCCGGAGTTCATTCACGTCGCCGGGGGGCTCCATTGCCCTCGGACGTGCCTTGAGGGTCAGGGATCCGCCAGGACAGGTGTAGGCGCATACTCCGCAGCCGACGCACGCCTCCGGGGTGACGGCGACGACTCTGCCGTTCTTGCCCCTTGCATCGGGGTGCGCTTCAAGCCGCAGCACCTTCATCGGGCATCGCTTCACGCACCGTCCACAGCCCTGGCAGCTCTCCTGGTTGACTCGGATCTCGTGCCCCGAACCATTCATGGCGCCGGGGTGCTTGAGGAGATGATAGGCCTGGAAGTAGACGCAGCAGCAGCTGCAGCAGTTGCAGATGGTGTCCACGTCTCTTTGCCAGTTCGACACCGCATGGACAAGTCCCGCTTCTGCAGACCTGGCGAGGATCGCTTCCGACTCCTCCCTCGAGATCGCTCTGCCCAGGCCGTTCCTGATGATATAGTCTGCGAGTCTCCCGAAGTGCAGGCAATTCTCCGTTTCGTGCCGGCAACTCGACCCTGAACCGTCCATCCTTGCTCGATGTCTGCACGGACAGTGGGCGACGGCAAAAAGCTCCTGATCCAGGAGCAGTGCCCTGACATCTTCATAGGGCAGTATCTTCCGCGGATCCTCCAGGGTCTGTCGAATGGGAACCACCCGCAGCCCCTTTGTCTGCACTTCTTTCCAGTGATCACCGAGTCCGTCGCGGTAATACCGGGAGGCATGGGAGGCCACCCTCCGCGTGTATTCATCCTTTCTGCCGGGCCAGAAGAAACTGCGGATAAAGGCAAATCGGACGGAGTTCAACCGATAAGTCGCGACGCCATCCCGGTTGGAGCGGTAGACGAGCCCCCGCCTGGCCAGGTCGTCGAGAGCCGGGGCGATGTCCCTTGCATCAACCTGTTTGAGGGCAGCGATTCCTTCCAGATCGACAGGAGAAAGAGGCATGCCTGTCAGGAGGCGGGCCTCTTCAGGCGTATAGGAGGCCTTCATCAGGGGCATCAGTTCCGGGGACTCCGGGACATAGGCGCCGCACTCCCTCAACCACGCGATGAGCTTCTCGTGAGCGTCTTCGAACACGATCCCTTGGTCCTCTCCCATTCTCTAACCCATGACTCAATGACACCGTCGCCGAACATATTTCGTCCATCCCGCTGGTCCAAAGAGCGCACTTCAGGCCGTCCTGATATGGGAAAAGACCCAACCGAACAGCTCACCGCGCGTCGAAACGTTTGATCGAACTGATGTCGATTGAGAAGCGGCGCCCAAAGACAAGCATACTACCTGCATGGGGCGGGCTGCAAGACTTCACCGGGCCGGGGCGGGAGAGGCTCTACTACATGGTACAGTTCCGTGACGTTACACTTCTGTAAATTGTTACACCAACCCATCGCACACTCGATTCAGCTTCTTTCTCCTTCGCATCTATGTCCTCGAAAGTCCGCAAAGATCAGCACCCTCCTGGAACAGCCGTAAAGGCACAATTCTTGCTTCACTCATCCTGAGAATTCGATCGGATTGATCGTATTAAAGCCGGGTGGAACTCGGGCGCACTGCAGATTCCACAAGACCTCAACGGAAAAGGGGTTCTCGCGATGAAGACAAAGAAGCTGGGTTTTAGTGATCTCCACCTTTCCGCTCTCGGTCTCGGCACCTGGGCCATGGGAGGAGGAGGCTACGAGTGCGGACTTGGATTCCAGGACGATAAGGAGTCCATCCGCACCATCCACGAGGCCCTGGAGAAAGGGATCAACTGGATAGACACCGCACCGATGTACGGTTTGGGCCATGCCGAAGAAGTGATCGGGAAGGCGGTCCGGGAAGTCCGCAAGCATGTCACCGTCGCAACGAAATGCGGGATCCTCTGGGACCAGGACAAGCGGTTCCGTTACTCCCTCAGAAAGGACAGCCTCCGCTCCGAGGTCGAAGCAAGCCTGCGGAGACTACAGACGGAGCAGATCGACCTACTTCATATTCACCTGCCCGTCCCTGATGAGGAACTGGAGGAAGGCTGGCATTGTATCTCCGAGCTGATCAGGGAGGGAAAAATCCGTTATGGGGGAGTCTCCAATTTTACCCTCGAGCAGATACAAAGACTCCAACCCATTCATCCCATTGCATCCATCCAGCCGGTCTACAACATGTTCAGCCGTCAGATCGAGCACGGAATCATGGACTATTGCACCGGGAATGCGATCGGGATCGTTACCTACAGCCCTCTATGCTCCGGACTGATCAGCGGCGGCTTCTCCAGGGAGCGCCTCCGGGGGTTCCACGCGGACGACTTCAGACCCAGGCTCCCCGACTTCCAGGACCCTCTGCTTGGCATTCACCTGAACGCGCTCGGGAGACTCAAGCCGGTGGCGGAAAGAATGGGCTTTACCCTGCCTCAACTCGCCATAGCATGGGTGCTCCGAAGGCGGGAATTGACCTCGGCCATTGTCGGGGCTAGGTGCTCGGGGCACATCAACGAGATCACTGAAGCCGTGAATGGCACGTTCACTGAAGCTCAGCTGGAGGAGATCGAGCTGATCCTGGCTGAACACTCGGAAGAGATCAGGGAGACCGGCTCCCCTGGGTTTTTCAAGGTGATCTCGCGGGTCCTGAAACTGCTGATTCCCAGGCTTTTTGCAGCCCCGGCTTTCACCGGGAGAAAGGCGGTGGAGGCCGGATGACCGAGGCGACCTCATTCGTTCTCTGTTTCGGAATTTTCGCGCAAGTCCGATAAAGACACATGAGAAGAAGCGGGTCGGAGAGATGATTTGATGATGAATTTGAGTTGACGGCACCTGCCGGTGCCTTTCGGTTGAATTGGATATTCGACCGAGGGTCTAATCTGAAAGGAGGGTCTTACCATGTTGAAGAAAATCATGTTTTCCATCGCAATCTTCTTTTTTCTGGCAGGGGTTGCCGGTGGTGCGGAGTTCCCATACCGGCAGAAGTACCCGGACGTCCCATTCATCACGACAGCGGATCTGGCGTCAAAAGAGGCCAAACGGGAGATCGTGATCGTGGACGTGAGGTCTTCCATCGAGTACAACGTGATCCATATACGGAATGCAGTGCACCTTCCGCTTTCGAAAAGATCGTTCACGGATGATCTGCGCAAGCTGATGGCGGAGAATCCCGGAAAGCCGCTCGCCTTCTACTGCAACGGTGTGACGTGCCTCAAGAGTTACGAAGCCGCGGAAAAAGGAATCAAGGAACTGAACTACAAAGGTTGTTATGTCTATGATGCCGGCATCCCCGAGTGGGCTCAAGTCCATCCGGAGTCGACCCTGCTTCTCGGCGCTCCTCTCGCGGATAAGTCAAAGCTGATCTCCAAGAGCGAATTCAGCGGACACTGCCTGCCTTTCGACCAGTTCAAGGCCAAGGCGGCCAGCCCCCAGGCGATCGTCATCGATGTTCGGGACTTCGTGCAGGCGTCGGGAAAACTCCCGGGGCTCGAAACGGCGCGCACGATCCCTCTCGACCAGTTCATCCCCAATTTCGTGGAGAAGGGCATGGAAAAGGACAAGACCCTGCTGATCTTCGATCAGGTGAACAAGCAGACCGAATGGCTGATGTATTACCTGAAAAAGCACGGCTACGCCAGCTATTCCTTCCTGCAAGGGGGGGCGACGGCGGTCCTGGGGGATCAGAAATACAAGTGAGAAAAGCAGGGGTCCTCGATACATAGGGTACCCCTGCTTTTTATCGGAGGACTTGGGGCCATGAAGCAGATGAAAATGACTCGGAGGTTCATCCTGGTGGCAGTTCTGGTCGTGCTCGTGCTGATGGCTGGTTTCGGCTTCCTGATCACTCTTGCAGTAAAGGGGGATTTCGATCGCCTTTCAGGAGATCTCATCGTGCAGCTGGAGGCGGCCGGAAGGGCAGAGCAGGAACATCTGAGGGGCCTGATCCTCGCCAAGGGCAAATCGATGACCGTGCTCATGGCCAACTCGGCGGTAGGTCTCATCCTGAACTACAATTATGACGCCGTAAACGAGATGTCCAGGGTCGCCGTGAGCGACCCGGGGATCCTGTTCGTACGTTTTTTCGGTCAGGATGGAAAACCAATCGCCGAGGCCGGAACCCGGATTGAAAAATGCGAGGTAGTGAAACAGGAGATCCTGGCCGAAGGGCAGAAACTGGGGGAATTGGAAATCGGCCTTTCCCTGGACACCATATTCAACGCGGCAGCCGATGTGGAAAAACGGAACGGGATCCTTGCGAGCCGTCTGGGGGGCGCCAAGGCGGAGGCTACACGATCCATGGTCCTTCGAGTAGGGGCATTCGCGGCGCTCTTCGTGATCATCCTGTGCTCCGCCATATACTTCTCACTCCACCGCTCGATCGTCAGGCCGCTTCGATTCGTCATCGAGGGGATGGGAACGTGCGCTGCACAGGTCTCGAGTGCCTCTGCCGGAATATCCACGGCGAGTCAAGAACTCGCCGAACGGGCCTCGGAGCAGGCCGCGTCCCTTGAGGAGACCGTTTCTGCATTGAATGAGATCTCCTCGATGACCGACAGAAACTCCGAGGGTTCCAAAACGGCCGACCAGCTCATGACCGACACCTCGCACCTCATCCGCGAGGCAGCCAGCTCCATGGGCGGCCTCAAGACCTTCATGGGCGAGGTCTCGACCGCCTCGGACAACACCCAGAAGATCATCAAGACCATCGATGAGATTGCCTTCCAGACGAACTTGCTCGCCTTGAACGCAGCCGTGGAGGCCGCACGGGCAGGTGAAGCGGGGGCGGGTTTTGCGGTAGTGGCGGATGAGGTAAGGAACCTTGCATTGAGGGCGGCCGAAGCGGCGCGGGGCACCGCCGGTTTGATTGAAGGCACCGTCTCCAAGGTTCGGCAGGGTTCGGCCCTGGTCGAGAAGACGAACGAGCAGTTCGTGAAGGCCGGTACCGGTTCCTCGAAATCCGCGCAGATGGTTCGAGAGATCGCTGCCGCATCGCAGGAGCAGGCACGTTCGATCGAGGAGCTGAACCGGACCGCACTGGCCATGCAGGACCAGACGCAGAGGAATGCAGCCAATGCCGAGCAATGGGCCTCGGCTTCCCAGAAACTGAGCACGCAGGCAGATCAGATGAAGGACCTGGTGTCCAGGCTAGTGGCCCTGGTGGACGGAAGCCGTGGAGGTGTGTAGGATAGAATTCCCCCGAACGAGGATCTCAGCTGTCGGCTTTCAGCTCAGATCTTTGTCATGCCGGTTCCTTGGCTGACCGCTGATCCCGCGGCAGGGTCATTTTCGGATGACCACGTGTTCATCCCGCCCCATTGTCCTTCCAGGTCGGCTTGACAAAGAAGCCGCGCCTGCCCATATTACCTTCGCCTGTTCCTACCCAAGCACGCCTGCCCTCGGGAGACACCGGATGAAGAAGTATATCCTCCTGCTCTTTGCTTTCCTGTTCGCAGCGTGCCCCGTCCTTGCCGAGGACGTTCCCCTGTGGGAGATCGGGGTCGGTGTCGCCGGATGGTACCTGCCGGATTACCGCGGATCCGACGAATCCAGGCTCTATGCCCTTCCCTTCCCCTACCCCGTCTACCGAGGCAAGATCTTCAGGGCCCAGGGGAGCAGGCTTTCCGGCCAACTCTTCGAGTCCGACCGCCTGAGGCTGGACCTGAGCCTGTCCGGGTCCCTCCCCGTCAACAGCGAGGACAACGAGGCGCGGGAGGGGATGGATGACCTCGATTTCACCGGAGAGATCGGCCCGTCCCTGGAGTGGCGGTTCTTTGAGAAGAAGTCCGGCTCCCTGTGGCTGAAGGTCCCGCTCCGCGGCGTCTTCTCGGTGCCCGACTTCGAGTACCGGGGAATCAAGTTTGCGCCCTACCTGGATTACGACCGAAGGATCCCGCTGTTTCCTGAATGGTGGATGTCGTTCACCATCGGCCCGATCTTCGGCTCCGAGCGCTACCACGATTACTTTTACGAGGTGGAGCCGCGGTTCGCAAGGCCCGGCCGGCCTGAATACCACCCCAGCGGCGGATACGGCGGAAGCGCCGTCGCTTTCGGAGTGTCGAGGAACTTCAGGGATTTTCGGGTTTCCTCCTCCCTTCGCTATGACTGGCTGGCGGGTGCTGCGTTCGAAGACAGCCCGCTCGTCAAGACCGACAGCTATTTCAGTGTGGGGGTGACCCTGACCTGGTTCTTCGCCAAGTCCAAGACGCTGGTGACCCGGCGTCCGGATGGGGACACCCCCCTTCTCCAGCCCGAGCGTTCGGAGTGAAGCCCCCACCGCTTGGGCGCTGCCTGGGGGGACAGGGGCGTGGCCTCCGGGGGAAAGCCCCAAGGGCACAAGTCTTGAGATTCCGTGCTATCTCTGCTGCAGGGTTTAGCGATCGGCGCGGAGCGGTCGGCCCTTCCGCTCGTCGCGCCTGATTTTCCAGATGGGCACCAGCCAAAGGCTGGAGTACGCAGGCCCTCGCGCTCCGGAAAGAAAGCACCCTTGCCAGGCTCGGTCTCATTGCAGAACCGCCGCCCCTTGCGCGCGACAAGGAGAGTGACTATGGGTTGCGAGTAACTCTCCCGGAGGAGGGTTCACACCCGAATCCTACCGAATTCCGAGCGCCACCGGGTGAACTTGTCCGGTCGACACGGTCCTGCACCCGCTCTGATGAAGTCACGATCCAAAGGGGGCTTTCATGCCGAAATCCGCGTCTTTTGTACTGACCCTGATCTCTCTGTTCCTGTTCAGTGTCACGAATCCTCCCGCCGGTCTTGCCGATTCGAGCAGCACGGCCGACGATCTCTTGGTCAAGGGAAGCAGGACGCTCCAGTTGGGGACCGGCCTGTTGCTTTCCCCTGTATTCATCAAGACCGAGAGACCGGACCTGGACTACGCCATGACCTTTTTCAGGGGAGGCTATTTGTTCTCGAACCCGACCGAGAAAAAGTTCTTTCCCCGGGGCAACCTCGAAGTCCTTTTCCAATTGAGCGGATCCGTCGCCACGGACGGATTCGAGCCCGTGTTTACGGAGGATTTCGATCAGCACTTCTGGGAGTTCGCCCTCCTTGCCCGCTACAACATCGTTTATCCGGGCTGGCGTGTCGTCCCCTACATTCAGATCGGGGCCGGCGCGCTCCACAACGAGCTTTACATGGATGGATCGCAGGACCTGCTCGGCCAGTCCGTCGAGTTCACCCCCCAGGGGAGTCTGGGGTTCCGCTATATCCTCGGGAAGTCATGGTCCCTCGATCTCGAGGGGATGTTCCACCACATCTCCAACGCAGGTTTTGACGACAGGAACGTCGGGGTCAACGCCTTCGGCGGCTTTGTCGCGCTGACCTGGTTCTTCGGTCCTTCGACAAGGTGAGGGACTGTCGAGGGATTGGCACTCCACCCGCAGATCGGCCGTATCCTGAAGATCAGTGAAAATCGCCTACTTTCGAACACCTCCAGAGAGGCACCACTCCTAACGCTTGACATCCTCACCGGCGATGCCCCATTCTGTATTCCAGTCACCTCGGATGTCTCGGTTCCTATTCGCTCAAGCGGTGCGGCAGGTTCGAGGACTCACCCGTCCACCCTTGCCCGGAATGGCTTCCATGGGTACTGCATTCTGCGACGGTTTCTGCTTTGATGACTCATCCATGTGCTCGTCTTTGTATTCGTAGGCTGAGGAACGAGCGAAGAGGGAATGAAAATGGACCTGGGCTGTGGGAACAAGGTGACGGTTGCCGTCGTGACTCCCCATTACGGGCGGGTAGGCGGCGCGGAAAGCTATGCGTTTCATCTGGCCGAGCAGTTATCCGCCCAGGACGACTTCGAGATCCACGTATTCGCCCATCTCCGGGGGCCTGAGCGTTCCCGCGTGATCTTTCACAAGGTACCCATTGTCCCATATCCCCGCTCCCTGAGGCCTGTCAGTTTTGCCTATTTTTCCAATGCGCTGATCAGGAAGGGCCGCTTCGATCTGATCCACAGTCACGATCGGATATTCCGGATGGACGTCCTCACCATGCACGGCATTCCTCATGCCGCCTGGGTCAGAGATGTGAGGAAGAAGCATATGAGTCTGTTCGACAGGGCCACGGCATGGGTGGAAAGATGCGGGGTGACGGGGTCTTCTTCTCCCATCATCACCTCTGTCTCCAGCCTTGCCAAGGAAGAGATGCTGAAGTGCTATGAAATCCCGGAAAGGCGGATGAAGGTCATCCATCCCGGGGTCTCGCGAGAGCGGTTCTCCGGCTCCGATCGAGATGCCGGACGGCGGGAGATCCGCGCCCGACACGGACTGCTGTCGAGCGACATCGTGGTCCTGTTTGTAGGGTTGAACTATGAGATCAAACGGCTGGATCTTGCCATGGCGGGAATGGCCGAACTGGTCCACAGCGACGGTCCCTTTCAGTCCGCCAAGCTCCTGATCGTGGGGAAAACGCCTTCCACTCGGTATTTGTCCCTGGCCAGGAGCCTCGGCATAGCGGATCGTTGTTGTTTCGCCGGCATCACCCGGGAGATCGAAAAGTACTATCATGCCAGCGACATTTTCATCCTGCCGTCGAGTTGCGATGCATTCGGGATGGTGGTGCTGGAGGCCATGATGGCGGGGTTGCCCGTCATCATTACGGAGAAGGTTGGAGCCAGAGACCTGGTCCGGACCGGCGTTCAGGGCTTCGTGCTGAAGGATCACCCTTCCGCCGCGGATATCGCGGAACCGCTGGCCTTCCTGATGAAGAGGGAAAACCGGCTGGCCATGGGTATGGCGGCCAGGAGAACGGCCTCGGACCACGGATGGGAAAAGCAGGGCCGTCTCCTCGCCGAGACGTACCGTACCTTGTCTCGGCGCAGCCGGGAAGAGGTCCCCCGGGCCGTCATGAGACCGCAAGTCGCGTGAGACGCCACCCCCTGAGGGCCTTCCCTCGAGATCAGCCCCTGAAGGCCTTGAGGGTGTTGATCAAGCCGTTGGTCGAGGAGTCATGGGAAGTGACCTCCTCTCGGCCTTTCAACTCGGGGAGGATCTTCTTTGCAAGCTGCTTCCCGAGTTCCACTCCCCACTGATCGAAGCTGTAGATGTCCCAGATCACCCCCTGGGCAAAGATCTTGTGTTCATACATGGCAACGAGAGTTCCGAGGGTCCTCGGGGTGATCTTCCTCGCAAGGATGGAGTTCGTCGGCCGGTTCCCCTTGAAGACCCTGTAAGGCAGCTGCTCCCTGATCTCCTCCTCCCCCATCCCGGCCTGTCTCAATTCCTGATAGACCTCTTCCGGGGACTTTCCCCGCATCAGCGCCTCGGTCTGGGCGAAGAAGTTCGAGAGCAGGATCTCATGGTGATCGCCCACCGGGTTGTGACTGATCGCAGGGGCGATGAAATCGCAGGGGACCAGTTTGGTCCCCTGGTGAATCAGCTGGTAAAACGCATGCTGGCCGTTCGTTCCCGGCTCCCCCCAGACGACGGGGCCGGTCTGATAATTCACCTCGCGCCCGTTCCGGTCCACGGATTTTCCGTTGCTCTCCATGTTGCCCTGCTGAAAGTAGGCCGGGAACCGGTGCATGTACTGGTCGTAAGGCAGGATGGCTTCTGTCTGCGCGCCGAGGAAATTGTTGTACCAGATCCCGATCAACGCGAGAATGACCGGCACATTCTCCTTGAAGGGGGCCTCCCTGAAATGGACGTCCATGGCGTGTGCGCCGTCGAGCAACTCGGCGAAGTGTTCAAACCCGATGGTGCAGGCGATGGAGAGACCTATCGCGGACCAGAGGGAATATCTCCCGCCCACCCAGTCCCAGAACCTGAACATGTTCTCCGGGTCGATCCCGAACCTGATCACCTCCGATTCGTTCGTCGAGAGGGCGACGAAGTGACGACTGATCGCGGATTCGCTCCCGCCCGAATCGAGGAACCACTGCCTCGCGGTGGCCGCGTTGGTCATGGTCTCCTGGGTCGTGAAGGTCTTTGAGGCGATGATAAACAGGGTCGTCTCCGGCGAGACCACCTTCAGGGTCTCCGCGATATGGGTCCCGTCGATGTTCGATACGAAATGCGGACGGATGTTCGGACTCCAGTAGGGACGAAGCGCTTCGGTCACCATCACCGGTCCCAGGTCGGACCCGCCGATCCCGATGTTGACGATGTCCCTGATCGGTTTCCCCGTGAACCCCCTCCACTCTCCCGAGATGATCCCGGTCGAAAACCGCTCCATCTGCCCCAGGACCGCATTCACCTCCGGCATGACATCCCTGCCGTCCACCGTGATCGCACTGTTCGACCGGTTTCTCAGGGCAACATGAAGGACGGGACGATGCTCGGTCTCGTTGATCACCTCCCCCGTGAACATCGCCTCGACCGCCTCTTTGAGCCTGCACTCACCGGCCAGCGCGAGCAGGAAGCGCATCGTCTCCCTGTTGATGATGTTTTTGGAGTAGTCTACAAGGATATCTTCAAACCGGAAGGAAAACCGGGAAAACCTTTCGGGATCCCTCTTGAAGAGATCGGTGATCCGGCGGTTCCTCATCACCCTGCAGTGTTCTTTCAGCTTCTTCCACGATCTCGTCCTGGTCGGATTCACCCTTGGCAGCATGAGACACCCCGTCGGTCGTTGTTCATTGAGTGCGTTGCGGGCGGCGTGTGGCCTGTTGTTCGTCGCGGTTCGATGTTCGATGCCTGATGCTTGATGCTTCGATACTCTCGATTCCCGATATTCCTGTCCTTTGTCCTTGGTCCATTGATTTCCGTTTGATTCGCGGTTCGACTTCGTCAAGTTGGAGGTTAAGGTTTCCCGTTCGACCAAACTGGCATCGGCCAGCGCCTGGGCTGGCCTCCGGCCCTACTTCTTCACCTTTCCCTGTGCCGCGACCGCCTCCATGGCCTTCTTCACCTTTTCCGGATCGCCGATATAGTAGCTCCGGATCGGCTTCAGGTCGTCGGTCAACTCGTAGACCAGAGGCATCCCCGTGGGGACGTTGACCTCGGGGATCACTTCGTCAGGGATCTGGTCCAGGTATTTCAGAAGGGCACGCAGGCTGTTGCCGTGGGCTGCGATAAGCACTCGCTTCCCGGACCCCACTGTCGGACCGATCACATCGTGCCAGCACGGCAGGAACCGCTCCACCGTGTCCTTCAGGCACTCCGTCAGGGGGATCTGTTCTTTTCTCAGGTCGCGGTAGCGGGGGTCCCGGGCAGGGTTGCGCTCATCGGGCTCCTCCAGGGCCGGAGGCCGGATGTCGTAGCTCCTCCTCCAGATCTTCACCTGTTTTTCCCCGAATTTCTCCGCGGTCTGTGCCTTGTTCAGCCCCTGCAGGGCACCGTAATGTCGTTCGTTCAACCTCCAGTCGCGCACCACGGGGATCCACATGAGGTCCATCTCGTCCAGGGCGAGCCAGAGGGTCCGTATCGCCCGCTTCAACACAGAGGTGAAGGCGAGATCGAAGACATATCCCTCCCGTTTGAGTACCCGGCCGGCCTCCCTGGCCTCTTCGACCCCATTCTCCGAAAGGTCCACGTCCGTCCAGCCGGTAAAGAGGTTTGCCTTGTTCCAGGTGCTCTCACCATGTCTCAACAAGACCAGCTTGTGCATAGGATCCTCCATTCCTTTAGAGTGTTCGGTCTCCGGTGTTCAGAGGGAGACTCATGAAGGGCCCAGCAGTGCAACTTCACGCGCTTCGGTGTCGGGGGCTGCGCTGAATCCTGAACCCTGAACACGGAAACCCTCCCACTACACCCCGGCCGCCCTGTAGGCCGCTTCTACCATGGCCATGGCCTCTTCCTGAATGCTCTTGAGGTGGTCTTCGTCCCGGAAACTCTCCGCGTAGATCTTGCAGATATCCTCGGTGCCCGAGGGACGGGCCGCAAACCATCCGCCGGGGGTGACCACCTTCAACCCTCCAATGTCCGCGTCATTGCCCGGCGCCCTGGTGAGCTTGGACAGGATAGGCTCGCCGGCCATCTCCTTCGCGCTGACATGCTGAGGAGACAACTTCTTGAGCGCGGCCTTCTGCTCGCGTGATGCGGGGACGTCCATCCTTTGATAAAATGCTCTTCCAAACCGCTCCTCGAGATCCCTGTAGAGCTCCCCTGGGTCTTTGTGCATTTTCGCCGTCATCTCGCAGGCAAGGAGATCCATCACGATCCCGTCCTTGTCCGTGGTCCAGACCGTACCGTCCCGCCGCAGAAAAGAGGCCCCGGCGCTCTCCTCCCCTCCAAAACCCAGGGATCCGTCGATCAAACCATCGACAAACCACTTGAACCCGACAGGAACCTCGATCACCCTTCTCCGGAGAGAACCGGCTACGCGATCGATCATGGACGTGGATACGAGGGTCTTGCCCACGGCCGCATTCTCCTTCCATCCGGGCCGGGTTTGAAACAGGTACTCCACCGCCACGGACAGGTAGTGGTTCGGGTTCAGGAGCCCGGAGCCCTTTGTGACGATGCCGTGGCGGTCCGCATCCGCGTCGTTGCCGAAGGAGACGTCGAAGCGGTCTTTCAGCCCGATCAAACCGGCCATGGCATAGGGCGAGGAGCAGTCCATGCGGATCCTGCCGTCATGGTCGAGGGTCATGAAGGAAAAGGTGGGGTCCACCGCAGGGTTGACGACCTGGAGGTCAAGGCCGTAGCGCTCGCCGATGCGGTCGAAGAAGTCGACGGCCGAGCCTCCCAGCGGGTCCGCCCCGATCCTGAGCCCTTCCCCGGCAATCGCCTCCATGTCGATCACATTCAGGAGGTCCTCCACATAGGGGAGAATATAATCATGGGAGCGCGTGGTATCGGCCTGAATGGCCTTTTGGAAGGACACCCGTCTCACTCCCTTCATGCCCTGTTCAATGAAACGATTGGCATGGTCTTCGATGGTCCGGGTAGTCTCCGGAGCGGCCGGCCCTCCCTCCGGCGGATTGTACTTGAATCCACCGTCCTCCGGCGGATTATGGGAGGGGGTAATGACCACCCCGTCCGCCAGGCCGCCCTTTCTCCCGCGGTTGTAGGTGAGGATGGCGTGGGAGATCACAGGCGTAGGCGTGTATCGCATTCCTTCCTGAAACATGACGATGACCTGGTTGGCGGCAAAGACCTCGAGGGCGCTGGCGAAGGCCGGCTCCGAAAGGGCATGGGTGTCGATCCCCACGAAAAGGGGGCCGTCGATCCCCTTCCCTTTTCTGTAGTCGCAGATCGCCTGGCTCACAGCCAGGATATGCTCCTCGTTAAAGCTGTTCTTCAGCGAACTCCCCCTGTGGCCCGAGGTTCCGAACGCCACGCGCTCTGCAGGATCGGATACGTCGGGTTTTCGGACAAAGTACGCGCTCACCAGCCTCGGTATGTTGGCAAGCGCCGATCTCGGCGCCGGTTTGCCTGCTAGCTCATGTACGGTCATTCTTCACCTCACTCGACTCTTCCTGTTTTGGTTCAAAGGTGTTGCGCCTCATCGGCTGGGGGCCGAAGATCGATGATCTCCATCCGGTGATTCGCGTCCGGGTGCTCTCTCGAAGGGCCACCGGTCAGGAAGACTACCTCACCGGAAATATCGTGATCACGCAACCATTTCTCGATGTAAGCCCTCCAGGTCTCCGGTTGCTCCGGCTCGTACACCGGATGGATGCCGGCGGAGAACTGGAGGTGCTGACAGGTCGCCTCCTGGGAGCTGACGGCGACCGTCCAGACGGGGAAACGGAACCGGGCCACACTCCTGGCCGTGGAGCCGCTGTGCGTCGGGACGAACACCGCCGCCGGGTGCGCGTACTGCAGACCGGCTTCCACCCCGATCGCGATGAGATGCTCCGGCCTGACCTTCCCGGTCAGTTCAATCCCCCTGAAGAGATCCTTCACCGGAATGGCGGTTCGACGGGACTCGGCGGCGGCACAGATCTTTGCGAGCATCGCGACCGCATCCACGGGATACCTGCCCATTGCGGACTCCGCGGAGAGCATGACGCAGTCGGTACCGTCCAGCACCGCGTTGGCCACGTCCGTGGCCTCGGCCCTTGTGGGCCGCCGGTTGTTGGCCATGGACTCGAGCATCTGGGTCGCCGTGATGACGGGCTTGGCGTAGATGTTCGCAAGTCTCATCAACCGCTTCTGGACCACGGCGATCAGCTCGATCGGGACCTCTACACCCAGGTCGCCGCGGGCGATCATGATGCCGTCCGAAGCCTCCATGATCGCATCGATATGCTCGAGCGCCCTGGAACGTTCGATCTTGGCGATGATCAAGGGATGATGGCCCAGGTCCGCGGCCGCCTTGCGGACAGCCTCGATGTCCTGTCCGTTTTCCACGAAGGACTGGCTTACGGCATCTACCCCGTTCTCGAGGGCGAATTGGAGGTATTCACGGTCCCGCGCCGTGAATGCGCTGATCCCGAGATCGATGCCGGGCAGATTGAGGCCCTTCCGGGAGCGGAGCTCTCCGCCCACCAGCACCTTGCAGATGATGTCATGACCCTCTACTCCGGTCACTTCGATCTGGATAAAGCCGTCGTTCAGGAAGAGCGTGTCCCCGCGCTTCACCGCCTGGGGGAGGGGGTCGAAGGAGACCGATACGCGGGTTCGGTCACCGACGATCTCCTCCGTGGTGAGTATGAACGGGTCGCCCGGCCTGAGTTCCACGGGTTCCGGGTCGATCCTCCCGATCCGCATCTTAGGGCCCGGCAGGTCGGCCATGATCGCGATACGCCGTCCGAGGGACCTCGAGGCGGCCCGCAGGTTCTCAATCACGTTGCGGTGGGTAGCGAAATCCCCGTGAGAGAAGTTCAGCCGGGCCACGTTCATGCCCGCTTCGATCATCTGCTCCATGACCGAGGGGGATTCCGAGGCGGGTCCGATGGTGCAGACGATCTTGGTCTTGTGCTTGGGCAACGTCATCTCGATCCCTTTGCAGAGAAGATCTGCCACGAAAACGCTAAGACCCGAAGACGACCGCGATCTCTTGGTGTCTTCGTGGCGGATCTTGGTTGCGGCCGTAAGGCCTGAGTCAACTCTTCATTTTTTCAAAAAGCCGGAGTATCTCCCCTGTCGTTGCAGAAACCCGGGATAGCCTCAATTCATTGGCGGTGAGATCGAAAAGGGCAATGCTCGATATTCATTCCTGAGAAGATTCGTCCATGATCAAACGTCATTCCCTTCTTCTTGTGAAACTATGAGGTGCCTTCAGGCATCCTGTGCCATCCTCATGGAAAGATGATAGTAGAACTTGGCGGCCGCAAGGGTCTGCTGAAAGGATACGGATTCATCGGGCGTATGCGCCTTGGCCAGGCTTCCCGGTCCGATCAGCACGGGTTTGACTCCGGCCCTCCAGAGCCGGTTCGCATCCGAATGGCTGACAAAAGGGGCCGGTTCCCAGGAGAGACCGGAACCGGAGAAGACCTCCTTCAGCCCTTCTACAAAACGCCCTTTCTCCGGGAGTTCATAGCCGGCGTCGATGGTGGCCAGCCGCAGCGACTCCTCCACGGAGGGAAAGCGGTTCTTCTCCGCATCCAGGATCTCCTCCAGCTCGGCAGCGATTTCCCCAATCGCCGCCCGGGGAGGCAGGTGGATATCGAGCCATGCGTCGCACCGTTCCGGGACTGCAAACCCCGCGCGCGAACTGAAGACGTCACGGATATTGTAGACCACCTCCGGACGCCGGGCCTCCATGTACCGGCATATCCCGGTGATCATATGCATCATCACCTCCACCGGGTTGCCCCCGCGGTTGGCCAGGGAGGCGTGGACCCTGCGTCCGACGGTGGAGAGATGGACCTCCAGGTAGCCGTAGTTGCTCAGGCAGGGCCTCATGTCCGTCGGCTCGCCGATGACGGCCCACGGAAAGTCGTATTCCTCCACCAGGCGGTCGACGCCGTCGCCCTCCCCCTCCTCGCCGACCACAAGACAGAGGGCCACCGGAATCGGCGAGTCCGGTGTGCCGCCATGGGCGGCCATGTACGCCTCGATCATGGCCGCACATCCCGCCTTCATGTCCGCCGTGCCCACCCCCCTGATGATGTCGCCCTCTTCCTTGTATCCGTAGTCCTCCAGGTCACAGGCGACCACGGTGTCCAGGTGGCCGACGAAGGCGAGCCTGGGTGCCACACCCGCCGGCATCAGGACCAGGTTGAAGCGGTTCTCGTCCACCGGCTGAAGGACCGAATGAAAGCCCCGGCGCCTGAGATAGCCTGAGACGAAGTGGAGGATCCCCTCTTCCTTGCCATAGGGACTGTAGATATCAATGAGCCTCTTGAGCAGCTTCTTGAGCCGCTGCGGCTGAACGCGTGATGCTGTTTCAGCCGTGGCTCCTGCGGGTCCGCTGTTCCTGGAACTCTCCATTTTGTTTCTTCTTGAGGGACAGCTGATGATTGGCCAGGTTCATGGAAAGATAGATGTGCTGCTGAGGGTTGCCGAAGCCCTGTTTCCTGAAAAAATGGAGTGCCGGCAGGTTTTCGGCCTCCGTATCGACCAGGAGCATCCTTACCCCGGTCTTGAGCATGAGGTCCCGGAAGCGATTGAACAACCGCTGGGCGACGCCTTCCCGCTGTGCGGACGGTTCCACCCCAAGCCAGACCAGGTAGCCGTACTTCCAGGCGGACCGGCTCTTGGTCACGGTCGTCCCCAGTGCAAAGCCTGTGATCTTTTCATCCACCTCTGCCACCAGGCAGAACTCCGAATCCGCGTTGAACAGTTCCACGACCTCGTACTGGTCCCAGGTCCTGTAGAGGTTGGGGGCCTTGTCTGCGCTGAAAAGCCTCTCGCCGAGATGAAAAACAACAGGCAGATCGTCGATTTCCATCTGCCTGATCTTCACGCAATGATTTCTGCCTTTGGTCGAAAAGTCTTCATCGACGGGCATAAGGTAAGATAACCTCCTCATTAAAGGTCCGGCTCCAGAGGGGCCGGCTTTGATTTGCACTTGAATGCAAAGTACGTGCCTTAAGAGAAACGACTATGCTCATCATAACACTTTCGTGGACGCAAACAAGAGGACATGAGCCGGCGGAGTGGCCGGTCGAGGCGTAAGGATGCCGGGAGGCTGCATGCGGGTGGACCTGAGCAGCACTAGAGCCAGACCACTTCCTGTTCGGCTCCAACAGGCTTGAAATCGGGATCGCCGGTATGGACGGAGGCTTTCTTCACCCTCGATCCTTCCACTCCGCCATACTTCCCCCTTTTTTTGATTCATCTTACATTATGGAGTAATGTAAGTCATGAGCTTTTTGGGAGCGTCGAAGTGTCAGGAGGGAAGGCGTGGCGATGCTTGAAAAACAGATCGAAGAGGTGGCTCGGCTGGTGGCCCGGGCAAACAGGATCGTGGTCTTCACCGGGGCAGGGGTGAGCACGGAATCGGGTATCCCGGACTTCAGGGGCCCGGACGGCCTGTGGAGCAGATACGATCCAGAGGATTTCACCATCGAGCGGTTCCTCTCAGACCGGGAGGTCCGAAAGAAACACTGGCAGCTCCTTACGGGAGACGAGTTCATCGTGGCGGATGCCAAACCCAACCCCGCTCACTACGCCATTGCCTCCCTCCAGGATATCGGGAAACTGTACGGCGTTGTCACGCAAAACGTGGACGGTCTTCACCAGAAGGCAGGGGTTCAGGAGGGGCTGGTTTTCGAGTTGCACGGGGACCTGAGCCATGCGAGGTGTCTCGGGTGCAATTGCCGCTATCCCATCCAGGCGGTCAAAGGGTGGATTCTGGCGGGAGTGGACGAACCGCAATGCCCTGCGTGCCGGGGCATGCTGAAACCGGACGCCGTCTTTTTCGGGGAGCAGCTTCCCTTCGACGTACTGATGGAGTCGGAGCGCCGCTCCAGGGGCTGCGATCTCTGCATCGTCCTCGGATCCACCCTTGTCGTTTATCCGGCCGCAACCATGCCGCTGTATGCAGCGAGGGCCGGTGCCAAGCTCGTGATCATCAACATGGGGCCCACGGCCATGGATGAATTGGCCATGGTCCGCATCGAAGGAAAGGCCGGGGAGATCATGCCTGCGATCGTGGCGAAGGCGAAGGAATGGATGAGGTGACCGGAAGGCGGAGGCCAGCTCAGTCCTGGTGCCGTCCGGCTCCGGCCTTAAGAGGTTTCAGTGTTCAGGTGTCAGGAAATGGATGGATGACCGGGCTGACACCCGAAGCCCAGACACCCTGTTAGGTTTCCCATACGATCAGACCGGCCATTGGCCCAGCGGTCGTGCCGACCTCTGATCATCTGTCCTTTTCAGGCTCTTCGTCCAGCAGGATCTTGTCCAGCACGCTCTTGGAACCCCTTGCAGGGGGTGCCTCCTGGGGGAGATAGATCATGACTCCGCCTTTCACCGGCCTGGTCACGATCTTCCCTTCCGCGGAAAGCCTTGTCGTCGCCTCGACCGGATTGATGTCGAAGTACTCCCTGAAGGCCCTGTTGAACCCGCTGTATACGGAGTGTATCCCTTTGTAAGGGGTGATGCGGAGTCGCCGGATCGCCCTTTCCACGAACTCCATCTCCGAAAGTCTCCTTTCCTCCCCGCCCATGGTCCCCTCCTCTCGGGTTATTTCGTCCTGCAGGAAGTGACGTGAACAGATCGATTCACGACCATCTTGGTGCACCACCAGTGAGTGGCATCAGGATTGCAAGGAAAACCCATGAACAGAGGTTGCTGAAGGAGCGGGCTCGCGTCCGGGAAGATGGTCCTTTCAGCACCCTTCCGGCGTTTGAGCAAAAAGCTAGGTGAAAGCATGGGGGCTGTCAACCAAAAACCGGACCTCTCCTCTCTCCTCGACAGGGTGGACACCGCCTCTGCTGAGTTAAACATCGAATCTCTTTGAGGGCTTGTTCATGAAAGGGTTCAAAAAGCTGCTCGTGTGGCTCTGCGTCGTCGGGGCGGGTTACTTCCTCCTGTCAAACCACATTGTCTTTGTGGGGAGCCGTGTCAAAATCCTCAGGAAATCGAACCTCACCCTGGACTACACCTTCTTCAGCACCCAGGGGAAAGCGACCAACTCGATCCTGGCCGTGGAGGAATTGAGAAAGGCCGGTATCGGGAAGATTCTGGTCGAGGCGGGGAAGATTTCGGAGGAGCAGTTGGAGCTGCTCGTCGAAGAGATGGCGGAGCCCGGGGACGAACGAAAATAGATGCGCCTTCGGGCGCCGCACATGTGCCGGCACTCCAATCTCACCGCCAGGTAAAGTCGCTCAGGATCCCGGTTTTCACCGGGATGACGGCTTACGAGGAACCAGCCTGCCCCCGGCGGCAAGCGGCTGGAGTGAGCACTTCTTCAGACCTCAAAATCCACCTTGATCTTGAACATCCTGACTGCGGGCAGGTTCAGGATGTCGGTTACGCCGGTGGTCTCGGCGATCTCCTGTAAGGATCGCTCGATCGTCTGCATGTCCGGGGCGATGAAAGTGAACCATACATTGTACTCATGCCGCCTCAGATAGTTGTGGGTCACCCCCGCGTATCGGTTCACGACCTCCACAAACCGTTTGAGCTTTCCCTTGGGCACCCTCGCCGCGCAAAGGGTGCTCGTGAAGTTGAGCTTCCTGGACTGGAAGTTCCCCCCGATCCTCCTGATGATCCCCCTTCTCTTCAGCTCCCCTATTCGTGCGAGGATCTCCTCCTCCGTGGAGCCGAGACGGTCTGCAAGGTCGAGGAACGGCCTGGGGACGATGGGGAAGTCGGATTGGATTTCGTTGATGATTTCTCTGTCGAGTCTATCCATGATTCGTCCTGGCCGGCTGGTACATGCAGAGGGGTTCCTCGGCCATGTAGTCCCCGGTGGACTCGAAGGCCCTCGCCCGGCACCCTCCGCAGAACCTGAGATATTCGCACCGGCCGCATTTCCCCTTGTACGCCGAATGGTCCCTCAGCTTTCGGAACACTTCAGATCCGTTCCAGATCTCGCCGAAGGAGGATTTTCTGAGGTCACCGCACGGCTGCTCCAGATAGCCGCAGGGTTGAATGATCCCGAGGTGGGAGATGAAACAGAAGGAAGTGCCGCCCAGGCACCCTCTGGTCACCGCGTCGAGCCCATAGGTCTCGAAGTCCACCTTCTCCCCCCTGAGGCGGGCCTCCTGGCGGAGGATCCGATAGTAATGGGGCGCGCAGGTCGCTTTCAGGTGGAGCGGGACCTCCCGCCCCTTTCTGTAAAACCAGCGAAGCACCTTCTCGTACTCCGCGGCATCGATCTCCTGGTCGACCATGTCCTTTGCCCTGCCGGTAGGCACGAGCAGGAACAGGTGATGGGCCGCGGCGCCAAGCCGTATGGCAAGGTCCAGGAGATCCTCAATCTCGCCGATGTTGTTTCTGGTGACGGTCGTATTGATCTGGAATTCGACCCCGCCTTTCTTGAGCGCCTCGATACCCGCCAGGGCCCCTGCAAAGGCGCCCTCCACTTTTCTGAACGCATCGTGTCCGGCTGCGCTTGCCCCGTCGAGGGAGATGCTGACCCGCTTGATGCCGGACGACTTCATCTTCTCCACCGTCTCCGGCGTGACCAGGGTCCCGTTGGTCGCCATGACCATCCGAAGGCCCAGTTCGGCGCCTCGGAGGGCGATCTCCCAGATATCCTGCCTGAGGAGGGGCTCACCTCCGGTGAGGATCACAATGGGTTTGGCGAGCGCCGCGATCTCGCCGAGGACGCGGAAACACTCCTCCTTGTCCAGTTCACCGGCATAAGGCCCGCAGTTCGCGGCCGCCCTGCAGTGGACGCAATCCAGGTTGCAGCTGCGCGTGATCTCCCAGGCCACCAGCCGCGGGAGGTGGGGTGCGGGATTTTGGTCGGATTTGGGATGTGCGTGTTTCATGTGGAACAGTTTCTCTGGTTTGTTTGGTTTATCTGGTTTGTCTGGTTTGTCTGGTTTGTTTGGTTTATCTGGTTTGTCTGGTTTGTCTGGTTTGTCTGGTTTGTTCAGTTTGTCCGGTTTCTACGTATGCTGATCTCACGCGCGTGAAACTCTGCGCATCCCGGAATCCGCTCTTCTGTAGGAGCAACCTCCCGGTTGCGATTCCTTTCCCTTCTTACCTCAAACGCACTCATCGCAAGCAGGAGCTTGCTCCTACAGCTTCATAACCGAAAACCGGAAAAACCGGACAAACCCGAACTAAAGAAGCGCCGCCGCCTCCTTTGCAAAGTAGGTCAGGATGATATCGGCGCCGGCCCGTTTGATGGAGGTCAGGATCTCCATCATGACCCTCCCGCCGTCGATCCATCCCCGCTCCTGCGCAGCCTTGACCATCGCATACTCGCCGCTCACGTTGTAGGCGGCCACAGGGAGCACGCACCGCTCCCTCACCCTCCTGATGATATCCAGGTAGGCGAGGGCCGGCTTCACCATGATCATGTCCGCCCCTTCCTCCATATCGAGGCCGGCCTCCTTCAAGGCCTCCAGCGCATTGGCCGGGTCCATCTGATAGCCGCATCGGTCCCCGAACTGCGGAGCCGAATCCGCGGCCTCGCGGAAGGGTCCATAAAAACCCGAGGCATACTTGACCGCATAGGAGAGGATTCCCGTGTTCTTGTATCCGGCCTCGTCCAGTTCCCATCGGATGGATGCCACCCTGCCGTCCATCATGTCCGAGGGGGCGACGAAATCCGCTCCCGCCCTGGCATGGCTGAGGGCCTGGAGCGCGAGGATCTCGAGGGTCGCGTCGTTATCGACCTCCCCGTCCTTCAGGACCCCGCAGTGCCCGTGGTCCGTGTACTCGCAGAGACAGACGTCGGTGAACACGAGCACCCCCGGCGCCTTCTCCTTGATCTCCGCGACCGCTCGCTGGACCACGCCGTCCTCCGCGTAGGACCTCGCTCCGCTCGGGTCTTTCCTGTCCGGGAGCCCGAACAGGATCACCGCCGGAATGGAGAGAGAAGCCAGTTCCTTCACTTCCCGGACCACCGTATCGGGCGAGAACTGGTACTGACCCGTCATGGACGGGATGGGTTCCCTGATGCCGTGCCCGTGCTTGACGAAAAGGGGGGCGATGAAATCCTTCGGGGTCAGGGAGGTCTCTCTGACCATATCCCTGATCATGGTCGTGCGTCTCAACCTGCGGGGGCGAATGTTCATCTGGTGTCCTCTCGAAAGAGTGTGGTGGTCGGCGTCCGCAGCAAAGAATAAAATGGGAATGGGTGGATGTCCACCCCCTTCTGCCCGGCAAGCGGGAAAAGCCCCCTCTGTTTCCCCTTTACGAAAGGGGAGGACCTGACGCGGATCTCAGTGCAGGGGCGAAGCCGCCGGAGATTTCTTCATCGGTGAGATAGCACGCCGGGTCGGGGGCCCAGAGATCTCCGGTCACCGCCTCGGCCCTGACCCGGAAGTTGCCGGCGCAGATGTCGAGCCAGCGGCATGAACCGCAGCGGCCGCTCACATATCTTTTCTTGTCTTTCAACCTCGCCATGAGGGGATTGGAGAGGTCGCTCCAGACGCGGCTGAAGGGTACTTGGAGGATGTTCCCGAAACTGAGGTGTCTCCAGAACTGATCGGCATGGACCGCGCCGTCCCAGCTGATGCAGCCGATTCCCCGTCCCGAGCTGTTCCCCTCGTTCATCCGGAGGAGCTGCAGCACCTCCTTGGCCCGGGGGTTTCCCTCCCGCGACATCCTCAGGTACACGTATGGGCCGTCGGCATGGTTGTCGACCGTGAGCACCTCTTTCGCCAGGCCCCTTTCGTGGAGATCTCTGGTGCGATCCATGATCAGGTCCACGACCTGCCGGGTCTCCCGATGATCCAGGTCATCCTTGATCAGCTCGGAACCGCGCCCGGCGTACACGAGGTGATAGAAGCAGATCCTGGGGATCGCCTCTCTCTCCAGAAGATCGAAGAGCCCCCCCACCTCATCCTTGTTGAGCCGGTTGATCGTAAATCGAAGCCCGACCTTGAGACCCGCGTCCTGGCAGTTCCTGATGCCGGCGATGGCGGCCTTGAAGGCCCCGGTCTCTCCCCGGAAATGGTCGTGGACCTTTTCCAGGCCGTCCAGGCTCACGCCCACATAGGAGAGGCCCACATCCTTCAACTCCGCCGCCTTCTTCCTGGTGATCAGGGTCCCGTTCGTGGAGATGACCGCCCTCATTCCCTTCTCGACCGCATACCTGGACAGGCGGCCGAGGTCCGGCCGAAGGAGCGGCTCACCACCGGAGAAGAGGACCACCGGCACACCGAAATCGGCGAGGTCGTCGAGGACCTTGACGGCCTGATCGGTGTCGAGCTCCTTTTCGAGGCTGTGCCTCACCGCGCGCGCATAACAGTGGATGCATTTCAGATTGCATGATCGGGTCAGGTTCCAGACCACCACCGGTTTCTTGTCTTCCGAGAACTGGAGGAGGTGAGAAGGGAGATCCTTCGAGCGCCTTCCATACCGGAGGGCGTCGGAGGGTTCCACGGTTCCGCAGTACAATTTGGATATTCCGATCACCAGGATGCCCCTCAGCTCATCTGCCTGTAGAACTTCTTGACGAGTCCGTTGATATACCTTTCCATGTCTGTAACCGCCTCCCGGGTGATCACGAAGCTTTCGATGCCCGAGCGCTCCTTCACCAGCTTCAGCCCGTATTCCAGCCTCTTGACGAGCTGGAAGGCCAGGGCCCCGGCCTGCTGCCCCGTATCCATGGCCTTTCGGACGATCTCGTCGATCGCCCTTTCGTCAAAGCTCACGGTGGTGTCGAGATCGCCGGACAGGGTCACTTCCTGCACCCTGATCTGCTGGTACATGTTGGCAAAATCTTCGAAGACCGTATTGAGATCCGAGGTCATCCGGACGTAGATCTCTGCAATCAGGTCCACCCTTTCATCATAGAGGTCCAGCTCCGACTTTTCACGGAAATCCTTCTCACGCTCGGAGATGAACCTCACCACCCTCTGCTTCTCGTTGAATGCAGCCCTTTCGAAACTCTCCGCCCGCTCCTGGGTGTCATAGCCCTCCTCGAGGGAAACGAGCTCGGCCTCCGGATCGGTCACGACCTCCCGCGTCACCACCAGTCTCTTCATGTCCGTGGAAGGCATCCGCTTTTCAAAGGGGATGAGGACCCGCTCGATGGCGCTGACCAGCCCTCTTGCGCCCGTCTTCTCGGACGCGGCCATCTCCGCGATCTTCTCCAGGGCCTCGTCCTCGAACTTGATGTCGATCCCGTACGCCTTGAAGTCCTGCCTCTTGCTGAGGATGATCGGGTTGTTCGGGTTCTTGAGGATCTCGGCCAGGTCTTCCTTGCTGAGCTCGTCAAAGACCACGATCACCGGCAGGCGGCCCACAAACTCCGTTTCAAACCCGAAGTCGATCAGGTCCTGGGCGCTCACCTCCTTCAGGATCTCCCAGGGCACCTCGGTGGCGCTCACGTTGGCTTCGAACCCGATTCCCTGTTTCTGGAGCCGCTTCTTGATGATCTCGGCCAGGTCCCCGAACGCACCGCTCATGATGAACAGGATGTTCCTGGTGTTCACCATCCTCTTGTCGCGTTTGCCCGTGCGCCTGAAGTGCTCGATCGCCTGGATCTGGGACACGGCGTCATGGGGCACCTTCATATCGACCTCGGTCTCCTCCATGGGCTTGAGGAGAGCGCGCTGGACCCCCGTCCTGGAGACGTCGTGCCCGATGATGTTCCTGGCGGAGGCTATCTTGTCCACCTCATCGATATAGATGATCCCGTTTTCGGCAAGCTCGATGTCATCCCCGGCTTCATAGACCAGGTCGCGCACGAGGTCCTCCACATCGCCCCCCACATACCCTGTTTCGCTGAACTTGGTGGCGTCCCCCTTGACGAAAGGGACCCCGAGCTTCTGTGCGACGAGCTTGATCATATAGGTCTTGCCGACGCCGGTAGGCCCGATCATGAGCACATTGTTCTTGATCATGCCTACACCGGCGGTCTTCCTCTTCCCGCCGTGCTGCTTGAGATATTTGATTCGATTGAAATGCGTGCACATCTTGGTGGCCAGGACGGATTTCGCCTGATTCTGCTTCACGATGAAGCTGTCCAGGAAGTGCTCGAGTTCTTCTGGAAGCATATCGAAGACAGGACCCTTCCCCTCTTTTTCAGACCCTTTGCCGACGTCGCTCTGGGATTCTTCGGCCTTGGGAAAAAGGAAGGGGGAAATGATCTTGATCCGGTTCCCGTACTTCTTCGAAAGATATTCGCTCAACTCCTTTTCGAGCTCTTTCTGATTGGGAAGCTTCTCACCCCCGTCGTTTTCAAAACCTTCGTATGTCATAATCACCTCTTGATCGCCTTGTTTTCGCCCCGTTCCCCGGGGCCGCTGCGACCAGGCCGTCCGCATTCGGTAACGAATCAGGGGCCAAACCCCCGGGCTGCCTGATAGAACAATATACTCATCCACTCTAGCAATTTCAAGGCCATAGGGGATTGGTCATGGCTCATTGGTTATTGGTCATTGGTCCACTGCGGATTTCGAACGCCGGTTGATTGTGCAAGGGTGTAGAGGGGCAGATGGTTTCAGAAATCAGGACAGATGGTTTTGTAAACCGTAGAGACACCTCACCTGTCCGACTCTGCCCTTCTGAGTCGAAGACAGGCGTTTTGGGTGTAGCTGTATTTAACCGGCGAAAATGGCCGAAAACCGCCTTTTTCGGGTCCTGATGCTCCTCCTCTGAAGCTGTACAGTCTCCACCTGGCCATACTGTCTTTCTGCTATGCTGACCCAAGGCACTTCACCCCAGGGCATAGGGGAAAGCCCGTCCCTTTGCCGCTCCTCATTGACTGTTGTTACCTTGCTCCGAAGGTCGGATTCCCGCCTCCGAAGATCGTGTTCCAGATCCCTCGGGATGCAGTTATCATGGGAGGCATAAAGGCCGCTGCCGTAGACAGACAGGACACCCCGGCTTACCTGGTCCTGGTAGCTGACCAGGCGGGGCGTGATGCACTCAGAATTGAAAGTTATGTCCACCCCGAGATCACTGGACCTATTCACGTCTTCAACGCTGCCCAGCTTGCCAGGAGGCACGTTATAGGCCTCCAAAATATCCTGCTTCGCCATCGCCGCAAGGGTCGCAAACTCCAGATCGGCCGAGTTCGCCTGGATCACCTTCGCCTTCAGGCCGTGGCTCAGGATTGCCGTGTTCCATCGCTTGTCCGCGCCCTGGTGGGCTTCGTTCCACTGAAGCAGCAGTCGCGTGGCATCGGCTTTTTGTATGGACTGATCCGTTTCAAGCACCACATCTGGCCGGGCGCTGTTCTGGAAGAAGGCGCGTTCGTACACCTTGATGGCCAGGTCGATGTCATACTCATAGGCCATTGCCTGAATCGGGCTTGCCCCCTCCAGCATGTGCCTCGGGTGGGGATACCGGAAGTAAATGATCTCATCGGGCGCATAGGTTACGGCCTCCCCGCTCCCCGATCCGAACTCATAGCCGACAAGGCTTCTTCCGTTTGGGCTGAAAACGAACCTCCGAAAGTCTGCCGGGTTCAACGGCCAGATCTCGGCGGGCCTGCCCAGCGCATTCCGCGGAACGTACCAAAAAGCCTTGCCGGTCAGGTCTCGATGGATGAACGTCAAGAACTTCAGATCCGCGCCGCTCATGGTCTGATTTGGCCTGTACAGCAGATCTAGAAAGGGGTGCCTGGTGATCTCCTTAACCGTCTTCTCCTCTTGCTTGTAGAGCCGCAGGGGAATCGATATGGCGCGGTTCGCGATCAGCGTCACGCACTTGTAGACGTGCCCTCTATAGGCATCAATCTGTTTAGAAGCGCTGCCGAGGTTTGACCATGCAGAGAACCCGCCCGGCACGGCACCACCCGCGCCTAGAGGAATCTGCACCCCCCCGCGCTTTGTCAGAAATTGAGCGAGCCGCTTTGACCATTCATGCTTTGAGAAGAACTTCATCAGCGGAACCTCGTGACTGAAAATCAGGCGTCAATAGGAAGCGACTCCGTACACGTACTCGCCACCCCCACCGCGATCCCCACGGCGCTCCATTTCGCTGATGATGTTCGTGACATCGCTCCGGCTCATCTGTCCGTTGAAATTCACGGTGATTGGACTGCTCACCTGCTGCTGCCAATAAGCTTCGCTGCCGTAAGCAGGAGCAGGAGCTGGGGAGCTGCTGGTGCCTGGAGCAGGCTCCGGTTGAAGTATCTGACCATCTGGCCCGTACATTTCGGAAGGTATACTTCGACCGAGGGCACTCATGACGCTTTTCGCTCCAGCGGCAATGTCCTTGATGGTCTGCCACATCGACTTGATCCGGTCATAGAGTTCCTTCATAACCCCGAGGAAGTTGCTGACGAAAGCGGTTATTTTCGGAAGCGCCTCCTGCATGAATGCAGAAACCCCATCGAAGAAACCCCGGATGGTTCCCTCCAGCTCGGGCATTCTCTGTGTCCAATCGATGATCTTCTCTTTCATGCGGTCCAAGAAACTCAACAGCTCAGGGCTTTTCCCCACGTAATCGATGAGCCGATCTATGAAGCCTCCAGCAGCCTCCTTGACGGCATCGAACCTCTGTTTCAGCGTTTCGGATCTCTCTCCGATTATTTCAACTGCTCGCGAAACGAGAAGAATGCCCCCGGCTCCAGAAAGCGCGACCATGAGTCCCCGCAAAGAGAATACCATGCTGCCGAACTCCTTCAATTTTGACATGGCTCCGGAAAATGCGTTGCCGATAGAGTGGCTGACCGATATGGCATGGTTTCTCAGACTGTCAAAAGAGGAAAGGGCCTTCTGCGTGATTGCTTTCACCTCCGCAGTTCCTTTGTCAGTCACCGTCATTTCCAATTCAATTCCGGCTGCCATCTTCTGCTTCTCCCTTCATGGCCGAAGTGACCTTGCGGATCAGAGCAAGTTTCATGACCAAAAGCTTTGCCTTCTCCTTCGTCATCTTCGGCATGGTGATCTGAATCATCTCTTGCTCCAACCCGGCTTCTGTTCCGACGTTCAACACTTCATGAATCTGTAGGGCTTCCAAATTTTCCGGAAGCAATTCCGGCAAAGGGCAAGCTGCACAATCGGGCTCAGGTTCCCCCGGTTCGGCCTGGTCCCCGCAGCTCTCACAGTCCAGGCCTGGAAAGTCAGCTTTTACACGGAGGAACCTTTCGAGTTTTTTAATTCGTTCTCGGCTTCTGATTGCGCGACCTGGTTCAATTCGGATACCAGGTCCATGACCTCTCCCATTGCCTGAATGGGAATTCTCTTCTTGTTCTCCGGGGTGCAAGGAACATCCTGCTTTGTGACAGGATGCTTGACACCGCTCCAACCGACGATCACGTAATCAATGCAGTCCAGAAGAACAGCGTTCTCATCGAGTTCCTTTGCCCACTCCCCGGATTTGGTGCGGTATCGCTTTGTATGTCTTCTACGGATCTCCTCGTGGGTTTCGGGCGTAAGCCGCCTCAGAATCAATCTCGAATCTCCGAAGCAATGCTCGATCCGTTCCTGTTCATCCACGATCTCGATAAACGACCCCATGCGTGCACCTCCTTCTCTTCACCGCACATCCCGCAATTTTTCGCAATTGAAGCGCCACCAAGCAGCACGGCCTTAGCACTGACTCTGGCCAGACACTCCGCCAAAGGATCAGGAACATTTTCCCGCTTTACTTGATCAGGTTCGAGGACCACTTCCATTTGCCGGTCTCCTTTCATGCCGAAATGCGGCACGCACTAAAGCAAACACTCCGCCAATCGTCTTGCCGGTCAGGCGGATCACCAAATAAACCATTCCTAAAACCAAGAACAGAAGCCCAACGACTACCGCAGCAGGCCAGCAGATAACCAACAGGATGCACCAACCAATTATGAGAATTAGAAATAGCAGCATGGGATTTCCCCCTAACCTTGAACTTCTTCGAGCCCCTTTTTCAGAAGGTAGATCACCTGAAGATCCAAAGGCCGGATTTCCCGCTCTGCCGCTGCCTTTAGAGCATCGAGGATTTCCGGATGCTGGGAAAAAGAAATAAGGACTTTCAAATCGGGCCGTGGGCGCGAGATCTCGACCTTACGCTTATCCTCGGTCGCGTGTTTCCGTTTTCGCCTCTCCTGCGCCTTTTGCGTCCTGTTCGGGCTGCTGTTCGAGCGCTTTGCCATGCAAGAAGCGCACAGAGGATGATTCGAATGGATCGTGGGCTTGGATTTACAATCCTCGCAGATCCGGGTGTTGACAACCTTCGCAATTCCATCTTCTGTAGGCATCGCTTTCACCCCCTCGATCACCGGGCAGCCGTAGCAGTTCCAGCTTTTCCAATCCCTCTTGGCCGCAAAATCAAGGCACTTTCCGTATAGGTCGCAATCGGATTTCCTCTGACCCTTTCCCCGCTTCGGTTTGGTGCCTTCGGGGAATGGTTCCGCTTGTACCAGGTAGCCTTTTCCTTTCTGGCAGTCCTGGCAAATCGCATAGGGTATCGGCTCGAAAGGATGCCTCTGTGCATTTGCCTCCTGCCTTCCGATGCATGCTGAAATCTTCAGATCGCAGTTGGCCCTTTCGCAGTGAAAGAACCCCGGCAAGTCAACTATTCCCTGGAGCTGCCCGCCCTGGTCCACCTAAACGACTCCGTGCGGCTTGAGGCTCAATTCAGTTATACTAAGAACACGATGCTCGCTCTCAGAGGCTGATTCCAAGCGCTGCCGCTATCTTCCCTTCCCACTCAGGATCATTGATCTGTCCGGAAATCATCTGATCCACCAGGGCCGGGGAGATCCCCGCCAACCTGCCGACATCGTCGGAACTTAGGTCTTTCTCGATCATCGCAATAACGATCTTCTTCATGGCCGGTTTTCCCTTCACCTGCATTCTTCCTCGGAACATTGCGCACCTTCCTTTCTGTGAAATCCGAATTTGTAAATCAGAGACTCTAAGCCTACTTCGTCCGCCGTGGACGCGCAGTTCGGCGGCTCGCTTCAAGGTCAAATCATGAAGTCGAGAGAACCCCTCACGTCGAAGCTTTCGACAGGGTTCTCTTTTATCTCCTTCTTCCGTGCTACCTCCCACTTATGCAGCCTCTCCCGCATCCAGGCAGGCACGTCCAAACCGGCTTGAATCATATGTTGCACCTGTTCAGGGATGAACTTCACCCCGTCC
The DNA here is from genome assembly GCA_020060215.1 of Deltaproteobacteria bacterium. Next base: position 164,930 of record JAGVAP010000009.1, on the reverse strand, counting down.
GCAACCGGAGGCCGCACCCTCTGCTTCTTGGTCTTTCGCCGTTCCGCGTAATACTCTCGGTTGTCGGCAATGAGCCTCATTCTGAAATCCTCCGACAAAGGGAAGATCTCATCTTCAACCCATTGCGTGCGGGTGCTTCCGATGAAGATGGACCGGCCGGGAGGAGTGAAGGAACCCAGCTCCATACCGCCCGCGATCCGAAGCGCTCTGAGATGTTCGAAAAGGGCCTCCCTGTTTCGCTCTTCCCGGAAGAGATCCAAAAGCAGGCCCTGGTACTGGGTCACCACTTTGGAGAACTTCTTTTTGATCTCTCCAACCTTGTCCCAAGATGCATCCAGCTCCGCTTTTTTGGCATTAAGAGCCTTCAGGTTTTCATCGGCAAGCCTCAAGGCCTCCGCTTCCTGATCTTCGAGACTCTTCAGGAGTTCTTCCTCTTTCTGGCACTCCTGCCCCGTGCCCTTTTTCACGAAGATCATCTCTTTCAACTTGGTAATTGTCTCCTGCATGTTCATTAAAAGTTCCTCCTTTCCTGTGTGTAAAAGATATCAAGAATGACTTTCTCCAACCTATCTGCAAAGGCCTCATCAGATGCCCTGTTTCCGGCCTCAGTTTTGTCTGTTAAACAGCCAATGAGGTGCCCAACTTCGTGGGCGAGTGTGACCGCAACGTCATGGGGTGCCTGTCTCCGAAGCAGTATCGCGTTTAAGCTGCGAGAAAAACATCCGGAACAACCCCATGATTTGAGAAGATCGTCTGCCCAATAGAGTCTGCACCCCTTGTCACTTGCGAACTGGACTAGGTTTTTGAATACTTCAGCGATAGAGGAGGAAGGCGGACTAGCCAGTCTCATCTCCAGTAGCAGACCTAGAACTCTTTCACGTTCGCGCTTTGTCAGTTCTCGATCCATCTGCACAAATAGAAAAGGGGTTGCATGCATCGCACACGCAACCCCGCTCATAGGTTGCCGCTCATTTGGTTTGCCCTGGCAGGGGGGAGCGTGCCCCTTTTCCTCTGGCCGGAGTAGCCAGGGCAATAGAACTCAATTCATCCGATGTGTCTTGTCACCACACTTGCAACCGGCCACAGTCTCTGATAAAGTTTCTTCTTCTCGGGTTCCTTCGGGAGCCTGCTCTTGAGCCTCTGATTCACTTTGCCGGGTGACAGAGGCTCTTGCATTTTCCTGACTTGTTTTGGCCTCGAAAAAGGCCTGAATGGGCAGGCGCGCTTCTTCTGCCGTCTGATATATCGCTTCGGCATAGTCCTCGATGATCCATCCGATTTGTTCACCATGAAACTCGAAGGCCTGATCTTGGTCATTTCTGGAGCCCATGACAGACAGCACATAACCAACAGCCTTCAGAATCTTTGCCCACTTCATCAAGTCTTCACTTCGGTCATTTGAAAGTATTGGATGCATTTCTGACTCCCTTCGAAAGCGTTGACATAACTCCTCCGTTTGCCGCTACTGATTCACCTCCTCCTTTCGTGGTCAGCTTCAAAGAAGTTCACCAGGTCGGAAACGATCTGGTAGAACTGCTCTTTCCTCGAAAAGGTCTTTCTCTCGGAAAGCCGCTCCTGTCTCGCCTTTTCACGGATCGACCGCTCGGTGAAACCAAGAGTCTTCCCTACCTTTATGAGAGGATCCCGGACAAGATCGGGTGTACGCTCGACCAGGCGGTAAGCGGTGTCAATCGCAACATGAGACTTTCTCGCAAGATCTCTGAAGGTCAGTTTCTGCTCAGTCATCGCAAGACGAAAATTCTGACTGAGTGTGAGCCCTGGTCGCATTTCACGCTTCGGCTTCATGCTGGCATTCTCCAGAGGGGGCGATTGGAGTTACGTTTCATGGCAGCCGATGCTTTCGCCTTCAAGGGTGTGAGAACCGCCCGTACATGCTCCACCCTCAGAAAGGCCAGATCAGAGACCGGCCCTTCTGGCAGATTCTGTGTTTGCCGAAAGACGAACCCCCGCAGGCCTCCGCTCCCGGATCCGGCCCGGCCATCGGCAAAGTTCAGATCCCACAACGTCTGGATCCAAGCGAGTTCCTTATTGCTGGCGAATCCAGGCCTGTGATTCGGAAATTTTGAATTCCATTCTTCCAGCCTGTTTGCGTAGGCATCCTTCTTCTTCTCAGCTTCCTGCCACTTCACAGGGCACCGCACGTTGTCATTGCTGGCAGAAACCCCTTCAGTGCCGTCACGACGCGGGACGGCATTGTCAAAGGGGAAGATGGCACAATGACTCTTGCGGCTGCCCTGTGAAGTGGCAGGAAGGCCGGGTATCTTCGGGTTATGGACCCTCGCGCCTTTCTCCTTCAGGATCTCGATCAATTCAGATCTCTCAACCAGGCTGAGGCTGCTGAGAGAAGGCGTTCCGTTTATGGACCTGGCCAGTTCGCGGCAATCGTCCAATTCCATGCAAAGCTGCGCGCGTGCCGAATGGATAGTCTTATTCTGGAGACCGTAAATTGACTTCTCCCACTTCTCGCGCCTCATCTCACGCCTCCATTGTTCGAGAGAACATCAGGAGTGGCCGGGCCTGGATCATTCAGAAGCTGAAACCGTCCTGCCCCAACCTTCCTCAGAATTCCGGTTTTCTGAAGATCCCGACAACAGAACCGCACGGTGCTTGAGGCAGCACCCGATAACCGCTCGATCTCCTCGGTCTTGAATTGCTTCTTTGCTCGAAAGAGACGCCACATCACATCGACCTTGCGCGTACGTGGAACCTTTGAAGCGTGCCGGTAGACGCCTTCCCGCACTCGCTCGAATTCCTCTCCTCGAACCAAATTGCAGATCAAAGGATGGATCGTTCGCACCTCGCTGAAGGTCCGAATGTCAAGGGCAGAGACAAGCTGATCGGCAGTGAACACCCCGGAGAATTCTCTTGCCGCTTCCCGCAATTTCGCAGTCAGGCCGGTCTTAGGTCGCCTGCTCATCTTACGCCCCATGCATGCCGTTCTTGATCGCGGTTTCAACAATCCGGTCAGTGACCTTGCCGCCTGAATTTGCCGAGAAGGACCTGTTCGCGGACAGTGTGTTTTCGACACTCAAGAGAATGCGCCTGATTGCCCGAAAGTCGCCAGTGGCTGCCGCCTGAATAGCTGCAGCCTGATCCCCGGTCAGAAAGATCTCGCAGGACTGTTGAGAGAAGAACAGAACATCCTGCGGAGTGATCGGACCAAACTCAATAGCCTGTTGGACCCTGCTCCAGATCCTCCTCTGCTTTTTCATCATGAAGAGAATCTCTGGTTCCCCGACAAGAATGAATGGAACATAGCTCAGGTCTGCCAGATCGCGGACCCACTCAAAAAGCGACTCTGATAACTTATCTGCTTCGTCGATGAAGACCGGGCGCGGATTATCGCGAATCTCTTTAACGGCTGCATCGAAACAACTTGCAGTCCTCTTCGGGATGGAGTGCATTCCAAGCTCGAAGGAAAGATCCCTCAGCATCCAAAGCGCTGTCCATCCCTTCTTTACACGACAATAGACACAGTTCTCTTCGGCAGAAAATTTCATCGAAGTGGCTGTCTTGCCCCGGCCCGTTTCACCATGAACGACCACCAGCGCAGATTCTCCAATGGATTTTCTGACTGACTCCATTCCGCAATAAAGGCTCTTCACATTCGACGTTTCAGCAAACATATTTTTCATCTGCCAACCCTCCAGATTCAGCCGTCCATTGTTCTCTCAAGAATTCGAACCTGGTTTGGAATCTGGTGAACATCTTCGTTTTTTCGAAATAACGCATGAAGGTCACGTCATCAGGACCTAATACCTGCTCGACACATTCATGCTTCAAACACCATTCGTACCGGTCAACCTCATTTGAAAAAATCGGCTGCTCCTTTGGTTTCACCGGCACCACGCGCATACGCGCGGCCTCTGCCTCTATGTGTTCTGCTTCCCCTTGCGGCAGGGAAATTACCTTGATCGCTTTTCCATTCCGGCCTTGAACGATACCGCCCGTAACCTCCGGGATCTGGACCAGGGCGGGAGCATCCATGACATAAGCGCGGGCTGCCGCTTCGGTTTGACGCTTCAGCGATCGCTTCAGCCGGATCCCTTCCTTTACTGCTTCAAGATCATCTGATGTACCGGCAATAGCGGCGATTGGATGGACCGCCTGGCGGACCTCCGCTCTGCAAATGAACCTTCGTCCGGTTTCATCGAAAACCAGGATTTGGGATAGATCACTCAGGTCGTACTTTATAAGAACAGTGTTTCTCAGGCCGTACAAGGCTGGATCGTAATAGTCACGCGTCATGAAGCTGATGCCTTTGCGAGTGACTGTGTGAACTTCCATCGCCATCATCAAATGGCGTAGCGATTCCGGATCAACGCCCGGCCCCTTGCCTGATTCAGAAACATCTAAAGGACAGAGACCTTTCAAGCCGCTGTGCGGGCGCTGTCCGTATTCTGCCAACCAGCCTTCAATGATCACCCTCGCTTCCTCGATTGTCGGAACCCACCCGTTATATTTCTTCAGGTGGACTGCCCTGTGAAGTTGTTCATTTCGCAGCATGTGGGCAGGCTTGTCCTGAATGGACGTGCCGGTGAAGGTCGGCATCAGGCGTTCAACTTCGCTGAAGGTTCCGAAGAAGCGCTCAACTGGCTTACTCTGAGCATTGTAGGGCCATGCAAAAACGGTCTCGATGCCCAGCCGGGCGAACATGCCGTAGAAACCGGCCTCTTCAAAGTCAATCGATTCATCTGTGAAAATCTTCGCTTTGAAGGCTTTCCCATTGTCCAGGTAAGCAACCTGTGGGATCTTCCCCAGGTTCAGGATCGCCTTGCGAAGGCTGCTGGCGACGGCCTGCACGTTTTCGTTCGGCATGATCTCGAAACCGCACGGCCATCGGCTGGCCCAGTCATACCAAAGAACCATGTTCATTCGGCAAGGCTTGCCGGTGAAGGGGTGTAGAATCTGGAAGTTGAGTTTATGGCCATCGGCAATAAGGACCTGGCCAACCTCCAGCAGCTCGGCATTGCGGCAGAGAAAAGGCAGGCACTTGTCATTCAGCGCCTTCGATCCTTCGCGTGCGAAAACCCACTTATCGTAATTGGCCTTGATCCACCCATTCAGCCATCTGACCAATGTTCGATCACTCGACGGTGAAGGCACCCCTTTGGACCGAAGGGCCATTCTTGCAAGGCGAACCGCCTGCGATTTCCGAAGTCTGTTCGGATGAAGAGCAACCCGGAGAAGCGCCTCTTGTTCATCAGTCGTGGCTTTACTCTGGCCGCGCCTGTTGCCGTAGCGTGGCCTCAGGGACTCGGCATCCGCTGCATTCAGCCATTTTCGAAGAGTCGAATCACTCTTGATCTGCCCTATGACCGATGAAAGATGAGAGAGGTAGAGACCGGAGTTGAAGTCAGTTCGCCATGAACTAATGATCTGGCTTTGTGATCTCCCTTCACGTTCACCCAGGCTCAAAGCACGGCGCAGGTGATCTCTGGCTTCGATGATCGCGTGAAGGTGGCCATCAGAAAGCTTTAGTGTGGTGTTCATCCCTTATCTCACTGCCCGAGAATTGGCAGATGTTTCTAGTAAAAAATTGAGGGACAAAACACAGGACGTTTAATAAAATACACGGTGTCATCTCTTCTTAGCCTTGAGGATCTCTTCGATACGCTGACTTGCTTTCTTGGACTTCAGATGACCGTTGATGATCCTCCAGGTGTATTCCGGTGAATAATCCAATATCCTGGCCAGTGCCGGGATGGTTAAATCATGGTCAATCAACTTCTTTTTGATCGTCTTTATCTTCATGGTCTATCCAGTTTCTTGCATTGTCACTGACGTTCATACGTCAAATATGACGTAATGTCAAGCCAAAATATGATGAAAGAAAAATCGATACAAGTAGCTGAGATAAGAAGAAGACTTGGACTAAGTCAGGACAACTTTGCAAAGGAGATCGGGTTTTCCAGATCATACGTCGGTGATATCGAATCTGGTAGAACAGAACCATCGCGCCATCTGCTTCTTGCAATCAAGGATCGGTTCGGAATACCTGTCGACGAAGTAAAGGTGAGTGACGAGCTGAAGATCGAATTCACTCGGACCGTCTCGGAGGAAGAGCACGCTCTACTGAATATCCTCCGATGCTTGGATCGGGAAGGATTGCAGGACATTTTTGCGCTTGCAGTAGCCAAAGCGAAACGACTGAAGGGACCTAGATCTGGAGCGCTCGAAGGAGAGATTCGTCAGCTCGAAAAGAAGCTGGAGTGATCTTGTTAACTTCCCTTGTAAACCTACTCTCTAAGCGTGATTCTCATAGAAAGCTGAAGCTGGATCGGAAACCGTAAAGTTATCTTGTAAACCTCCTGAGACCTGGTTTAGACAAAACCATTTGTCCAAATGGCCGCCAGAATTTCGGGAACAGCCCTCCGTTATCATGTAGGATCGAGCCTTTCAAATCCTTACGATCATTCAAATAATGGCGCGATCTGCCGCGCACTGTCCGGGCCGCCACATTTTGGACAAATGGTTTTGCTCAAGAACCCACCGTCCGCGCCCCTTAAGAGCCCAAAGGAACTACATAAAAACCCTACCGCCGCCACTCCACCCCCCCTGATTTCAGTGTGTTAAACCATGTGTCCGGGGATAAAGGGGCGAGTTGCGGTTTGCGGGTCGAGGGTAATACCAGATGACAAATGACAAAGAACAAATGACCAAGGACCATCTTCCTTCTTTCCTGTGTTGACTCCTCACTGCCATTTCATTAAATTAACCCTTTGTTTTTACAATTGCTGTTACGCCAGGAGCAGTCATGGCAGCACGACTTGAGATCATGCTCAAGAAGCCCCTTTTCGATGCGGAAGGCGCGAACATCCGGCGCAAGGCCAAGGACTATCTCGGCTATGAACTACAGGATGTGCGGGTCATCCGTGTCCTCACCTTCGACACCGATCTGGAGCCGAGGGGCCTGGAATTGGCGCGGACCCGGATCTTCACCAATCCCGTAACGGAACGGTCGTCCTTCTCTCCCCTGGCCAGAGGGTTCGATTGGCTGATATGGGTGGGCTATCGGCCGGGTGTAAGGGACACCGCCGGCAGCACTGCGGTGGAGGCGTTGGAGGATCTGCTGAAGATCCGGCTCAAGCCTCATGAGGCGGTTTATACCTCCAGACTGTACGTCATCAAGGCCGCAAAGGCACCGGAAGAGCAGATCCGTGGGATCGCGAGGGAGATCCTGGCCAACGACATCGTTCAGCAATGGAGGGTTTACTCCAGGAAAGAATGGGATCCCAGGGAGGGTATCGGGATCATCCTGCCCAAGGTCATCCTCAACCACGAACCCCAGGTGAGCACGATTGCGATATCAAGCGACCGGGAGTTGAAGGAGATCTCGGAAATGCGGAACCTGGCGCTCCAGGACAAGGACATCCCGGTCATTCGCCGGTATTTCCTGCGGGAGGATGTCCTGGAGGAGAGAAAGCGCTACGGCCTGGCGCTACCCACCGACGTGGAGATCGAGTACATCTCCCAGGCCCGGAGCGATCACTGCAATCACAATACCTTCAGGGGGCTCTTCCACTATCGCGACCTCGCGACCGATCACCGGGAAGAGGTGAACAGCCTCTTCAAGACCTGCATCGAGGCCCCTACCCTCAAAGTGGCGGAGGGGAAGGAGTGGGTCGTGTCCGTGCTCTGGGACAATGCAGGCGTGGCCCGCTTCGACCGCAATCACTATTACACCATCACCGGCGAGACCCACAACAGTCCTTCGAACATGGAGGCCTACGGCGGCTCTCTCACGGGGATCGTCGGGATCTACCGCGATCCCCTCGGCACCGGGAAAGGGTCCAGGCTGGTCATGGGGATGTACGGTTTCTGCGTCGGCCCCCGTGATTACAGGGGCGAGCTGAAACCGCACCTCCATCCGAGGAGGCTCCTGGACGGCATCGTCGAAGGGGTCCGGGACGGGGGGAACAAGAGCGGGGTCCCGACGCCTTTCGGGCAGCTCCTGTTCGACGAGAGCTACCTGGGGAAGTGCCTCGTCTTTGTCACGGCCCTGGGCATCATGCCGGCCACCATCGGGGGCGAGTCCTCCCATCTCAAGTCCCCCCGTCCCGGGGACCTCATCATCATGTCCGGCGGCAGGGTGGGGAAGGACGGCATTCACGGGGTCACGGCTTCCTCCCTGATCTACAGCGAGCACACCCCGGCAGGGCACGTGCAGATCGGAGACCCCTATACCCAGAAGAAGATGCACGACTTCCTCCTGGAGGCCAGGGACGAGGGCCTGATCACCTTCGTGACCGACAACGGCGGCGGCGGACTCTCCTCTTCCGTGGGAGAGTCCGCTCGTTTGTCCAACGGATGCCGGGTGGACCTGGACAAGGTCCCGCTCAAGTATGAAGGGCTGGACCAGTGGGAGATCTGGGTCTCCGAGTCTCAGGAGAGGATGACCGTGGCGGTCAAACCCAAGGACCTCGACCGCTTCATGGCGCTGTCGGCAAAGCACGGAGTGGAGAGCACGGTCATCGGGGAGTACAACGACTCAGGGCTCCTCAGGCTCGATTACAGGGGGAGGACCTGTGCCCTGGTCCGGATGGATTTTCTGGAATCCGACTTTCCCCAGTGGGAGTTCGAAGCCGAGTGGTCACCCCCGGAGATGAGGGGGCTCAGGGAGCCGGTCATCACGGAGCCCGGAAGACACGGCGCGGCGCTGAAGAGCCTGCTGGCCCGGCCCAACATCTGCGCCAGGAACTGGATCCCCAGGCAGTACGACCACGAGGTGCAGGGCGGGAGCGTCATCAAGCCCCTGGTGGGCAAACGGCAGGACACGCCGAGCGACGCGGCGGTCATCAGGCCGGTCCTGGACTCGGAAAGGGGTCTGGCGGTGACGCAGGCGCTGAACCCATCCTACTCGCTCATCGATACCTACCACATGGTTGGAGCGACCATCGACGAGGCGGTCCGAAGGATCGTGGCCGTCGGTGGGGAGCCCTCTCACCTGGGAGGTGTGGACAATTTCTGCTGGCCCACCATCCAGTACGACCAGGTCCAGAACCCCGACGGCAAGTACAAGGCGGCCCAGCTCGTGAGGGCCGGGTGGGCGCTCCGGGACTATTGCCTGGCCCTCTCCATTCCGCTCCTTTCGGGCAAAGACAGCATGTATGTAGACGGGTTCCTGGAAGGGACTTTCGGAGAGAGGCGAAAGGTCTCGGGCCTGCCGACCCTCCTTTTCACCGTCTCGAGCGTGGTCGAAGACGTCTACCGGTGCGTAACGATGGATGCAAAGGTCCCCGGCGACCTCGTCTATGTCGTGGGCCGTACGAGAAACGAACTTGGCGGGGGCGAGTACTACCAGATGTTCGGAGAGGTGGGTTTGAATGTACCCAAGGTGGATGCCGACGAGCTCCGGCCCCTCTATGAAGGGTTGAACCGAGCGATCCGGGAAGGCGCCGTTGCCTCGGCCCATGCGGTCGCAAGGGGCGGCCTGGGGGTCCACCTCGCCCTGGTGGCCATGGGGGGCGAGCTCGGCATGGAATGCGACCTCGGAAGGGTCCCTGCCGACCCCGGTCTCACGGATACCCAGGTGCTCTACTCGGAATCGGCGGGCCGGTTCGTCGTGACCGTGGATCCGGCCGGGAGGGACCTCTTCGAACGGATCTTCTCAGGGACGGCGTTTGCGCCGGTCGGCAGGGTCACGGCCTCTCCCCTCTTCCGCATCCGGGGCCGGGGCGAGCGAATCATCATCGAAGAGGACGTCTTCGCGCTGAAGGAGGTATGGAAGAGACCCTTTGGAGGATTGATATGAAGGCCGTGAAGGCGTGTGTTCTGACCGGCTATGGTCTGAACTGCGACTACGAAACCGATTACTCCCTCAGGCTCGCGGGCGCGGATTCCCGCCGCGTCCACATCAACGAACTGATCGAGGGGACCCGCTCAGGGAAAGGCCCCTCCCTCGACGACTACCACATCGTTGCCTTCGGCGGCGGTTTCAGCTGGGGAGACGACCATGGGGCCGGGGTCCTCCTCGCCTCCAAGATGAAGCACAATATCGGGGACCGGATCGAGAAGTTCGTGAGAGACGGCAAACTGGTGATCGGCATCTGCAACGGCTTTCAAAGCCTCGTGAACCTGGGATTGCTCCCGGCCTTCGGCAGAAGGTATCGCGAACGCAAGGTCGCCCTCATCGCCAACGACTCCGGAAACTTCCTCGATACCTGGGTGACACTGAAGGTGAACCCGGACTCTCCCTCTATCTTCACCAGGGGGCTCGACCGCATCGCACTTCCGGTAAGGCACGGGGAAGGCAAGTTTTTCGCATCGGGAGACGATATCCGGGCACTGGTGGAAGGGGGGCAGATCGTGATGCATTACGCGGATGAAGAGGGGAACCGGGCAGGAGGAAGATGGCCTGAGAACCCCAACGGATCCCTGGAGGACATTGCGGGGATCTGCGATCCCACCGGCCGCATCTTCGGTCTCATGCCCCACCCGGAAGCACATCATCACCCCACCCACCATCCCGCCTGGAACCGGAAAAAGGAGCGGCTCTCGCGTGAGGGCAAGCTCCTCGAGCGCGAAGGCCAGGGACTCCGGATCTTCAGGAATGCGGTGGAGTACGTCCGCAGCGTCATGGAGAAGGGGGAGATGGAGTAAGGGGGAAGGTGCGTCATTCTTTTGTCGAAAAGGGTCGGCGGCTGCAGGAGAAAGAGCATCAAGCACCTGAAATAAGACACAAAAAAATAGGACCTGCCGAATTGGCCGTTCTCTTGCATGCTTCTGCAACGGGTTCAGAAGAGATACGAGGGTGAATCATGCCCGACCCTATCTCATCACTCAACAGGCCAAGGAGATGCCGTTCCCTGATTTCAGAAATCTCGTAGACACGGTCGTGACGGGCGGAATGGATTTCGAAGAGGACGTGGAGCGCGTGCGCAAGGTGCTCCTGATGGACGTCTTCACGCTGATTGCCGTTGTGACCGTATCCATCCTTGGAGTGGTCGCCTTCCGAGCGGAAGAGCTCACCCTCTCGACGGTCTCTTTCTTTGCAGCCCTTGTCCTGCTATCTTTGTTTCTCTACCAAAAGAAAACGGGCAAGATCCGGGTCCCCGCCCTGCTCGGGACCATCTCGACGGGCGGACTTTTCACCCTGTTGTTCATCACGGGGGGCGTGAACAACGCAGGCCATACCTGGTTCTATACCCTGCCCTTGTTCTCCGCCTTCCTCCTCGGGGCCAGAACGGGGGCCCTCCTGAGCATCCTGTTCGTGCTCTGCGCCCTTGCGCTTCAGATCTCTTTCAGGGAGCTCCCGTGGGCTGCAAAATATGATTCGGCTTTCCATTTCAGGTTCCTGATCTCCTACACCATCGTCACGCTCCTGGCCTTCTTCTTCGAGGTCGTGAGGGCGGGAATCCAGAGAAAACTCGAGCATAAGAACGATCAGTTGGAGGAAAAGGTCTCCGAGCTGAGGGCCACCGAAGAGGCCCTTCAGCGGACCCGCGACGAACTGGAGCAGCGGGTCGAAGAGAGGACGGCGGCCCTGCAGAAGGCGGTCGAATACCTCCAGCAGCAGATCGTGGAACGGGAGAGGGCGGAGAGGGCGCTCCTGGATTCCCATGAGCGGTTTGTGAAGGTCCTGGAGGGGATCGATGCCGATGTCTACGTGGCGGACCTGCGGACCTATGAAGTCCTCTTTGTGAACCGGCGGATGCGTGAAAGCACCGGCGGCAGCGGCATGATCGGCCAGCCCTGCTGGAAGGCGGTCCGAGGAAGGTCCGCTCCCTGTGAAGACTGCGCGAACTACAAACTGCTTGAGGGCGATGGCAGGCCTGCGGGTCTGCTCACCTGGGAAGGCACCAATCCGGTTACCGGGAGATGGTACGTCTACCACGCCCGCGCCGTCACCTGGGACAGGAACCGCATGGTCCGGCTCCAGATTGCCATGGATATCACGGACCGTAAGGAGGCGGAGGAAGCCCTGCAGCGTGCCAACGAGGAGCTGGAGATGCGGGTCAGGGAGCGCACCGATAACATCGCGCGCATCAACGAGGCGTTGCGAATCGAGATCCGTCAGCGTGAAGTGGCTCAGGCCGAGGCGTTGCGCGCAAGGGATGCAGCCGAGCAGGCCAACCGGGCAAAGAGCGAGTTTCTGGCGAACATGAGCCACGAACTGAGGACGCCGCTGAACCATGTGATCGGCTTCACGGAGCTGGTGACCGACAAGCGGGTCGGAGACCTGAACCAGGACCAGGAGGAGTATCTCCGTGACGTGCTGGGCAGCAGCAGGCATCTCCTCTCCCTGATCAACGATATCCTGGACCTCTCCAAGGTGGAAGCGGGAAAGATGGCGCTCGAAGCCTCGGAAGTGAATATCCGATCACTCCTGGAGAGCTCGCTGGTGATGGTGAAGGAAACGGCGATGAAACACCAGATCCGGCTCGCCCTGGATTACGACTCCATCCCCGAACGGATCAGGGTCGATGAACGAAAGCTGAAGCAGGTCATGTACAACCTGCTCTCCAACGCCGTGAAATTCACACCGGACGGCGGAGCGGTCCATGTGGGTACAAGTTTCATCTCTTCAACCCATGACTCGAGCACCGGTGATCATCGGGAGCAAAGCCTCGCGGCCGATCATATCCGGATCTGTGTGTCGGACACAGGAATCGGGATTAAGAAGGAGGATCTGGAGAGGATCTTCGCCCCTTTTGAGCAGGTCGACTCATCGGTCGGGCGAAAGTACAAAGGGACCGGTCTTGGTCTGTCGCTGACCAGGAGATTCGTGGAGCTCCACGGCGGGAAGATCTGGGCCGAAAGCGAAGGCGAAGGAAAGGGAAGCACTTTCGTTCTGCTGATCCCCAGTGAACCCGCTCCTGAACAAAGGGGGAAATGATGGAAGGCAAAAGGGTACTTGTCATCGAGGACAACGAGCTGAACATGAAATTGGTTGCTGCGCTGCTGAGCATCAGCCACTTTCAGGTACTCAAGGCCCCCAATGCGGAGACGGGCCTCCAAATGGCTCGCGGGGAGATCCCCGATCTCATCCTGATGGACATCCAGCTACCGGGAATGGACGGTCTCACCGCTACACGCTTCATCCGAAACGACGAAACCCTGAAGCACATACCCGTCATTGCATTGACCTCGTATGCCATGCAGGGAGACGAGGAAAAGGCGATCGCCGCAGGCTGCACGGGCTACATACCCAAGCCGATCGATACGCGGAAATTCATCGACTTCGTCGAGGGATTCCTCCGCGGCGGTCCTGTGGAAGGGAGCACCGAAAGCGCCGAATAGGGGATCATGAATCCATCTCCCACAGCCGGGGAACCCATGCAGAGCAGCCCCCCCTTCTCCCCCCCACCGGTTCTTCTGCTGGGCCGGTATCCGGACGGGATTCTGGACCGGATCGGCACCGCGATGGGGTTCGCGAAGCTCGACCTCGAAGAGAGAAGCAGACGTCTGGTCGCAGTTCTGGTGGTGATGATCATCACGCCTGCACTCCTCGGCGCCTGTCTGTACTACACGGGGAAAGGGCTTTTCACAACGGCCCTGATCGTGCTGCCCGTGGCCATCAGTTTCAGTTTTCTTCCCCTTCAGCTGCGGTTTGTGAAGGATGCTTCGAACCTTTACCGCATCAATCTCCTGCTGGCGGGATTGATGTTCCTGCACCTTTTCTACATCGCCGCACCCCATGGGCACCAGGCCTTGTGGTTTTTTCTGTATCCGGTGCCCTGTTTTTTTCAGCTCGGTAAGCGGGAAGGACTGATCGGTTCGCTGCTCCTCGGGATCTCCATGTTGCTCGTGTTCGCGATCTCCGACCCCCTGCTTGGGATTCTGCGGTTCGACCGCGGTTTCGTGACGAGGTTCACCCTGGTCTATCTGCTCCTGTGCGGATGCGCCTACTCCTACGAGTCGGTCCGAACCCTCTTCCGGCAGAAGATGGAGCGAAAGCAGAGGGAACTCGTCGAGGAAAAGGAGAAGCTGGCCAGGGCCAAACAGGCGGCCGAGACGGCCAGCGCAGCCAAGAGCGAGTTTCTTGCCAACATGAGCCATGAATTGAGGACGCCTCTGAATCACATTATCGGGTTCACCCAGCTGCTCACGGACCCCAGGTTCGGTGAGATCAACGAACAACAGAAGGAATACCTGGACCATGTCCTGAAGAGCGGAAAACACCTCCTCTCGCTCATCAGCGACATCCTGGATCTCACGGAGATGGAGTCAGGGAGACGCAGGCTGAACATCTCGGAGGTGAACCTGAACGCCTTTCTCGAGACCAGCATGGACTCGGTCCGGGAGGATGCGCTGAACAAGGCCATTCGCCTCACCCTGGATACGGCCGGGATGCCGGAGGTGGTCCGTGTCGATGAAAAGAAACTCATGCAGGTGATGCAAAATCTTCTCTCCAACGCGGTGAAGTTTACACCCCGTGGAGGGAGGGTCCACCTGACGGCGAGAGAGTGTTCTCCGGAAGACCAGCCGAAGGCCCTGGTCATTGCCGTTCAGGACGGCGGGATCGGGATCGGACCCGGCAACCTGGAGAGAATCTTTGGGCCGTTTGAGCAGTTGGAGAAGTCGGCCGCCAGGAGAAATAGCGGCACCGGTCTTGGTCTTCCCCTGACCCGAAGCCTGGTGGAACTCCATGGGGGAAAGGTATGGGCCGAGAGTGAGGGAGAAGGAAGAGGCAGTACATTTACGGTCGTCATACCGATTCCGGAAGAAGAACAGAAGGACGGTAGACCAGGACGAACATCGAACATCCAACATCCAACATCGGACATCGAATGAGGAGACCAGAGGGCAGAAATCGACTGATCGAGGAGGAGACTCTTACAGGGTGTCAGGTGTCAGGTTTCGGGTGTCAGCCCGGTAGTCCATCGGTTTCCTGACACCTGAACACTGAAACCTGAAACCTCTACCTTGACGAAGTTTGAAGGAGAAAACGCGATGAACAGATGGATCTGCACGGCCGCGATCATCGCTGCCCTTGCGGCAGCGGCTCCGGTCGAGGCCCAGGAGGAGAAGTGGAAAAAGGTGACTGCGCCAGAGGTCAAGGATATGCTCGAGGGCGGGAAGACGGTCGCGATCCACGTGCTCAGCAGAATCGAATATGAAATGCAGCACATCAGCGGTTCCATCAATATCCCGATCACGGAAATGCAGGAGACCGACAGGCTGCCCAAGGACAAGGAGACCCCGCTCATCTTCTACTGCATGGGCTACAGGTGACCCTACGCCGCCAGGGCCGCAAGTGTTGCGGTGAAAAGGGGCTACACCAGCGTTTATGCATTCATCGGCGGCATACCGGAATGGCACCAGTTCAACTACCCCATGACCGAGAACAAAAAATGGCAGGAGATACCGGTCGAGAAGTTTTCCCCGACAGAGGTGAGCAACGCAGTGAAGGACCGGTCCATCTATGTCCTGGACGTTCGCCCGCTGGACTTCAGTCATGAGAATTCGTTTATCCGGGGATCCTTTCACTGTCCTCTGGTGCACCTGGCAGACCGCTGCACCGAGATCCCCAGGGACCGCAAGATCATCATCACGGACTGGGCGATGAAGCAATCCCCTTCCGCCGGGAAATTTCTCATCGACAAGGGGTATCAGGTGCAAGGGGTGCTCAAAGGGGGTATAGAGAGGTGGAAGGTGGAAGGCTTCCCGGTGGAAGAAAGAGCGGTCACGTCCACTCTGTCGCCCCTGGGCGGCAGGTGAACCGGTTCCACTCTCGCCAGAGGCTCGGCAACGGCATCGGGTATCGAGCATCTGCTCGGAAAAAAACCGTCTCAAGCATACAGGCAACGCAAGTTGAGAAGAAGTGCAACGCTGGAGCATACGGGCGACACCCTCATGCCGGGCAGGATGATCCGACGAAGAATCGTCTTCCTGAGCATCCTGCTGCTGGCGGCGATCGTCGGGAACGGGGTCTTTTCGACCTATCATGAGTACCGGAATGTTGAAGAAAACATCTCCAGCGAGGTCGAACACCGAATGCGGGTATCCGGCTCCATTCGGGACAACCAACTGGAGAGGTTGGCCATCATCTCCGAATCCGTCAGGGAACAGGGACAGAAGTATGCAGACTTCCTGGATTACGACAAGATAGCCCCCGTTTCCATCATGCTCAACACCATCACTCGATTGCATAATCTCGATTTTGCTCTCCTCTATGATGAGGATCGCAGGATCCTGGCCTCGAGCGGCGGTGTCGTGCAGAAAGGAGGTCAAGAGGTCTATTCCCCCCTCCTGCAGAACGGCCTGGAGAGGGTGGGGATCGAGAGGATTCCGCCGGAGGTGGTCCAACTGGAAAGACAAGGATCCGTCGAGGTGCAAAGGGGACGGCCCGCCCTGGCCTTCCAATCGGTGATCCACATCAAACATGATACCGGTGACGTGTACGCCTACGTCGTCCTCGTGAAACTCATCAACGGCAACATGGAACTGGCAAGAAAGATCTCGAAGGTCGCCAACGCCGAAGTCATCTTCTATGACCGTTCGAACACCCCCATCTTGACCACCCTTGCCGGCGAACCTCTTCCAGCACCCCGGAACGGTCTCATCCACATCAATGGACAGCCGTATGTCATCTCCAGCGTGGACCTCCTGGACCCCTCCGGCGAAGCGGTCGGCTCGTTCGCCGTAGCGCTCGATGCGCTCCCTTTCCGCCATCATCAGAGGATTACGATGGTGAACAACCTCATCCCCTTCCTGATCTCGGGCATCATTTGTCTGGTCTTCCTCTGGACGCTGAGGCGCAGGGTGTTCGAGAAGATCAACACACTCGTGCTTGCGCTCCGAAGAGTGGGAAAGGAGGAGGCGGATCTCCGAACGAGGGTGGACGTCCGGCTTGAGAACCCGAGTGGCCGGACGGTCGATGAGTTGGACACCATGTGCATGGATTTCAATCGCATGATGGACCGGCTGGAAAAGGCGCACCGGGAACTCAGGATGGCGCAGGCCGCCTCGGAATCGGCGAGCAAGGCCAAGAGCGAATTCCTCGCCAACATGAGCCACGAACTGAGAACCCCCCTCAATCATATCATCGGCTTTACCGAGCTGATCGTGGACAGGAGGGTGGGCGACTTGAACCCGTCCCAGGAAGAGTACCTCCGGGACGTGCTGGCGAGCAGTCAGCACCTGCTCTCTCTGATCAATGACATCCTGGATCTCTCGAAGGTGGAAGCCGGGAAGCTACATATCGAGCTCTCGGAGGTGAACCTCAGATCTCTCCTGGAGAAATCGCTGGTCATGGTGAAGGAAAGGGCGATGAAGCACGGCATTTGCTTCACCGTTTCCGACGCCGAGGCGCCCGAGACGATCGTCGCCGACGAGAGAAAACTGAAGCAGGTCATGTATAACCTGCTTTCCAACGCGGTGAAGTTCACCCCGGATCGAGGCGCCGTCCATGTCAGCGCTTTCCAGCTCTCCGCCGGCCATGGATGCCTGAGGAGAACCGGGGGAACGGAATTCCCCATCCCCGAAAGGATGACCGAGTGGGGCTCGAAGAGCGGAGATCTGGTGGCCTTCATGGTTTCGGATACGGGCATCGGCATCGCTGCGGAGGACCTGGAGAGGATTTTCGACCCCTTCGAACAGGCGGACTCCTCTGCAAGCCGCCAATACAGGGGCACAGGACTGGGGCTCTCCCTGACCAGAAAATTCGTGGAGCTCCATGGCGGGAAGATCTGGGCGGAGAGCGGAGGCGAAGGGAAGGGAAGCAGGTTCGTTTTTGCCGTTCCGTTTCTAACGCAAATGCAGTTGGCCGAAAGAAGGTGATGTAACATGGACCGCAAGAAAATACTGGTGATCGAAGACAACGAGCTGAACATGAAGCTGGTGGTCGCGCTCCTGAGCGTCAGCCCATTTGACGTCATCAAGGCGGGCAATGCGGAAACGGGTCTTCAGCTGGCCCAGCAGGAGCGGCCGGACCTGATCCTGATGGACATCCAGTTGCCGGGGATGGACGGGCTCGCTGCAACCCGCCTGATCAAGAAGGATGAAAGACTCAAAGACATACCGGTTGTAGCGTTGACCTCTTACGCCATGCAGGGGGACGAAGAGAAGGCCCTTGCTGCAGGATGCACGGGATACATTCCCAAGCCGATCGACACGAGAAACTTCACCACCTCCATTGAGGCTTTTCTCGCAGGGAAGAGGATGAAGAGCGCCGAGAGCGATTGAGATGGCATCGTCGGATACCCTCCCCGCCGCGCCGAGACAGGAAGAGGGGCGCAGGAAGAGCCAGGAGAGGCCTCCCCAAGGGGTCCTGGAGAGGATCAGCTTGTCCATGGGGTTCAACAGGCTCGACCTCGAAGAACGCAGCCGAAGGCTCATGGCCCTCCTCGTGGCATTCATCAGCGTCCCGGCGCTATTCGGTTTCTCCATCTATCATCTGACCGCAGGCGTTTTCACGTCAGGGCTGGTCATCCTGCCCCTGGGGGTCAGCATGGCCATGGCCCCCTTCCAGCTGCGCTCCATCAGGGAAGCGAAAAACGTCTTCAGGGCGAATCTCGTGCTCGGCGGCCTCATGCTGGCCTATGTCTTCTTCATCTCCCCACCCCATGGTCATGAAGCCCTCTGGCTGTACGTCTATCCCGTCACCTGCTTCTTCCTGCTGGGAAAGAAGGAAGGGCTTCTCTTCTCTCTGACCCTTTTCGGCATTTCCATGCTGATCGTCGCCTACTTCACTCTTTCCCCTCCCCCTGTACCGTTCGACAGCAGCTTTCTCGGGAGGTTCAGCCTGGTGTATCTCATGCTTTGCGGCTGCTCCTATTCCTATGAATCGGTACGGACCATGTTTCGCAAGAAGATGGAACAGAAACAGCAGGAACTCATGCAGGAGAAGGAGAAGCTCGCCGTGTCCAAGAGGGCGGCCGAGGCGGCCAGCGCCGCCAAGAGCGAGTTCCTCGCCAACATGAGCCATGAACTGCGAACCCCCCTGAACCATATCATCGGGTTCACTCAACTGTTGACGGATGACCGCGCCGGCCGGATCAGCGACCAGCAAAAGGAGTACCTGGAGTATGTCCTGCAGAGCGGCAACCATCTTCTCTCCCTGATCAGCTCCATGCTGGACCTGATCCACATGGAAAAAGGGAGGCTTCGCCTGGACCGCTCGGAGGTGGACCTGAAACGTCTGCTGGAAGACACTCTGTTGGCGGCCCGGCAAGACGCAACGAGCGGTGCGGTCCGGCTGACCTGGGATCTTGGGGAACTGCCGGCGGTGATCGTTGCCGATGAAAGGAAGATCAGGCAGGTGGTGCAGAACCTCCTCTCCAACGCTGTAAAGTTTACGCCCGAAGGCGGAGCGGTTCATCTCACCGCCCTCCGGAAGGCCGCAGCGAACGTGCAGGACTCTGCCTCGCCCCGGATGAAGGAAGGTCTCACAGGCTTGCGGGGCGAGTGCATCGAGATCACCGTGTCCGATACGGGAATCGGCATCGATCGGAAGTACCTGGAAAAGATCTTCGACCCTTTCGAGCAGGTGGAAAGCTCCGCCAGCAGAAAGTACAAGGGTTCGGGGCTTGGTTTGGCGCTGACCAGAAGCTTCACGGAACTGCATGGGGGGAAGGTCTGGGCGGAGAGTGAAGGAGAAGGGAAAGGAAGCATGTTCCGTGTCGTTATTCCCTTTTCAAAGCGGGGGAAAACGACTGCCGTTTGACTCCGGGCCGAAGGACCCGGCTCTGATTCACCTCAAGGCTGAAAGAAACAGGGGAGCGGTTATGAAAAGCCCAAACATACTGGTGGTGGACGACGAAGAACGGAACATCAAACTCCTCAAGGCCATGCTGTCCTTGGAAAGATACAAGATCCAGGAGGCCGCCAACGGTGAGGAAGCGCTGAAGCGGGTGGCTCTCCATGAACCGGATCTGGTCCTGCTGGATGTCATGATGCCGGGGCTCGACGGGTTCGAGGTGTGCAGGCGGATCAAGGGGGACGAGAAGACCCGTATCATCCCGATTGTCATGGTGACGGCCCTGAGAGAGAGAGAACATCGCATCCGCGCACTGGAGGCGGGGGCGGATGACTTCATCAGCAAGCCGGTGGATCAGACCGAGCTTTTTCTAAGGGTAAAATCCCTGCTGAGGATCAAGACCTACCACGATGACCTCCGGAAAAGCTATTCGGAGCTTGCGGAAATGAATGCCCAGCTGCGGGAGCTGCAGAAGGCCAAGGAAGGTCTGACCCACATGGTCATCCACGACCTCAACAACCCCCTCATGGCCATTTCCGGCGCCATCCAGTTGGTCCTGATGGATAAACAGGGCTTCTCCGAAAAGCAGGGCCAGTTCCTCGAGACCTGCCTCAGCCAGTGCCATGATCTCAATCAGCAGATCCAGAGCCTCCTGGACGTTCACCGGATGGAAGAGGCGAAGCTGAAGCCGGACAAGAAGAAGACGGAAATACCCCCGATGGTCAAAGAGATCGTAGACCAGTTCACTCCAAGGGCGACGCTCAAAGGGATCCATCTCTCGTTCCATATCCACGGGACGGTCCCGCCCGTCAGGATCGACCAAAACCTGATCGGCAGAGTGGTCTCCAATCTCCTGAGCAACGCCCTCCGGCATACGCCCTCCGGAGGCACGGTCGAAGGATCCGTGGAGAGGATGCCCGAAAAGGGTCGGTTGCGCATTCGGGTGGCAGACACGGGGCCAGGGCTGGAACCCGAGTATCATGACAGGATCTTCAACAAGTTCGAGCAGGTCAGCATGAAGAAGGCGGGGGTGACCGTAGGGACCAGCGGGCTCGGCCTCACCTTCTGCAAGATGGCGGTGGAGGCGCACGGAGGGAAAATCTGGGTGGAAAGCAAGGGGCAGGACACGGGATGCGCGTTTATGGTGGAAGTACCGGTGTGAAAAGGATACAGGATCCAGGATGGAGGATCCAGGCTACAAGCTGCAAAAGATGTGAACCAAAAAGATGAGAAGTTCAGAGAATCAGCACAAGACCTCTCACGTTCTCATCTTCTCTATTTCACCCTGCATCTTGGATCCTGCATCCTGCATCGATCTCTAGAACCGCAGCGTCAATGAATAGCCGTACGGGCCGCGGCGCACCAGCAGGGTGATCGACGGCAGATGGTGGGAGCGGCTCACCGCATTCTTGAACTCCTCCAGATTCGGGACGGGGAAATCGTTTATTTTCAGGACCAGGTCACCGGACTGAAGCCCGATCCTGCCGGCCTCGGAATCCTTGCGCACCTTCTCGATGACGACCCCTCCTCCTTTCAGTCCGTACTCCCGGATGGTCTTCGGATCCGCATCCGAAACCAGGATCCCCGTGCGCCTGAACACGGTTTCGATCGCCCTCCCGGGAGGGAAGACACCCGGCTGGATCGAGATGGAACGCTCCTGCCCCCGGCGGAGGATGGTCAAGCGGAGCGGCTCGCCCGGCGTGAACTCGGCAAGGGCGTCCCTGTAATCCGAGACCTCCTTCAAGGGAAGATTCTCGATCTTCGTCAACACATCGCCCCGTTTCAGGTCGGTCTGTTCAGCCGGGCTGCCTTGGGCGATATCGCTCACCAGGATGCCCCCGGAGTGTTCGTTCAGCTGGAACGCCTTCTTCAGGTCAGGCGTAAGCTCCTGGACGTCCAATCCGAGCCAGGGGATACGAACCTCTCCGGACCTCAGCAACTCATGGACGACACGGCGCACCTTGTCGACCGGGATGGCAAAGCCGATCCCCTGGGCCTTCTGGTAGATGGCCGTGTTGATGCCGATCACCTCGCCGTCGATGTTGAGGAGAGGCCCGCCGCTGTTCCCCGGATTGATGGAGGCGTCGGTCTGGATGAAGTTGCGATAGACCTGGTCCTCCGCCCGGACGGAACGATCCATGGCGCTGATGACGCCGGTCGTCACGGTATGGGACAGTCCGAAGGGATTGCCGATGGCGATCACCGTCTCTCCGATCATGAGGTCATCCGACTTGCCCAGCGGAACCTCCGGCAGTCTATGATCCTTTTCGATCCGCAGTACGGCGAGGTCGGAGCGCGGATCCGATCCGATCACCTTGGCCTTGTACTCTTTCTGATCGGCGGTGATGATCTTGATCTCGGTAGCCCTTGCCACCACATGGTGATTCGTGACCGCATGGCCCTTTTCGCCGTCGATGATCAGCCCCGAGCCGAGACTCGACCGGGTGTACTGCTGAGAGAACATCTCCGGGAAGAAATCCCTGAAGAACTCCTCCCCATGAAAGGGAAAGAACGGATTTACCCGCTCCGTCACCGTGGTGCTGATGTTCACCACCGCAGGGCCGACCTTCTCAACCGCCACAACGATCGGTGTCCGCCGCGAGGATGCCTGCGCCGCAGCGTCTGAGAAGAGGATAAGGGCTGCCAGGATCGACAGCCCCCATGGTCGGATAGACGCACGTGTGAGAATCCGAAACGAGAAGGGCCGGCTTCGGTGCAGCCGGGGGGGGTGAAGTTCATGGCGCGGACCAATCGGAACATCGGAACGTTGGAATGGTGGAATATTGGAGGAGAAAAACAAGATGGACCGCTGCAAGATCCCTTTCTGCTTTGAAACCCATTCTTCCATGGTTCCATCATTCCATTCTTCCGGAACATGTTTTCCCGGCTGCGCCCGTCATCCAGGTCCAACAGCCCCGGTTCACGGCTAGACCTCCCGGTCCAGAAAATCGGTGATGACGGACTGGAGCTCTCTGATCTTTCCTCCATAGAAGTGATCCGCGTTCGGGATGACACGCAGAAGCGCTTCGGGCCCCCAACCCGCGCGAAGACGATCGATCGTGCTTGGGTCGGCGATGTCGTCGCGCGAGCCCGTGACGATCAGACGGATCTTGGGGTTCGGCCGGAGAAAACCGAAATCCATGAAGCTGACCGGAGGGGAGACCATGACGATCCTGCGAGCCTGTTCGAACCTGTCGATTCCCAGTGCATTGACCCAGGCGCCGAAGGAGTAGCCGGCCAGGTCCAGTCGATTCTTTCCGAGAGAGCACATGTACGCCAGGGCGGACTCGACGTCCCTCTGCTCCCCCCTGCCCTGGTCATGAGATCCCCCGCTCTTCCCCACGCCCCGGAAATTGAAACGGAGGGTGCTGTAGCCCCTGTTGCGGTAAGCCTCCACGACCGCTTCCACCACGTGGTTGTGCATCTCCCCGCCATAAAGGGGATGGGGGTGGGTGGCGACGACACCCTTGTCGCCCGGGAGATCTTCCAGCAGGGCTTCGAGTTTCAGATCGCCGGAGTTGATGAAGACATCCTGTTCGGCCACACAACCCCCATCTCCGTTTCAGCCCGGGGCTATCGAGAAAACGGTTGAGTCAGCGCTTCAACGCCTTGCGTACGAGCTGGGCGATGTCCATCACCTCGATGGGGACCTTGTTCCGCTTCACGAAAGTCGTCATGGTCCTCACGCACTGCTGGCAGGAGGTCACCACCGCCTTTGCACCGGTGCCGATCACCTCATCGATCTTCCGCTTCGCGATCTCGGAGGAGAGCTTTCCGTCGATCATCTCAAGGTTGCCCCCTCCCCCGCAGCACTGGCAATCCTCGCGATTGCGGGGAAGCTCCACCAGCTTCACCCCCGGGATGGAGCGGATCAGGTCCCTCGGCTCCTCAAACACCCTGGCACCGCGCCCCAGGTCGCATGGATCATGGTAGGTGACGGTCAGGTCAAGCTCCTTGAACGGCACCCTCCCGGCCTTCACGAGCTCCTCCAGGAGCTGCGATGCATGGGAGATGGGGAATTCCCGTGGGTAGTGCTCCCTCCACATCTGAAAACAGGAAGGACAGGCAAAGACCACCCGTTTTGCGCCTCTGGACCGCACCGCATCGATATTGTGGTCGATGAAGGTCTGGAGAAATTCCCGCAGCCCTGCCCCCACCAGCGGAAAACCGCAGCACCATTCCTCCTGTCCCAGGAGCGTGAAGTCCACGCCGGAGACATCCAGGACCTCGGCCAGGGCGACGGGGATCTTCTGGGCAAGCGGGAAATAGGAGGCCACGCAACCGGTGAAATAGACGATCTCCGCACGGTCCTTCACATAACCGTGGTCCGGTGCATCCGACACATCCTCCACCCAGTCGCACCGTTCCTCGTTGTCCTCGGCAAAGACATTGTAGCTCTCTTTCAGGTTGTCCCGGATCATGTCGATCTTTGCCGGGTAGGAACCGGAATGGACCAGGTCCTGGCGGATCGATGTCCAGAGATCCTTCAAGTGGATGCCGGAAGGGCAGACCTCCTGGCAGTTGCCGCAGAGGGTGCACCGGAAAACGGTCTCGCCGAAGGCCTTCAACTCCTCTTCCGAAGGGTTCTTCTTTCCCAGAAGCCTCCTGAAGAGACCCGTCCTCGCCCTCAGGAGCTCCTTGAGGCCCTTCATTCGATAGAGGGCGGAGAGTTCACCCCGGCCGGATGCGCTGACGGCCGGGCAGACGTCCACGCAATACCCGCAGCCGGTGCAGGCGCCCATCTGGAGGATCTGTCTTACGGTGTAGTCCTGGTTTGCCATAGACATGGATCATGGATCATGGATCAATTTTCATCGGTCACCGGTCACAGGGCCTGGGAAGATCTCACTCCTCCACCACTGCTTCCGATCGCCGGCTTTATGATCACCTGATCCCTGGTTAGACTGCTTACTGCTTCCTCCCTAATCACCCACTTCTTCACTTCTGTGCGTACTTCTCGATATCCGCGAGGACCCATTTCTCGACGGCCTGGGGGCCGCGGATCAGCTTGGACAGTTCCCCCTTGTCCTCGGGTTTGATCTTATACAGCCATCCTTTTCCATAGCAGTCCTCGTTGATAAGGCCCGGATTGTTCTCGAGCTCCTCGTTGACGGCGGCGATTTCGCCGTTCACCGGCGCATAGACCTTCCCCAGCCATTTGCCGGATTCGATCTTGGCGAATTTCTTCCCCGCCTGAATGGCCTTCCCTTCGTCCGGAAGCTGCACATAGACGATTTCGCCGGCCATCTTCTGGGCAAAGTCGTCCATTCCCATGACCAGCAGATCGCCCTCCTCCTTCACCCAGAAGTGATTCTCCTCGTAGTACAGCTCGTCCGGCATGTTGTATCCCTGAATGTCCATGGTTCCGCCTCCTTATTCATCCTTTTCCTTCTTCTCCATCAACTCGTTGATGAACTGCGTCGTGTTGTAGATCCTGAATTTCTGTTTTCTCAGCTTCGCGTTCGTGAGGTTATGCACACAGGAATTGCACTCCGTCAGGATCACTTCCGCGTGGACCGCCTCGGCATCCTCAAGCCTGCGGCGGGCCATGGCCAACGAATTCTTGGGATAGGCGCCCCGCACCCCCCCGCCCGCGCCGCAGCAGAGGGCGTCCGCACGGTTGTGCGGCATCTCCACAAAGTTCGGAGCGATCTTTCGAATCGTCTCCCTGGGCTCCTCGTAGATCCCGCAGTGCCTTCCGAGATCGCATGGATCGTGGTAGGTCACCCTCTTGTCGGTCTTCACACCCAGGTCGAAGTCCTTCAGGAACTGGGTGACGTGGATGACCCGAATCCCCTTTTTTTCGAGCTCTCCGTACTGCGGCCTGTTTCGAAAGGTGCGATAGCAGTAAGGGCATCCGGTAATGACCGTTTTGGCTTCCGCGGCCGCGATCAGATCGAGATTCTTTCGAGCCAGTCCTTCGTTGAGCTGGAAGCCCACATCCTCGAGCACGCCGCTGCAGCAGACCTCGTCGATCAGGGTGTAGTCCACCTTCAGCCGATCCAGCAGATCCAGTGTGGCGGCCGTGGACTCCTCTTCGCGGTAAGATCCGACACAGCCGATGAAGAAAACGTACCGGGCCTTGCGATTTCGCTCCCTCCCGAAATCCACCGGTTCGTCTTCGGCATAGATGTTGGTGCCCTTCCGGAGCACCTCGTTCATCCCCTTGAATGCCGGATGGCACGAGCCGATGTGGACCATATCCTTCCTGACCTGCTTGATGATCTCCGGCACCTTCACCCCGGACGGACAGTTCTTTTCGCAGCTCGCGCAGGTCGTGCATTGAAAAAGGGTTTCGATCAACTCATCGTTCAGGGGTATCTTCCCGTCCATCACCTCCTTGAGGAGAAGCATCTTTCCCCTTGAGTTGTAGGCGGGACGGAGAGTGGCCCCGTAGACCGGGCATACCGCCTGGCAGAATCCGCACCGCGAGCATTGAAGAATCAGCTCCCGGTATTTCCTCCCGAAATCATACTTGGGTTCCATATTTGTCCTTCTGTTTCTTTGATCACTTCGAAAGCCCGGTCAAAAGTCAGCCCAGCCGCTGGCCGAGGCCGGTTGATCGAACAGGAAACTTTACGGGGTCAGGGGTCAGGTTTCGGGTGTCAGCCCGGTTCCATCCATTTCCTGACACCTGAACACCGAAACCTGAAACCTTCTTGAGCCCGTCAAGGCCCAATGACCGATATCAATCATCCAGGGCCATCTTGCCCGGGTTCAGGATGTTGTTCGGGTCGAACATCCTCTTCAACGAACGCATCACGTCCATGGCTACCGCATCGTGCTCCAGCGTCATGTAGGGGGCCTTGGAGAGTCCGATGCCGTGTTCCCCGGTAAGGGTGCCCCCCAGCTCAATCGCCAGTTTGAACAACTCCCCGCTCGCAGCCTCCATCCTCTTCACCTGAGCGGGATCGTAGCCGTCGAACAGGATCTGGGGATGCAGGTTCCCGTCGCCGGCGTGTCCGTATGCCGCAATCTGCAGGTCATGCCTTGCGGCAATCGCATTCACACCCATGAGGAGATCCGCCACTTTGGCCATGGGCACCGTCACATCCTCAAGGACGAAATGGGTCTTGATCCTGGCAAGGACGGCGTACGCCGACTTCCTGGCCTTCCAGAGGTCGGCGGCTTCGTCGCCGCTCTTCGCCTCCTTGACCTCCCTGGCCCCGTGCTCGCGGAAGATCTCCAGGATCTTGCGCATCTGGAAATCCGTCTCCTCCCGGGTGTAGCCGTCCGTTTCCGCCAGCAGCATGGCATCGGCCTCCGGAAGTTTGAGGTCCGTGTTGCGGTTGATCGCCAGAAGGGTTTCCCTGCCCAGGATTTCCAGGACGCTCGGAAGGATCCCGCTCTGCACGATCGCACTCACGGCACGGCCCGCATCCCCCAGGTCGTCGAAGGTGGCCAGGGCGGTGCTCGCCGCGGTGGGCTTGGGGTTGATCTTCAGGGTGATCTCCGTGATCACCCCCAGGGTCCCCTCCGACCCCACGAACAGCTTGGTGAGATCGTACCCGGAGACACATTTCATCGTCCGGCTCCCTGTCCTCATGATCCGACCGTCCGGAAGGACGACCTGAAGCCCCAGCACATAGTCGCGGGTCGTTCCGTACTTTGCCCCCTTCACGCCTCCGGCATTGGTGGCCACATTCCCCCCCAGCGTGCAGACCTTGCCGCTCGCGGGGTCGGGAGGGAAAAAGAACCCGTAGGGAAGCAGGGCCTGTTCCAGTGCGGCATAAACGACCCCCGGCTGTACGACGGCCAGACGATCCTCGATGCGGAGATCGAGGATCTTGTTCATGCGGCTGAGATCCAGCACGATGCCGCCCCTGGCCGGGACCGCCATCCCGGACAGGCCGGTTCCGGCCCCCCTGGGGATCACGGGGATCCGTTCCTGGTTGGCCCGTTTCAGGATCTCCGAAACCTGCTCGGCGCTTCCGGGCCAGATACCGCAGAGAGGCCGGTGGGAGTGCTCAGAGGCGTCGTAGGAGTAGGAGACCAGGTCGATCAGGTTGTCCGTATAGCTCTCCGGACCGACGATCTGCAGCAAGGATTCCTTGATTTTGCTTTCCATATTCTACCTTGAACGGTCCACACGTTTGCTTCCGAAGAACCCACCTAA
Source organism: Deltaproteobacteria bacterium (assembly GCA_020060215.1). Next base: position 137,151 of record JAGVAP010000009.1, on the reverse strand, counting down.
TGTTCTTCCCTGCTCGCCAGCACCCAGGGGGCGATGATGACATGAAGCAACCGGCTGAACGGGAGATAGGCGATCAACCCGCCGGTGAACACCGCATGCACATACCAGACGTACCCGTAAGCGCTCGTGAGAGAGGAAGAGCCGGGCTCAAAGGTCCTGCTGATCGCATATCCCAGAAAGGCATAGGCCGAACCCGCCGGCGACCCGGTCATGGCAATCCTCATCCCTTCGAGCACAAAACCGACCAGGACAACCGCTCCGATGAGCCCGAGGGCGACCCTGTCCTGACCCGGAACCCCGGACATCCGGCGGTCTCCCATCCCTCTGATGAAGGCCAGGGCTACACCCATTATGAGCATTATCCCCGTCAGATCAAACAGGAAAGCGGTGAGGGGGTGGTTCTTGTCCAGCATGGCCCAGATCCACTCCCACGGAAGGTCCTGTGATGAGCCGATCAGGGCGGCAAGCCCCCATAGGAACCGGAACAAAAAGGGATAGAAGATGAGGCCGTGGATGGCCCAGCGCTTCTTTGAACGGGCAAAGAGCCTCCTCTGGAGCAGCACGTCCAGGAAGAACCGCCTTGCCAGGCGGAGGAGCCTCGGCGAGAAGATTGCCTTGAACCCGTCCAGGACGAGCCTCAGGAGGTTGCCGAGTGGGCCCCTTTCGCTCCTGCCTCCGCTTCCGGTAAGGGCAGGTGCAAGGAACAGGACCATCCCCGCGAAAAAGACGACCATCCCCAGGATGGTGGTCGTATCCCCGAAGGAAAGGGTGGACGCATGGCATGGCATGCAGAGCACACTCTTCGGGGGAAGCACCATGGCGGCCGCGCCCACCTGATTCCCCTCGGAATGGCATCTTTCGCAGGACTGCTCGCCCATCCTCTCCAGACCCATCTCATGGATGTTGGAAATCCCGCCCGGCTTCTCGCTCCTTTTCCAGAGAACCATCTCAGACTCGATCTTCTTTACCGGGACTACCCCCTCCAGGTGGCAGGCCCCGCAGCTGACGGTCCTATGGGCATCATGGGCGACCTTCTCGGAATGCGGCCGGTGGCACCGGAGGCAGTCGCCCACCCTCTGTTCCCGGTGTTCGAAGTCGGTGCTCTTCGGATGGCACACGGTGCAGGCCAGGCCCCCATGGGGGGTGTTCTCATACTCCTGAGCACGGATGAGGGGAAGCCTTTCAGCGGTGATTCGGGACGCTTCCCGGTCTCCTTCTCCATGGCAGTGAAGACAGACCCCCTGCATCCGCTCGGGATCTTCCGTCACCCTTGTGCTGTGGCAGGACATGCACGACTGGTCCTCCGGGGAAAGGGCGGGAAGGACGCTCCGGTTCTCGTGGCAGGCCCCGCACTGTCGGTGTCTCGGCATGGACGGATCGAAGCGGGAGGCCTGGGCGTCGATCGGCTGCTGGGCATGGGGGTCATGGCAGGAGATGCAGTCGCGGAATTTCTCCGAGCTCTCGATCTGCCTGGACCCGTGGAGGTTGCTCGAAAGCTTCTCCTGCACATCGTCATGGCACGCCATGCACTGATCGGGGCTGAAAAAGTCGGAGCGCTCCTTTACGATGTCGCCGGGATCGGGGTGGAGGGATCTCTGCGGGACATCCCCGTGGCAGTCCAGGCACGAGGTCCGGCCGTGGACCGATGCATGAAACACCTCCGGGTCGATCAGCCAGGACCCCCTGGAGATTGAAGGAAGGCTCACCAGAGACAAAATCAGGCAGATACAGACAATCCCGATCCGGCCTCCTTGACCATCGCTATCTCTCTCTGCCCTTTTCCCTTTCACGCCTCTCCCCTTGCGGATTCAAGGAGTAGGATGTTATTTGTTTTTCCGGCCAAAATCAATGGAAAGTGCCGGCGGTAGGCTCAAGAAACAGGACCGGCGAGGAGAGCCGTTCAGCAAGCCGCAGCGTTCCCCGCCGGGGATAATGCACCTCCTTCTTGGTCTCTTCTACACCGCCGAACCGGCCTCCTCCGTCCTGCTTCCCCTGCGGCTCTCTCACCTGATGGTGGCCGCGCCGAATGCAATCTTGGGAAGCCACAAGACGATTTCCGGCAAGAAGATGCACATGAAGAGGGCCAGCCACTGCAGGCAGATGAACGGAACCACCCCCTTGTAGATGTGCACGATGGTCATCTCCGGAGGGGCGATGCCTCGCAGGTAGAAGAGAGAGTAGCCGAAGGGCGGCGTCAGAAAGGCCATCTGCAGGTTTACACAGATCAGCACGGAGAACCAGATCTGGTTGTATCCCATCTCCAGGGACACCGGCACAAAGATGGGGATGACGATCAGAAGGATGCCCAGCCAGTCGATGAACATGCCGAGGAAGAAGACGATCCCCATCATGACGAACAGGGTCCCATAGTAGCCGAGCTCTGCGCCCACCAGGAGATTGGTCACCGCATCCCCTCCACCCAGGCCCATGAAGATGGCCTGAAAGGCATTTCCGCCGAGAAAGAGCGTCATGACCATGGAGGTGGTGAGGAACGTGGCCCACGAGGCGTCGTACAGGGCCTTCCAGCTGAATTTCTTATAGACCACAGCCAGAAGGACGGCACCGGCACACCCCATGCCTGCCGCTTCCGTCGGCGTGGCCACGCCTGCCAGGATGCTTCCCAGGACGATGATGACCAGGGCGATCGGCGGGAGCAGGGACTCCACAAAGATCCTGATCTTGTAACTCGTCGTGTGGACCCTCTCTTCCTTGGGCAGGGGCGGTCCATAGTGGGGATTCAAGGCACTGATGACCGCGATGTACCCGAGGTAGAGGGCGGAGAGGAGCAGCCCGGGCCCGAAGGCCGCCGCATAGAGGTGGCCCACCGACACGGCGGCCAGGCTCCCGTACACGACCAGCATGATGCTGGGCGGGATGATGATTCCCAGGGTCCCCCCTGCACAGATGGATCCTGCGATCAGGGGAACATGGTATCCCCTGGTCATCAGGGCCGGGACGGCGAGGAGGCCGACCGAGACCTCGGTGGCGCCCACGACCCCGGCCGTGGCGGCGAATACGGTGCAGGCCAGGATCACCGCCAGGGCAAGCCCTCCCCGTATCGGCCCCATCAGGATATGCATGCTTTCAAAGAGCCTTTCGGCGATCCCTGTAGAATCCAGCACCTGTGCCATGAAGATGAACAGAGGCACGGCCACCAGGACGTACTCCTCCATGACCCCGTACGCGCGGTTGGCCAGCAGACCGAACACCACGTCCATCGAACCGCCCCAGCCGATGACGCCGAAAATGAGGGCCAGGATGCCGAGGGAGAAGGCCAGGGGATGCCCCAGGAACAGGGTAATGAGCAGGGTCCCAAACATCACCAGAGCCAGGGTTTCGGGATTCATACCTTTTCCCCCTTCAACTCATAGTAGTCACGAAAAAAGTTGGCCACGCCCTGCATCAGGAGAAAGAACATGGTCACCGGCATCACGGTCTTGTAAGGGTAGAGCGGGGGTTTCCAGGCGCTCCAGCTGTGCTCCCACACGGCCCAGGAGTGGGCCGCATAGAGCGTGGCCGCGTAGGTGAACGCCCCTACGAAGGGGACGAAGATCAGCCAGAAGGTGATCATGCGGAGCAGAATCTGGTACTTCTTCGGGAGCTGGAGCACGATAATGTCGATCCGGACGTGACGATCGTAGAGAAGGGTGGCGGCCATGCCGAACATGAAGTGGGCGCCGTAGAAGTATACGGTCATCTCGAACCCCCACGCGGTGGGCATGTTCAGGACCCTTCTCATGAAGACTTCATAGACGACCACGGCGGCCATGGGAAGGATCAGGAGGCAGGCGACCCTCCCGATCTTGTCGTTCATGGCATCGACAAAGCGAACGAACTTTTTCATCGCAGGGTACCTTTCATCCTCGGAAGTCTCGGGCGGTGATCACCCCGCCCCCCTTCCGTGGGGGAAGCGAGGGCGGGGGCGATCGACAGTGCTTGCGTATGGGTCGACGGGTCGCCTACTGGTACAGTTTTCCCTTGAGGACCATCTCCCGCGGCCATGGAGCGATGCCGCTTCTCATCTCGCGCCAGAAGGCGAACTCCTTCTTGAAATCTTCCTGGGAGTCGATCACCTTCTTGGTGAACGGATGTTTGGCGCTGAGATCGTCGAGGTACTTGAAGGTCGTCTTCGCGAATTCGACCACCGTGGCATCGTCCATCTTCACGAACTCGGTCGTCTTCTGCATGATCTTCAGGGCCTCGATGTTGAGGTTCTCCTGCCATGCATTGGCCCAGAGTTGGGTTTCCTTGGCGCAGATCTCCACGATGTCCTTCAAGTCGTCCGGGAGTTCGTCCCATTTCTTTTTGTTGATCACGACGTCGAACTGACAGGAGGGTTGATGCACACCCGGCTCGATGACGTACTTGGTAATCTCATGAAAGCCGGCCGGGATGTTGGCGGCGGGGGAACTGAATTCGCAGGCATCGATCACGCCCCTTTCCAGGGCCACGTAGATCTCGGAACCGGGAAGGGGGGTGACGGAGGCGCCCAGGAGGGTCAGGATATCCATGTACCAGCCGGGCGTTCTGATCCTCATCCCCTTGAAGTCGCTCATCTTGGTGGCCTTCTTGTTGGAATGGAGCCCCAGTTCCTGACCCACGTTGCCGCAGAAGAAGGGTTTCATGCCGAAGCGGCCGTAAAGCTCGTCGAACATCTCCTTTCCGCCGCGCTCGTAATACCAGACGTTGTATCCCTCTGCGTCCAGGCCGAAAGGAACGGACGCAAAGGCCACGAAGGCCTCATCCCTTCCCTTCCAGTACCCCGGCCAGGAATGGAACGCGTCCAGGGTCCCCTTGGCCGTGGCATCGAAGATCTCCATGGCCGGCACAATGGCCCCGGTGGGGAACCACTTGATGTTGAGCCTTCCGCCGCTGGCGGCCCTCACGCTGTCGCAGAAGTGTTTCGTGATCTCGGCGAAGTTGAGGCCTCCCCAGGGATCGCTGATGCGCCAGTTGTACGTCTTGTTGGAGGTTGCGTACTTCTTGTTCTTCCACTCGATCGCCCTCTTGTCCTCGCCGAACTTATCGATCTTGGACTTCTTCGCCTGGGCCAGTCCGGGTGTGCTGCTCGCGGCCACAAAGGCAACGGCCGCCACCAATACCAGAAACAACCATCCGATTCTCTTCATCTGCCTTCCTCCGTCCATGAGATTGTGGTTTCCGTTTTCATTCCATTCAGCCAAGTCCCCCGAAGCGAGCGATCACCTCCTTCCTTAATTGATGGTCACAACTGGAGTTCATCCATTCTCTTGAGCAGGAAATACCTCCCTTCCGGCGTCATCCCGATCACGCCGGCCTGGACGAGTCCCTGCACGGCCTTGGGCCTGAAATCCCTCAACCCCATCCTGAAGAACTCCGCCTTGGCGTAAGGCAGCTCCACGGCGTTGTCCGGGTTCAGCGCGTCTCTCCGCTCGAGGTCCCTGATCACGAAAACGCATGCCCGCTTGATCCGCCACGCGATCCCGTAGCGGGTGGCGATAAAGACAAGAACGAGGAACAGGATGCCTATGACGATCTGGATTGCATCACCCATCTTCCTATTGAACCCTCCCGACCACTAGGGCCCGTCGGGCACCACTGCAGTCTTTTTGTGGTTTATCAACCATTCGGCCAAGAACCTCCGTTGGGGAGCAGCCCCCCCCCCGGAACGCGCTCCGAGCCGGCCTTCTTCTCCTGCCCGGGTCCCGTCATTTCAGTAGGTGAGCACCATGCCCCCGTCGAACAGAAGATCTCCTCCCACGAGATACCTGCAGTACCGGGAAAATCCGAACACGAAGAGATTGGCCACCTCCACGGGCAACATCATCTCTTTGACCCTGGATCTTCCCATCATGACGTCGTGGACGACCTGCTCGGGGGTGATCCCTCTTTGTTCCGCCTGGGACGGTATCTGGGCCAGGGCCAAAGGCGTTCGGACAAAGCCCGTGCTGATCGTGAAGCCCCGGATTTTCCCTTCACCCTCCGCGGAAATCGACTGCGCAAGCCCGCGCAGTCCGAACTTCGTGATGTTGTAAACGGGCTTGTTCATGGTGCACATGTGCCCGTGGACAGAGCCCATGTTTCCTATGGCCCCCCTGCCGTCCTTGCTCTTTCTCATGTGAGGGATGGTGAGCCTGGACAGGTAGAAGGGGGCGCGGAGCATGAGCCGCTGCATGAAATCGTACTTTTCCATGGGGAATCGGTCGACGGCATCGATATGCTGAATGCCTGCAATGTTGGCGACATACTTGATCGTGCCGAGTTTTGCGGCATCCTGGACGGCCCTCTCCAGGTCGGAATCCACCGTCAGATCCGTCCTGATGAAAACCATCTGCCCCCCCAGGCTCCGGGCGATCTTCTGCGTCTTCTTCCCTTCTTTCTCGTTGATGTCGAGACCGACGGTCATGAGATTGTTTGCCGCTGCAGCCACCGCGGTGGCGCGTCCGATCCCCGTGCCGCAGCCCGTGACCATGCACACATGGTCGGCATGGAAATCGGGATCATCCAGGATGAGCACCTGCTCACGGTGAATTTCCGGTTCCTTGATCTCCATCTGATCTCTCCTTCGCATTGAGTGAGGTGGATACTCCGACAGGAGAAACGAAGTCGTGAAAGCGGGTGAAAGGCAAAAGCCGTGACCCTCGTGCTGCAAATCCCAGGCCACTGATCGATTCAGACGACAGGCTTGTCCACCCAGGCCATTCGCAGAAGCCCTCCGGATGAAAACCGCTTTTCCATTCCCGTGGTGCTCCCCCTGCGGAGGGCAGAACCGGAACTCCTGCCTCTCTTTCCGGGGCGGTGCGAGAGGCGGAGAATACAGATGAGCAAACGTAGCAACTCGGAAACATGTCGCAGCATTGATACAGCAGTCACACCCCGAAGGGCCTGCTTCCTCCTTCTCCACTGCGGGCGGGAACCCGGCGCCGGAGGATACCCTCCAGGAACTGGATCAACGACGTTTGGAGGTCGATGGAAACCCGGGGGGCGAGCCGCCGGCCCTCGGCTTTCCTGCGGCGGCCGGCGGCGTCGCTCGAAAGGAGAGATCACACGGGGCATCAGGTGTACATGCTGAACCTGTCCCAGAAGTCCTTGTCGTCCTTCTTCCACTCCTTCCCGAACTTCGCATCATAGTAGGCTTCCATCCGGTCCATCCATTTCCACCACAGGCTCTTACCCTTCTTCCGGCCCTCGAGGATATCGATCAGAAAAGTCGTGATGTGGTTGATCTCATCCTTCGGCACATAGGAAGCGGCGCCTCCCTTGAAGGACTTCACGGTATCCTGAGGAGTGAGCGCATGGGCGGTCAGCATCACGACCGTCGTCTTCTTTGCGACCGCGATCTCCAGAAGCTTGTAACCGTTGATCCCCATGATATCCAAAATGGCGAAATCGAAGGTCCGGTTCTCCAGTTCCTCCCTGGCTTCTTCGAAGGTGGAGGCCTTGACCACCTCGCACATCGGGAGCAGCTCTTCGAGTGTCTCCAGCACATCCGGCTCGTCGTCGGCAATCAGGACCTTTTTCCCCTTCAATTCGCTCTCGTCTCTCTTCTCCATATGACCTCCTTTCCGCAATGCCCCGGCCTCCGCCGGTCTCCCCGGAAGAGGCTGAAAGGTCGGGCAATGTGAATGAACGAAAAACATTCAAGCATGAAAAAGATGAATAGGCAAGTTTTTGCTTGTCCCTCCTTGCGCTAGCGAATAGGATTGTAGCAAAGGATCTACACCTCCAACAAGGAGCCGCCAGTGAAGACAGCCGGGAACCCCGAGAGAGCGGGCAGGAAGCGGCGAGAAGAGGATGCGCAGGAGCTTCGCCGCAGGCTCGAGATGATGGAGCTCATCTTCGAGTGCATCTACAACGGAAGCATGGTGACCGATGCGGACGGGTACGTCACCCACTTCAACTCCCCCTACGGCCAGTTTCTGGGTGTGGACCCGGAGGAACAGATCGGTCGGCACTGCACGGAGGTGGTTGAAAACACGCGCATGCATATCGTCGCCCGGACCGGCAGGCCGGAGATCAACTACACCCACCTGATCAAAGGCCAGAAGATGATCGTGCAGCGGATCCCCATCAAGAAGGACGGCCAGGTGATCGCCGTATTCGGGCAGGTCATGTTCAAGGATGTCCGTGATGTGACCAGGCTGGCAAGAAAGCTTTCCCTCCTTCAATCCAAGGTCGCCATGTACGAGCAGGAATTGATCTCCCTGCGATCCACGCGCCATACCCTGGAGAGCATTGCAGGGGAATCCCAGGCGATCCAATCCCTCAAGCGAGAGGCCCAGAAGGCCGCCACCAATGTACTGCCGGTCCTCATCACGGGGGAGAGCGGGACGGGGAAGGAGCTCTTCGCCCAGGGCATCCACCACGCCGGCCCGAGACGGCTTCACCCCTTCGTGAGGATCAACTGCGCCGCCATCCCGAAAGACCTCCTGGAATCGGAGCTCTTCGGGTATGAAAGAGGCGCGTTTACAGGGGCGCGATCCGAAGGGAAACCGGGCAAATTCGAGATCGCCAGACTCGGCACCGTATTCCTGGACGAGATCGGCGATCTCCCGCTCTCGATGCAGCCCAAACTGCTTCGCGTCCTTGAAGACAAGGAATTCGAAAGGGTCGGCGGTACATCGGTCCTGCGCTCCGACTTCCGCCTGATCACGGCGACGAATCAGAACCTGGAGGAGATGCTGGCGGAAAGACGCTTCCGGAAGGATCTTTTCTACCGATTGAACGTCATCCCCCTTTCCATACCACCCCTGCGGGAGAGAAGGGAGGACATCGTCCCCACGGCAAGAAAACTGCTCGAGCAACTGGCGACGGAGGCCTCTCTGCCCGAGATCCACCTCTCCCCCGACGCATCCGAGGCGCTGAACGGATACGACTGGCCCGGCAATGTCAGGGAGCTCTCGAACGTGCTGGAGCGGGTCCTTTCCTCCCTGGAGGGAGATACCATTCGGGTGACGGATCTCCCCTTCTATCTCTTTCGGGGGCGAAAGCGCATTCCCCGTCAGGGCAAGGCCTCCCTCAAGGAGGCCCATGCCAGCGCCGAGAAGGAAACCATCCGCTATGCCCTGGCCACGGCGAAATACAACAAGGCCAGGGCCGCCGGAATCCTCGGCATCCACCGCACGCTCCTCTACAAGAAGATGAAGAGGCACGGGCTGCCCCTGAAGGGGAAGGAGCACTGATCATTTCTCATTGGTCTTTTGAAGAGCGCGGTGTCTTTCCCTCACTTCTTCTTCGGGGGGCTGACCACGGCCTCTCCGTCAGTGTCCGATGAAGAATCTCCAATGTCCAAGTGAAAAAAGGGAGAACATTGACTTCGTCACTGCAAATCCTGCGTTGAATTCAAGGTACGCTTACCTTGGGCATTTGGATATTCTACATTCTACATTGGACATTCTCTCAGTCCTGATTCAGCTCCCGGATGGCGGCGAAGTGGTCCAGGGACTCCGGGTTTCTCAGCGCATCCTTGTTCAGGACCTCCTGCCCCTGGATGACCTTCTTCACCGCGAGTTCCACCTTCTTCATGTTGAGCGTATAGGGGATATCGGGGACGGCCACGATCTTGGCCGGAACGTGCCTGGGTGAGGCGTTCGTCCGGAGGATCGTCCGGATCTTGTTCTTGAGCTCTTCGGTGAGGGGTTTGCCCTGGGCGAGCTTCACGAAGAGCACCACGCGGACATCGCCCTTCCAGTCCTGCCCGACCACCAGGCTGTCCTCGATCTCCGGGATCCCCTCCACCTGCCTGTAGATCTCGGCGGTCCCGATCCTCACGCCCCCGGGGTTGAGGGTGGCATCGGACCGGCCGTAGATGACGACCCCCCCGCGATCATTGATCTCGATGAAGTCGCCGTGCCTCCAGATCCCGGGGTAAACATCGAAATAGGCGTTGTGGTATTTCTCGCCTTTGGGATCGTCCCAGAAGTAGATCGGCATGGGAGGGGCCGGCGCCAGGCACACCAGTTCCCCCTGTTGGTTCCGTACGGGCTTGCCGTTTGCATCGAAGGCCTCCACCTTCATCCCCAGGTACCGGCACTGGAGCTCACCGGCGTAGACCGGGCCCATGGGGTTTCCGCCCGCAAAACAACCGTTGATGTCCGACCCGCCGGAGATGGAAGCGAGCTGGAGGTCTTCCTTGATCTCCTGGTACACGAAATCGAACCCTTCTATGGAGAGCGGAGATCCGGTGGAGAGCACCGCCCTCAGGGGGCTCAGGTCATACTCCTTTCCCGGCCTGACGCCGGCGGCCATGAGGGCCGCGATGTACCCGGCGCTGGTCCCGAACACGTTGACTTTGTGATCCTGCGCCATCTTCCACAGCGCGCCCGGGGCAGGATGAAACGGGTTCCCATCGTAGAGCATGAGAGTCGCCCCGACGGCCAGAGAACAGGTGAGCCAGTTCCACATCATCCAGCCGCAGGTGGTGAAGTAGAAGATCGTATCCTCCCGCCGCAGGTCCGTGTGGATGACCAGCTCCTTCAGCTGGTTGATCAGGACGCCGCCGGCACTCTGGACCATGCATTTCGGCAGTCCGGTCGTGCCCGAGGAGTACATGATGTAATGGGGGTGATCGAACGGGAGCTGAACGAACTCCATGTCGTCCACAGGCCCGGAGGCCCTGAAGTCCGAGTAATGAACGGCCTTGGGGATGTTCTGGATCTCGGGCCTTTTCTGTGTGTAGGGGACGACGACCACCTTCTCGATGCTCGGGAGATCCTTCAGGATGTCCGAGATGCGCACCAGCGAATCCATGTCCTTTCCCTTGAACCAGTAGCCGTTGGCCGTGAACAGGACCCTCGGCCTGATCTGCCCGAATCGATCGAGGACCCCCTTGATGCCGAAATCCGGCGAGCAGGATGACCAGGTCGCTCCAAGGCTGGTCGCCGCGAGCATCGCAAAGATGGTTTCAGGCATGTTCGGCATGAAACCCACGACCCTGTCACCGGGCTGGATGCCCATCTCCCTGAGGGGCCTTGCCAGGCGGGCGACTTCTTCGTAAAGCCGCGCATAGGTGATCTTCCGGACTTCCCTGTCCTCCCCCTGGAATATAAGGGCGGTCCGATCGTCCCGGAAGCGAAGCAGGTTTTCGGCGAAATTCAACCTCGCCCCCGTGAACCACTTGGTCCCCGGCATTTTGTGGGGATCGTCCACGACCTGATCGCAGAGCTTGCTGGCCTTGATCCCGACAAAATCCCAGACCGATGCCCAGAAATCCGGGATGTTCTGAACAGACCACTCGTAAAGGGAATCGTAATCCGCAAAGTCCTTCTTGTACTTCTGGTTGACCTGACTCATGAACCGGTACATGTTGCTCTGCCTCACCCTTTGCTCCGAAGGCTTCCATAACATCCTGGCCATCTTCTTCCCTCCCATGTAGTTGATCAGAACAACGACTGCACGCCGGGGCCCTTCCGAAGAGGTCGTGCACCCCGCCCCGATAGCGCCCGTTGTGGCAAGCAAGTTTTATACCAGAGGAATACAAGATCCAGGATGCAAGATACAAGATCCAGGGTACAAGATCCAGTAAAGATAAATGCAGGATGAGCGGTGAACGTCGAACGCCGGGCACACCGGATCCCATCATTCCATCAACTTGCATCTTGAAACCTGCATCCTAAACTTCGTCAAGTCAGAAGTTTCAGGTTTCAGTGTTCAGGTGTCAGGAGATGGATTGATTACCGGGGTGACACCCGAAACCTGACACCTTGTAAGGTTTCCTGTCCGATCAAACTGGCCCCGGCCAGCGGCGGGGCTGTCCAGCATCTTGCATCCTGCATCCTGCATCCTGTATCCTGTGATCATGAATTCAATCCCTGAGCCCTTCCTCACACTGGAACACGTCTCCATCCGTATCCCTACCGGCCTGGTCTTTGAGGATACGAACTGGGAAATCCTTTGCGGACAGCAGTGGGCGGTGGTAGGGCCCAACGGATCGGGGAAATCCACCCTCCTGAAGGGTATCTTCGGCCGAATCCCGGTGGTTCGAGGAAGGATCCTCTACCATTTCGCGACAAAGGGAAGCCCCGTCCCGGAATCGCCGGAGGGCATCCGGCACCTCATGGACTGCGTCTCTTCCGAGCATGGGAAGATCCCCGCGATCCAGGGGTCCGGGTTCTATCAGGCGCGGTGGAGCAGCTTCTCGGACGACGACCCCATGCTGGTATCGGAGTTCATCTCCCGAAAGCCCGCGCGGGCGTTGAACAGGACAGGAGAGGGGTCGCCGACACAGACGGAAAGGTGTTCCAGCGGCATGGGGATCGAGGATCTCTTGGCCAAGAGGATGATCACCCTTTCGGACGGGGAGCTGAGGAGGGTCATGATCGCCGAAGCGCTGATCAAGAGACCCCGATTGCTGGTCCTGGAGAACCCCTTTGCCGGACTCGACACCGAAAACAAGAGGAGACTGAGTGAGAGCATCGGCCGTTCCGGAATGGAGGGAACCACCCTGATCCTGGCGAGCACGGAGAGCCGGGACATCCCCGGTTGCGTTACACATGTCCTCCTGGTCGACCATAACCGGGTGATCGCACAAGGGCCGAAGGCGGAAATCCTCGCCCGGTCTCGAGCCCCCATACCTCGTCGACCGCACACGACCAAGATCCGAAAGAGATCCGACGATGTCCCCGCAGGGCCCGCGCTCCTGCAGCTGCAGGATGTGTGCGTATCCTATGACTCGAAGCGAATTCTCGACAAGGTGACCTGGGAGGTCAGGAAGGGCGAGCATTGGGCCCTCCTGGGACCGAACGGCGCGGGGAAGACCACCCTGCTGAGCCTGATTCTCGGCGACAATCCCCAGGCCTACGCGAATCGGATCACGCTCTTCGGAATGCGGAGGGGCTCCGGCGAAACCATCTGGGATATCAAGGCCCGTGTGGGCTGGGTCTCGCCGGAGCTGCATCTGTACTACCCTCGAAGATTTTCCTGTCTGGAGGTGGTCTGTTCCGGATTCTTCGACTCCATCGGCCTCCATCGCCAGGTCTCGGAAAACCGGCGTCGTCATGCCGAGACGCTGATGTCCCGGTTCGGGATCGCGGATCTGGGGAAAAAGGGGTTCAACGCGGTCTCTTATGGGGAGCAACGACTGGTGCTCCTGGCGCGTGCTCTTGTAAAGGATCCTCCCCTTCTGGTGCTGGACGAACCCTGCCAGGGCCTGGACGGACCGCACCGGGATCTCTTTCTGGGGACCGTGAACCACCTGGGTGAGCAAGGGGAGACCGCCATCATCTTCGTGACCCATGAGCGGGAGGAACTTCCCCGCATCCTCACCCACGCCCTCCTGCTGAGGGAAGGAAGGGTCGTCGATAAGGGGCGAATCGAAGAAGTGCTCGGTCCAGGGCAGGATACCGGGGTAGACAGGATCGAAGCCAAGGTCCGGCCCAAGGGACCCGGGCTTTGACTGCCCTGCAGAGGGGGAGTTGCCATGCGCTATGCCCACTGTGCCGGGCGTCTTGACCTACAGCCCCGCAAGCTTCTCCAGTACCGACTTCACGATGCAGGAGTCCCTGTCACCGTCTCCCTGCGAGCGGGCGGCCCTGAGCATCTCCAGAGAGATGCTGGTTGCCGGAAGCACGGCGCCGCAGCCGTCGGCCAGTCTCATGGCGTTCGACAGATCCTTGTACATGTTGTTTACGGAAAAGTGCGGGTCATAGTTGCGCTCGATCATCCAGGGTCCACGGGTCTCCATCGCGCCGGTGCGCGCCCCGCCCACGCTGGTGATCTCCATGACCTTTCTCGGATCGATCCCCACCTTCTGCGCCAGGACAAGCGCCTCAGCCGATGCCTGGATGGCCACACCCAGGATCAGGTTGTTGATGAGCTTCAGGGTGGTGCCGAGGCCGTTTTCCTCCCCCACATGAACGATCTTGGCTGACATCGCCTCGAAGATCGGCCTGCACCTCTCGAAAGCCTCCGCTGGTCCGCCGATCATGATGCCGAGTTTCGCGGCCGCTGCCACCTTGGGGTTTCCCGTGACCGGCGCATCGAGCATGGCCACCCCTTTCTCCCGGGCGCGCGCGGCGATGGAGCGCGACATCTCGGGGGCGATGCTCGACATGTCGACCACGCACAGTCCCGTCCGCGCGCTCTCGAGAATTCCCCGGTGGCCGCAGATCACCTCTTCCGCCGCAGCGGAATCCGTGACCATCGTGATGACCACATCCGTGGCGGACGCCACTTCGGCGGGGGATCCGCCCCAGGCGGCGCCCGCCTTCAAGACCTCGTCCGCCTTGCCACGGCTGCGGTTCCACACGGTCAGCCGATATCCTGCCTTGAGCAACACCTGGCTCATAGGGCGTCCCATCAGCCCCAGACCGATAAATCCTATCCGTTCCATCCCGTCTCCCTGCTTGTTCCTCTTGACTGGGGTGCGCAAGTTCTCCCTCCCCCTTCGACGGGGGAGGGTCGGGGGTGGGGGTGACTATTCCACTTTCCCGATGTTTCGAACCGCCTTCGCCAGTCTCGCGGCATCCTCGTCCCAGAACTTCTGGAATTCCGGCGCATCCATATAGCTGATCGGGGTCTCCATCTTCTGCATGGCCGACTTGAAATCCGCGCTGTTTACGGCTTTGGCCGTGGCCTCTCGCAAGACCTTGATCGCTTGCGGCGGCGTGGCGGCCGGGGCGAAGAAGCCGGACCAGATGTAGAATTCGACATCCTTATACCCGAGCTCTTTCAAGGTCGGGATATCGGGCAGGGCCGGGATCCGCTTCGCTCCCCACCCTGCCAGGACTCGAAGGGTTCCCGCCTTGATGTGGGGTATGGAGACGTTCGGCCCCCCGGAGATGGCGTTCACATGCCCGCCCAGCAGGGCGTTCAGGGCAGGTCCCCCGCCGCCCGTGGGGATGTGGCGCAGCTTGATCCCGGCAGAGTGGGCCAGCATCTCCATGGCCACATGCATGGTGCCATAGACGCCGGAAGAGGCGTACTTGATCTCGTTGGGACGTTTCTTGGCATCCGCCACGAAATCTGCGACCGTCTTCCATGGCGCATCGGCCTTGATCACCAGGACGGTCGGATCGGCGGACAGGAGCGCAACCGGCACGAAATCCTTCAGCTTGTACGTGGATGGACGCCCGAACAGCGCATCCACTTCCGGCATGACCGAAATGCTCGAAAGGGCTACCATCAGGTTGTATCCGTCCGGTTTCGCCACGGCGGCCGCCTGCATGCCGACTGCGCCGCCCGCACCCGTCTTGTTGACGATGACCACCGGCTGCTTCAGTTCTTTCTCGAGGGCCGCTGCAAAAGGCCTCCCCACCAGATCCGCTACCCCCCCGGGGGGAAAGGGTACAATCACCTGAATGGGCCGCGTGGGAAACGGCTCATCAGCCCGCGCAGTTGCGGAAAACAACACCAGGCTCGCCGCGCAGAAAACCGCCATGACCGACCACAGACCTCTTGATCTCATGCCAATCCTCCTTTTCTCTCTTGGGGTTTCTAAAAACTGCATTCCTATGGCTCTACGGAAAACCAGGATCGACCGGGTCCCCATGGGACATCTGCCGGAGCGAAGACGCCCTCAACTCTCTTTCTCCGCCTCCGTCAGGCGGGTGCGCCAGTCACGTCTCTTCATCACGAGCGGTTTGAGACTGAGAAGGAGCATGATCACCGCCAGCACGAGAAATCCGCCCGAAATCGGCCGCTGGACGAAGATGGCGTAAGCACCGTTCGACATGGCCAGGGCCTGACGAAAACTGAACTCGATGATGGGGGCCAGCACAACACCGAGCACCATGGGAGCGGTCTCGAACTCCATCTTGCGAAGAAAATACCCGAGCCCGGCCATGACGCTCATGATCCACACGTCGGCCATGCTCGAGTTCACGGCATAAACCCCGACCACACAGAACATCAGGATGGCGGGATACAAGACCCTGTAAGGGATGCGCAGGAAGTTCACGAACAGGCTCACCATGGGCAGGTTCAAGAGCAGGAGCACGATGTTCCCGATGTACATGCTCGCGATCAGACCCCAGAACACCACCGGCTGCTCCTTGATGAAGAGCGGACCCGGCGTGATCCCGTGGACCATCAGGGCGGCGAGCAGAACGGCCGGGATGGGTCCTGTGGGTACCCCGAGGGCGAGCATGGGCACGAGGGCCCCCGTGCTCGCGGCGTTGTTGGCCGATTCCGGCCCGGCCACGCCCTCGATGGCTCCCTTTCCGAAACGCTCCGGGTGTCTTGAGACCCTGCGCTCGATCGCATAGGAGACGAACGTCGAGATGATGTGGGCCGATCCCGGGATGATCCCGATGAGAAATCCCAGCACCGTTCCACGGCCGACCGGCCCTACGGAATCCTTCAACTCCTCCTTGGACGGCAGCAGATCACGCAACCGGGGCTTCAGGACCTCGCGGCTTCCCGCGGAACCGGCGCTGGCCAGGATTTCCGAGACGCCGAAAAGCCCTACCGCCACCGGGACCACCCCCAACCCGTCACCAAGCGCGACATTGCCGTAGGAGAACCTGAAATAGCCGGACATCTGATCGATGCCGATCATCCCGAGGAGCATCCCCAGAAGGATCATCGAAAGGTTCTTGACGATGGAACCCCCGGTCATATAGCTGAGCACGACAAGCCCGCACAGGAGGAGAGCGAAGTACTCCGGAGGACCGAACCCCAGGGCAAAGCGGGCCAGGGGGGGTGCCAGGAACATGAGACCTACGACGCTGATCGTCCCCGCGACGTAGGATCCAATGGCTGCGATGGCCAGCGCAGGTCCTGCCCTTCCCTTCCTGGACATGGCATAGCCGTCGATGCAGGTCATCACCGAGGCCGCTTCTCCAGGGATCCGCATCAGGATCGAGGTGGTCGATCCGCCGTACATGGCCCCATAATAGATCCCCGCGAGCAGAATGATCGCGGAGGTCGTGTCGAGTCCGAACGTCGTCGGCAGGAGCATGCTGATCCCGGCAAGGGGGCCCACACCCGGGAGGACGCCGACCATGGTTCCGATGAGGCAGCCCAGGAAGGCATAGGAAAAATTGGCGAGGGTGAAGACCGTGCCGAACCCCAGGGCCAGGTTATGAAGGCTGACTTCCATCAAAAGCCCCACCAGCCCCTCGGAAGCGGCACCCTGAGGAGGCCGTCGAAAAGCCAGAACGATCCCATGGAAAGCACGAGGGTCAAGATCAGCGCGAACCAGAGGTTGACCCGTTCCACAACCCCGAAAAGAAATCCGAGGACCAGGAAGATGGTGATACGGTAGCCGATCCGCTCCATGAACCAGGCGATGAATACGCAGCAACCCAGGATCGGAGCGGCATGGGCGGTCTCGGCCCAGGAAAGGGTCGCGAATGCGCGGCCGTTCTTCCCTCGGATGAACAGGATCACCCCCAGGGCGATGAGGAGGATGGCCAGCAACAGAGGGAAATAGCCCGGACCCGGCCTCTGGGCCGTGCCGAGGGGCAGTACCCTTCGCTCCCACACGACGAAAAGACCCAGCAGGATCAGGATCGCCCCGCCGATCCGGTCGACGGTGAGCGGGCCGGCCTTGCCCGATATGCTGCCCCCTTTCTTTACGCGCACGGCTTTGGCTCCCTCTTGAATCCGAGCACCTCCAACTGTCCTCCGCTCTTTTCCCAGGCCTGCGGGGTGGCTACGCGATAGGAGGAGAACTCACGTCGAGGGGGATAGTTCTCCCGCTGTGCTTCAAACGTTCCCGGCGATCTCTTGAGCCCATCGCTGTCCGATTCCACCCGGTAGGTCGATTCGATGCATGAAAGGATCATCCGCTCCGGAGTTTGGGAGGGGTCGATGTGGACGAGGGGTTCACCCGGTTCCGGCAGCCCCTCCGGGAACCACTGATCCATCCCCAGATGAAAAAAGCCGCTCAACGCCCGGACCACCATGGAGGTGCCGTTTGCCTTGCCGTCGATCGAGTAGCCCGCAATGTGCGGAGTGGCCAGATCCGCGGCGTGGAGGAGTTCCCGGTCGATCCGGGGTTCATTCTCCCAGACATCGATGACCGCTCCCCTGATCCTCTTTCGGGAGAGCGCATCCTTGAGGGCCTCCGTATCCACCACCTCGCCCCGTGAAGTGTTGATCAGGAACGGGCTCCTTTTCACCCGCGCGAAGAAGTGCTCGTCGCAGAGATGATGAGTCCGGTCCGGTCCCTCCCGGTCGAGGGGGGTGTGCACGGTGATGATATCGGCTTCCCGGGCAACGGTCTCCAGGGAGACGAAGGCCATGGGTCCCTCGCGGCGCGCCCTGGGAGGGTCGTTCAGAAGGACCTTCATGTCAAGCACCCTGGCAAGCCGCTCGACCCCGGATCCCACGTTTCCGACACCGATGATCCCCATGACGAGGGACTTCCACTCAAGACCGTGTTTCCTGGACAGATACGCCAGTGCGGAGCCCACGTACTGCACGACCGACTTGGCGTTGCATCCGGGTGCATGGCACCACTGGATGCCGTGCTCGTCGCAGTACTCCGTGTCGATGTGATCGAAACCGATCGTCGCCGAGCCGATAAACCGGACTGCTGTGCCCTCCAGCAGAGCACGGTCGCACCGTGTTCTCGTGCGGATCAGCAGGCCATCCGCATCTCTGGCGTCGCGGCGTCTAATCTTCGCGCCGGGGAGATAGTCGACGACCCCGAACGGTTCGAGGACCCCACGAAGAAAAGGGATATGTTGGTCAGCCACTATTTTCATTTAGGCCAACACGGGAAACGGTGCACGGGTGGCGTCAGCTGCGCTTGGTCCGGACCCATTGCTCGAACTTCACCCGCTCTTCGGGGAACATCGAGTAGGTATGTTTCTCTTCCGGGAATGTTCCGGACTTCACATCCCTGCAATAGGTGGAGAGGGCCTCGATGCTCACCTTGGCGATCTCGGCATAGCGCTTCACGAACTTGGGGGTGAAGGCCTCGAAGATCCCCAGCGCGTCGCTGACGATCAGCAGCTGCCCGTCGCACGGCGGGCCTGCCCCGATGCTCAGGACCGGGATGGAGAGGGAGTCTCGGATGTACGCCGACACCTCAGGAGGGATCGCCTCCAGCAGAATCATGCCGGCGCCCGCCTCCTGGACCGCGAGGGCGTCTTGAATCTGGGCCTTTGCGCTCTCCAGGGTACGGCCCTGGGCCTTGAATCCCCCCAACTGCGACGAACTCTGAGGGGTAAGACCGATGTGCCCCATGACCAGCATGCCGGAGTCGACGATCGCCCGGATCCGGGAAGCCACCCGCACACCGCCTTCCAGTTTCACCGCATCCACTCCCGCTTCCTTGAAAAACCTGCCCGCGTTCTCCACGGCGACCTGATCCGAGGGCTGGTACGAGAGGAAGGGCATATCTCCCACCACAAAGGTGTTCGGTGCCCCCCTTCTCACGGCGTCCGAATGGGCGATCATCTGGTCCATCGTGACCGGCATGGTGCCGTCGTAGCCGTAGATGCACATGCCTAGAGAGTCCCCCACGAGGATCATGTCCACCCCGGCCTTCTCGCAGAAGGTCGCGGTGGGGTAATCGTAGCTCGTGATAAAGGTGATTTGCTCCCTCCTGCTTTTCATCTCAAAAAAATCGTGGATCTTCTTCTTCATCTGCTGTCCTCGACGTGGTGACCGATGAGTGTGGATGAGGGTCTACTGAGAGAGCCAGAGGGTTTCATGCAATGCACTCTCTCGGTTTGAACGCATTCAGATAGATCTCTTCGATATCGGAAACACTCAGATTCCGGGCGCAGCGGGTGAGGAGTCTTCTCTCCGCATGCGCATCCAGGGCCCACTGGTGGACCTTGGACCGGTCCGAGATCCCCATCTCCGGCAGAGACACGGGCAGGCGGACGCTCTTCAGCAAGTGAACGATCGCATCGATGGCCACGGCCGACGACTCCCGCAGGGAAAGACCGTCAATGTTTTCACCCATGGCCTGGGCCAGCCGTGCGAACCTCTCCGGCTGGGCCATGACGATCCCTTCGAAGCAGGCGGGCAGGATCCCGCAAAGGGATACGCCGTGGGGCACGTGATACTCGCCTCCAAGGGGGTACGCCATCGCATGGACCAGGCTCGTCCCTGAATTGTTGAGGACCAGTCCGGACATCATGCTTCCCAGGGACATGTAGTATCTTGCCTCCAGGTTCTCGCCGTCCGCATAGGCGGGTCCCAGCCACCGGGTGATGATGCGAACGGCCTCGAGTCCGATGGCGTCCGTAACCGGATTGGCGTTTTTCGAGAGGTAAGGCTCCGCAGCATGGATAAATGCGTCGATCCCGGCGCTCGCCGTGACAGCCGGAGGGCAGCCCATGCTGAGCGACGGATCGACGATCGCGATGTTGGGCAGGAGGGCGTTGGAGGCGACGGCCTTCTTCACGTGCGTCTCGGTGTCCAGAAAGATGGCATGCTTGGTCACCTCCGCCCCCGTTCCCGAGGTCGTCGGGATCATGATGGTGGGCTTTCCCCTTCGGGTCACCTTCTCTTTTCCGAAGTAGTCTTTTGTCCTGCCCGGATTGGTGAGCAGGGCGGAGGCCATCTTGGCGACATCGAGGATACTCCCCCCGCCCAGCCCGATGATCACCTCGAAATGGCCCTCCTTCGCGACCTTGGAGGCCTCTTCCGCAATGTGTGTCGCAGGCTCGGGGGTGTCCCGGCCCTGGATGTTCACTGCAAAATCGATCGAACGGGCCTTGAGTGCCGCCTGGGTCTTTTCCAGGACATCCGATTTGGCTATGGTCGGCCCGGTGATCAACAGGGCCCGCTTCGAACCCAGTCTTTCCACTTCCTGGCCCAGTTGCCTGATCGTGTCGAAGCCGAAGTGGATGAGGGGTGTGTTAAAGGGAAAGTTCTGAAACATCGGTTCTTCCTCCTCCTTCCGAGAGCCCGGTCGCCTTCATCGGCGAGTCTTCCCAGGCGAATTGTCCGGTATGGACTTCCCGGACCAATATCCATATTGGTCTGTTTAAAGTCAATCATTTTCTGGATGCGAATCGATTGAGAAAACTGCACTCGAATGAACGGAGCCATCCCTGCCTCGAAAATACCAATCTCAAAATTGGTATTGCAAGAAAGTTGAACCCATGTTAGGTTCCTGGCTTGAGACTTTTCTGGCAACTGGATCTGCCACGAAGGCACTAAGACACAAAGAAGACCACGTTATCTTTCTTGGTGTCTTCGCGTCTTAGTGGCGAAATTTGTTTGCGGCCGTAAGGCCTGCGTTAGGAATTCCTTTCATGGGTGAAGCCGTCCGTCATGCCGTAAAGAGCCTGCGGGAGCTGCTGGAGGATGACCGTCCTCCCGGAAAAGGCCGTCTTCCCGCAGAGAGGGTCCTTGCAGAGAGGCTGGGGATCTCCCGCACCGCTCTAAGAAAGGCCCTGGCAACCCTGGAAGAGGAGGGGTTGATCTGGCGCCATGTGGGGCGAGGTACCTTCGTGGGGCCGAGGCCCGAACCGGGAGGGGAAGAGATCTCTTCCGTCACGTCCGTCACCAACCCGGGGGAGATCATGGAGGCAAGGCTCGTCCTGGAGCCGAAGCTCGCTTCCATGGCTGCGGTAAGGGCGACCATGAGCGAACTGGCCCACATGGAGGGGTTGGAGTTCAGATCCAGAGATGCGGTCAATACCGCTTCTTTTGAGAACCTGGACGGGCTTCTCCACCAGGCCATCGCAAAGGCCACGGACAATTCCCTGCTCATCTCCCTCTTCATGGTCATCCACAAGGTGCGTCAGAGCGACATCTGGGGGAATCTGAAAAAAAAGACCCTGAGCAACGAACACCGGAAGATCTATGTCGAGCAGCATCGAAGTCTGGTCAAGGCCCTGATGAACCGGGATGCCGTGAGGGCGGAGAGGCTGATGCGCGAGCACCTGGAAACGGTCAGGCAGCACCTGCTCGAGATTCCGTGAAGCCGGAGGTCAGCCCCGCCGCCGGCCGAGGCCAGTTTGATCGAACAGGAAACCTTGCAAGGTGTCAGGGGTCAGGTTTCGGGTGTCAGCCCGGTAGTCCATCCATTTCCGGACACCTGAACACTGAAAGAATTCAACTTGGATCAGACCGGCCGCATCAGCGCCAGCGCCATGCTGACTTCTGCCCCTGACCTAGAACGGAATGGTCAGACTGAACACCCCGGACTCCATCTTCGCCTGGAAAGGGAGGCCCCCCTTTTCGAACACCTTCATCATGGACCTGTTGGAGGAGAGGACATCCGCCGTGAAACCCTTGAGGCCGGCTTCCCTGCCCAGCCGGATCAGCATGCCGTAGAGGTAAGTGGCGATCCCGTACCCCTGGTACTTTTCGTCCACGATGAAGGCCACGTCGGCCCACGGACGATCGAGGTGCCTTGCGTATCGCGCCTCGGCAATGATGTGTTCCTCCGGGGGGTCCCCGGTCAGCCCCACGATGGAGAGGATCCGGTTACAGTCCACGTTCACGTACTCCTGCATCTTGGCGTGGGGCATGGTCTTGACGGAGGTGAAATAGCGCGAGTAGAGGGACTCGTCGGAGAAGCGGTAGAAGAGCCGGCGCATCTCCTCCTCATCGGACGGCTTGATGGCCCTGAACCGCACTTCCACTCCCTTGAATGTCTCCCTGACATTGATCTCGGACGGATAGGAATAGGCGCATTCGGCCAGAAAGATCTGATCCCTGTACAGGATCCTCTTCTCTTTCGCCTTCTCGATCAACCTGGGCCGATCCTCCGGATGGGCCACATCGATCAGGGCCATGGCCCTTTCGCGCACGGTCCGCCCCTTGAGACTGGCCACGCCGAATTCCGTGACGATCATATCTACGGACTCGCGCAGCCCAAACTGATTGGGATAGGTCTCGATGGAGAGACGGATGTTCGCCGCCCCCTTTCGGTTCCGGCTCGGAAGGGCAAAGATCCTCACCCCCCCCTCCGACAGCTCCGCGCCGTTGAAGAAGTCCAGGATCTCCCCCGGCTCGGCAGCCACATTCCCCTTGCCGATGTGGAGGGCGATTCTTCCGGACAGGTCCACCTTGCTGGCCGGCAGGATGGTGACATACCGCGGATTGCGGCCGATCTGCACGGGATCGAAGACCTTGTCCACGCCTTGAAACTCCACCAGCGGGTTGCGATCCACCCACGCCATGAGATCCGGGGTTCCAATCGCATAGGAGACCACCGACTTCCCTCTCCAGTTCCCCTTGTACCGATTGCTCACGGCTCCGCTCTTGATGAGATCCATGACCGCATCGGTGATGAGAGGGGAGTGGATCCCGAGGTGGCGCTTGCGGGCGAGTCGCCGGCCGAGCGCCTCGTAAAGAGGCCCCATGGAGAAGCCGACGCAGCTCCTGTCCTCCACCACGGAGGCCACGTTTCCGGCCACCTGGTCGTAAACCTTGTCGACCGGCCAACGACCGAAATAGATGGGGGATTCCTTCGACTCCACGAGAAAATGGAAATCCGAGAAGTGGATGAAGGTGTCCCCATAGGTGATCGGGACCCTTTCATTGACCTCCCCGACCACGAGGGCGGCCTTCTCCATGGCCTGCCTGGCCACATCGACGGCAGCCCCCAGACTGCAGTACCCGGCGGGGTTCGGAGGCGACACCTGGACGAAGACGACGTCGACCGGGACCAGTCCGGACTCGATGAGCCCCGGGATCCGAGAAAATCGGCTCGGGATGAGATCGACCCTTCCTTCGGTGATGGCCTCGCCCGCGACCCAGCCCGAGAAAAAAGTCTTCAGCCGGTAGTTCTGCTCCCTTGCGCCCCTGGGTGAAACGGCATCCCCAAAGCTGAACAGCTGGATCAGTTCAAGGTCCTGGAGATTGGGCTGCTGGGAAGAGATGAGCATCTTCACGAGGGTCCTCGGCTCGGCCACGCCCGTGCTCAGGAAGATGTTCATCCCCGGTTCGATCCTCTTCATGACCTTCTCGGGCCGCACGACCCTCTTACGCCACTCCTGGTCCGACATGGTTCGCAGGCTCCTTTCACCCCTGGTATATCCATAACACGAAGATCGGTTTTTCCAAAGGTGTACCATGGGTCGACACCGGCAGTCGGGGCCGGCATAGCCGCTTGCCGACCGGGGGGCAAGATGGATCTCCATGGAAACTTCTCGGCTTGCCCGGTTGCTGTAGGAGCGAGCTGCTTGCTTTCGATCCTCTCGGAATCGAATGAATCGTCCCGTTTACAGGGCTCCTGCGGTCGAAGAAGTGCCGTACCCGGATTCGCGGGCCATGTTTTCTTGACACCTCGGAACCTCCGTCCTACTCTTGACGGGTGCCCATAACGACATCGGGGGGATCCATGGACGGAGAACAAAGACTCACCAAAAATATTCTGCTCTCCTGTATGGAGCTCGGAAAGGCGTTGACCTCCGAACTCCAGCCGGAGCGGCTTTTCTCAGAGATCCTGAATAAGGTTTCGGAGCTCCTTCCGGCCGAGAACTGGTCCCTGCTGCTCGCGGACGAGGACACGGGCGAGCTCCGCTTCGAATTGAGCGTCAACCTCGATCTCTCCATCGTCCGGGACCTGCGGCTGAAACCCGGACAGGGGGTTGCCGGCAGGGCGGCCCTCGAGCGGAAGCCGATGTTGGTCAAGGATGTAAGGAAATGCCGTTTCTTCTATGATGAAGTGGACAAGCGAACCGGCTGTCTGACCAGATCCATCGCCTGCTCCCCCCTGGTCTTTGCCAACAAGACCCTCGGCGTCATCGAGGTGGTGAATCCGAAGTTCTCCCAAGGCAGTCCCCTGCCCCTCTTGTCCCTCATTGCGGATTACGCCGCCATTGCCGTGGAGAACATGCGGCGGTACCGGGAGATCCAGAACCTGGCCGTTCATGACGACCTGACCGGGTTGTTCAACACCCGGTATCTCTACAGGACATTGAAAGAGATCATCCGGCGGGGCGAGTCGGATGGGGATCCATTCTCCCTGATCTTCCTGGACATCGACAATTTCAAACAGGTCGTGGATACCTACGGCCACCTCAAGGGCAGCCAGACCCTGCAGGAAGTCGCGGCCACCATTCGGGCCTCCCTGCCCGAAGGCTGCTTCGGGGTGGCTTACGGAGGGGATGAGTTCGTGGTGGTGCTCCGGGGATTCGACAAACAGGCCGCCCGCGAGAAGGCCGAGGAGATCCGCTCCAGGATGCATGAAACCGTCTATCTTTCCGGATACGGCCACCGCGTGGGCCTGACGGCGAGTTTCGGCTTTGCAGCCTATCCTGACGATGGCACGGATGTGATCAGGCTCCTTGCCGTCGCGGACCAGGCCATGTTCAAGGTGAAGGCGGAAGGGAAAGATGGGGTCAGAAGCGAGTAGAGAGTAAGCAGTACTGCTTGCTGCCTACCGGGGGTTATTATGCTCCGGATCACGCCCTCCATCGCGATCGACGAAAAGGAACTCCATGAGACCTTCGTGCGCTCCTCCGGCCCCGGAGGCCAGAACGTGAACAAGGTCTCGACGGCCGTTCAGCTCCGTTTCGACGTCGCCCACTCCCCTTCCCTGCCCGAGGACGTGAGGCAGAGGCTGCTCCGGCTCGGGGGCAAGCGGGTCACCGAAGAGGGGGTTCTCATCATCGATGCAAAACGCTTTCGAACCCAGGAGCGAAACCGCCAGGACGCGAGGGACCGGCTGGCGGACCTGGTTCGAGCAGCGACACGAAGACCGAAAACCCGAAGGGCGACCCGCCCCACCGCAGCCTCCAGGCAGCGCAGGATCGATGAAAAGAAGCAGAGGTCCAGGGTCAAGCGGATGCGGCGGATGCCGGAGGATTGAGAAAGAGTCTCACACATGGGGGGGATAACGGCTTGGAAGAAGAACAGATGAATCCGGGCAAGATCATGGAAATTGCCGGTGCTTACTGGCAGGCATGACTCCCATGGGGCTGATCGAGAGATCCCGCGATGACAGGGCGTAAACTCTTGCTCGACCTGGGAGTGCCGTCGTAGATGACCGTGGTAACTCTAAAGGTGCGGAGCTTGCGGTACCCGCCGCTGGGTCGAAGTGTCCTGTCCCCGTGAAGCTCAGGTTCTCTTGAATGATCAGTCCGATTCGCCTGATTTGATGAGTTTGCCCGATGCCTGCCGGCCGACTGCCCATTTGGCTTTTCAGAACGACTTCTCCTCCACCATGCTCACGATCTTTTCCCTCCCGAGGATGAGGTGATCCAGGATGCGGAGGCCGAGGAGTTCTGCGGCGGATTTCATCTCTCTGGTCGTCCTCAGGTCTTCCGCACTGGGGGTCGGGTCGCCGCTGGGGTGGTTGTGCACCAGGATGAGGGCTGAGGCGGATTCCTGGATCGCGGGCTTGAACACCTCGCGCGGATGGACGAGGCTCTTGTCGGTGAGGCCCACGGTAACGCGGGCGGTCTTCAGGACCTGATGGGCCGAGTCCAGCAGGACGACATGGAACTCCTCCTGGACCGCCTCCCTGGCGAGTCTCTCGAAATGGTTGCGGCAATAGGCAACGGCATCCGATGAATTCCTGATCCTGTAGGGCCTCCTGCAATCGGATTGCTCCTGGGCATGGAGCCTCTTTCCCAGCTCGAGGGCGGCCATGATCTGGCAGAAGGCCGCGGCTCCGATCGATCTGCTGATGTTTTTCAGCTCCCCCCTGGCCGCCTGAGAGAGCTTCCGCAGATCGTCCCCGTATGTTCCGGCAATCCTCTCCGCCGCCTGCAGGGCGGACTCGCCTCTCTGGCCCGCCCGGATCAGGATGGCCAGCAGCTCGGAGGTCTTCAACGCGCTTGGCCCCAAGCGCAGGAGCCGCTCTCTAGGCCGCTCCGAGTGAGGAGTCCTCTTGAGGGTGGCGGTGAATACCCGCCGGTCTACCCACCTCCGGCAATCGAACTCGTTCCTTTTTTCGGACCATTTGTAGGTAGGCCGGGATTTCACTCCCTCCTGCCGCAAGTAGCCGTCCCGCACCAGTTCGGAGATGACCAGCCCTATGAAGCGGGGCCGTTCGTCCTTGGCGGATGCATAAACCTCCCCCTTCCGGAAGGAATCCTTCGTGAGCAGGAGATCCACCATGCCCTTGTACCGGAGGAAGCGATCAGCATCAGGATCCGGCGCTCCCGAGATAGGTCTCGACCTCTTCGATGAACTTGTCAAGGTCTCCCCCTGCCTTCGAGGATGTTCTCGATGTCGTTTCCTTCACCGGAATCGGGAAACGACCCATACAGGTAGGCGAAGAGGACCCTTTCGTCTACCATGGAAACTTTGGCTTTTATTCTTTGGAACCCATTCCTCCACCATTCCGTTATTCCATCATTCCAGGAGGCAACAGAACACCGGAATATTGGAAGAATGGAATAATGGAATCTTGGGAAGGACCAGAAACAGGGATATTGTAACGCATCATTTGCTTTTACTCTTCAGAACCCCTCATTCCATCATTCCATCACTCCACTACTCCATTAACTACTTCACCCTGCTGCCCGGTTTGGCCGGCGCGTCCGGCATCAGGAGCCGCGAGCCCTTCTTGTCTTCCGCTGCGAGGATCATCCCCTGCGACTCCACGCCCATCAATGTGGCCGGCTGAAGATTGGCCAGGAGCACCACCTGTCTGCCGATGAGACCATCGGGAGGGTAGCTCTGGGCGATGCCGGCCACCACCGTCCTCTTTTCTCCGACGTCCACCTCGAGCTTGAGCAGCTTCTTTGCCCCCGGGATGGGTTCGGCCGATGTGATCGTCCCTATGCGAAGGTCCATCTTTCGGAAATCCTCGATCGACACGGGTGCCGTTTCAGGTTTTCCAGGGTGCGGTCTTGGAGCTTTCTTCTTTTCGTCCGTATCGGCCGGCTTCCCGGACTCGATCCTGGGAAACAGGTGCGGGGCCTGGCGGATCGGACGGACGGGCCTCACAGCACCCCACTCTCGTATGTCCGCCAGCTTCAATTCTTCACCGCTCTTCTCCAGCCCCAGGTAGCTCTGGATCTTCCGGGAGGTCTCGGGCATGAAAGGCCACAGAAGGACCGAGATCACCTTGAGGGACTCCAGGACATGGTTCAGGACGGCTGCCAGACGGTCCTGGTCGGTCTTGGCAAGGACCCAGGGCTCCTGGGTCACGATGTATCGGTTGACCATCCCGATCACTTCCCAGATCGCGATGAGGCCCTTGTGAAAACCCAGACCCTCCATATGGTCGGTGTACCGGTCCAGGAGATTCGATACCTCTCTCCTGAGCTCCGGATCCGGATCCTTTTCAGTCCCGCCGGTCGGGACCTCGCCCTTGAAGTACTTCTCCGCCATGGTCAGGCTTCTGGAAAGGAGATTCCCCAGATCGTTGGCCAGATCCGAATTGATCCTCGAGACCAGG
Organism: Deltaproteobacteria bacterium; assembly: GCA_020060215.1. The sequence goes on along the minus strand of JAGVAP010000009.1, from coordinate 108,956 downwards.
GCCTCTTCGCTGAACTCCGAATCGAGACCGAACACCATCTCCCGCAGAAGGAAGTACCTGAACGCGTCGAGTCCATAGACGCCGGCAAGGTCCAGGGGCTTCACCACGTTTCCGAGGCTCTTCGACATCTTCCCCTCGTTCACGTTCCAGTATCCGTGGACATTCAGGTGACGATAGGGCTCGATCCCGGCGGATTTCAGCATGCAGGGCCAGTAGATTCCGTGGGGTTTCAGGATGTCCTTTGCGATCACGTGCTGTGCGGCGGGCCAGAACTGCCGATAGAGATCACCCTCGGGATACCCGAGCGCGGAGATGTAGTTGATCAAGGCGTCGAACCAGACGTAGGTGACGTAGTTCTCGTCGAAGGGCAGGTCGATCCCCCAGGTCAGCCTTGTCTTCGGGCGGGAGATGCAGAGGTCCTCCAGGGGTTCCTTCAGGAAGGAAAGGACCTCGTTTCGGTACCGCTCGGGGCGGATGAAATCGGGGTTCTTGTGGATGTGGTCGATGAGCCACTCCTGGTACTTGCCCATCCGGAAAAAGTAGTTGGATTCCCTGATGACTTCGGGTGGTTTGCGGTGATCCGGGCATAGTCCCTCCACCAGTTCCCGCTCCGTGTAGAACCGCTCACACCCATAGCAGTAGAGCCCCTCGTATTGGCTGAAATAGATGTCCCCCGCATCATGGACCAGCCGGAGGACGTATTGGACCACCTTCCGGTGCCGGGCCTCGGTGGTCCGGATAAAATCGTCGTTCGAGATGTTGAGCCTCGGCCACAGATCCTTGAACAGCGCGCTGTTTCGATCGACCAGCTCCTGGACGGACTTGCCCAGGGCCTCGGCGGACCGGACCATCTTGTCCCCGTGTTCATCCGTTCCGGTCAAAAAATAGGTCTGCCGTGAGCAAAGCCGGTTGTACCTGGCCATGACATCCGCAGCGATGGTGGTATAGGCGTGCCCGAGATGGGGTTCGGCGTTCACATAATAGATCGGCGTGGTCACGTAGAATGGTCCGCTCAATGGTCGAATGGTTACTCCTTCTTCTCGCTTTTCGTGCTGGATGCTGCAGGCTCGGCACTCTTTTTACCCGCACCCGGTGCGTTTGGCCCGCCGGCAGGTGTCCTGATCACTTCATCGTAGGAGATCTCCCGCTCCTCGCCGGTATCGAGAAGGACCGTGATCTTCCTTCTGAGCACGTTCTGTCGGATGATCTTCCCGTCGCCCTGGGTGGTCTTGACCCTCTTGCCGACCTTGGGTATGCCCTTCTTGGCAGCCTCGTAGTAATGATACTCATAGCTGAGACAGCACATGAGCCTGCCGCACATGCCGGAGATCTTGGAGGGGTTGAGAGAGAGGTTCTGTTCCTTGGCCATCTTGATGGAGACGGGATCGAAGTTGGCCAGAAAGGTCGTGCAGCAGAGTTGGCGGCCGCAGTTCCCCAATCCCCCGACCATCTTCGCCTGGTGTCGCACCCCGATCTGCCTCATCTCGATCCTGGTGCGAAACCGCTGGACAAGATCCTTGACCAGTTGTCTGAAGTCCACCCGCCCCTCGGCCGTGAAATAGACCATGACCTTGCCGCCTTCGAAGAGCTTGTCCACGGAGACGAGGTTCATGGGGAGGGATCTCTCCTGGATCTTCGCGTAGCAGAAGTCGTAGATCTCCTCTTCCAGCGCGCAATTCCGCTCAACGGCCTCAAGATCCTGCTCGGCCGCGAGTCGGCGAACCTTCGGCATGGGCTTTTCGTCCCACTCCTTGCCCCTTTCCCGGGGCAGGGAGCAGACAACGCCGAAGGCGAGGCCCAGATCGGATTCCACGAGCACCTTGTCGCCCCTGGAGAGGGGCAGTTCGCCGGTGTCGAAGAGCCCCACCCTTCCATATTTGGGAAAATGGACGTCGACGACCTTGCTCATGCACCCGCTCCCTGTGCATTCTCAATCGTCCCGAGCCTCTTCAGGGCAAGGAGAAGATTTTCCAGCATGAGCTCCATGTTTCGAAATACCATCAGATCTCTTTCGGCCTGGGTCAGCAGTCTGATCCCTTCCATCAGCTCTTCTATTTTATAGATGTGGCTGAACCTTTTCAACTCGGCCAGCTGGTCCCCATGGATGAGGAGACGCTCGGGCCCGCCTGTTTTCAGGAGCAGCAGATCCCTGAACCACGTCTTCCAGAGACTGAAGAGCACCTCGACGGACCCCTTTTCCCGATCCTTGCCCTTCCCTCGCAGCTCCACGGCCATCTCGAGCACCTCCCCGTCCGAGAGGGCTTTGAGTCCGTTGAGGCGTGAGAAGGATTCACCCCTTCTGCTCTCGTAGTCCTCTTCCCACATCCTGACCGCCCTGGCGATGCTCCCTTCCGAGAGCTTTGCCAGGAGGAGCGCCTTTGCGGGGTCGACCCCCTTTTTCTCCGCGAGCCATTCGGCCGCCATGGGGACGGGGATGGGCTGAAACCGCACCTTCTGGCATCGGGAGACGATGGTCGGCATGAGCTGCGACAGATCGCCGGCCTGCAGGACGAGGACATTGCCGTGCGGGGGCTCCTCCAGGGTCTTCAAGAAACCGTTCGCCGCCTCCAGGGTCATCCTCTCCGACTCCCTGAGGATCGTGACCCTGTACTTCCCGAACTGCGGCCTGAAGCTGAGGACGCGCTCCAGTTCTCTGATCTGTTCGATCTTGATCGCCTGCCCGTCCGGCTCCACGAAGATGAGGTCGCCGAAGTTCCCGCTTTGGATGGCCCGGCAGTTCTTGCACCGGCCGCAGCCTTCTCCGTCGCGGACATCCTGGCAGTTGAGGGCCTGCGCCAGTGCCACCGCCGTCGTGGTCTTGCCCACGCCCGGCATGCCAAGGAACAGGTACCCGTGCGGAATCCTTTCCCGCGAGAGGACGCCCTTCAGGAAACGAACCGCCTTTTCCTGGCCCAGGATCCGGGAGAATGGAATGAAGTCATTGATCATTTTTCATTGATCAACAGGTCATTTTGAATTCTTTGTTGGGAAAGGACCATTGGCCGTTTGGACATTGCAGCGACTCCCCAGGGTCCGCCTTTTCCGTGGTTCGGTCTTCGAGCTCACTACTTCCTCCTATCTCTTCCCGAACCCTGAACGCCGAACCCCTGGACCCTTTCTCGAAAAGGGTTCCACGAACCCCCAGACGGCCTCCTCCACCTCTTCTTCTCCTGCAGTCGCATCGATGATCACGAACCGGTCTTTCTCCCTCCGGGCAAGCTGACGGTAGGCCCTTCTTACCTTTCGGTGGAAGGACAGCTGCTCTCTTTCGAAGCGGTCCTGGTTTCCGGTGTTCGCGATCCGGTTTCTCCTCAGTGCCCGCTCGAGGCCGACCTCCGCGGGAAGGTCCAGGAGAAAGGTAAGGTCGGGCCTCATGCCCTGAATGACAAGATGGTTGATCACGCGGATCATATCCGTGTCCTGCCCCCTTGCCCACCCCTGATACGCCTCCGTGGCGTCCATGAACCTGTCGCAGAGAACCCACTTCCCCCCGAGAAGCCCCGGCCGGATGACCTCTTTGACATGCTGCGCCCGATCCGCGGCATAGAGCAGCCATTCGGCAAGCGGTGAAATCACCGTATTACGCGGGTCGAGGAGGGTCTTGCGGATGATCCTGCCGATCGGCGTGCCCCCGGGCTCCCTGGTGGCGATCACCGGCAGCTGCAGTCTTTTCAGCCGCCGTTCAAGCAGGCGGACCTGGGTGGACTTCCCGCAGCCCTCGATGCCTTCGAAGGTGATAAACAGCCCTTTTCTGCGTACGGCCATACGGTCTCTCCGGAGCGGAAGGAAGTATAAAGAATGGAAGCTGTTTTATCAAGGAATCCGGCAAAATAAAATCATACTTTCCATGTGGTTATTTGTTGACAAAACCTGAAAAATGAATATTTCTACCGAGACGTTCTGAACCTGTACTGGATTCTCAACCGTATTCGCTGGACCATCGTACTGCACCTGACCCCTTTACCGGCACAGGAGTCGGGCAATGAAAGGGAGCCCAAAGAAAGCCACCAAACCAGGCAAGAGGAAAATGCCCAAAACGACCAAACCAAAACCGCCGAAGAAGCGAGCACCAGCGCCGAAGCCAAAGGCTGTGCAGAAGCCGAAAGCGCAGCCCAGGTCCAAGGTTTCCCTGCGCAAGGCCTTTCTGGAGAGTCTCCAGGAGAGGAGGCAGGAGATCAAGGAGAGCCTGGACCGGCTGAAGAACAGCCGCATGGAATACGGCGCACAACACACGGCCGGCGACTTCATCGACGAGGTGGACGACGCCCAGCGGGAGATCTCCGCCTACAGCCAATACAGCCTTATCGAACGCAAGATCAGGGAACTGCGAAAAGTGGAGCACCTGATCCAGAGGGTGCAGAAGGATGAGGACTACGGACTCTGCGAGGAATGCGGAAATCCGATTCCCACGGAACGGCTCCTGATCATGCCCGAGGCAGGGATGTGTGTTCCGTGCCAGCGGGAATTCGAGAAGTTGGACCAGAAGAGGTCCATGGCCGTTCGGGGCTCATCGACCTTCGGTTCGCGAAAGGAAATGGACTGGGAAGGCGGGGGACCGGCCGAGGAAGACGAAAACATGCTGATCGAATATCATATCGGCAGCCTTCCCCTTGCGGATATGGAGGAAACCGAACTGGAGGGGCCCGTAGAGGAGAAGGAAGAGAAATAGGTCCTTCGGTGACTGCTCCCTGGTCATTCGTTACCTGACTCATCGACCACCGGATCCGGGACCGTACGTTGCGGGTTGTCGTGCCGGGTTACCCGGGCAAGAACCTGGCTGCGCTGAACAGATTCATGAACTCCTGGTTCACGTTCAATTCAACGTAGGTGATCTTGTCCCTGATCCTCCCGATCTCCTCCCTGGCCCTTCCGGAGAGAAGCACCTCCGTGGCCCCTTGGAGGGACGTATTCCCCAGCGGTTTGTACCTCTCAATGGGAAGATCCGGCACCATCCCGATCACGATGGCCGAGCGGGGATCGATATAGGAGCCGAATGTGCCGGCCACGAAAAAGCTGCTGAACTCCTCCGTCGGCACACTGATCATCCTGCTCACCGTGGTGAGGATGGTGTACATCGCCGCCTTTGATCGAAGCAGCCCGTCGAGATCGGTCTGCAGAAGGACCAGGTCCTCTCCCGAACCGGAGGATCGGGCCGGGACGACCAGGAAAGAGCGAACGCCATCCTCCTCCCGCAGCCTTTCCCCGCACTTCTCGGCCACGAATTTCCCCCTCATGTCGATCATCCCGGCGAGGTAGAGTTGGGCCACAAGATCGATCAGCCCCGACCCGCAGATCCCCACAGGCGGACGGTCCTGGATCGTCATGACCCTGACCTCGCCCGAGGAAGGATCGATCTTCACCCGGTCGATGACACCGGGGCCGGCCATCATGCCCATCCCGGCCACCCCCCCCTCCAGGGCAGGCCCTGCCGCACCGGCGCAGGCAACCAGCCAGTCCCGGTTACCCGCAACGATCTCTGCATTGGTACCGATGTCCACGAGCAGCGAGAGATCCTCCCGTTCCGTCATGCCCGAGGCGAGGATCCCGGCCACGAGATCGCCGCCGAAGTAACTCCCTGCGTTGGGGAAGACCAGGACCGGAGCCTCCGGGTGCATGCCGAGACCCAGCTCATCCGCCGTGACGATCGGGAATTCGTTCGCCACGGGAATATACGGCTCACGAATAACCCAGTGCGGGTCGAGACCGAGAAAGAGGTGGCTCATGGTGGTGTTTCCAGCCACCGTCATGCCTGCGATGTCTCGCGTCCGGATCGAGTGTCTTTGTGCCAGGGAGAGGATCTCCCGATCGAGGCGGGTGATGACGAGTCCCTGGAGCGTCTCCAGTCCTCCGGGTCGGGCCGCGTGATGAATCCGGGTGAGGATATCGAGGCCGATCTCGGTCTGGGGGTTCAGGAACGAGATCTCCTCTTTCACCTCTCCTGATTGGAGGTCCACCAGCCGGACCACCACGGTCGATGTGCCCAGGTCTACGGCCAGGCCGTAGAGGGGTCCGTCTTCCTCCTCCGCAACGACATCCATCAGACGCCACCTCCCCCCGAGCGCCTCATGGACGACCACCTCCACCCCGTAGCCGCCCTCCCTGAGAAGGCGAGGGATCTCCCGGAGAAGGCGCAGGCCGACCGAGACCCGGTCGGCCCGCAGGGTCTTCTTTAGTCCGAGCAGCAGGCGATCCGCGTCCGCCCTGTTATCCCCCAGGCGCGGAGGGTCGAGGCGGATCCTGAAACGTCGGATCCATGATTGTTCGCCGGGGTGATATTTCTCCTGGTTCATGCCAGACCGTGCTCTCGTCATTCGAGGTTCCCGCCCCATCGCAGGCAGGAGCCTGCTCCTACATACAAAACCCTCGTCCTTACCTTTTCCACCTCGGAATCTAACAGCTTTTCTTCAGCGCCTTCAAGTCCAATCAAGATACGTGGTTTTCTTTGCGTCTCGGTGCCTTTCCGGCAGATCATTTCGGCTTTTTATGGAGGGATAAGTCATGAACCGCCCGGGCAACCGATATCTCTCCATACAGGCGGGAGGGGATGGCGGGATGAGGGGGCGGGAACGATGAAACGGTCTCTCTCACTTCTTTCCCCGGAGAGGTCGGTTGCCGGTCGGGTTTGGGTAATTGCAGAGTGGAGGCAAAATGCATGCCTGCGAACAGGGGTAGCGCCAAGCTATTGCTTCATGGAAGGAAAAAATCCTTGGTGGGCATGGCTGCGATCGGGAAAGCGGTCTATATGCAAGCAAAAACTTGCACTATTCCCTGCTGCGGAAGTCCTCGGACCTGATGCCGTACCTCCTCAGGATCTGCTGGAACGCCTGTCTCTCAAGCCCGCACTTCCGGGCCGCATGGGTTACATTACCCTGGTGCTCCCCCAGGAGCACTGACAGATATTCCCGGTTGAAGCGCTCCAGAAGCCGGCTCTTCGCCTCGCGGTAGCTCAGTCCTTTCAGGCTGTCCGTGACCAGGCATTTTTCCTGGAACTCCGGGCCCATATCCGAGATGGTGATGACCGGCCCCCTGCAAAGGATGATGGCCCTCCGTATGCTGTTTTCCAGCTCCCTCACGTTCCCCGGCCATTCGTTGCGGAGCAGCTCTTCCATGACGCCCGGCCCGAGTCTCATCCCGTTCCTGTGGTATTCTTCCGAATACTTCTTCAGGAAGTGTTCCACAAGAAGGGGAATGTCCTGCAATCTCTCCCGCAAGGGGGGCAAGTTGATCGTGATCACGTTGAGACGGTAGTAGAGGTCCTCCCGGAATCTCCCCTCCGCCATGAGATCCTTCAGGTTCCGGTTCGTGGATGCAAGGACCCTCACATCGACCTTGAGGTTTTTCGGGCTGCCCAGGGGTTTGACCTCCCGCTCCTGAAGCACCCGCAGGAGCTTGGTCTGGAGGTTGACCGGGAGATCCCCGATCTCGTCGAGGAACAGGGTGCCTCCGTTCGCCTCCTGAAACAGACCCTCCTTGTCCTGTTTGGCATCCGTGAAGGCGCCCTTGACATACCCGAAGAGCTCGGACTCCAGGACATGCTCCGGCAGGGCAGGGCAGTTCACGGGCACATACCTGGAGCGCGACCTCTCCGAGCGCTGGTGGATCGCCTTTGCAACCAACTCCTTGCCGGTCCCCGACTCCCCCGTGATCAGGACCGTGGCCTCGGTCTTGGCAACCATCCGGATGGTCTCATAGATGCGCTCCATGGCCGGGGACGAACCGATCATGTCCTGGAAAACAGATGTCTGCCGGATCAGCCGCTGGAGGTTGCGGTTCTCGTGCACCAGAAGGTGGTATTCCATGGCCTTCTGAAGCGTCAGGAGGAGTCTCGTCTCGTCGAAGGGCTTGGGGATAAAGTCATAGGCGCCTCTCTTGATCGCCTCCACCGCAAGCTCGATCACCCCGTACGCGGTCATCATGACGACGGTAGGGCCGTCCTCCATGTTCCGGATCCGGGACAGAAGCTCCATACCGTCCATGTCGGGCATCTTGATGTCCAGGAGCATCAGATCGACCCTGGCGCTGCCGAGCACCTGCAGGGCATCGACTCCCGAAAGGGATGTCCGGATGGTCCAGTCCACCTCGGCCGAGAGGGTCCTCCTGAGGAGTGTTGCCATATCCGGTTCATCGTCTACGATGAGAAGGGTTCTCCGCGGGTCCGATTTCATCCTTGCCCCAGCTCCTTTCCTGCCCCAAGGCGGCCGTTTCTCGAGACCGGCAGCTCCACGATGAATGCGGCACCCTGACCCGGCGCACTTTCGACATGGATCTCGCCGTCATGGTCCTTCACGATGCCATAGCTTACGGCGAGACCGAGCCCAGTGCCCATGCCCGTGGGCTTCGTCGTAAAGAATGGATCGAAGATCTTGTGGACGATCTCCGGAGGTATCCCGCTGCCGGTGTCCGCAAAACGGACGGCGACGCGGTCTCTTTCCCTGTCCCAGCTCGTGGAGACCGTGATGCTCCCGGCCCCGTCGATGGCCTGCTTGCCGTTCATCAGGATGTTCATGAACACCTGTCTGATCTTGTCCGGGTCGACCTCCACCTTCGGCAGATCAGGGGCAAAATGGGTCTCCACCGCCACCTTCTTCAGGGAGAACTCGTTGGCCACCACCTGCACCACGTCCTGGATCAGGTCCCGCAGGTCCACGAGCCCCCTGGTGGTGCTGGTCGCGCGGGAGAACTTGAGGAGGTTCTCGACGATCTTCTTGCAGTTGAGGGCGTGCTTTTCGATGATCTTCAAATCATCCCCGATGGCCTCTCCTGAACCGGCCTCCTTTTGAACCAGCCTGGTATAGCCGAGCACCAGGCCGAGAGGGTTGTTGATCTCGTGAGCGATGCCGGCCGAGAGCTGCCCCAGGGACGCGAGCTTATCCGCCTGCAGGAGCTGCAGCTCCATCTGCCTGCGCCCGGTGATGTCTTTCACGATCCCTTCCACCCCCAGCGGCTCCTCTCCCTTGCCGAAGACCGCCGTTGCGGAGAAAAGGACGACGAGATCTTCACCCCCCGCCTTTTTCAGTCTCAGCTCCATATCCTTCACGAATCCAAGCTTCAGGATATCGGCCCTGACCTTTTGAGCATGGCTCGGGTCCATCCATTCCTCGAACAGGTTGCGGTCGATTGCGGCCTCCCGCTCGTCGAGCCCCAGGAGGTCGACCCCGGCAAGATTGACATCCCTGATCCGGCCGTGGACATCGCAGATGAAGAGCATGTCCTTGGAGTTCTCGAACACGCGCCTGTACTTCTCTTCCGATGCCGAGAGGTCGCGGGTCCGTTCCCGGACCATGTTCTCCAGGTCGACATTCCACCTCGCGATCTGCTCATGGGCCCGCTCCAGGGAGGCCTTGTCCTCCTGCATCCGGCGGTAGGTTCGATAGACCCTGCTGAAGAAGAGGGTGATGGAGCCGACCAGGATGAATGCGACGGTGTTCAAGGAACCGCTGACGGGCCGCATGGAATTCCACACATGGGTAAGATCCATCGCGACCAGCATGTGCCTTGCGATATGTCCCACGGACCGGGACATGGCGAAGATGAGCAGCCCTGCGCTGAACCACACCAGGAACGTCCACATGACGTTCTGGGGCTCTCCTCGCTTGAGGGCCAAGGCGCATCGAAAACAGAGGATGGAGAGGAGGATCATGGAAGCGGAGCCTGCAATGTCCACCAGGACGACCGGGAACATGGGGAGGAGACCGCTGCTCATGACCCGCCCGATTCTCTCTTGAGGCGGTTGAGACCAAGCAGGAGGAAGATCATGGCCGGGACCGCGAAGAGGTGGTCCAGCTTCAGGAAGAAGAAAAGGTACGGCGCGGCCGCCTTCTCCACGACAAGTGAACGGCCGAAAGGCGACCGTACAAACGTTTCCTCCGCGAGTCGGGCCTCCAGAATGTGGCCGATGAAGGCATCGATGTTCCAGAGTATGAACGCCACGCAGCTCAACTGGATATAGCGCCAGCCCCGGTGGGATGCGAGCCGCGTCCTCTGCAGCCAGAATGCGAATACGGCCATACTGAAGATAAAAAAGAGGTGCCCGATCTGGTGGCTGTAGAGCCCTTCCGGTTCCGGGTGCACCTGGAGCGCGAGCCCCCGGACCGGCCAAAGGAGGATAAGGAAGAGCAGGAGGAAAACGGCCCCCTTCGGCGGAATGAAAATAGATGGGTTTCGCTGCGCTCCACCCATCCTACAGTCCTTCGGTCTCTGAACCATGGATTTCCTCTTCTGTAGTCTCATGTTTCACATTACATGCTTCCTTCGGCCACAAAAGCCCTTGCAGCGTCGCAGGATGGGTGGAGCGGAGCGAAACCCATCTTCCGCCAGTGGGCGTATAAAAACCAATGAGTTCCGCTGCGATCCACCCATCCTACAAAAGTTCCCATATACTGCGCCGGTGGATGGTGCAACGAATCTATTGCAGAAACACCACCCAGGAGTGATACGATTTTGGGCAGGAAAACCAAGGGGAAACCATAGATGAACGTGACTCAAAGTGCAATGATTTTTTTGCACGTGGATCACGCAAAGACCAGAGTCCATGAGGGAATCGCTAGTATAGCCGGCGTTTCGGGGGGAGGCGGTCCGCAAGAGAGAGCGGGCATGCAATTTGCTTGAAGGCTTGGGAGCCGAGGTCCGTCGGCGACTGTATCATCCTGTGGAGAAGCAGGCGCAACGGGTTCATTCCTTTCGGTTTCATTTTTCAGGAGACATGGGATTTACGTTGCGGATATGCAATGGACTGCAATGCATGAACTGCATTGCAAATGAATTTTGCTTATGCTAGAGAAAAGATCATTCATCCGACAAATTTTACTCCAGTTCATTTACCTCGGAATCTGAGCACAGTGATCCGAGGAGCCGTCTCCTCGGTTCTGTTGTCGACTTCGGGTTCGGGTTCGTGATGCGGTTCTTGGTAGTGCCATCTTACAAGGAGGTAGTTGCAATGGGGAAGTCCAAGTGGTTAGGAAAAGGGGCTGTAGTTCTTTTTGTCTTGTCGCTGGCTCTGCTGACCACCGCCATGTTCACGGCTGTGGCCCAGGAGAAACCCAAGGCGGAGCCGCCGAAGATTGAAGCGGCCAAGCCCGGGCAGGCCGCAGTGGTGGGAAGCGATCTCGGGCTTGGCGGCAAGCTGGGAGCAGCTGTAGCAAAGACCCCGGCCGGCACGGGGCCAGGGCAAATCGATGCAAAGGCACCCAGGGGAGCATTCGGGATCCCCGGGGCGCCCGACATCAGTTATGTGCTCGCGATCATCTGGGCCATCTGGGTCGGATGGATCTTTTCGACCGTCGGGGCGTTCGGCGGCATCATGGCCGGTGTCGGCCATATGAGCGTGTACGGGTTGGGCGATTATGCCAAGAGCTTCAGGACGACGTCTCCTGCTCTGAACAAGACCCTGACCGACAGCATCCGGACATCCAACCAGTTTCTGGTGGGGCTCTCCGCCCTGATCAGTACCATCAACTTCCTGAAGGCGAAGCGTCTGGCATGGCCTCTGGGTATCGCCCTGGCGCTCGGCTCCGTTGCCGGAGCCGTTTTCATTCCCATTTTGACCGGAGGGAGGATCAGCCTCAGGGCCTACCAGGGATGGTTCGGCCTCTTTGTGTTTCTCGTCGGCGCCTTCATGGTCTATGAGCTCACTCCGGCGGGCGCGGCCAAGAAAAAGTCCTCCAAGGCTGCGGCCCAGGCCTTTGAAAAGAGCGTCAAGGAGAAAAAGGATCTCGCCAGCCAGGGCATCACCCTCAAGAAGTTCGGCCTGGGGAAGAGCACCTTCTCCTTCTTTGGCGCGGATTTCGATTTCAGTCCCATCTGGGCCTTCGTGGGCGGCGTGATCATTGCCGCCATCTCTTCGTTCCTCGGCGTCGGCGGCGGGTTTCTGTACGTCCCGTACCTGACGAGTCTCGTGGGGGCGCCCATGTACGTGGTGGCGGGAACATCGGCCATGGCCGTGTTTCTCAGCATGCTCACGAGTATTACCAGTTACATTACCGTCGCCAAAGCCGGTATGGATTGGGGATTGATCGGGATCGAGCTCATCGGTATTTTTGTCGGATCCATGATCGGACCCAGGACCCAGAAGTATATCCCGGACAAATGGCTGAAGATCATCTTCATCATTCTGGCCGTCTATGTGGGGCTCGGCTATTTCAGCCAGGGTTTCTTCGGACAGAAATGGGTGCCGATGTAGTCCCGGGCGACCGCGTTCCGTTCATGGTTCCATACTTCATGGTTCGATCCCTCACCATGAACGGAACGCCTTGAACACTCGCCCCAATTCCCTCTCCTGAAGGGCGGGGATTGGGATCTCTCGATCAATGGTGCGCACGTGGAATTCATGGATCCGGTTCTTACTAACCTGTATCGCTTGACCGGCTATCCCCTGGCGGACTATCTGGTGGGAACATTCCTGCTTGCCATGTTGGCTGTGGTGGTAGGAGAATTCACCATATCCATCGTCTTCAAGGTAAACAGGAGACACCTGGACCAGTTGAACATCAAGTACGAGAAACTGAAACAACTGTCCGAAGAAGCCCTCCGCCAGGGGGACAAGGCAAGTTACGTCGCCGTCAATAAGGAGGGGAACGACGCCTTCGGCCACCTGTTCTTCAACAAGTTCGGCCTTTCCGCCGCATCCCTTTGGCCTATTTTCATCGCCCTGGGCTGGATGCAGGGACGTTTCGCCGACATCGGTCTTCCCCTGCCGTTCTTCGGCTGGGAGATCAACTACTTCTTGTTCTTCCTCTTGAATTACATTCCCGCAAGAGTCCTGTTCAGCCGCCTGAAGCGGCGGCTCCCCTACTTCAGGTCCGTGCACGAGACGCTCCTCTCCTATGAGAAAACGAATCCAGACCCGCCAAGCGCCTCTTGAAAGCAACCTGGACCAACCTTCGCTGCTACCGACACCGTCTCCCATCCATCAAATAGCGCCATCACGTGCGCTTCTTTGAACCAGTCGTCGATGCCCCCTGTTCCACCGGGGAGTCTGGATCGATCTGCGACATAGGATCGGAACCAGTGCCCGGCCATTCCAGCCGCGAGTTTGCTGAAGGTATCGTGAATTTGCAGGGAGGCATCAGGGCAACTGCAATTTTACAATATCACAATTGCTGTTTTGCAATATCCGGCTCCGCCTCAGCCGCAATTCCATGAGCAAATATACAATATGAACAGGAACATACATGTTCGAGACCTCCTTTGGGTTGTGGCACAATAAATGCTCTAGCAAGGGAGTGATCAAGATCAAACCTGATCGTACCTGTTGAGAACCAATGCTTTGCGTCCCACATCAAGCGAGGACGCCGAGAGACATATTGGAGGGGAGTACCTGGGTTCCGGCCCAAAATGCGTGTGAACACGGGCGGCCTTGAGGGCTCGGGATGAGGCATGCATCCCAGCTCCAACCCTCGGCTAAATCGGAAGACCAGGTGGATCGTTCGTCACCTTTCGTCAAACAACGTAACACGTCCAAAATCACTGATGGTCTGCCACAAGGGCACGCATCCACAAAGAAATCTTCGTGTCTTCGTGGCCAGTTGGGGAATTCCGCTCTCCCGGTGAAGGGGAGCACCCCGGTGGGGGCACCCGTACTTTCTTCCTTTGCGGGGGAGGGGGTTCGGGGAGGGAGAGGGAAGGCAGCAGCAGAAACAGGGAACCGTTCGCGACCATTTTTCCGTTCAATATACCGGGGAGGGATCAGGGATGAAAAAGGCCATTCATACGCTCTGTTTTATGTGCTCCGTACGCTGTCCGATCCAGGTCGAGGTGGAAAACGAACAGGTGGTCAGCATCCGGGGAAACCCTCACGTGCCGGCCATGAACGGCGGAGTTTGCCCCAAGGCTGTCGCGGCTATCGCCAGCCTCGACGATACCCAGAGGGTGCAGTCTCCCCTGATTCGAACCGGTGAGCGCGGCTCCGGCCAATGGAGAAGGGCAACCTGGCCCGAGGCCCTGGAATACACGGCTGATCGACTGAACGATATCTTCGACAAGTACGGTGCAAAAAGCGCGGTTTACTGCGAGCGGGCCAATCTGATATCCGACATCTCCAAATCCTTCATGAAGGCAATCGGATCCCCCAACCACTTCACCCACGACACGGTCTGCAAGGGATCCATCAACACGGCATGGCGCGCTACCATCGGATACACCGACGGACAGATCAACGCGGACTGGCCCAATGCCAAGCACGTGATCCTCTACGGCCGCAATGTTTTCGAAACCGTGGAAGTCAAGGCCATGAACGGACTCATTTCAGCCATGGAAAACGGGGCCAAGGTGACCTACATCGATCCAAGGGTGACGATCACGGCTGCCAAGGCGACCGATTACAAGATGATTCGCCCTGGCGGGGATCTCGCACTCAATTACGCCCTGATGAACGTGATCATCAAAGAGAACCTCTATGATACCCCCTATGTGCAACGCTGGGTAGACGGCTTTATCGATCTTTGCAGATTCGTGGATCCCTATACGCCGCAATGGGCTGAAAAGGAAACCGGTCTCCGGGCCGAGGAAATCATCCAGTTGGCACGCGAGGTGAGCAAGTCCAAACCCGCCGTCGTATTCCATTACGGATATCGCGGCTCCCATCACCCCTGGGAGGTTTACTTCCGCCGTTCGATCACCATGTTGAACGCTTTGATGGGGAGCATCGAGAGCAAGGGCGGCATCTTTATCAAGAAGGGGCTCAAGGACGCGGGCTACAAAGCGGGGCTCAAGACCTTCGGATCGCAGAAGTTCCCCGAGATGGAGGACAAGCGAAGATTCGACGGCTGCGGCCAGGAGCTGTTCCCCATCGCAGATACGGCCCACGGCGTCGGCTTCATGTTCCCCCATGCGGTCCTGCAGGAGGACCCCTACCCGATCAAGGTCGTATTTGCGTTCCGCTATGACCCATTGATGTCCAACCCGGATTACAACACGAATATGAAAGCCCTCCAGAAACTCGACCTGATCGTCGCAAGCGACGTGAATTTCGGATCCACCACTGCCCTGGCGGATATCATCCTGCCCGAGTCACTCTTCCTGGAACGATCCGACCCCCTGCAGATGGGCTCCAGTTTGAAGCCGGCCATTAACCGCAGAATCGCCTGCGTCAAGCCGCGCTACGACACCAAGCCCATGTGGTGGATCCTGAAGGAGTTGGCCAATCGTCTGGGGGTGGGGCAGTTCTTCCCGTATGAAACCGCGGAGGACATTTGGAAGTACCAGTTGTCGGACCTCGACATCAAGATCGAAGATTTCGACAAAACAGGCTTCGTCCCCCTGACCGATAAGGCGATCTGGTGGGACAGAAAGGACGGGATCAAGTTCAATACGCCTTCCAAAAAGATCGAATTCATTTCCAGCATGATGGAAAGCCATGGGATTCCCTCTCTGCCGCCTTATGAAGAACTCGACGGCCGGCCTGGGCCTGATAGCTTCAGGCTGATGGGGGGCCGCTGCATGTTTCACACCAACGTGGCCACACAAAACAACCTCTACCTGAACCACCTGGCCCCTGAGAATCGGCTGTGGATCAACACCCAGCGCGCCCAAGAACTTGGAATAGCCGACAACGACCGGATCGATGTCGAGTCAAAGGCGGGGAAAGCGGAAATGCGCGCCTTTGTCACCGACATGATCCATCCGGAAGGGGCCTTCATGCTCCACGGGTTCGGCCACAAAGAGGTGGAGAGCAAGCGCAGCTATGGGAAGGGTGTGCCCGATTCGCTCTTCGAGGAGAGGCACTACGACAAGGTCGGAGGAAGTCCGGCTATGGACCACACGTGGATCACCGTAAGAAAGATCTGAAACCATCCGACTCCTGGGAGGTATTTGAACCATGGGCGATTACATCATCACCACCAATGCTGACCGCTGCATTGCCTGTCATGCATGCGAGGTTGCCTGCAAGTCCGAAAAAAAGACCCCGATCGAGGCGAGCCTCGGCAAGATCGTGGTCCTGGGCCCCAAGATGGTCAACGGCAAGCCCAAGATGACCTCTTTGTTCGTCCCCTGTTTCCACTGTGAAAAGGCATGGTGCCTGGAGGCCTGCCCGACAGAGGCCATCCGCCGCAGGGAAAAGGACGGCCTGGTGTACATCGCGGACAGCCTCTGCGTGGGCTGCAAGGCATGCATCATGGCCTGCCCATGGCATATCCCGCAGTGGCAGCCGGAGACGGGAAAGGTGATCAAGTGCGACCTGTGCATGGACAAGATCGATGAAGGGAAGCAGCCTATTTGCGTATCGGTCTGTCCGACCAACGCGCTTCAGTTCGGCAAACCGGAGATCCTTTCCAACATCACGCGGGAAGCCTACGCGCAGGGGTTGCTCGCGAGAAACCTCATGTAGGAGCAAAAAGGAAGATGACCATCCGGCTGGCAACCTTTGCGAAGGGTGGGGTTCATCCCAAGGAAAACAAGGATCTCACCCGCTCGTTGCCCATCGAAACGATGCCCGAGCCTTCGAAGGTGTCGTTGTTCTTGAAGCAGCACGTGGGCGCCCCCTGCGAAGTGTCCGTGCCGGAGCGCCACGACCCGGTCATAGAAGACAGGCTTCTCCTGTCCACCGCGCACCCCGGGGCGCTTTTCGGGCTGCTGGTGGACAGAAAGGAAAGAGTCAAGGTAGGCGACCGGGTCGGAGAGATCGGCACAAGCTTGGGCGCCGTGCTCCATTCCAGTGTCGACGGCACGGTTCTGGGCGTGGAGAACGTTCTTCATTACCAGCTGGGAAAGGCCCAGGCCCTGGTGATCCGGACCGATCCCGAACCCAGGGCCCCGATCTACACGCCGGTGGACTGGCGAGATTTGGCCCGGGAGCAGATCCGGGAGCGCATCGCCGCCGCCGGCATTGTGGGCCTTGGGGGCGCCGGTTTCCCGACCGACGCCAAGCTCAACGTCAAGCCTGGAGTCAAGCTCGATACCCTGATTCTCAACGGGGCCGAATGCGAGCCGTACATCACCTGCGATCACCGCATCATGGTGGAGCATGCAAGGGAGGTGGTGGAAGGGGCCAAGATCCTGCTGAAGGTCCTCGGCATCTCCTACTGCGCCATCGGGGTGGAGAACAACAAGCCGGACGCCATCGCGGCACTGAACAAGGCAATTGCGGAAGCGGTTGAAGAGGGGTTCAGGATCGAGATCAAGCCCCTGGCCGTCAAATACCCACAGGGCTCGGCCGACCAGATCATGGAGAGCGTGACCGGACGGATCAGGCCTTCCGGCCATCGTTCATCGAGCATCGGCATCATCGTCCAGAACGTCTACACCACGAAGACGGTCTACGATGCGGTGGTGTTGGGAAAGCCCCTGACCGAGCGGGTGATCACGGTGACCGGGCGCGGGATCGCGCGGCCGGCCAACCTGCGCGTCAAGATCGGTACCCACATTTCGGAAATCGCGGATTACCTTGGCGGCACCACGAAAGACCTGTGCAAGGTCGTGGTCGGCGGCCCTATGATGGGATTCGCCGTATCGGACCTGGAGATTCCGATCAGCAAGACGACCCCCGGCGTACTGTTTCTGACCCATGATGAAGTGGATGCGCAAGCCCACGGCCCCTGCATCCGCTGCGGCTTCTGCCTGGACGGTTGCCCCATGGGCCTGCAGCCGAACCTCATCGGCATCTACGTCGAGGCGGGCCGGGGCGCCGAAACCGAAGACTTCGGCTTCATGGACGACTGCTTCGAGTGCGGCAGCTGCGCTTATGTCTGCCCGGCCAAACGGCCCCTGGTTCAATTCATCCGGCTGGCCCGGCTCGAAATCAACCATGCCCGCAAACTCAAAGAGATGCGGGAAAAGAAGAAGAACCCGACCCCGGAGCAGCCTGCCTTGGCGCGCACCGGGTGAAGGCCATAGCACGAACAAGCCGGAATCATGGAATATTGGAGTAGTGGAAAAATGGGAAAGGATAACAAGCAGCCTGGAGGCGAGGGCGGGGAGATGGTTTAATGGCCGCGAGATCCTCCCCCATACCTCATCAGGCATGCGCCGGCGTCGACGGCCACCACCTCCTCGTCTCGGTTTCGCCTCATGTGAAGGCCGAAGCCACGGTGGCGCAGATCATGTGGACGGTGGTCGCCTGCCTGATGCCGCCCCTGATCCTGTCGGTGTTCATTTTCGGCTTTCAGACGCTGCTCATCACAGCGGTCAGCGTGACCGGCTGCGTGGCCACCGAGGCGATTTCCGAAAAACTCCTCAAACGACCCGTCACGATAAAAGACGGAAGCGCCGTGATCACGGGTGTGCTGCTGGCGTACGTGATCCCGCCCGGGGTGCCCCTGTGGATGCCGATCTTCGGTGCGGTCATGGCCATATTCGTCACCAAGATCATCATGGGGGGGCTCGGTCACAACATCTTCAACCCGGCCCTGATCGGCAGGGCCTTCCTGCTGGCCACCTACCCCGTTTCCATGACCACGGCCTGGCTGGAGCCGATCCGTGACTGGTCGATCTTCAAGTACATGGGCTCCGGTGTGGATGCCGTCACTTCGGCCACGCCGCTCTACGTTCTCAAACACTACGGCATGGCGGCCGTGCTGGAAAAATTCGGATCCCGCATCTCCCTGTACACCGATTTCTTTGTCGGCATGAGGCCCGGGTGCATCGGAGAGACATCGGCCCTGCTTATCCTGCTCGGGGGGCTGTACCTGATCTACAGAGGATACATCCGCTGGCACATCCCGGTTTCGGTCATCGTCACCACAGGTGTACTGACGTGGGTATTCGAGGGCGGCCGGCTGTTCAGCGGGGACCCGCTCATGGCCGTTCTCTCGGGCGGCGTCATGCTCGGCGCATTCTTCATGGCCACCGACTACGTGACGTCTCCCAACCAGCGTTCCGGACAGGTCGTATTCGGCGTCGGGGTCGGCGCCTTGACCGTGATGATCCGCCTCAAAGGCGGGTATCCGGAGGGCGTCTGCTACGCCATCTTGCTCATGAATCCCCTGACCCCTGCGATCGATCAGATCTTCAAGCCCAAGCGGTTTTCCCAGGGGGCGGCGCAATGAGAGAAATCGTCAAAATCACCATCGCCCTTACGGTGTCGTGCCTGCTGGCGGGTCTGATGATCGGTGCGACATTCATCTTTACCGCCAAGGCCAAACAGCACAACCAGCATCTCCATGTGCAGCAGACCATGGTGGGACTGCTGGGGTACGGGGGGCGCAAGCCGGTGCCTGCCGAGCTGAGACTGCACCAGGTGCATCGATACATCGTCAGGGAAGGCGATGCCGTGCGCATGGCCTATATGGTGCCGGTGCGCAAAGGGTCCGGAGAGGGGTACGATTTTGTGGTGCTGGACTTGAACGGCCGGCTTCTCGCGCATCACAGCCTGGATCTGACCTCCGAACAGGCCCTTTCCGCCGAGGACCGCGAAAAGGCGATTTCGCGCGTGTTGAAGGGGCCGACCGAGTTCGACTTCGCCGATACCATGATCATCGCGTGCGTGGGGGAAAGGCGCACGGCATATCTCCTGCCGGGGGAGTTTCCCGGGTTCAAGACCTTGATCAAGGCTATGGTCGCCCTGAACGCAGACTTTCAGCTTCTCGGGCTGGAGGTGATCGAGCACGAGGAAGACCCCGGCCTAGGCGCTGAGATCACGCAAGACTATTTTAAGAACCAGTTCGTAGGAAAGTCCTTCGAGAAACTCAAGAGGCTTACCGTCGTCAAGGAGCCGCTACCCCCGGAATACGAGCGGTATCTCAACTCCATGGGCAAGGAGAACGGCGGGCTTTCGGCCGAGGATGTCGCTGAAATCCAGAAGCGTTACTGCGACGAAGACATCTATGCCCTGACCGGCGCCACCATTTCCAGCGCCGCCGTGACAAACGGTGTGAAGAGTATGGCGAACAAATTCGCCTACCGGATCCAGATCCTTGACCAGGCCGTGAAAGAGGGAAATGTCTCTGTCCTTTTCTGAGACACGAAGAGGTATGTACCGTGGCAGCAACCACCAAAACCAACATGCAGCTGGTCGTCAACGGACTGCTCAATGAAAACCCCATCTTCCGCCTGGCCCTGAGCATGTGTCCCGCGGTGGGGATCAGCACGACTGTCGCCAACGGGCTGCTCCTGGGCGTGGCTGTTCTCTTTGTCCAGGTCTTCTCGAGCTGCACCATCGCGCTGATCAAGAACCACATCCACCCGCGCATCCGCATTCCGACCTATACGCTTACGATCGCGACCTGGGTGACGGTGATCGATCTGGTCCTGGCGGCCTACGTGCCGGCGGCGTACATGGCCATGGGGATCTTCGTACGCTTGATCGTGGCCTTTGCCATCATCACCATGCGGCTGGAAGTTTTCGCCTGCCGAAACAACGTGGCGGCCTCTTTCTGGGACGGCGTAGGCATGGGGTTGGGCTTCATGTTCGGGATGGTGACCCTCGGCGCAGTACGGGAGGTTCTGGGGATGGGGACCTTTCTGGGGTACGAGGTCCTCGGATTCAGGCCCATGCTTTTTTTCGTGCTTCCGGCTGCCGGATTTTTTCTGGTGGGCTTCATGATGGCCGTGTTCAATTACATGGAAACGGTCTATCACCGCAGGGCGAGGCGCGCTCCCGATATGAAGAAGACCGCTGCCGCGGTTGCGACCCTGTTGCTCCTGGTCACGACGGTCCTGATCGGGGGGTGCAACCCGGTTCATTTCATCAAACAGGGGGAGTTCAAGGGAACCGACCGGATCCTGCTGACCCTTGCCGGACCGGTCGACACGAAATGGGCGGCAGAGGCCGCGCATTTCACCGTCAACGAGAAACCGGACCCGGACATCCTCCTCGGCATCAAGGGCGTGATCCTGAGCCCGGACCGGACCCTGCTGACCATCGTGCTTTCCGATCCCATCCACAAGAACCGGCCGCACCAGGTGGTGATCAAAGACATGATGTCGGAGGGAAAGAACCTCGGCACCCAGACGTATACCGTTTCCAGGTTCTACTTCGGCCACCTTTTCGGGATCTTCCTGGGCGCCCTGCTCATTCAGAACTTCGTCTTTTCCAAATACCTCGGCCTCTGCGTTTTTTTCGGAACATCCCAGAAGAAATCCACGGCCGTGGGCATGGGGATCACCTTCACCTTCGTCATCGTCTTCGCCTCGCTGATGTCCTGGCTGCTCTACCAGTTCGTGCTCAAGCCTTTTCGCCTGGATTACCTGCAGATCATCGTTTTTATCGGTCTGGTGTCGCTCACCGTCCAGGCCGTGGATACCATCCTGCGAAAAATCAACCCGGCCCTGTTCAAGGCATTCGGGGTGTACCTGGTGCTGGTGATCGCCAACTGCATCGTCATCGCTGTGCCCCTCATCCTGGCGGACAATGAATACGATATGCTCGAGAGCCTCATGCTCGCGCTGGGGGCCGGGTTTGGGTTCCTGCTGGCGCTCTTCCTGATGTCCTCGGTGCGCGAGCGGCTCGATTTCGCAAACGTACCCATATCCTACCGGGGACTGCCGATCGCATTCATCGTTGCCGGGCTCTTTGCGCTTTCGTTCATGGGGTTTTCGGGAATGTCCATCTTTTAGAAGAGAGAGGCTCGGTGTCCTGTTTTATCGGTGTTCAGGACCGAGACCGAAGCTTCATAGGCGTCCGGTACGAATCCATGCGAATGGACAACGGATCATTCTTCCTGAACACTGAAACCCCGAACACCGTATACTACAAGAGGAGTGACATGGATCCAATGTACATCAAGCTGGCCT
This sequence comes from Deltaproteobacteria bacterium, assembly GCA_020060215.1. Next base: position 87,290 of record JAGVAP010000009.1, on the reverse strand, counting down.
TGGGCGGCCTGGCCCTGCTGGCCTGCATTGGGCTTTTTTTCGGAATCGGTCTGGCCCTGGCGGCCCATAAATTCGCCGTTAGGGTCGATCCGAAGGTGGAAGCGGTCAAGGAGGTCCTGGCCGGGGCCCAGTGAGGCGGTTGCGGCTTTGCCGGGTGCGAAGCCTATGCCGAGGCCGTGGTCACGGATCCGGACGTCCCGCCCAACTTGTGTTTTCCCGGCAAGACCTCTGTAGCAGAGGCCGTGGCCCGCATCACCGGAAAACAGGCGGGGGCGGTCGAGGACCTGGTGGCAGTGGTCCATTGTGCCAGATCCCTTAGAAAGGATTATCAGAAATACGATTACGTGGGATACGGGATCTGCTCAGGGGCGAACCTGGCCTATGCCGGCCCCACGGACTGCCAGTTCGGGTGCGTGGGTTTTGGAGAATGCGCCATGGCATGCCCTTTCCACGCAATCACGCTGGAAGGCCATTTTCCGGCGATCGACGAGAACGTCTGCGTGGGTTGCGGCAATTGCGTCAACACCTGCCCCAAGGGGCTGATCACCCTGGTTCCCAAGAAGGCCCGTGTCGTTGTACGCTGCAGCAGCCGCGACACCGCCAAAATGACCCATCAGATCTGCGCGTCGGGCTGCATGCACTGCCTGTCCTGCGTGCGGGCGTGCCCGGCCGAGGCCGTAGCCCTGGTAAACGGGGTCATTCGCGTCGATCATCGAAGGTGCATGGCCTATGACTCCCAGTGCGACGAGGCCTGCGTCAAGGCCTGCTTCCTTGTCCATGCGATTCAACCCTACAGCCGGCATCCCCTGTTCCAGGTGGAGCCCAGTCATGAGCCCACGGAGCAGGAAGCGCTGGCCCTGTAAAGATCCGATCCCCGGCGGGGCCGGCTTTGGTGCACCCCGGAGGGGTGAAGTTCACGGCGTTCGGACAACCGGAGCGTTGGAATGTTTTCCAGGATTGGGCTCTCAAACAGAGCCATTTGTCTTTGACCTGGTCCGGAGGGCCAGGCTTTCCAGGTCACATTTACAGTCTGAGGTCTGAGGATGAAGAACAGAATTCATAGGGCCCCGTCCATGGATCGCCGTGACTTTTTGAGACGTTCCGGTATCCTCGGTGCAGGCGCGCTCCTCTCCTCCCTGCTCCCCGTCAGCGAGGCCGTGGCCTTCGGCAGGGGGCGCTACCGGATCACAAGAACCCGGATGATGATGGGCACCTATGCCGCCATCACCGTAATAGGTCCCTCCCGGGACAGCGCGGACGACGCTATCTCCTTCGCCTTTGATGAAATGCAGAGGAGCTCGGCCCTGTTTGACCGGCACCAGGACGGTTCTCCCATAGGCACACTGAACCGCGAGGGATGGGCGGCGGGCCTGGACCGGGAAGTGATCGATCTCGTGGAGCGCGCGATACGACTGAGTCGCACGACCAGGGGCTTCTTCGACATCACCGTCAAGCCGGCTGTAGATCTTTTTGAAAGCGCTTTTGCCGCCCACAAGGCCCCCCCGAGCGACGCGAAAATCGCAAGTGTGATGGATCTCGTGGATCCGGGATCATTGCATATCGATGGGCTTACGATCCGCTTTGCCAAGGAAGGCATGGGCGTCACTCTGGACGGGATCGCCAAGGGATACGCGGTCGATCGCGGCATGAAAGCCCTGCAGGATCACGGCATCGAACATGCGCTGATCAATGCGGGCGGTGATCTACGCACCATCGGCGGCCGAGGCCGTTTCAGCCCCTGGAAGGTGGCGGTCCAAAATCCGAACAAGGGTCGGCCCCCACTGCAGACCTTTGTCCTGAAAAACGGCGCCGTTGCCACCTCCGGCAATTACGAGGTGTACTTCGACGAGGAGATGGTCTATCACCACCTCATCCACCCGCAATCGGCCCGCCCGGCACAAGGAAGCCGGAGCGTTACCGCCTTGGCCGCCAGCGCCACCCTCGCCGACGGCCTGGCCACGGCTGTTTTTGTGGCCGGACCGACGGCCGGCAGGGAGTTGATCGAAACCGTGCCCGGCGCAGAATGCCTGATCGTGACAGCGGGCGACGACAAGGTCTCCTCCAGCCGGTGGCCGTCGGATGGGGGCCTTTTCAACCCTGGATAGCAGACACTCATGAACGGGTGGTCCATCCTCCTGGGGGCCGGTATCCTTCTGGCAGTCATCATCGCATGGTTCGCGGTCTACTATTGGCTCACCCCGCAGGTTGCAGGACCGAACGGCCAAGCACGCGTGGTGGGGGCATGCGGCGACGTCATGGAGATCCGCCTCAAGTTCAAGAATGAGCGCATGGCGGAGGGCTCCCCTTGGACCAGCGGGTGCGTTCACAGCTTCAATTGCGTTTGTGCTGCGGTGGACCTTTCCAGGGGAAAGACACCGGAGGAGATCCTGGACATCGATCCCGCCATGATCCGGGAGGCTGTCGGCGGACTTCCCAGAGAATACCACCATTGCGCCGCCCTGGCGGCCGAGACGCTCCATTCGGCCGTCGACCATTACATGCAGGCAGGGCGGTACAAAGGAACGAGCCCGAATGTAAGGGGGAGATCCTGAGAACCTCTCAGTTCTTGATCAGAACCGACAAGTGCATCATGTCCGTGCATCCGCTCTCCGCCAGCAGGCCGAGGGCGTAATCCCTGAAGCGAAAGTCCGGCTCCACCACCTTGGTGAAGGCGTAAATAAGTTTGGTGACGGCGGCAGGATTCATGTCGCCCCGATGCCATGCCGCCATGCCGGTCAGATACGTCTTGAGCATGCTGAAGCTCAAAGCCATCATGACGAAGTCATCATACAGATGCCGCCCACGATGAAAACAGAGGTCGTGGTGCAGCAGGTAGTTGGCCAGGTAATTCTCCAGCAGGAAACCGCAGCGCTCAAAAAAGGGTCTGTAGTATTGATCGTGGGCCGAATCGTACCGCTCGCCGATGTCATCGGTGAAGGGCTGATTGCCGGCGTAGTCCAGCCCGGCAAAGCATTCGTCCGTGCACTCCTTCAGGGCCTTCACTCTGTTCCCTGAGATCATCTCGTCATGGAGCCGTTTTACGAGCTGCAGCTGTAGACCGGTGAGAGTGGGTGCATTTTCTATCAGTGCCATCACCTCGCCGGAATCCATCCGGTGCGCGAACCCATCCAACAGGGAATCCAACGCCCCCTCCCCTCCACCTCGCTTCCGGAGCCCCACCATCTCCAGGAGCAAACCGAGCGACAGGATACGCTGCCACAGCGCATATCGCCTGTCCTTTACAAGAGAAAGGGCAAAGGGCCTCAACCCCAGGCCGAAGGCCTCGATCTCGGGCGGCAGGATCGGCTCCACCGACCGCAGCACGCCGGCCGATTCAGGGTCCATTTCCGTCTCGACCATCTCGACCCCCTCGGGGTCTTCCAGTGCCCGGGCTGCAATCTCGGGGCAGGCCAATGAGGCGGAGAGATCGACCCATTCTCTCCTCGCTCGAATACGCCGGGGAAAAAGAACGCAGGTTTCCGGAAGGTATTCTTCGCCCAGCTCGGCATGAATCCGGCAGAGCCTGTCCGTGGTCAGAAACGGGCACGTGTCGCCGGCGCGGAAGAACGTGGCATAACGAGCACTTGAGGGGTCGTTGCGGTTGCGCCGGAGGGCCTTTCGGAGACTCTTGCCGAGTTCCGTGGATCCGAGTTTTCGATACCGCCGGTACGATCGCTTATCGACGACGATGTCCCACCCGTAGCAGCAGTGGTCTACACATTGGGGGCCGGTGCACCTGAAACCCGGCAGGTACGCCGGCATTTTCAAAATGGTCGGCTGGCTCGGCATGGCGTGGCGGAAGTTGCGTGCGAGAACAGGGCCGATAGAGGCTTTTCAGGGAGAACACTATTCGCAAGCGGTTCGCATGTCAACAGGACTCTTCAGCCGCAGGGAGTATCGCAGCGACTCTGCGGCAGGATCCAGGAGAAGGAGGGTGCCAACGCTTTATTGCACTCGCACTTGTCATGGCCATCCATTTTTGCTAAGAAATACAGCGTGTATTCCAAAACCGTCCCTTGTGGACGCAAGTTTTTTATGGCGCTCATGCAACGAATGGATTCGCTCCCTTCCGGAAATACATAGTGATACGGTCTTCTTTCAAGTATTTCGGCGAAGGGAGAGAAATGGCATGCGATTTGCTTGGACTTCCTGAAGGCGAGCCGTAAGAGTTTTCTTTCTCAAGAAGCACTTCGGTTGGAGGGCAAAACCAGTTATAATGCGTCCAATAGAGAAGAATCATGGTTTAGGCGTCACCTTTTTCAATTCGGCCTTTCCGCTGCTCGCACTGGCCGATTTTTATAGCCCGAGTGGCATGCAGGGGCCGTTTTGCCGAAGACCCTCCCCCATTTCCGGCGGGAGATCGATTGCGCGTTTTTCTTTCTTTGCGAATACCGGCGAGAATCCTGTTTGACCGCCTGAAGAGACAGGTTCCCTTCTTCAGGGGCGTCCACCGGACGCTTCTCTCCCACGAGATAAATGGATAGATGCCGGCACCAGCAGTGCTCAAGAGGCCCGGCCGCAGGTTCCAGCCACTTGAAAGGTGACTGTGAAGTCTTGTTCTAATTTTTCTGGAGGTCCGTAGATGAAAAAGGACGTGTATAGCATCTGTTTTATGTGCACCGTGAGATGCCCCATTAAGGTCACGGTCGAGGACGGGGCGGTAAGATGGATCGAAGGCAATCCCCATCAGTTGAAAGGGGCGCTCTGTGCCAAGGGAAGCGCAGGCACCGCGCTTCTGAACGACACGGAGAGACTTCGCTATCCCATGGTCAGGCAGGGCGAACGGGGGGAGGGGAAATGGAAGCGCGTAAGTTGGGATGAGGCCCTGGATTATGCTGCCGAGAAGCTGAAGGCGGCCGTTGGAAAGTACGGCCCTCAGACCGTCGCTTTCGGTGAGAGGCAGAACCTCAATACCCATATCAGCAAGACCTTTATGAGGGCCATCGGCTCTCCGAACCACTACACCCATGACGCCCTCTGCAAGGGATCGGTCAATACCGCTTTTCGAACCCTGACGGGCTACACGGATGCCGAGGTGACCGTAGACTGGGCCAATACCAAGCACGTGATCCTTTACGGCAGGAATCTCTTTGAGGCCCTGGAACTGAAACCCATTCAGGCGCTCATGGATGCCAAAGACAAAGGGACCCGGGTCACCTACATCGATATCCGCTCGACCGTTACGGCTTCACACGCGGACCGCTTCTGGATGATCCGGCCGGGCTCGGACCTCGCCCTCAACTATGCCCTGATTCACGTCATCCTCAAGGAGAACCTCTACGACGAAGAGTATGTACACCGGTGGGTCTCGGGTCTGACCGAGATGCGGTCCTTCGTCGAGCCGTACACGCCCGAGTGGGCCGAGGAGGAGACCGGAATCCCCGCTGCCGAGATCACGGCCCTTGCACGCGAGGCGAGCCGGGACAAGCCTCAAGTCATCTTTCACTATGGTTACCGGGGGGCCAACCACACCAACGAGATCTGTTTTCGGCGCTCGCTCATCATCTTGAATGCGCTGATGGGGAGCATTGAGAGCAAGGGCGGGATCGTCATCAAGAAGGGTCCAAAGGATGCAGGCTATGGAAATTTCGGGAAGCTGGTGGACCAGAAGGACCTCCCCAAGCCCAAAGCCGAGCGGTTCGACGGTGTCGGCGGACCCAAGCTTCCCATTGCGGACCCGGCCCACGGTGTGGGCTCGATGCTGCCTTTCGCCATCCTGAATGAGGACCCTTACCCTGTAAAGGTGCTGATCAGCAACCGCTTCGATCCGATGCTCTCCATACCCAACTACAACCTGAACAAGAAGGCCTTTGACAAGCTGGATTTCATCCTCACGATCGACATCAACTGCAGCGGAATAGCATGGTACTCCGACGTGGTCCTCCCCGAATCCATGTACCTGGAGCGGGCGGACTCCATTCAGATGGCCAACGGCCCAAAGCCTACCCTCTATATGAGGCGCCAGTGCGTGCCGCCGAGATACGACACCAAGCCCTTCTGGGAGATCGCCAGGGAACTCGCCAAGAGACTCGACGTCGGGCACTTCTTCCCGTATGAAACCATCGAGGACATCTGGAATCTGCAGCTCAAGGATATGGGGATCAAGATCGAGGATTTCGATGCGAAGGGATTTGTGGCCCTGTCCAAGAACCCGATCCTCTGGGATCGGAAGAATGGCCTCAAGTTCAAGACCCCCTCCGGCAAGATCGAATTCGTCTCCAGCCTGATGGAGAACAATAACTTCTCCTCATGTCCTCCGTACGAAGGGGTAGCCGCTCCTCCGGAAGGACAGTTCAGGCTCACCGTGGGTCGAAACGCTGTCCATACTCATGTCTCTACACAGAACAATCCCTATTTGAATGAGCTGGTATCGGAAAACGTGCTGTGGATCAATACGGAAGAAGCCCAGAAGCTCGGGATCTCCAACGGCCAGTACGTGGAAGTCTCTTCCGATCACGGCTTCGGAAGAATCAGGGCTTTTGTGACCGACTTCATTCACCCTGAGGCCGTCTTCATGCTCCACGGTTTCGGCAGAGAGGTGCCGGAGACCACGCGCTGCTACGGGAAAGGGGCCAGCGATACGGCTCTTCAGGCGAACGTCACGGACATGATCGGCGGAAGCCCTGGTCTTCACGATACCTTTGTCAGGGTGCGGCCGGCAAAATAAACGATACAAACGAGGAGAAAGCAATGAGTGAGTACTACCTCTTCCATGACAGCGCAAAATGCATTGGTTGTTTGTCCTGCGAGGTCCACTGCAAAGAGAACAAGAAATTGCCTCTGGGTCCGAGACTGTGCAGGATGGAGACGATCGGCCCCAAGTGGGTGGGGAGCATCCCCAAGATGGATTTCATCTTCATGCCCTGCTATCATTGCGACCGTCCGTGGTGCGTTTCCGCCTGCCCCACCGGAGCCATGCAGAGAAGGGCCAAGGACGGGATCGTGTTCGTCGATCATGACCTGTGCGTGGGCTGCAAGGCGTGCATGAGGGCATGCCCGTGGGGCGCCCCGCAGTGGGACCATGAAAAGGGGAAGGTGGTCAAGTGCGACTACTGCATGGATCGGATCGACCAGGGGTTGGAGCCGGCCTGCGTGGCCAAGTGCGTGACCAAGTGTCTGCACTTCGGCAAACCTTCGCAGATGCTCGATGTCCGTAGAGAACGCCATGCCAAGGCCATGGCGGCCATGGCCACGGAAGTCACCTTGAGGCAACCGGTGGCCGGCCCGAAGTTCAAGCCGATGAAGCCGAAGAGAAAGAAGGCGGAACAGACGGCAAAGCAGGTGTAACATGAGCGACCAGACCTGCAAGGTCTTCCAGACCTTCAAGGGCCTCTACGAGATTATCGGTTCCGGCCGTTTGACCCACCCGCGGTTGCGGCGAAGGGCGGAAGACCTCCTGAGCATGATCAAGGATATCTCCACCGGCGCCGGCAGTCCTTCACACCTGGATGCCATCCTGAAGGGGGTTGCAACCATTGTCCTGGAGGAGCCCGAGGAGATTTCCAGGGAGTTCGTCCGGATCGTTGGAGACCGACTGGAGTCCCACCGGGAGGTGTTTGCAAGCCACATCCAGACCCACAACTGCCCGACCGGCGATTGTGATATTCTCACCCCCGCCCCCTGCCAGATGGCCTGCCCCGCCGGGATCGACGTCTCGAGCTATGTGGGACTGATCGGCCAGGGGCGGTACGCCGAGGCCGTGGAGCTGATCCGCAGGGACAATCCGTTCCCATGGGTATGCGGGCTGGTCTGCACCCACCCGTGCGAGTTCATGTGTGTCCGGGGGATGATCGACGCCCCCATCGCCATCAAGGACTTGAAGGCCTTTGCCGCGGAGCGGGCGATTTCCGAGAGGGCCTACAGGAACCCGGCCAGGGCCGAGGATCTCGGGTTCAAGGTCTGCGTCATCGGCGCCGGCCCTGCAGGCATGACCGCCGCCTACTACCTTGCCCTCATGGGCTACCGGGTCACGATCATCGAGGCGCTGCCTTATGCGGGCGGGATGATGATGGTCGGCATCCCGCGCTACCGCCTTCCGCGAGAGGTCATCGACAGGGAGGTCGCAGCCATCGAGGAGCTGGGTGTGGAATTCCGGTTCAACACCAGGCTCGGTCGCGACACCACGATCGACCGGCTGAGGCAGGAGGGATTCGAGGCCTTTTTCGTTTCCACCGGCGCCCATGCTTCCCTGGACATGGCCATCAAGGGGGAGAAGGAATTCTCTCAGGTGATCGATGCCGTCACCCTTCTCGGAAACGTCGCACGGGGGGAGAGGCACATCCCGGGGAAAAGGGTCGCCGTGATCGGGGGCGGGAACGTGGCCATCGATGCTGCAAGGACCCTCATTCGACTGGGGTGCGAGGAGGTCTCCCTGGTGTACCGGAGAACCCGCTCCGAGATGCCTGCCAATGTGGAGGAGGTCAGGCAGGCCGAGGAAGAGGGCGTCAGGCTCATCTTCCTGACGATCCCCATCGAGGTGGCCGGGAAGGATTCGAAAGTGATCGGACTCAAGTGCCTGCGGGCCGTCCTGGCGGAGCCCGATGCCAGGGGCCGTCGCAGGCCTGTGCCCGTCGAAGGCAGCGATCACATCATGGAAGCGGACGCCATCATCACGGCCATCGGGCAGCGTGTGGATCGGGAGGGACTGGATTCCGTCGAGACCCTCCGCTGGACCCGATGGGGAACCCTGGTGGCTGACACGATCACCTCCTCCACTTCTACGGAAGGGATCTTCTCGGGAGGAGACGTGGTCCTGGGTCCGGCGACCGTGGTCGAGGCGATCGGCGCCGGGAAAAGGGCGGCCGAGGGGATCGATCGCTACCTCCGGGGCCTGCCCCAGCCCAAGATGCCTCCCGTCCCCTCCCGGCGCATGCGGGTGGAGATGGTGGAGGTACCCGCCTCCGCCAAGATGGCGCTCCATCGCCCGGAAATGCCCCTCCTCGGTCCGGAACGGCGGAGAATCACCTTTCAGCAGGTGGAGCTCGGGTATGACGAGGCTACTGCAAAAAAGGAGGCCAACCGCTGCCTCCGCTGCGATGTCTGCAAGCGGTGCGGAAAATGCGTGACCGTCTGCCGGGACAAGATGGGGATCGATGCCCTTCGTTTCAGCCATGTCCTGAACGGATCCGAGGGACGGACCGACTTCCGGATCACCGCTGAGAAGTGCATCCTCTGCGGCGCATGTGCGGCCAATTGCCCGACCGGGGCCATGAAGCTGACCGACAGGGGTGGGGAACGGGTCCTGACCCTTTGCGGAACCGTGCTCTGTCATGAAAAACTGGAGCTTTGCAGCCGCTGTGGGGCTGTGATCGGCCCGGCCCGATACCTGGACTATGTGAAGAAACGGACCGCCGATATCCAGGAGGCCTTCTCAGGCCGCCTTCTTTGCGAGAAATGCATCAGGCAGAAGACTGCGGGGTTCAAATCGGGCATCACCATACCGGATTGAAAAGGAGACCAACATGCCTGCATTCCGCCAGGGAGACAAGGTCCAGATCTGCCGGCGCTCCGAGGATCAGCGCTGGGAAGATTACATGGACGAGTATGTCGGCTACTCGGGGGTGGTGACGGACCCCGACACCGTGATCAACGATCCCGACGCCTTGATCCAGGTGACCCTGGAGGGGACCGGGGGGACGCATCGATTCCCACAGGACTGCCTGCGCAGGGCAGAGAAGTGATCAGACATCGCCTCTTCCTCGCCCCACCCTTCGCCTTGACTTTCCCGCATCGGGATTTAACGTAAATTATCAAACAGGAAGGGAGGTAGAGGAAATGCAGGACCTCCAGACTGCTTCGGAAGGAAGAATCAAGGTGTTCGTCCCCGGTGCGAGGCTCCTTGGAAGCGAGGAGATCAGGAGACTCCCGGAAGAAAGCACATCGGGGAGGACCGCGGAAGGAGTGTGGCTCGAGATCGCCTGCCCCGACCGCTCTTGTGTGATCAGTGAAGGAAGAATCGCGCTCGAAGTCACATGCGCCCGTGACCAGGAGTCGGAAGGGGCCTGGATGAAGCTCTTCTGTCCGGAGAACCAATGCTTTCCGGAACAGGCCACGGATGTGGTCTCGTAGCACCGTCCGCTCTCCTGAAAACCGTTAAGGCTCAAGACCGTCCCCCGGGTTCGATCTCGAAAACGGGGGATTTTCTCATCATCCTCCCCTCACCTCTGTCTGGCCCACAGGTACGCGCGTTTGTTCCTCGGCCTCTTTCTTCTCCTGGGAGCTCTTCAGATAGATCTCCTTGTAGATGGTCAGAAAGGCCATCCCCATGGCGAGGATAATGGGTCCGAGGAAGATCCCCAGTATGCCGTAGACCTTCAATCCGCCGAGGATCGTAAAGAAGAGGAGGAAGACGGGGATCTTGGTGGTCTCCCCGATGATCAGGGGTTTGAGGATGTTGTCCGCCGTACTCACGATGAGAGCGCCGTAGACCGCAAGCCCGACGGCATGGTAGGTGTCTCCCTGCAGGAACAGCCAGACCGAGGCGGAGAGCCAGACCGAGGTCGCCCCGAGGAACGGGATCATGGAGGTGATCGAGGTGAGGAGACCGAGGAGAACGGGGACCGGCAGCCCTGCCACCGCGAACCCTCCCCCCGCAAGCAGCCCCTGCACCAGGGCCGTGATGAACGTGCCTCGCACCACGGCCGTGATGGTCCCTGAAAAAGTCGACGCCACCGTGTTTCGGTGGCTCTCCTCCAGTGGAAGCAGTTCCAGGAGCAGCGTGGAGTAGCGGTCGCCGTCCCGGAAGAAGAAGAAAAGGGCCACGGCCACAAAGATGGCGTGCAGGAGGAAAAGGGCGAGGTTCTTGAAGACGGCGGAGACCTTTTCCCCCAGGAGTACGGGAATGGATCGCAGTCCGCTGCTGATGCTGTTTCGCAGGATCGCCTCGGCCTGCTCGGGCTGCACCCCGAACTTCTCAAGGATCCCCTTGAACCTGGGAGAGTGCAGGCCGTCCGCGAAGGTACGGCTCCTTTCGACCCATGAGATGCCCGAGAACGCATGATAGGCCCTTTTCGCCTCCTGCCCGAGATTCATGAGAATGAAAAATCCCGGCAGCACCAGCGCCACAAGGACAGCGACGGTGAGAATAAAAGAAGCAAGACCGCCGCGGCCCCTGAGCCATGACTTGAGTCGCTTGTACAGGGGATAACAGGTCAACGCCAGGATCAGAGCCCAGAAGAAGTCCCCCAGAAAAGGGTTCAGGATCGTGAGGGCAAGGACGATCAGGGTCAGCAGAATGGCCAGAAAGGCAAAGGCAAACAGGTTCTCGCGGGTAAAAAATCTCGGCTTGGCGTCCATTGGCCTTCGCTAAAAATCGCTCTCCAGATTGATCGGCATCGATTCAAGCACGTTTTGGGAGGTAGGGCAACAGAAACCCGTCCGGCTCATCGGAATATTGGAACAATGGAAGGATGGGTTTGGATCCAAGTCCTTCGGTACCCCCTTGTCGCACTTCGCTTCGGAGTTTCCCATTATTCCACCACTCCACCACCCCGGCGTCTCTCCTGCTCCATTTCCCGGGCCTTTCGATAGGCGGTGAGGGCGGAAAGGATGTGGCATATCCATCCAAGGAGTCCGCCGGATCCGATCCAGAATCCGGGGGTGATGATCAACCAGAAGATCCCCCTCAGGAAGTGACCGTTGTAGATCTGCCCCACCCCGGGCAGGATCAGGCTCATGACCGCTGCATTGCCGGCTCTGGTCATCGGATTCTCCCTCTTGGCAGGATAGGACATAGTTTATTCAACTTCCCCCCGGCATACAATAGGAGATCTGGAGCCGTTCACCGGGAGGTACTCATTCTCATTGACAGCCATTTTTAAAAGTCTCATAACCATTTCAAATCAGCAGAAAGGCGCATCGAGATGAGCCATCGTCCTGTCATCGGCATTACCATGGGCGATCCGGCCGGGATCGGCCCTGAAATCATCGTCAAGGCCCTCCGTGACGAGACCGTTTACGAGATCTGCCGCCCAATGGTTCTGGGGGACCCGGGGGCCATTCGCTCCGCGATGGGGCGGGACGACCCGCTCACGATCAGGGAGATCGGCGGGCCCGCCGATGTCCGGGGTATGGCCGGCACCTTGGAGCTGATGCCCATCTGCAGGCTCGACAAGGAATGTCTCGTTCCCGGCTTTCCCCGGGTGGAGGGGGGGATGGCCATGATGGAGTGCGTCGCCAGGGCCGTCGAAATGGCCCGGCGCGGCGAGATCGCCGGCTTGGTGACCTGCCCCATCAACAAATCCCTGATGCACCTGGCCGGGTATCCGTATGAGGGACATACCCAGTTCATTGCCGGCCTCACGGAGTGCAAGGACTATGTCATGATGCTCGCCGGTGAAAGACTCCGGGTGGCGCTGGTGACCATCCATTGCGCCCTGAAGGATGTTCCCTACCTGGTGACCACGGAGAGGATCTACAGGACCGTCACCGTGACCTCTCAAGCCCTCCTGAACGACTTCGGCCTGGAGAACCCGAGGATCGGGGTTGCGGCCCTGAACCCGCATGCAGGAGAGGAGGGTCTCTTCGGACCGGAGGAGGAAGAGATCATCAAGCCCCCGCTGGAAAAGGCGGCGAAGCAGGGGTATAATGTGAGTGGTCCTTTTCCCGCCGATACCCTGTTCCACAGGGCGGTCCAGGGGCAATTCGACGCCGTGATCGCGATGTACCACGATCAGGGACTGATCCCCCTCAAGCTGCTTCACTTCTCGAACGCGGTCAATGTGACGCTGGGGCTCCCGATCATCCGGACCTCGGTAGATCATGGCACCGCCTATGACATTGCAGGCAAAGGGGTGGCGGACCCGTCCAGTCTCAAAGAGGCGATCCGGATGGCGGTGCTGATGGCCGGAAACAGAGGTCAGAGGACAGATGTCGGAGGCCGCTGACCGAGGCCAGTTTGATCGAACAGGAAACCATATAAGGGGTCAGGTGTCGGGTTTCGGGTGTCAGCCCGGTGATCCATCGATTTCCCGACACCTGAACACTGAAACCTGAAACCTCCAACTTGGCATCTAACCCGCAACCCTCAACGTGCGGACCCCATAAACCCTTGGGTCCATGACCAATGATAAATGACGAACGACAGTAAACGATGACCACCGACCAGTTCATCAAGATCCGCGGCGCCAGGCAGCACAACCTCAAGAATATCTCCCTGGACATTCCCCGCAACAAGCTTGTGGTCATCACGGGGCTGTCCGGGTCCGGGAAGTCCTCCCTGGCCTTCGATACCGTCTTTGCGGAAGGGCAGAGGCGATATGTAGAGTCCCTTTCGGCCTACGCCCGCCAGTTCCTCGAGCAGATGGACAAACCGGACGTGGATTCCATCGAGGGGTTGTCCCCTGCAGTGGCCATCGAGCAGAGGTCGACGGCCAGAAACCCCCGCTCGACGGTCGGTACCGCAACCGAGATCTACGACTACCTTCGCCTTCTGTTTGCCAGGATCGGACGCCCCCACTGCCCCGGCTGCGGCCGCGAGATCTCCCCCCAGACCACGCAGCAGATGGTGGACCGAATCGAGGACCTGCCGGAGGGTTCCAGGATTCAAATCCTGGCCCCTCTGATCGAGGGCAAGAAGGGGGAGCACGCCCACCTGCTCCAGAGGCTCAGGAAGGAAGGCTTCACCAGGGCGAGGATCGACGGAGAGGTCCGTCTGCTCGATGAGAATATCGTGCTGGAAAAGAACAAGAAGCACGATATCAGCGTGGTCGTGGATCGTCTCGTGCTCCACAAGGAGATCCGGCGGCGTTTGACCGACTCCCTCGAACTTACCCTCAGCCTGTCCGAAGGCCAGGCCCTGGTGGATGTGATCGGGGGCCGGGAGATCTACTTCAGCCGGAGGGCCGCGTGCAAGCTGTGCGGGATCAGCATCCCGGAGCTGACTCCGCAGATGTTTTCCTTCAACAACCCCCAGGGGGCCTGCCCCGAGTGCACCGGACTCGGCACAAAGCGCTTCTTCGACCCGGCCTTGATCGTGCCCGACCCGAATCTGTCCCTGAGAGAGGGCGCCCTCGCGCCCTGGGCCAGTCGCCAATCCCTCTACTTTCACCAGATGATCGACGCCGTCTGCGGTCATTATGGGGTAGACGGGTACATGCCCTTCAAGGACCTCCCCGAAAAGGTGCAGCAGGTGTTCCTCTATGGATCCGGAGCGGAGGAGATCAAGTTCCGCTACGAACAGGACAAGCGACGTCACTTCTTCAAGAGGCCGTTCGAGGGCATTATCCCCAATTTGGAGCGGAGATACCGCGAAACCGGTTCCTACCAGATCCGCGAGGAGCTGGAGGGCTACATGGACTTCCGACCATGCCCTGCCTGCAAAGGCGCAAGATTGAAGCCCATCAGCCTGGGCGTTACGGTCCAGGACAACTCCATCGTGGCGATCACGGCCATGCCCATCGAGCAGACCCTCTCCTTTTTTCAGGGTCTCCGGTTGGGGCAGCAGGACATGCACATCGCCGGGAGGGTCCTCAAGGAGATCGGGGAACGTCTTCGCTTTCTCATGAGTGTCGGGTTGGATTACCTCTCCCTGGACCGGCCCTCAGCGACCCTCTCCGGAGGCGAGGATCAGAGGATCAGGCTGGCCACCCAGATCAGCTCCGGCCTAGCGGGCGTGCTGTACGTGCTGGACGAGCCGAGCATCGGTCTGCACCAGCGGGACAACCTGCGGCTCCTCGACAACCTCCGCAGACTGAGGGACCTGGGAAATACGGTCCTGGTCGTGGAGCACGATGCCGAGACTATCCTGGCCGCAGATCACGTGATCGATATCGGACCGGAGGCCGGGGTGAGGGGCGGCGAAATCGTCTTCGAGGGGCGCCCGGACGATCTCGTTCGAAGCGAGACCTCCCTGACGGGCCGCTATCTCTCCAACAGGGCCGCCATCCCGGTTCCCCAAACCCGCAGAAAGGGAAACGGCGGTTCCCTGTACATTGAAGGGGCGAAACAGAACAACTTGAAGGACCTGGTGGTACGGATCCCGCTCGGCGCCTTGGTCTGCGTCACGGGGGTCTCCGGCTCGGGCAAGAGCAGTCTCGTGAACGAGATTCTCTACCCGGCCCTCGCCCAGCGGCTCTACCGCTCCAAAGCGAAGACGGGACGTGTGCATGCGGTCCGGGGCATCCAGCATCTGGACAAGGTGATCCATATCGACCAGAGTCCCATCGGCCGCACCCCGAGGTCCAACCCGGCCACATACACAGCTGTTTTCGGCTTCATTCGCGAGCTCTTTGCCATGCTGCCCGAATCCCGGATGAGGGGGTACAAGCCCGGAAGATTCAGCTTCAACGTGCGGGGAGGGCGCTGCGAACGATGCAATGGAGACGGGATCATCCGCATCGAAATGCATTTCCTGCCCGACGTCTATGTGACCTGCGAGGCGTGCAGGGGGCTTCGTTTCAATCGCGACACCCTGGAGATCAAATACAAGGGTCTCCACATCGCAGACATCCTCGACATGACCGTGAACCAGGCCTTTTCATTCTTCGAGCCCGTCCCCAACCTGCGCACGCGCCTGAAGACGCTGATCGACGTCGGGCTCGGCTATGTCAAGCTGGGCCAGCCGGCCACCACCTTGTCCGGAGGCGAGGCCCAGAGGGTGAAACTCTCGAGGGAACTGGGCAAGAGGGACACGGGGAAGACCCTTTATCTCCTGGACGAGCCCACCACAGGGCTTCACTTTGCCGATATACGGAACCTCCTGGAGGTCCTGAATCACCTGGTGGATCTGAACAACACGGTCCTGGTGATCGAGCACAACCTGGACGTGATCAAGACGGCGGACTACATCATCGATCTGGGCCCGGAAGGCGGGGAGAGCGGCGGGTACCTGGTTGCGGCGGGGACCCCGGAGGAGGTCTCTAAGGTCGAGGGTTCCTATACGGGGCGGTTCCTGAGGAAGATGTTGAATCGCAGGGAGTAGGGAGTAAGGTAGGAAGCAGCAAAAGAGTCCGGGAGCCTTACTGCCTACTTTTCTTCATCTCTCTTACCCTCTCCTCCAATTCCTGCGCTGCGATCTCCTTTGCGGAATCGGTGAAAAACCACTCTCTGAGGGTGGCGTTGAGCCTCTTCACTCCCTGCTCGACCGTCTGCCCGAACCTCAATCGGTCGATCCAGAATCCTTGCCAGCTGTACCTGCAAAGCTTGTCCGCATCCTTCACAAGCTTGTCGTTCAGGGATATCGCCCTCTTTCTCGAATCGTGCCCCTCGACGATCTCCGTGATCTCCCTGATCCTCGCTTCATCGTACCCCGCCTGCCGCAGGATACCCGCAGCGATCCGGGCGCCCTCCGTCTCGTGGATCCTGTTCAGCTCCGGGCATGTTGCATTGGGGCCGAACGCCTCGAGCTGCCGCTCTTCAGGGACCATCTTCCAGCCGACGTCGTGAAGGATCATCGCAGGAATGACGATACCCTCGTCCCCGCCCTCCCTCCTCAGGAGTTCGTAGGCGTATTCAACGGATATCGGAGTGTGGATGTCGTTTGCCCGGGTGTTCAGATAGGGTTCAGCCAGGCGCCAGAGTTCCTTGTAGTTGGAATGCATGTCAAAACGGATTCACCTTCCCTGGGATCAAAAAAAGGCGGGTGTCAGACACCCGCCCGAAGAATATTCCAGAGTAATCCGGCTTCGATCAGCCGCCGAAACCCTTGATGATGGCGCCGAGCATCGGCTCCAGGTCCGGGATCTTGAAGACCAGGATGAAGCAGATCAGCAGTGCGTAAATACAGAGCGACTCGATCAGGGCCAGACCGATGATCATGGTGGTCATGATCTTTCCGCCGGCCTCGGGGTTACGAGCGGTCCCCTGCAGGGCCCCATTGATGGCATGCCCCATGCCCAGGCCCGTTCCGAGTGCCGCCACGCCGATGCCGAAGCCGCACGCGATCGCGATTCCGAAGAAACTCCAGAGACCGGCGGCCGCTGCAGAGCCGTCCTGCGCCAGGGCGACCGACCCCCATCCAAGTACCAGAACAATCGTTGCCGTGCTGATGAAACTCTTTTTCAATGTCCAATCCCCCTTTCTGTTTTCTTTGCCTTCTTCCACTTCTTTGCCTTCTTCCACGAGAAATCCCGCCACGAAGACACGAAGCCACCAAGGAACTACATGGTCTTTCTTCGTGTCTTGTTGTCTTTGTGGCTGAGCCTTCACTCCTGCCGTATTCCGAATTCCGCTTTCCGACTTCCCCCTTTCCTCAGTGGGCTTCCTCCATGGCCCCGGCGAAGTAGACGATGGAGAGGAGCATAAAGACCACCGCCTGGATAAAGCTGACCAGGATCCCCAGAAAGAGGATCGGCAGCGGGGCGAGGTAAAGCCCGGCGAGGGCGAAAAGGATGCCCAGGATCTTTTCCTTCCCGAAGATATTCCCGAAGAGCCGCACGCTGAGGGACATGACCCGGGCGAAATGACCGATGAGCTCGATGATGACCATCAGCGGTGCAAGGGCCCATACCGGACCCAGGAAGTGCTTCACGTACTTCATGCCATGGTATTTGATCCCGATGATGTGGGTAAGGACGAAGGTGCAGACCGCGAGAGAAAGCGTGGTATTCAGGTTGGCGGTCGGGGAGAAGAAACCGGGGATCAATCCCAGCAGGTTCGAGACCAGGATGTAGAGAAAGATGGTACCGATGAACGGGAAGAAGGCCTTGCCCTCTTCTCCGGTGATCTCCACCATGAAGTTCTCCAACCCCCCGACCACGATCTCCAGCAGGTTCTGCCCTGTCCTGGGGACGAGCTGAATCCCTTTGACCAGAAGAGCCGCCCCTATGACCAGGACGGCCATGACCAGCCAGGAGTGGATCACGTGGGAGAAGGCATGGGCAAAATGGCCGAGCCCCATGGCGGTCAGTATCTCGTTCAGAAAGTAATAATGATGCTCCATCCTCAGAGTGCCCCCTCGTTCTTGATTCGGATCGCCTTCTGAATGCCTACGATAACGATGCTCAGGGATATGGTGGAGAGTCCCACGGCCATTCCGACCGGGTCCACGCGGCCCTGTGCCACCAGCAGATACAGGACCACCCCCAACCCCAGGAGCCTGAAGTAATATTTGGTGATGATGGACGCCTTTCCCTTTTTCATGTTCCCGCCCAGCGCAAAGGCCCGGGAGATCGTGTGCTGAAGGATGCCGAAGTTGGCAATGATGATCAACCCGCCCACAAAGACCCCCACACCTTGCGACCTCCCCCAGAAGGCAAAGCTGGCGGAGGAAAGGATCAGCAGGATGACCCAGTTCAGGACGCGCAGTTCCCTGTAGAGCGTCTTCCAGTCCATCCCTTTTATTTCTTCGTCTTCTTGTACATCATGTGGAGATTCTTGAACGCCGCCGCTATCCCGAACCCGGTAAAGACAATCAGAAGCCACGGCGCTGTCCCGAACTTGCCATCCAGGTAGACACCGATCAGGGCGCCTATCCCGATGGAAAAAGCCATGGCAAGGCCGACGGTGCTTACGTATCCGAGGGTCCTGATCATCTCTTTTGTGTCTTTATCCATCAGGCAAGCCCAGCGTCGCGCTGGCAGGCGGTAGACGGAAAGTCTCTACCACACCGTTTTGGCGTAAGTCAACAAGTAAGTAGAAGTATTCAGGGTTCAGGGGAAGCCCCTCTTTTCTCTCCAGCCGGTCCCTCTTCGTGCTCTTCGTGGAATCAATACCACCAGTAAACGGGCGGTTTGATGAGGCCCCCCCCCGGGGGGTCTCGTAGCGACTCCCTTGTCATCTTTCACCGAGGTCAGCCCCGGCCGCTTGCCCCCGGAGGTGGCAAGAATGATCGAACAGTCCTGGTGGTCTTCTGGAGCAAGCTCCTGCTTGCGATCTTCTCGGAACTGAAAGAATCGGCAAGCAGGAGCTTGCTCCTACAGGAATAGGGCTCCAACGATATTCATTCATACTGAAGCTTATCCGATTACGCATTCAGAGCTTCTTGAAACTTTTCCTTGCGCAATCGATCGTTTTCTTTAGATGCTCCTCCTCGTGGGCCGCGGACAGGAACCAGCTTTCGTAGGCGGAGGGGGCCAGGTAAATCCCTTGTCTGAGCATGTTTGCATAGAACCGCTTGAACAGCTCGCTGTCGCCCGCCTTGGCCGATGCAAAGTCCCTGACGGACCGTTCGGCAAAGAAGAGCGACCCCATGGAGCCCACCCGATTCACGACAACAGCAACGCCCGCCTCCGAGGCCGCTTCCTTGAGCCCGGAGAAGAGGAATTCGCCCTTCTGATCGAGTTGACGGTGCACTTCTCCGCTCTCGAGTCCCTTCAGGGTTGCGATCCCCGCCGACATGGCCAGGGGGTTTCCGGCAAGGGTTCCGGCCTGGTAAATCGACCCTTCCGGGGCCATTTTCTCCATGATGTCTCTTCTACCGCCATACGCGCCCACCGGCAGTCCGCCGCCGATGATCTTTCCCAGGCAGGTCAGGTCGGGCTTGATCCCGTAAAGCTGCTGAGCCCCCCCCGGGCTCACCCGGAACCCGGTGATCACCTCGTCGAAGATCAGGAGGGCGGCGTTTTTCAGGGTCATCTCCCTCAACCCCTCCAGGAACCCCTCTTCCGGGACAACGACTCCCATGTTGCCGGGCACGGGTTCCACGATCACTGCCGCGATCTCCTGCCCGTACCGCTCAAATGCACGCGCAACCGCTTCAGGATCATTGAATGGAAGCGAAATGGTATGGCAGGCGAGTCCCTCGGGCACTCCCGGGCAGCCCGGGATGCAGAGCGTGGCCACCCCGGAGCCCGCCGAAACCAGCAGACTGTCCCCATGCCCGTGGTAGCAGCCCTCGAACTTCACGACCTTATCCCTCCCGGTGAAGCCCCGGGCCAGCCGGATGGCGCTCATGGTGGCCTCGGTGCCGGAGTTCACCATTCGGACCATCTCCATCGAGGGGACCATCCGGGTGATGATCTCCGCCATCTCCACTTCCAGTTCCGTGGGCGCCCCGTAACTCGTCCCTTTTCCGATCGCGGACTTGAGGGCCTTCAGCACCTCAGGGTGGCCGTGACCGAGGATCATCGGTCCCCAGGAGCAGACATAATCGATGAACCGGTTTCCGTCTACATCCCACAAGTAGGCTCCCCGCGCCTTTGCGATGAAAGGAGGATCCATTCCGACGGCCTTCCCCGCCCTTACGGGGCTGTTTACGCCCCCGGGGATGAGTTGTTTGGCTTTTTCAAACAGGGATCTGGACCTCTCGTTCTTCTGCGGCCTTGGTAGATTCATAAGCTTTCCTTGGAATGCGGGTTGTAAGTGGTTAGCAATCAAAGACCGACTCTTTTAGCGCTTTCAGGCGCTAGAAGTAAGCCATACTCGTCTTCTTGAACTCCTTCTCACTGAACAGCAGGGCGTATTCCTTGACGCCGCTCTCCATCGACATGCGCGCCGCGATGCGGATACACTGGTCCCGGTTATCGCCATGAATCATGGTGTACAGATTGTAGGGCCACCCCTTGCGAGGGACCCTCTGATAGCAGTGGGTCACCTCTTTGAATCCGGCCATGGTCCGGCCGACTTCCTCCACCTTCTCCCCGGGGACGATCCACGCGACCATCGCATTGGAACTGAACCCCGCCTCCTGATGGCGAAGGGTGGCGCCGAACCTGCGGATCACCCCCCTCTCCTTCAGGGACCTCACTCTCGCAATGAATTCCTCTTCGCTCATGCCCGCCATTTCGGCCGCACGCGCAAAGGGACGCGGGGCCAGGTCCAGGTCCCCCTGGATGAGGGCGATCACCTTCTTGTCCGATTCATCGATCATTAGGCCAGATATAGAAAGCCGCTTCCAGGGTGTCAAGAGCTTTGAACACCCGGCTGTCCGCCGCACACCCTCCTATCCGCCGTTCCTTCATTCCCATGTTCCGGGTGTACGCGGGTTCATGGGCTTTCCCGGGTTGTACCTCTTCGTTTCTGAAAAAGAGACCCTGTGCCACCTCATCACAGGGCTGAAGTCTTGTCACAGGATGAGCTTGCAAATGGCTGCGGGATTGTATATTAAAGGGCGAACCGGTGGGGGTCGACCCCTCCAAATCCCTTGCTGCCCTTCTTGAGGAGAGCCGCAGTTTCTACGCGTCTTTTTTTTATGTTCGATTACCTCCGAATGGTTGAGCAGAGAATCCTGGAGGCCCAGGAGAGGGGAGAATTCGATCATCTCCCGGGGCACGGGAAGCCCCTGAAGCTGGAGGACGAAAGCCATGTCCCCGAGGACCTCCGTGTGGCCTACAAGATTCTGAAAAACGCGAACTGCCTTCCCCCTGAACTGCAGGAAAAACGGGAGATCAGGCAGATGGAAGACCTCCTGGCGAGCCTCCCGGACGAGAAGGAGAGGTATAAGCTCATCAAGAAGATCAACTTCAAGATCATGAAATTGAACCTGATGGGCAAAAAGTCGCCTCTTCTCGAGGAGAAACAGATCTATTATCAGAAAGTGGTGGAAAAGAACAAGGACTGATCATCTTCTCCCGTAACGATGCCGTCCCTTCGAGTGGTGGAAGGAGAATCGACCTATGGACATGAAGAGGGACTATTATGAGGACGTGCAGCTCTTCACCTCGCCGGTCGTCGTCTTCTGGTTTGCCGCCCTCATCGTCTTCCTCGCCGTCTTCCCTTTTCTGTTCAAGAACTACTACGTCTATGTCGCCAACTACATGGCCATCAATATCCTTGTGGCCATCGGACTCAATCTTCTCGTGGGATACACGGGGCAGATCTCCCTGGGACATGCAGGCTTTTTCGCCATCGGCGCATTTGCAACCACCATCCTGATGGCCAAGGCGAGCTTTCCGTTTCTGCTCGCGCTGCTCGCGGCAGCCCTTATCGCGGCCCTTTTCGGTTTTCTCCTGGGACTTCCGGCCCTGCGGCTGGAAGGTCCGTATCTCTCCATTGCAACGCTGGGGTTCGGCCTCACCGTCACCCGGGTCATCGGCCGCATCGAGTATTTCGGAGGTCGACAGGGCCTCCATACCCCCGAGCTGACGATCGGTCCGTGGCACCTGAACACCGATCGCGACTTCTACTACCTTCTCGTCACCATCCTGGTCATCATGACCCTTGCCGCCAGGAATATCATCAAGACCAAGGTAGGGCGCGCCTTTGTGGCCATCCGCGACGCCGACATCGCAGCGGAGACCATGGGCGTAAACCTGGTGCTCTACAAGACCCTCGCCTTTGCGGTCAGCGCGTTCTACACCGGACTTGCCGGAGGGCTCTATGCATTCGTCCTCCGTTTCATCGAGCCGGAGCTCTTCAGCCTGCTCATGTCCATCATGTTCCTGGCCATGGTCGTCGTAGGCGGTCTTGGCTCCCTTTTCGGCGCCATCGCAGGGGCCTGCCTGCTGTCCTGGCTGGATCTGGAGCTGCGCAACATCCTGAGCATTCCCTATGTCGGGGAGTGGCTCGAGGCCCTCTCCCAGAGCTACTTTTCCATCACCGGGGTTTCGAACATCCAGTTCATTCTCTATGGACTGATCATGGTCCTGATCATGCTGTTCGAGCCCCTCGGGATTTACGGGTTCTGGATCAGGACGAAGATATACTGGAGGACCTGGCCCTTTTAAGAACGGACCGGTCCGTTTTTGAAAGAAAGCGCGGCTCCGCCGATCCGAGAGGAATGAACCAAAGCGGGTTCCGGAGCGGTTCTGTTGCGCAAGCGCTTGCGGCTTTTCTTGAGAGGGCCTGGTCGGGATTACTCTCCTGAAGCGGCGGAGCCGCTTCCGATAAAATTGCGGAGCCATTTTATTATGGTTGAATTCGTCCAGATGCTGGCCAGCGGAATCGCCGTCGGCAGCTCGTATGCCCTGATGGGCCTTGCGATGGTGATCATCTACAAGACCTCCGAGGTGGTCAATTTCGCCCAGGGCGAGATGGCCCTCCTGGTCGTCTTCCTCACTTTCATGGTTCTCGAGTTCCACGGTTTCCCTTTTTACATCGCATTCCCCGGGGCCCTCCTCTTTGCGGTCCTCCTGGGTTTTTTCCTGGAGTTCGCGGTGCTCAGAAGGGCCAAGGAACCCAATGTGCTCGGCATGATCATCATCACGATCGGCCTCGAGATGGTCCTCATGGGGTTCGTCTCCTGGAAATTCGGGGCGGACCCGAAGACCATGCCCTTTCCGATCTCCCCTTACGACAGTGTCGCCTTCGGCGACATCTTCGTGAGCTCCCTCGAGGTGCTGACCTTCATCGTAGCCCTCGCGACCATGATCATCCTCTTCCTCTTTCTTCGCTTTTCAAAGGTCGGCGTGGCCATGAAAGCGACCCAGCAGAATCCGGTCGCAGCCCGACTCATGGGCATCCGCACGAACAGGATCCTGATGATCACCTGGGGCATCTCCTCCCTGGTCGGGTGTGTGGCGGGGCTCCTCATCGCCCCCACGACCATGCAGCCTTACATGATGTGGGACCCCATGCTCAAGGGTTTTGCCTCGGCCGTGCTCGGGGGGATGACCTCTTTGCCGGGTTCGGTGTTCGGGGCGTATATGATCGGCATCATCGAGAATCTCTTCGGCGGCTACGTCTCCATCGAATTCAAGTCGGTGGTCGCCTTTTTCATCATCGTCCTGGTCCTGTGCATCAAGCCGAGCGGGTTGTTCGCCCGGCATTATGTGAAGAAGGTGTAGATCCTCATGAGGTCTGGAGGTTCAAAGGTTCAGGGGCCAAAGCTTATAGACCCCCAACCGGCGGAGCCGTAGGAACTCGGAACGCCGAACCGGAAACCTGATGAAGCAAGGTTCAGGGTCCAACGTCCAAGGTTCAAGGTCGAAAAGACCAGCAGCGAGCGATTACCTTTCAACCTTTATTCCAAGGAGGGGTTCATGAAAGCAAGAAGAACGTGGGTGCTATTGGTGTTCCTCGGGATCCTGGGTGTCGCGTTTCCGGTCTCCGCCGAGGAAGGCGTGACCGATACGGTGATCCACATCGGACAGTGGGGACCGCAGACCGGTCCGGCCGCGCCGTGGGGGGCCGTCGCCAGGGGGACCGGCGTCTACTTTCAGATGATCAACGAGGAAGGCGGGATCAACGGCCGCAAGATCGAATACCACATGTTCGATGACGGCTACAATCCGGCCAAGACCAAGGCGGGCGTGAAGGAGCTCCAGGAAGGTGTGGGGATCTTCGGCTGGGCGTCAGGGGTGGGCACTGCCTGCGGGCTGGCGGTGAAGGACTACCTCATGGAAAGGAAGGTGCCGTGGGTCGGCCCTGCTGCAGGCTCCCTCCACTGGATCACCCCTCCCCAGAAACACCTCTTTGCGGTCTATCCGCTCTATTATTCAGAAGCCAAAGCCCTCAGCGGCTATGCCGTGACCAAGCTGGGGAAAAAGCGGATCGCCATTGCCTACCAGAACGACGATTACGGGAAGAACGGGGTTGCCGGGGCCGAGAAGGAGCTCTCCAGGCACGGTCTGAAGCTCGTCGCACAGGTTCCGGTCGAGCAGGCGGACACGGATATGAAGCCCCACATCATGCAGATCAAGAAGGCGGACGCCGATGTGGTGCTCCTCTGGGTCACACCGGTCCACGCCGTAAGGCTCGTGGGGACGGCCAAGGCCATGCAGTTCAACCCCCAGTGGATGAGCACCAGTACCTGCTCCGATTTCCCGCTCATGATGCAGATCAGCAAAGGGCTCTGGAAGGACGTCATTGTAACCAATTTCGGCGAGCTGCCGGACGCCACGTCGCCTCTGATGCAGAAGTACAGGAAGGCCTTTGAGAAGTATGCGGCCAAGGGTGAGCGATGGGGGGTATTCTTCTATGCGGGCATCGGCTTTGTGGAACCCATGGTCGAGGGGCTGAAAAGGGCCGGAAGGGACCTGACCCGGGAGCGATTCGTTCAGGCGATGGAGACCATCCGGGACTTCAAAGGGATCTTCGGCCGTGTCAGTTATGACAGGTTTGAGCCGAATGATCTGCTCTGCCGGCAGGGCCAGAACGAGGTGTTCCTTTCACAGTGTCTGGACGAAGGAAAGGCCAAACAGCTGACCGACTGGTTTGAACCAAATTGACAGGAACAGATGCTGGATGCTTGATCCTGGATGCTGGATGTAAGGAAAGAAACCGCATCGGACATCCGGGATCGGCATCGAGTGTCCGGCATGGAATATCGAGCGTCGAACGATGTCCTTTTTCAAAGTCGAGAGTCTCTCCATTTCCTTCGGCGGGCTGGATGCACTCAGCAATGTGAGCTTCGAGGTCCAGCAAGGTCAGATCTTTGCCATCATCGGTCCGAACGGTGCGGGGAAAACGACCCTGTTCAACTGCATCAACGGCATCTATCGCCCGAACAAGGGCAGGATCGTTTTCAAGGATCGCGAGATCCAGGGGTACCGCCCCGACAGGATCGCAAGGATGGGCATCGCCCGAACGTTCCAGAACATCGAGCTCTTCGCCCACATGAGCACGATGGAGAACCTCATGCTGGGACGGCACACTTACATCAAGACCGGACTTTTCCGCGGCGCTTTCATGTGGGGAAGGAGATCGTTCGCGGGACGGGAGGAGGTCGCCAACCGCAAAAAGGTGGAGGAGATCATCGACCTCCTGGACCTCCAGTCCGTGAGGAACAAGTTCGTCGGAGGCCTCCCGTACGGCACCCAGAAACAGGTGGAGCTGGGCAGGGCCCTCGCCCTCGAGCCGCAGCTCCTCCTGCTGGACGAGCCGTCCGCGGGCATGAACTCGGAGGAAAAGCAGGACATGATCTTCTGGATCAAGGACATTCAGGACTCCCTGAACGTCACCATCCTGCTCATCGAGCACGACATGAAGATGGTCATGGATATCTCTGACCGCGTCCTGGTGATCAACTTCGGGAGCCCCATCATCGAAGGGACGCCGGAAGAGGTGCAGAGGCACCCCGAGGTGCTGAAGGCCTATCTGGGAGAAGAGAATGCAGTCGGGGACATTGCTTGAAATCAAGAACATCGAAACCTATTACGGACTGATTTACGCCCTCAGGGGCGTCTCTCTGTCCGTCGATGTGGGCACCGTGACCTCGGTCCTGGGAAACAACGGGGCCGGAAAATCGACCATCCTCAAGACCGTCATGGGCCTCATCGAGGACCAGCCGGACAAGGGGAGCATCGAATTCCTGGGCCGGCGCATCGATGGAGAGGACACGGAAGTGATCGTACGGATGGGCATCTCCTATGTCCCCGAAGGACGCCAGGTGTTCGAAGAGCTCACGGTCAAAGAGAACCTGCTCATGGGGGCGTACCTCCGGAATGACCGGATCTCCATCAAGGATGACTTCGAGCTGATCTACCGCTACTTCCCGGTCCTGAAGGCGCGGGAGAATCAGTGGGCCGGAACCCTCTCGGGCGGCGAGCAGCAGATGCTCAGCATCGGACGGGCGCTGATGAACAGGCCGTCCCTTCTCTTCCTGGATGAGCCGTCGCTGGGGCTCTCTCCCCTTCTCGTGAAAGAAATCTTCAAGATCATCAAGACCATCCACGAGGAGGGGGTTACGATCCTCCTGGTGGAACAGAATGCAAGGATGGCCCTCACCATCTCGGATACCGCCCTGATCCTGGAAAACGGCCGTTTCGTCATGAAAGGAAATGCCAGGGATCTGATCGAAGACAAGGACGTCAAGGAGTTCTATCTGGGGATCCGCTCCGAGGAGTCCGCCAAGGGCTACCAGCGGTGGAAGAGAAAGAAGCGGTGGCGATAAAATCGTTTCACGATTTTATACAAGCGGCTCTGCCGCTTCAATGCTTCCTAGGATGGGTGGAGCAAAGCGCAACTCATCCATTCGAGCTGTCTGCGTCTCTGCGCGAGATCTGACGCAGCCAGTAGGATGGGTGGAGCGCAGCGGAACCCATCGATGCGAGCGATCGAGCATGCCGCCAGCCTTGAGACTGGTCAGGATGTCTCGCGCAGAGACGCAGGGACGCAGAGAAAGTCCGCAGTATGGCTGGAGCGGAGCGCAACCCATCCCAGCCGTAGAACAAACAAGGGAGAGCCTCAGTGGACCACACATTGGAAACCGCACCATTGATTTTCAGGGAGACCGTCCGAAAGTTTCAGGACCGTGTGGCCATGCGCAAGAAGGAATACGGCCTTTGGCACGACCTCACCTGGAACGATTACTACCGCAAGGCCAAGTGGGTGGGTTCAGGGCTGATCGCACTGGGGCTGGAGAAGGGCGAATCCGTCTCCATCATCGGAGACAACTGCCCTGAATGGGTGATTGCCGACATGGCGGTACAGTGTGCCGGCGGGGTCGTGGTGGGCATCTACGCTACCAACGCCTGGCAGCAGGTCGAATACGTCGTTCAGAACTCCGAATCCAGGTTCCTCTTTGTGGAGAACGAAGAGCAGCTCGACAAGTGGCTGAACTTCAGGGACAACGCGCCCCTCCTCAAGAAGGTGATCGTCTGGGACCTGGAGGGGCTGCGCCACTTCAGCGACCCCATGGTGATGACCTTCGATGAGCTCCTGGAAGTGGGCAAAGCGGCCGCGGAGAAGGATCCCGATCTTTTCGAGAAGAGGATCGAATCCGTTCAGCCCGATGACGTGGCCATGCTGATCTACACCTCCGGAACGACCGGCCCTCCCAAGGGGGCGATGCTGACCCAGAGAAATCTCACGTGGATGGGGAAGGCGATCACCAGGGACAACCCCATGTACGACACGGACGAGGTCATGTCCTTTCTCCCCCTTTGTCACGTCTTCGAGCAGCTCTTTTCGGTCATGGGCCACATCACCCACGGTTTCGTGGTGAACTTCATCGAGAGCCCGGATACGGTGACGGACAACATGATCGAGATCTCGCCGACCGTGGGGTATGCCGTCCCCCGGATCTGGGAGAAATACTATTCGGCCATCTACATCAAGATGTCGGACGCCACCTGGTTCAAGAAGATGGCCTTTTACGGGGCCCTCAAGATCGGGCAGAAGAGGGCCACCCTCAGCATGAGTTTCAAGCAGATCCCGCCGGCGCTGGAGATCCTCTACCGGCTCGCCTATTTCTCGGTGTTCAGGAAGCTCAAGGAGCGGCTCGGCTTCGACAGGATGCGGCTGGCCTATTCCGGCGCCGCCCCCATCTCGCCGGACGTGCTCCACTTCTTCCAGTCCATAGGCGTCAATCTCATCGAGGGTTATGGGCAGACGGAGGGCACGGGCGTCACCTGCGTCTCCAGGGTAGGCAGGGCCAAATTCGGCACCGTGGGGCCCCCCCTGACAGGCACGGAAGTGAGGATCGCCGAAGACGGGGAGATCCTGGTCCGCTCCCCCAGCGTGTTCAAGGGGTACTACAAGAACCCCGAGGCGACTGCCGAGACGCTGAAGGACGGCTGGCTGTACTCCGGAGATGTGGGTGTGATCGACGAGGACGGATACCTCAAGATCACGGACCGCAAGAAGGACATCATCGTCACTGCGGGCGGGAAGAACATCACGCCCCAGTACATCGAGAACAAGCTCAAGTTCAGCCCATTCATCAACGACGCGGTCGTGATCGGGGACCGGAGAAAATTCATGAGCTGCCTGATCATGATCGACGAGGACAACGTGGTCAAGTTCGCCCAGGACAACAAGGTCCAGTTCTCCACCTACAAGGATCTCACCCTCGCCCCCGAGATCGTGAAGCTGATCCAGGGCGAGATCGACAAGGTGAACGAGACCCTCTCCCGGGTGGAGCAGATCAAGAAGTTCAGGATCCTGCCCAAGAAGCTCTACGAAGAGGACGGCGAGGTAACCCCGACCATGAAGGTCAAGCGGAAGTATGTGAACGAGGCCTTCAAGGACCTGATCGAGTCGATGTACAAAGGAGGAGGCGGGGACTGATCAGAGTGTCTCAGTCCGTAGGACGGGTGGAGCGCAGCGCAACCCATCGATTCGAGCGGTTGAAATCCTGTTCTAGCCCTCCGCGTCTCTGCGTCTCTGCGCGAGATCGGATGTGGTTCTCAGCGTTCCTACGATGTCCCGGATGCGTGTCACCCCCTGTTCCTCACAGTATCTCCTGATCCCTTCCACCACGCGCAGCGTCGCGGCCGGGTCCACAAAATTGGCCGTGCCCACCTGGACGGCCGAGGCCCCGGCGATCATGAACTCCAGCGCGTCCCTCCCTTCCATGATCCCCCCCATCCCGATCACCGGGATCTTTACGCTTCCCGCCGCCCGGTAGACCATGTACAAGGCAACGGGTCGGATCGCCGGACCCGACAGCCCGCCGACCACGTTCCCCAGTTTGGGGGTCCGGCTGTTCACGTCGATGGCCATCCCCGTCAGCGTATTGATCAGGGAGATGGCATGGGCCCCTGCACTCTCGACGGCCATGGCAATGGTCCTGATGTCGGTGACATTCGGGGTGAGCTTCATGATCACCGGCTTGTCCGTATTCCGGAGCACCCTCTCCGTCACCCTGGCCGAGACATCCGGGTCGACGCCGAAGACCATGCCCCCGCACTCGACGTTCGGGCACGAGATGTTCACCTCCAGGGCCGACACCCCTTCCACCCCCTTCAGGATGGAGGCCAGTTCCCCGTACTCGTCAATGTGATGACCATAGATGTTCGCGATGACCTCGGTGTGGTACCTCCGCAGGGACGGGAGTTTGTCCCTGATAAAGGACTCGACCCCGACGTTCGCCAGGCCGATCGCGTTCAGCATCCCGCTGGGCGTTTCCACGATCCTCGGCGGGGGATTGCCGGGCCTCGGCTTCAGGGACAATCCCTTGACCACGATTGCTCCGATCTGGTTCAGGTCCGCCAGGGGGGCGTACTCCTCCCCGTACCCGAAGGTCCCTGATGCGGCGATCACCGGGTTCTTCAGTTCCAGTGGACCAAGGCGTACGCGGAGATCTGGTTGCCGGTGATCCATCGTTCTCCCTCAGACCGATTCCCAGTCGATCATGGATGCGTCGAAGACGGGCCCATCGCTGCATGCGTGGTAGTAGATCCGCTTTTCCGCGGGAGCCGCTTTGACTACACAGCCCAGGCAGGCCCCCAGTCCGCAGGCCATGGAGGCCTCCATGGAGACCTGGCAGGGGACGGCGGTTTCGAGGGCCATCCCCGCAACCGTCTTGAGCATCGGTTTAGGGCCGCACGAGAAGACCTCTGCGCCAACCCCTTTCGGAAGCTCCCGGAGATGCGCCTCCAGCAGGTCGGTCACGGGGCCATGGTGCCCTTCGGCCCCATCGTCGGTGGAGACCCGGAGCGGAGCGGAAAGGTCGAGGACCTCCTGGACTGGAATGATCGCCGCTGCGGACCCGAAGCCGGCCAGAAAAATGGAATCCCTGCGGACCAGTCTTTGTGCCAGAAACAGGAGCGGCGCTATCCCGATTCCCCCCGCCACCAGGAAGATCGTCCTCCGCTCTTCAGGTGGCCGGAACCCGTTGCCGAGCGGCCCCAGGACCGATATCCTGTCGCCCGCAGCGATCTCCCCGGCCATGATCTCCGTCCCCTTGCCGACGATCCGGTAGAGGACGAGAAAGAGATCCCCCTCCACTCCGCATATCGAAAACGGGCGTCTGAGCAAGGGCTCTGCCCCGTTTCGCACCCGGACCATCACAAACTGCCCGGGACGCGCAGAGGCCGAAATCGCGGCGGATCTCAACCCCATCAGCCATGTGTCGGACGTGAGCATGCGATTGAACGCCACTTCTGCCTT
Organism: Deltaproteobacteria bacterium; assembly: GCA_020060215.1. The sequence continues at coordinate 56,702 of JAGVAP010000009.1, read as the reverse complement.
ATCTTCGATCATGGGGTAAACATACCTTAGAACCAGGGCTTTAAAAAGCAAAAATCCCCCCCTGCCCCCTATCCATGCCTGCGCCGCAACCAGGTCCCGCGACGAAGAGACGAAGACACCAGGACACGGAGCAGGCGAGATATCCTTGTCGTTCCCACGCTCTTTTTCCTATCGTTCCCATGCTCCAGCGTGGGAACGCCCGACCCGGACGCTCCCGCGTCCCATCCGCCGGCAGGCCTCGGGAACCTCCAGTCGTCACCCCGGTGGAAAACCGGGGTCCAGAAGCGCGCTACTGGCGCTTTCCCAAATCCACCGTCAACTTTCGCCTTGTTCCGTGAAACCTGCCGGTTGGGGGTTTTCCCGATTCACCAGCAGGCGTCAGATGCAAGGCACCCGACTATGGGTCCCGCCCGAAGGGTGGGCTGTTCGAGCGAAGCGAAGAAACATCCCGAGGAGCGAGTCGTACAGGCCGGTACGTCGCAGCGACTCGCCCCGTTGAATCGGCGAAGCCGTCCCGCTGTGCGGGAATTCAACAGGGCGAGGGACGAGGGCAACGCTGCAGATGGTGCTTGATGGTGAATCGGGGCTTTCAGCCCCCCTTGACCTTTTCCGCTGCTCGTGTATCCTGACCCCTTCATTGTTTTAGGAGTAGTGAATGGAATGGGGTTTTGATCTACCCACCCTCCTCACAGGCACGGCCATATTCGTGGCGAGGGTGGTCGACGTTTCGATGGGTACCGTTCGCACGATCAGCACTGTCCAGGGCCGCACAAAGACCGCATTTTTTCTGGGGTTCGCCGAAGTGAGCATGTGGCTGGTCGTCATCTCCACCGTTGTCCACATGATGTCGCAGAAACCCATCCTGGGCGTCTTTTACGCCCTGGGATTTTCGACCGGCAATGTCGTCGGAATCCTGATGGAGAAGCGCCTCGCGTTCGGCCACATCGTCCTCCGCATCATCAGCCCCCAGAGAGGGAGAGAGATGGCGGTGAGGATGCGCGCATCTGGTTTCGGGGTAACGACTTTTCAGGGAGAGGGGTTGAACGGGTCGGTGACCGAGCTTTTCGTGGTCAGTCGAAGGAAGGATCTTCGAGGCCTTCTGGATATCGCCACGGCCGTCGACCCCGCCGCCTTCTACCTGACGGAGCAGGCGTGCAGCGTGAGCCGGATCTACCGGCCCTTCCTGCAGCAGCCGACGGGGTGGAGGGCCATCTTCAAGAAGAAATGAGGAGCCGGCGCGAATCGGAGAATCGGAGATCCGGAGAAAAGGAATCTCTTCATGCGGTGCCTGGTATAAAAGGTGCCAATTGAAATGAGAGAGAATGACCACAGGGTCGATTCCCCGTGTCACCGGTTCCCCGATTCTCCGTTTCTCTTCAGTCTTTAGTACCTTCCCGCGGTCATGGCCTCGACCATGGTCCTTTTCACCTCGGCCGGCAGACGGGTCAACTTCTGGCTTGCGGAGTCCAGGCAGGCGTGGAGGGTGTGGCCCTCGACCAGGAGCGTGGAACCATCGTCAAACACCCTGTACTCGAAGCGGACACTCGCACCCTTCACTTCAGCGATTGCCGTCTTTACCGCCACCTCCGAGTCATAGCCCACATTCGAATGGTACCGCGCCGAAGCCTCCACCACCACCAGGCTGTACCCTTCCCTCTCCACTCTGGAATAGGGATACCCGAGGGAGCGCATCAATTCCGCACGACCGACCTCGAAATAGGTGAGGTAATTGCCATAGTAGATCACGCCCATACGGTCCGTATCCTTGTACCTCACGCGGATCTTCGTCTCATGCCACCGTTCATCGTTCATCATGTCCCGTCCGTGTCCCGCCATGTTCCATGGCTCTCTTTGATTTGACCCCTTGCACGCCTTTTTTCTGTGTCAGCGATCCTGCATCCTTTCCTGAGCCCGTCCATTCTATGCGCCCCCTCCCTTCTGTCAAGGGTTAGAGCAAGATCCGAGTCCAAAGGATCCGGCTTCGATTGAACCCCCGGAGGAGGTTGGTATGGAGCGCGGCACCGGTATATTGGACATATTTCCATCATTCCCAAAATGCCCTTTCCGGCGGATCTCTGACCCGGCTCACAGGACCGGTCTTCCGCCATGGCAGTAAACCCTTGTGCTTTTCAGAGCCTTATGCGATGAAAGTAAGCCTGCATTCGAGGGAGGACGAACCGCTGGACACGAGCCATTCCATGAACAAGACGGAGCGCAGGACAATCGGGGTCACCTCGGCCTCCCATGGCCTGGTCCACCTGTACGAGAACGTCCTGCCTCCCCTGTTTCCACTCCTGATCGGTTTTTTCGACACCGATTACTTCCACCTGGGCCTCGTGGCCACGGTCTTCTCTTACGCCTTCGGACTGGGCTCCCTTCCCGCAGGGCTCCTGGCAGATCGCTTCGGACCGCGGAGCCTTGTGACGATCTATCTCTTCGGTTCCGGGGTCCTCTCGGTGCTCATCTGGTTCTCCGGTTCACTCATGGCCTACAGCGTATTCATGGGGTTTCTGGGCCTGATGTGCAGCATGTACCACCCCGCGTCGAATACCCTCATCTCCCATGCCATACGCAAGAGGGGACAAGCCTTCGGGATACATGGGATAGCAGGCAGCCTGGGTGTAGCCCTGGCCCCGGTCTTTTCCGCCTGGACAGCGGTCGCCGCAGGATGGAAGATGCCCCACGTGCTGCTGGGCCTCTTTGGCATACTCGTCGGGTTCTACTCCCTCAGCCTTCGGACCGGACGAGAACCCCCTCCGTCGACCTCCCCGCAGCCCGAACCGTTGCCGGCGGGCGAAGCCCGGAGGGCGCCTTATCTGGATTTCGCGATCTTCTTCCTTTCCGTTCTCGTACTCGGCCTCAGTTACAGAGGCATCATGACGTTCCTCCCCGCCTACATGGGGGAGAGGGTATCGCTGCGGATGCTGGGCATCGATACGGTCGCAACCGGAGGGATGATGGCCACCCTCGCCTTTCTGTCGGGCGCCTTCGGACAGTACTCTGCGGGCCGACTCGTGGATCGCATCCAACCCGAGAAGATCTATTTCGCGGTGGTTGCCTCGGGGACTTTCTTTATCTTGATCATGGCCATGTCCTCGGGTCTCGTTCTCGTGCTTTCGGCCGTGGTCTATGCATTCCTCTATTTCGCCACTCAACCCGCCCAGAATTTCATCCTCGCGAAATACACCCCCAGGTCCAGGCAGGGTTTTGTCTTCGGGCTCCACTTCTTCATCAATTTCGGCGTCGGCTCATTTGCCGCCGCCATAGGCGGTTACATTGCCGATCGCTTCGGGCTCGCCGCGGTATTCTATGCCATGGCGCTCTGCTTTGCGACCGCCTCCGTGCTCCTCCTGTGGCTGACGATCCGAACGCGCCCGGCGAGGATCCCGTTTTCATGAGGGACGAGAAAAGAGAAAGGCGAACATCGAACATCCACCATCAAACCGAGGGACCCAAAATCTGCAGGAGCAAGCCCCTGCCTGCGATTCCTTCAAGAACCCGATTGCAGAGGAGCCCATGAACAGCTCAGGTAGAATCTCCCAGCCCTTCCTCCTCGCCGTCCCGATCCTGCTGGCGATCGGTATTCTCTTCATGTTCTTCAGCGCAAGGACCGGAACGCATACAAAGGATGTGATCTACGAGGACCTCGACAGCCGGATGAAACGGCTGGAGCAACGGTTGGCGCGACTGGAGCACGGCGATAAGCCCCCCCAGGTCGATGAAAAGGTCAAGGAACTCGACAACCGGCTCGTGGAAAGGATCGAGAGACTCGAGAAGGCGTTGGCCCGGGCAAGCGCGGCGGTTGCGCCCGTGCCCGTGAGACCGGCCCAGCCCGAAATGAAGCAAAACCCCGGCCCCCACACCTTACCCGACCCTCCCGGAAGGCCCAGGGTCACCTTCCACCAGGTCGTCGACGGGGATACGCTCTTCAAGATCGGCCGTATCTACGATGTGTCCGTGGAGGATTTGCGCAGGTGGAACAACCTGGCTGCGGACCAGGGGATCCGAAAAGGCCAGCAGCTCCGGATCGAGAGATAGCGAACCGTTCCCGCAAGACCCACAGGGTGGGCCTGCGCTCCGATGGACAGGAAACGCCCCGACGGTTCGCTTCTTGACACCCCTTCCCGGTTATTCTATCTTCAAATGATTAGATATTCTCCCCTTCTTCGATGCTGCCCGGCAGCATCCACCATCCTGCCCGGAGGGCCTCATGACGATCCTGGATGAGAAATACCGAGAATTCGAGATGCTTCCCAATGAAGAGAAGATCAAGTGCTTTGAGCTGGGTGGTCGCCTCTTCGACATGATCCTCTCGCAACAGCTCAACCGCCAGATCCTGGACGACATCTACCGGATCACGAACCGCCTCAGGACCGTCGCAAAGAGCAAGGCCGGCTCGATATTCCTCCAGTCGCTGCTCTGCCACAAGAGGGCCATGCTCTATTTTGCGCAGCCTTCATCCAGGACTTATCTCTCCTTCGAAAATGCGTGCCATATTCTCGGCATGAGGACCTCTGAAATCCGTGACCCGAGCGTCTCCTCTGAAATCAAGGGGGAGAGCTTCGACGACAGCCTTCGGACCTTCTCCTCGTACACGGATCTGATCATCATCCGCCACAAGGGTCAGAACATGGCCGAGAGGTCTGCGTGGCTGCTCAACACCTGCACGAATCGCCCCGTCCCGGTCATCAACGGGGGTTCGGGCAGCGACCAGCACCCCACGCAGGCCATTCTGGACGTCTACACCCTGCAGAGGTCCTTCGAAGACCAGGGGGGACTCGAAGGAAAGACGATCCTCATGTGCGGCGATCTCAAGAGGGGAAGAACCGTAAGGTCCCTCAGCTACCTGATGAAGAACTTCGTGGGGGTCCGGATCATCTACGCCGCGCCACCCGCTTTCCAGATGAGAGAGGATGTCTGCGGCTTTCTGGAGCGTCACAAGATCCCCTATGTGGTGGAAGTGGATTCGATTGAGAACGTGCTCTCCCAGGCGGATGCCGTCTACATGACCAGGATCCAGGATGAGCACGATGCGTATGCCGGAGAGTCGCTGAAGACCGACAGCTCCAGGTTCAAGCTCAAGGTTCCCCATCTCTCCAATCTCAGGCCCAACGCCATCATCATGCACCCCTTTCCGAGGAGAGACGAGATCGATGTGGCCATCGACGCCGATCCCCGGGCCATGTACTGGAGGCAGGAAAGGAACGGCATGTGGTCTCGAGCGGCCCTCATCGCCTACATCTTCAACGTCCACCAGCAGATCATGGATTACTGAAAGCCTACTCTTCTTCCAGCTTCGAAAGCTTCTTCCTCTGGGTGATCAGCGGCGTGATCAGCAGCGCCAGAGAGATCAACAGGAAGGCCAGGGAGATGGGGCGGCTGATGAAGATGGAGAAGTCGCCGTAGGACATGATCAGGGACCGCCGAAGGGATGTCTCGAGCTTCTGCCCCAGGACCAGGGCGAGGATCAAGGGCGCCCCGTCATAGCGGAACTTCTTCATGAGGAACCCGAGGATGCCGAAGACCAGCATGACGATCATGTCCGAATGGCTGTTCTCCAGGCTGTAGGCGCCGATGAGGCAGAAGAGCAGGATAAGGGGGTAGAGCAGGTAGTAGGGGACCTTGAGGACCTTGACCCAGAGGGGGATGAGGGGGAGGTTGAGCACCAGGAGCATCCCGTTTCCGATATACATGCTGATGATGGTCCCCCAGAAGAGCTCCGGGACATCGTTCATGAGCAAGGGCCCCGGCTGCAGCCCGTGGATCATGAGCGCCCCCAGGAGGATGGCCATGACCGGGTTGGCGGGTATGCCGAGGGTGAGAAGAGGGATGAAAGACCCGCCCGCCCCAGCGTTGTTCGCCGCCTCCGGCCCCGCCACACCCTGGATCGCCCCCTTCCCGAACTCCTCAGGGTGCTTCGACACCTTCTTCTCTATGGCATAAGATGCGAAAGAGGCGATGACCGCTCCCCCTCCCGGGATGATCCCGAGAAAAAACCCGAGCACCGATCCCCTGATAATGGCCCATATGGAAAGTCCCCAGTCCTTCAGGGATGGGAAGATGTTCCTCACCCGGGCGGCAAGGACATCCCTCTTGATCTCGGTCTCGAGATTGAGCAGGACCTCTGAAATGCCGAAAAGACCCATGGCCACCGGGACCACCCCCACCCCGTCGAGCAGGCTCTGCATGTTCAGGGTGAACCGGTACTGGCCGCTGATCGTATCCATGCCCACGCCGCTCAGCATGACTCCCACCCCGGCCATCATCAGCGCCTTGACCATGGAGCCGCCGCTCAGATAGGTGAGCACGGTGATCCCCACGATCATCAGGGAGAAGTATTCCGGCGGTCCGAAGGCAAGCGCCAGGTTGGCCAGGACAGGACCGATCACGGTCAGGGCGACGACGGCGATGGTCCCCGCGATAAAGGATCCGAAGGCGGCAATCCCGAGGGCCGGTCCGGCGCGCCCCTTGCGGGCCATCTGATACCCGTCGAGGCAGGTGACGACGGACGCCGCCTCGCCCGGGATGTTCACCAGGATGGAGGTGGTCGATCCCCCGTACATGGCCCCGTAATAGATGCCGGCCAGCATGATCGTTGCGGCCACGGGGGTGAACTTGAAGGTGGTGGGGAGGAGGAGGGCGATGGCGGCCGCAGGTCCGAGCCCGGGGAGTACACCCACCAGGGTCCCGATCAGGACTCCGAAGAAACAATACATCAGGTTCAGCGGTTGAAGGGCAACCCCGAAGCCGTAGAGTACGTTGTCAAAAACTTCGAACATTGCAGTTCCTAAAATCGGAGAAACGCCAAGAGACCCTTCGGAAGCTGCGACTGCAGGGCCGTCTCAAAAAGGAGATAGGCGAGCACCGTAACCAGGAGCCCCAGGAAGATCGAGACGCTCCATTTCTTCTTTTCGATAAACGCGAGGAGGAAGACGAACAGGAGAAAGGTGAGGATGATGAAGCCGATCTCCTCCACGAGGACGGCATAGAGGAACAGGGCCACCAGCACGAGGATGAGTTTTTTCACCTGGTTGATCCGGACGGCCGGTGCGCTCTCCCCTCCCCCTGAGTGCCTCTTCAAGCCTCTCCATATGACGGAGACGGAGAGGGCCGCCGTGACCACTGCGGTCCAGAAGAAAAAGAATCCAGGACCCGGCTGGTTCACGATCCCGAGTCCGAGGTCATAAGAGAGGTAGCCCCAGAAGGCAGAGAAGATGAACCAGAAGACGCCGCTGATGAGTTCGGCCTTGTCCATTGCTCCCTGTACCCGCGATGGATCGCTGCCCCTCCGGAGATCGAGGATCTCTGGAGGGAGCTCTCAGCGGCCGGCTTCCAGCCAAGCAACGCTTCTTCAGCCGACCGCTGATTGCGGATGATTGATCGCGCATCCGGAAATGTCGTTTCCGGGACGGCATCGAGCAAGAGGGTGTACGCTACTTTTTCTTCTTGCTCAAGTCCATTTTCTTTGCGATCTCGACCCCGACCTTGTACTCCTCCTCGGTCATCTTCTTCATCTCTGCAGGGGTCTTGTACTCACAGAGGCTTCCCATCTTGTCGATCCTTTCCTTGGTGGCCTTGACCGCCTTCTCGACGGCCGGCACGAGCGCCTTGCGGGCCTCCTCGGGGATCCCGGAACCCGTGTAGAGGGCAAACCAGGTCGCAAAGAGCGGCTGCTTGTATCCCAGTTCGGTGATCGTGGGGCATTCCGGGTACACGGGCAGCTTGGTGGTCGTGAGCAGGTATCTCATCCTCCCGGCCTCCATGTGGGGCTTGACCTTGGCAAACCCGTCGCAGGTCGCCTCCACATGGCCCCCCATGACCGCCGTCACCACGGATTCCCCTCCCTCAAAGGGTACATGGGTCATCTTTGTGCCGGTGATGGACTGGATCATCTCGAGGACGAAGTGAGGCGTGGAGCCGACGCCGATGGTGCTCACCCTGATCTTGCCCGGGTTCTGCTTGGCATACGCCACCATCTCCGGGAAGTTCTTCCAGGGGGCATCCGCCTTCACCCCAATGCCCTGGGGGAAGTAGTAGTGGAATCCCAGCGGCTCGAGATCCTTTACCGGATCGTACTTGACGATCTCAGGGTTCGTGATCGGCGCGTACACAAGCGCTGAAGCGCCCGCATAAAGAAGTGTGTACCCGTCCCTCTTCGCCCTCACCGTCGCATCCGTCCCCAGCACGGCCGAGGCCCCTGGTTTGTTGCTGGGGATGATCTTCACGCCCAGGATTTTCTCCATCTCTTCGGCGAGCATCCTGGCGGTAATGTCCCCCGTCGCACCCGGCACGTATGGAATGATCAGCGTGATGGGGCGATCGGGGTATTCCGCAAGAGACGCCGTCGGCGCCGACAGGCCGATTCCAAGAACGACTGCAAGGGCAACCACCAACCAATGTCTGCATTTCATGATCTCATCCCTCCCTTTGGTGATGGGGCGTCCTTTCGACGCCCGCGGTTATACGGAAAAGATCTCCTGCGGCGTCTTGTGAAGCCGTTCACTGACGCCGGTCTCGGTGATCAGCCAGTTGTCCCACACGGATACCCAGAGCGTGCCCGACCCGATCGTCGGGTGGACGGTGATGTTCATGTTCGGCTTCAGCTTCATCGGCTCGTCGTCCCTGATGGCCGGTCGCTCCACCAGGTCGTACCCCTGCCCGTGCGCATAAAGCCTTGTCTCGGGCAATTGTCCCTTGCTCACAAGGAACTCATTGTTCGCCCGCCATATGTCCCCGGGGTCGGCCCCCGGTTTCATGAGGCTCACCGTGTACCGCTGCGTCTCCTTGCAAAGCTCGTGTGCATCGTAGAGTTCGGCCGGGACCTTGCCGACAAAGAAACACCGCCCCATCTCCGCGTACATGCCCCCCGGCCCGTTCACCTCGATCATCAGGGTAAACTGGTCCCCCTCCCTTACCATCCGGTTCTGGAACTGACGTTTCAGGGGGGTCACGGGGGTTCCCAGGGGGCCGGAGCCGCCGATGACGAGCTGCTCCTCGCTCCCGAGATCGGTGACCTTGTGGATCACGTCCGCGACGATCTCAAAGTCCCTTCTGCCCGGCCTGATGACCGTGCGCGCGTAAGCCATGGCCTCATCCTGGAGGGAGATCGTCTTCATCAGGAAGCCGATCTCTTCTTCACTTTTGACGGCCTTGATCTCATCCACGAGGTCGGTCGCGTCGACGAACCTGGCCCCCGGCAGGTTTTTCAGGAGGTACTCATAGTACATGCCGTTCATCGTCGCCTTGTTGACCAGCCCGATCACGCCGCCCTTCCAGGCCTTCAGCGTCTGGACCGCCAGCTCCGCGTCGTACGCGGCGCTGTAGTGGAGGCTCGGGAAGTAGGGTGCGGTCAGCCTGTTCCTGACGCCCCTCATGGTCCATGCGGGAGGACCGAAATCGCCCGGGGGCTTTCCCCCGCAGGTGATCGTGGTCATCTCCTCCTTGAGGGGGAAGATGACGGTCATGGGGTAGGCGTTGCGGGCGGCGATATCGATGAAATACTGGACATAGCCGCCCAGGTGCTGGTTGGAGTTCTGCATGACGAGGACGTCCATCTTCTCCTCCGCCATGCGCGCCCTTACCGCCTTCCACCGCCTCTCCAGCTCCCGGTCGGAGGCGGACAAGGTCATTTTCTCTTTCGGGTCAAAGGCCACCTTTTCCTCCTTGTCATAGTCTCATGTTTACAAAAGGGTCAACAGATCATCGCCGGCATGATTCAAACGCTCGTAACCGCTTTCGGTGACGAGGTAGGTCTCTCCCCAGAAGAAGCTGTTCCTGCCGTCCGGGGTCTGGACCGTGGGGTGGATAATCACGGCCGTCCCGGGCTGAAGCACCTGCCCGTTCTGTGCGGAGACGCGCGCCTCAACGAGATCGACACCGCAGAGATGACCGTACGGGGGTCTTGGGACATAGCCGGCATCCTTTACATAGCCGTCGATCGCAGAGACCACGTCCTGGACCCTCTTCCCGGGCCGGAGGGACTCAAGCCCCCTCTTGAGCGCTCCGCAAGCGACCCGGTGAAGCCTCTCCAGCTCGGTGTTCGGCTCGCCCACGTTGGCCGTCCTCACGAGCTGCGTCCAATATCCTTCGAGGCAGGGGGTGATCTCCATGACCACGCTGTCCCCCGATTCGATGCGCCGTTGGGATGGGGAGTAAGGAAGGGGAAGCTTGTTCTTGTCGCCCGGGGCGAACCGGCCGGAGCCGATGAGGGTAAAATGCTGCTCCGCACCCCGGGCGCGGGCGGCCTCTTCGATGGCGGCGGCGATTTCGTATTCCGTGACGCCTGGCTGGATCATCTTCAGCGCCGCCTCGTACCCCAGGTCGCCGAGGGGTCCGCATGCCCGGAAAAGATCGGACTCCTCGCCCGTATGGACCCCGCGCACACCGAGGATCTCTGCATGGGTGTCCACGAGTTCGACACCGGGAAGCTCCCGCTTCAGGACGTTCCACCAGCTGACGGGGAGCACCTCCAGGCTGACACCCACCTTCCCCGTCGAGACGGACCGCGCCTTCAGCAGTGCCGCCAGGTCCGCGGCCAGGTCGTCGCTCTGGCGGCAGTCGCGTATGGAGGATCTGCGGGACGCCGCCTCGCTCTGGATGGTGCTTCCCGCCAGGAGCACCGGCTCCGATCCCGGAAACAGGACCGCCACCTGCCGGTAGAAGATGATGCGATTGTCCACGTAGTACCGGAAATCACCGTACATATGGTTGCCTACGTTGGTATCGCCCAGGAGGACCAGCGCCCGGAGGCCCGCCGTTTCCATGATCCGTCGTATCGCACGGTCTCTTCGCTCTCGTTCCATGCCGCTGAAAGCCATGTCACGCTCCTGTACCGGTCCAGTTCTTGTGGTGGTTGAACGTCAGCGCAAACCGTATGCCCGAATCCCGATGTGAATTACGGCAGCCAACATGCCTGGATATGCCTGCCTGTGGAGAGCAGTCTTTTACCACCATCACTTTTGGATTGCAAGTTGTTAACGCCGAGGTGTCAACGCCGAGGACCGTGCCGACCGGCGGTTCCCTCAGGTACATCCATACCGGCCCTTGACATCCAATGGAATCATTCCAATTAAGAGAAAAGAGGAGAAGCCGCATGGCCGATGTCGGCCCTGACCTTTCACCTGTCCCGATATGGAATAGCGGATGAAAACAACGACCGAAAAAAGAGAGAATTCAACGGACTGGCATCGTCTTGGTCCGGAAAAGGCGATGGAGATCCTTCAATCATCCGACAGGGGTCTTACCCAGGATGAAGCCCGGCGACGGCTGGAGCGCTTCGGCCCCAATGAACTGATCGAAAAAAAACGCAGGTCCTTATGGATGATGTTCCTGGATCAGTTCAGGGATTTCATGATCCTGGTCCTGATAGCCGCTGCTGTTGTGGCCGGGGCTATCGGCGAGCCTGCGGACAGCATCGCCATCGCCGTGATCGTGCTGCTGAACGCCGTGCTTGGGTTCGTCCAGGAATACCGGGCCGAAAAGGCGATAGCCGCCTTGAAGAAGATGGCAGCCCCTTTGGCCACCGTCATTCGGGAAGGGAAGGTGGAATCGATCCCTGCGGAACGGCTCGTGCCTGGAGATCAAATCGTCCTGGAAGCCGGCAACGTGGTGCCGGCCGATGTCCGGTTAACGGAGGCGGTTCAATTGCGGACCCAGGAGGCGGCTTTAACCGGCGAGTCCGTGCCGGTGGAAAAACTGGTCGACCCGATCGATGAAGCGGATTTGCCCATCGGCGACCGCAAAAACATGGCTTATAAAGGTACCCTGGTCACATACGGTCGAGGTCTGGGCCTTGTGACGGAGACCGGGATGCAGACGGAACTCGGCCGTATTGCCGCCCTGCTCCAGAGCCAGGAGGAAGGGCGTACGCCGCTGCAGAAGCGGCTCGCCTCCTTCGGGCAGAAGCTGGCATATGCCGTCCTGGTCATCTGCGCTATCGTTTTCGCCGCAGGTCTCCTTCGTGGAGAGCCCCCCCTTCTCATGCTGCTCACGGCCATCTCCCTTGCCGTGGCCGCCATTCCCGAGGCCCTTCCCGCCGTCATCACCATCTCATTGGCACTCGGGGCCAAAAAGCTGGTCAAACAGCAGGCATTGATCCGGAAACTGCCGGCCGTGGAAACATTGGGCTCTGTAACCTACATCTGTTCAGACAAGACCGGCACCTTGACCCTGAACCGAATGAGCGTGGAAAAGGTCTATGCCGATGGCCGTTTGCTCCGCTCTCAAGATCTGCCCTCAAACAGTCGGGAGGGGCGTGACGATGTGTCTCTCTCCGGCAGAAAACCGATAGACCTGTTGCTGGCGGGTATGTGTCTGTCCAATGACGCCCGTCAGGACAAATCCGGCACTGCCATAGGCGATCCGACTGAAACCGCCCTGTTGAACCTGGCCTCGGAGAAAGGGTTTCTTCGGAAGGACCTGGATGGATCGTTTCCCCGTCTGGCTGAGATCCCTTTTGATTCAGACCGGAAGCTGATGACCACCTTCCATCCATGGGATAATGGAAGGGTGGTCTCTTTTACCAAAGGGGCGGTAGAGGAAGTATTGGCACGTTCCGAAAGGGTGTTTACCGGTCGAGGGCAGGAAGAGATTGATCGTTCAAAAATCCTGGAAATCGCCGACCGGATCGCCGGGGAGGGTCTACGGGCACTGGGCTTCGGCCTACGTGTCTGGGACGGTCTCCCGGATTCGTTGAACTCCGGCGAAGTCGAAACGCAACTGATCCTGCTGGGTATGGTCGGCATGATGGATCCGCCTCGCCCCGAGGCAAAGGAGGCCGTAGCCATGTGTCGGTCCGCTGGGATCCGCCCGGTAATGATCACGGGAGACCACCCATTGACGGCGAGGGTCATTGCCGAACGCGTGGGCATCATCCATGAAAACGGGGGTGAGGTCATCACGGGCAGGGAACTCGAACGGCTTCCTCTGAAAGAATTTGAAGGACAGGTTGAAAAGATCAGGGTCTACGCACGGGTCGCCCCGGAGCAGAAGCTCAAGATCGTAAAGGCCCTTCAGGACAAGGGGCAGTTCGTGGCCATGACCGGAGACGGCGTCAACGATGCCCCGGCCCTGAAACGGGCGGATATCGGGATTGCCATGGGCATTACGGGTACCGACGTGTCCAAGGAGGCATCCCATATGATTCTTCTGGACGACAACTTCAGCACCATCGTCAGGACAGTCAGGGAAGGCCGGCGCATCTTCGACAATATCCGCAAATTCATCAAGTACACCATGACCAGCAATTCGGGCGAGATCTGGACCATTTTCCTGGCGCCTTTTCTGGGTCTGCCCATTCCCCTGCTGCCGATCCACATCCTGTGGATCAACCTGGTCACCGACGGCATCCCCGGCCTGGCCCTGGCCGCTGAACCTGGAGAAAAAGATGTGATGAGCAGGCCCCCCCGCCACCCGAGGGAAAGCATCTTCGCCAAGGGGCTCGGTGTTCACATCATCTGGGTGGGGCTCCTCATGGGCGCCGTCTCCATCGGGACGCAGGCCTTGTTCATCGGCGGCACTCAGGCAAAGTGGCAAACGATGGTCTTTACCGTTCTCTGCCTGAGTCAGATGGGGCATGTGCTGGCGATTCGATCGGAACGAGAGTCTTTTTTTAAGCAGGGACCCCTATCCAACAAACCCCTCCTCGGTGCCGTCTTGCTCACCTTCGGTCTTCAGATGATCACCATCTATGTGCCGTTTCTGAATCCTGTCTTCAAGACCGAACCGCTTTCTGCCGTGGAATTGATCGTGGCTGTCTTGATTTCAACGATTGTCTTCCTGGCGGTGGAGATAGAAAAGGCATTCAAGAGCAAGCATCGAAAGTGAGACTCCAGCCCGCAGAGCGGGTGGCCTGAGGAGACCCCCTCGAAGGGGGTTCCGACCGAATGTCCAAGTTGAAAGACCAGATGTCAACCCCAGCGTTGCACAAATTCGGGCAGCTTCGTAGGATGGGTGGAGCGCAGCGAAACCCATCCATTCGAGCTCAGAAGGTCGCGAGCAGCCTCTCCTTCAGCGGCTCCAGTTCCTTCTCCTCGAAGCAGAACCGCATCTGCTGAAATCCCCGCCTCAACCCGATGACCTGGTCCTTCACGTCTGCGCCGCCCTTCACCACTTCGGCGATCAGACCGGCCAGGGACTCGAAATCCCGTCCCTGCATCCCGAAGCGGGTCATCTCCGCAACCCCCATTCTCAGGCCGGAGCTTGCGGTAAAGCTCTCGTCCGTGGGCAGCGCCTGATAATTTACGATGATGTTGTTCCGCTCCAAAGAACGGGCGACCCGGATCCCCTGTGCATAATCGACCCTCACGATCACCTGGTGGGTCTCCGTGAAATCGCGATCAGGGTCTCCCTGCACATCCAGTCCCCGGTCCTTGAGCGCCCTGGCAAAGGCCTTGGCATTGGAGATCACCAGGGGCTGGTATTCCTCCTTGAACGCATTCATCTCCATGGCCGCCATGAGAAGCCCGAGGAGCGTTCCCGGATGATGGTTGCTGGTCATGCCGGGAAAGGCCCGCCTGCGTATGGCGTCCCAGAGATCGAACTCGGGGGTGTTCTCCACCATTTTGGCCGCGATGATCCCCCTCTGGGATCCGAAGAAGGTCTTGTGGGTGGAGCCGGTCACGATGTCGGCGCCCTCCTCGAAGGGGGCCTGGAAGTGAGGCCCGACGAGTCCGAGCACATGGGCCATGTCGTACATCAGGACAGGGCGGATCTTCATCCCGTCCACCAGGTTCCGCACGGCCTGCACCGGCTCGGGGTGAAGCACCATGCTCTTTCCGAAGATGATGATCTCCGGCTCGATCCTCTCCAGGAGCCGGCCCGTCTCCTCCAGGTCGATCCTGTAGGGGTTCTCCCTCTGCACGGGAAAATTCACCACCGCGAATCTCTCCGTGACCGGGTCCTTGGCCACATAGTCGCGCAGAGCGCCCATGGGCTGGGCGCTGAGGTGTCCCCCCTTGCCGATGTGGTTGTTCATCACCAGCCGAATGCGCTCGGGTTCCCGTTTTCGGTCGACGCGATTCCTGTAATCGACCATGGCGCTGAAGACGGTCATATTGGCGGTCTGCCCGCTGATGGGCCTCACCTCTGCCAGCGGTGCATTGAGATATGTCCGCACCTCCTCGAGCAGCGAATCCTCCACCCATTCGATGAAATCCGTGCCCTGGTAGTAGTACACCTCCCGGTCGCAGGCCGCAGGCAAGGGCTTGTGCTCTGCGTAGCGGCCTGCCGGGTCCAGGACCTGCAGCAGCCGGACGAGCGGAGAGGGGGTCATCTCCGACGGGATGAGGTTGATGCACCGCTGCTGGCGCCACTCGTGGTTCTCGACGGACCTGGTCAACAGGGTCAGCCCCTTCCGGGCGGAGTCCTCCGCAAACGAACCGGGCACGGTCTTGCACCATCCTGCCGGGATGGGGCGGAAGTAGGGGGGCGCGTCGGAGCGGCCGTGCCACCGCACGATCTGCGCCCTGATGCGGCGGCCCCTCACGACCACATCGACCTGCTGCTCGGGCAGCAGCCGGGCATCCAGACAGGCCAGGGCTATGGCCCTTCTCCCCTCGTCGCCGGTGATCGTCGCCTCCACACCCTCTCCTTCGAACTCCCAGTAGGGGACCACGGTGCCGCTGGTGACCCATCCGATCCTCTTCTCCTCCAGGAAGACCTCGTCCCCGTGCCGGGCCACTCCCCTGTCCAGCAGCGCTAGAGGCACGGTCCTGCGGGGCAGGATGTCATTGGGTTCGAAGAGCCCGGTCATGAGCTTCTGGACCTGCCTGAACTGGGCCAGGAGGGGTCTCTTCCCTAGGTATTCTCCCTTGCGGGGGGAGAAGCTGACCGCGGCCGAGGCGAGGGGAAAAGAAAAGGCGGGGAACGCTCTCCCCTCGGGGTCGGTGCCGAATTCATTGCCATAGAGGGGCATCCCCGCCTCCAGCCGGAGGGTATCCCGCGCGCCCAGCCCTGCAGGCAGGATGCCGAGCGGCTCGCCCGCTTCGAGAAGCCGGGACCAGAGTTCGACCGATTTCTCCGAAGGGGGGAAGAGCTCGAAACCGACGGGCTCGCCCGTGTAGCCGGTGCGGGCCGCCCACATCCGCGTCCCGAGCACGACGACCTCGGAGAGCCGGTTTCGCATGGGCTCGGGCAGCAATCCCCCCTCGATCAGCCCTTCGAGGACCCGGCCCGCGAGCGGCCCCTGGAAGGCGATCATCGCGATCGACGCACTCTGATCCTCGATCGACAGATCCTCGAAACCCCCTGCCTGCCCCTGAAAATGGTCCCAGTCCTTTTCCCGGTTCGATCCGTTGACGACCAGGAGGAAGTCCTCCTCTGCAAGGCGGTACAGGTAGGTGTCGTCGATCAGACCGCCCCTCTCGTCCGCGACCAAGGTGTATTGCGCCTGACATGGCTCCAGGGCCTCCGCGTTGTTGCTGAGCACATGCTGCAGAAACGGAACGGCCCCCCTTCCCCTGATCCGGAAACGGCCCATATGGCTGACGTCGAAAAGCCCTCCGAACCTCCTCGTGGCCAGGTGCTCCCGGATGATCCCCGTCCGGTAATGGAGGGGCATGTCCCACCCGCCGAAATCGGTCATGTTGGCCTCACGCGACCGGTGCCACTCGTTCAGAACCGTCCTCTTCAGGGATGCTCCGTTCATGCGCCTGCTCCTCACGTGTATTGAGGACCATCATACTACGATGGGTCTTCTTTTCAAACCCGGTGGTTATGGGGTGGTGTTTACGGATAAGGAAAGGGGGTCGGAGGTGCTTCTTCTGGTGATTGATCGCAGATCGGCGGATCTTCTCATGCGGCGCCGTCCTCTCTTTGAGAATACTGCAAAGAAGCAGCATCAATAAGCCTCTTCCCCCATCTGGCATCCGGAGCAACAGCCTCTAACTTATAGCTATCGCCTTTAGAAAAGGAGGGGCCAAAATGAAGACGAGCCATCTTTTGAGCATAGCCGTGGCAATGGCTGTGATCCTGACCGGGCCTGCAGCCGCTTTGGCGGAGCAGACCACCCATCAGCATTACGCAGCAGCCGAGAAGACAGACTCCCCCGGACCCGACGGGAGCCTGGCGCCGCGGCTTCAGAACCTGGGAAAGCATACCTTCCCGGTGACGACGAAGTCGGAACGCGCACAGCTGTTCATCAACCAGGGCATGAACCTGGCCTACGGCTTCAACCATGCCGAGGCCGGACGGGCCTTCCGCGAGGCGGCGCGCCTCGATCCCGATTGCGCGATGGCCTACTGGGGGCAGGCCCTCGTGCTGGGGCCCAACATCAATGCGCCCATGGATCCCGAGAAGGAGCAAGAGGCCTATGAACTCAGCCGGAAGGCGCTGTCGCTGAAGTCCAGGGCCACGGATCGCGAACAGGGTTATATCGATGCCCTGTCCCAGAGGTATTCGGGCAGGGCCGAAGAGCGCAAGGAGCGGGATCGGGCCTACGCCGACGCCATGCGCCGTCTCCATCAGAGGTTCCCGGACGACCTGGATGCCGCTACGCTCTTCGCGGAGTCCATGATGGACCTCCGGCCCTGGGATTACTGGACGCGTGACGGTCTTCCTCATCCGGGCACCCAAGAGATCGCTGCGGCCCTGCAGTCGGTCATGGCGCGGAACCCGGATCACCCCGGCGCGCTCCATTTCTGGATTCACCTGATGGAGCCCACCCAGGACGCGAAATCCGCCGAAGCTGCGGCCGACCGGCTTCAGCACCTGGTGCCCGGCGCAGGCCACCTGGTCCATATGCCTTCGCACATCTATGTGCGCGTCGGCCGTTTCGCCGATGCGGTGCGCGGCAATACGCTTGCCGTCGAGGCCGATGAAGAGTACATCACCCAGTGCCGCATCCAGGGCTTCTATCCCGTGAGCTACTACCCGCACAATGTCCATTTTCTCTGGTTTGCCGAAACCATGCTGGGACGAAGCCGGCCCGCTCTGGCCGCGGCGCGCAAGGTGGTTGAAAAGATAACCCCCGATGTCGTGCGGGAAGCCCCGATGCTCCAGTTTTTCGCGGCCGTGCCGTACCACGCCCTGGTTCGATTCGGCAAGTGGGATGAGATCCTCGCAGAACCCCTACCCCGATATGAACAGCCGCTGGTCGTCGGCATGTGGCGGTTTGCGCGCGGTATGGCCTTCAGCGCCAAGGGGCAGTACGATGAAGCAGCGAAGGAACTCGAGAGACTCCGTGAGCTCGCAGCGGATCCGGAGGTCGCGAAGGCGGCCCTTTGGACGCCCAACTCGGTCGGCACCATTCTGTCCATCGGCGTGGAGGTTCTCGCAGGGGACGTCGCTGCGCGGCGGGGCGATTACGATCGCGCAGTTGCCCATCTGGACCGGGCCACGAGGCTGGAGGACGGGCTGACCTACATCGAGCCGCCTGACTGGGGGCTGCCGGCGCGGCATGTGCTTGGAGCCGTATTGCTGGAAGCGGGCCGTCCTGCCGAGGCGGAAACGGTGTACTGGGAGGACCTTCGCCGGACGCCCGGAAACGGCTGGGCCCTCTTCGGCCTTGCCCGGGCCTTGCGGGCCCAGGACAAGGACGAACAGGCGGAAAGGGTCGAGCAGCGCTTTCGCAAGGCCTGGCCGGATGCGGACATCCGGATCGAGGCCACACGGTTCTGAGGTGTCATGCATATGGGTTCATCCTGAAGGAAGGAGGGCAATGGGCGAAAAGAGGAGGGGCCCTGCTGGAAAACCTTGACTGTGAAGGGGGGCTGATTAGATTGAAGCGCCTTGAATTGACTGGGCCGGATACTCGCTGACGTCCTGAGCACGAGATGTTTGTGGTTCCCCTTGGGAAATAGGCCCTCTTGTTTCTCTGCCTTCGCACGGTCCCCTTGGCACGAATTCCGGCACTCCACAGGCCCTGTCTCGAACCGGATGCTTCCAAAACACGTTGCGACATCCGGCTGACCGAACTTTCACGTCAGGAGGGGGATATGGCGGGCAAGGAGAAGACAGAGGCGCAACTTCGGGACGAAATCGAATCCATTCGGGAGCAGGTTTCGACTCGGATTGACCTGGAGCCCGATTGCGCGGCCGAAAGCCGAAGGGCGCGAGAGAGATTACTGGAGCAGGAGGATTTCCTGGAGCAGATCATCGAATCTCTCACCCAGCCGCTCTATGTGGTCGATGCGAAAGACTACACCGTGAAGCTGGCCAACTCGGCCGCAAGGAGCGCGGAGTGTTCATCCCCCGTCACCTGCTATGCGCTGACCCATGGATCGGCCGAGGCATGCCACGGCCCTGACCACCACTGCCCTCTCCACCTCATCAAAGAGACCCGGAAGCCGGTCACCGTGGAGCACGTGCATGCCGATGATGGCGGGGCCGTCCGGCACATCGAGGTGCACGGCTATCCGGTGTTCTCCCCGCGGGGGGAGGTCAGCCACATCATCGAGTACTCCTTCGATATCACCGAGCGCAAGGAGATGGAGAAAGCGCTCCGGGTCGCCAAGGAGGAACTCGAGGCGAGGGTCAGGGAGCGAACCTCGGAACTGGAAGAAGCCAACCGGACCCTCCAGGATCATGCACGGAGACTGGAGCTCGTGAACAGGGAACTGCAGGAGTTCGCGTTCATGGCGTCCCACCACCTTCAGGAGCCTCTTCGGAAGATTCAGATGTTTGCAGACATCCTGAGACCGCAGTGCCTGGAAAAACTCGGTGAAGAAGGGTGTGATCGCGTCGCTCGGATCGAGAGATCGGCCAGGTGGATGCGCGATCTCCTCCAGGATCTTCTAAGCTATTCAAGACTGGTCACCCATGGCGGCCCCTTCACAAGAGTCGACCTGGGCCGGGTCGTGCGAGGTGTTGCGGATCGTCATCGGGAGCGGCTGGAGCAGGAGGGAGGCCGGGTCGAAATAAGCGCCCTGCCCATCATCGACGCCGACGAGGAGCAAATGCGCCTGCTCTTCGAAAATCTCATTGAGAATGCCTTGAAGTACAGGGGGGCCGAGAAGCCGTTGATCTCTGTCTATGCGGACGAGTCCGCCGATGGGAACCGGATCTGCATCGAGGACAACGGGATAGGGTTCGATCAGGAGTACCTGGAAAATGTGTTCAGGCCTCTTCAGCAGCTCCATGGAAAGGAAGAATACGACGGCACAGGGATGGGGCTTGCGGTCTGCCGAAAGATCGTCGAGCGACACGGTGGGACGATCACGGCCAGGAGCACCCCCGGGAAGGGGTCCACGTTCATGATCACGCTGCCTTAAAACAATATGTGGGAGGAGGGTCCTCTACCGACCGTCCATGGTGGATCCATACCAGTTGAGGCAGCTTTTCCAAATCTCCTCGACGTGGTGCTCAGCCCTTCTTCCGCCCTGAGTCTCTGCTGCAGCAGCCGGGTGCTCATGGCAAGGGCTTCCGCCACCCTTCTCAGCGAGGGTTTCTCGCCGGAAGGAAGCATCCGGTCCAGGACGAGCGCGACCTTGTGGCGGACCGTGTTCCCGGTGGAGGTCTTTGCCGCGTGTTCCAGCGCCATCGTTTCGAGCCGCGAAAGCAGATCGGGGTTGGACAGAAACACCGGTTTCCCCATGGCGCTCCTGCGGATGAGAAGACCTCTGTCCTTCCGGTCGAATCTTGTCGGGCAGGAGAATATGCGGCGATACGGATCGGCCCGCCTCGGCCGCGGGTGGGAAAAACGGACTTCCACGACATTCTTTCTGCGGCCGGTCAGGACCTCGACGATCGACGCGAACAGGCTGAAGACAAAGGCCTCCTGTCCCAGGCTCAGGTTGACTTCGGGATGTGGTGTCTCCAGGGTGATCACGGGGCTGTTGCCCGTATCTGAGAGCCGGGGCTGCACCACGTCGGACAGGATGCAGTGGTACCTGCAGAACTTCCCGAGCGCCGCCTCCAGCGTGGGGCTGTTCATCAGGATGGCAAACAACAGGTGACCGCCGGCATAATCCTTTGCCGCGCTCCCGAGTCGAAGCAAACCATGCCGTCGACCATGCAGATCAAGATCAGGGGGTACCACATCGACGCATTCGGCCATGTGAACCATGCCGGGTACATCCGGTTCATGGAAGAGGCCCGGTGGGACTACTTTGACCGGCACAGGGAGATCTCACGCATCCTGGCGGAAACGGCCGTAGCCCATCCCACGGTCCATATCGGCATCGACTACCATCACCCGGCTGTGCTGGGGGACGTGATCAGGATCGAGACAGGCATCGCCAGGAAGAGCCGGCGCAGCATTACCTTCGAGCAGAGGATCTACACGGGCAATCCCGATCGTCTGGTGGTCGATGCGGAGGTGGTCAATGTCTTTTTTGACGGCATGGGCCATATCGTCGAGACCGGGAGCGAGGTTTTCTCGTCCTGGGAGGACCTCCAGCGGGCCGAAGAAACCGGAAACGGTTCCGGACAAGAACGGAGGAGCGCTCGATGAAGAAGAGACTCATGGTTGGATTATGGCAGTTTGTCCTCAAGGTTCCCCCGTCCCTGTGGGAGAAGCGGATCCTTACCTCCCAAAGGAGGTTTCAGAGGGAGCTGGCGTTCATGACGGAAGAGCACCGGAGGGTCCATCACTTGGTCGTGAGGGAACTCCCGGGGCATGCAAGACCGATGACCCCCGGCTTCGTAGCCGATAGGCTCGGGATGGGCATCGAAAGAGTCGTGTCCATTCTCGGGGACCTGGATGAGCACATGACGTTCATCTGCCGCGACCGGCAGGGCCGGGTGGTCTGGGCCTACCCGGTGACGGTCGAGGAGACACCCCACCATGTCACCTTTGATACGGGGGAACAGGTATACGCCGCCTGAGCGGCCGACGCATTTGCGACCCCCTTCGTGCAAGGGCGGCTGAGAAACTCCTACCTGTCGACGAGGGTGCGGAGCCGGTGTGCCCACTGCGGCACGCCGATAGAACTGGAGATCGACAGCGACCTCCACATCAAGGCACAAGACCCCGAATGCGTGCCCATTGCCTACGTGCCGGAGGTGGACCTGTTCGGGCTCGACGAGGAGTGCATCGTGGAGGCCTTCTGAAAGGAGAGTGTGTTCTTCTGGTCAGAAGAACATGCCGTCGCTTACCGCAAGTCAACACATCGGGCACGCGGGGCCTACTTCCTGCCGGAACAGATGGCATACGCCACCCGGATCATCCAAAGCGCCATCTTTCAGTTCGGCAGCCCGGAGGAGTGAGACGGCGCGCTGACTCCCGGATCCATCGGCTCATTGGCAATAACACCCAGTCTCACCAGGTCGGACTATTATGCCGGATACTCTTCCTATCCAACCTCCGGCTCTGGATGGGTATGCTCTTCTCTTCTTATCCGCTGATCGAGTAAATCAGACCACTTTCCCATTTCGAAAGAGAAACCGTGGCGGTCACAGGCATGCTTTAAGTCACGGAAAAATCCCCTTGAAGAAGTGACCGTTGTAGAAAAAACAGAACTGCTCTTGACATAAAATCGAACGTTTGATATATTGCGGCAAAATAACGTGAGAGCAACTGGGGCATGGGCGACGCAGCAGAATCAAAAAAGAAACTTATTGAAGTGGCGATGAAGCTTTTTTCCACCAACGGGTTCAAGGGCACATCCATACGCGACATTGCCAAGCTGACTGGAATGACAATTTCCAATATTTACTATTACTTCGGCAGCAAGTATGGGCTCCTGCTTGCCATCCTAGAGTACCTCTCGATGGGTCTTCAGGAGGAGTTGATCAAAGCGGCTGAAGCTGAAAGCGATCCAATAGAACGCTTCAAATGGCTGGTGAAGGCTCACCTCGACCAGGTTGGGGCAAACGAGATGTCGGCCCGATTGTTCTTTCTTGATGAAGAGGAACTATCGCCGGCTGTAAATGAAATCAACAAGAAATTTCAGACTGGTATTCTCAACGTTTATCGGAGCGAGTTGCAGAAGCTCAAAGATGCTGGTTATATACCAAACGCTCACATCTCCGTCCTGGCTTTTCACATCTTAGGCGTGATTCAATGGCACCTGCGCTGGTACCGGGAGGATGGGCCATTGTCGTTTGAGCAGATCAAAGAAGAAGCACTGAACTTCATTCTCTATGGAATCGTCGGTGATTCGGCGCCACATAGATAATCAATCAGCGCTGGAAAGAGGCATTCTCGACAGCAATCCACGGGTAGTGTTCGTCCCTCCTTCAGCTGCCGAGATACGCCTTCTGGACCAATTCATTCTGGAGAAGATCTCGCCCTTCACCCTGTAGTACAATTCTGCCCAATTCCAGCACATAGGCGCGGTCGCACATGGTCAAAGACATCTTGGCATTCTGCTCGATCAGGAGAATGGCGATACCCTGCTTCCTTAGCACTTTCAGGGTTCCGAAGATTTCCTTGACAATTAATGGGGCAAGGCCCAGTGAGGGCTCGTCTAGAAGGATGATCTTCGGTTTCCCCATCAATGCCCGCCCGATGGCCAGCATCTGCTGCTCCCCTCCAGATAGCTGGCCTGCCGGTTGCCTGATCCTCTCCCTCAAACGTGGAAAAAGAGTGAATACCGAGTCGAGATCTGCTTCAACATCCGATTTTGCACCACGTTTTAAACGCAGGTAAGCACCCAGCCTGAGGTTATCGATCACCGGCATTACCCCGAACAGTCGGCGCCCCTCCGGGACAACGGTCATTCCGAGCTGAACGATTCGGCTGCACGGCATTTCCGTAATCCGCTGCCCAGCTAAGAACACCTCTCCTGCGTTTTTAGGAACAAGCCCTACCATTGCTTTGATGAGGGTGGATTTGCCTGAACCATTTGCCCCGATGATTGCGACCAGTTCGCCGCTCGCCACAACAACGGACACGTTTCGCAAGGCTTGGATCTGTCCGTAACGGACATTTATGTCCCGCACCTCAATCATCGATTTCAGTCCCCAGATAGGCCTCAATGACTTTTTCGGACCTCTGAATTTCTTTGGGTGTCCCTTCTGCGATTTTAGCGCCAAAGTTCAGTACCAGAATGCTATCGCAGATATCCATCACGAATTTCATTCTGTGTTCGATAATGAAGAGGCTGATGCC
This sequence comes from Deltaproteobacteria bacterium, assembly GCA_020060215.1. Next base: position 32,713 of record JAGVAP010000009.1, on the reverse strand, counting down.
AAGCTCCCTGACTTGAAGAAGGATGTCCTTGAACACGCTCACCTCCTGATCATTAAGCCCGGATGCCGGCTCGTCAAGAAGGAGCAGCTTCGGTCTCATGGCAAGGGCCCGCGCAACCTCAAGATGGCGTTGTTCCCCTAGAGGGAGCTCGCTCGCAATGCGATCCATCTTGTCCTCGAGACCGAGCAACCGCACATACTTCAGGCTTTCCGCGGAAATCCATTGCTCATCGCGTCGTACCCTGGGGAGCCTGAGTCCACACGCAAAGAATCCGGCCTTCGACTGAAGATGATGACCCAGCAGCATGTTTTCCTTCACTGTAAAGCTCTTGAACACGCGCGGTTGTTGGAAGGTCCTCGATATCCCGCATGAGGCTATAATTTCTGGCTTTGCCCCCCCTATATCGCTCCCCGTGAATTGGATGGTCCCTTCATTGGGCGGGAAAACGCCGCAGATGAGATTGAAAAGGGTGGTTTTCCCCGCACCGTTTGGACCTATGAGTCCCTTGATCGAACCCGTCTTGACTTCCGTAGAGACATCGGACAGCACCGTCAAGCCACCGAACCTCTTTGTAAGGCGACGGATCTCGAGCATCAGTCACGCGCTCCTTCAGGTCCACTTGACGAAACAAGCAGCCTTTTCCCTCTCCCCAGCACCTCCCCAAGAGACCTGAAGGAATCATAGATTCCTCGCAACAGCCCTCTGGGGAAAAAGAGGGTGATGACGACCAGCAGGACACCGTAAATGATCAGTCGGTACTCATCGAAACCCCTCAAGTACTCTGAAAGAAACAGTATGCTGCCCACCCCGAAAATAACCCCCCAAAGGCTTCTGATCCCACCGAATGCGACCATGAGGATGATCTCGAACGCAAAGGACAAGCTTGCGACCTGCGGTGTCAGGAACATGACATAGTGGGCGTAGAGCACACCTGATATGGCGGCGTAAGTTGAACTAAGAATGAAGATGTATGTCTTATAGGTCGAGGCGGGCACGGCAATAATCCTTGCGATCTCTTCGTCTTCCCTGATGGCCTTCAGTGCCCTCCCAATCCTGGACTTTGCTATATTTAGGGAGAACACGAGCAAAACTACAAGGATGAACCACGTGAGATAGTATATCTTCAGCTCACTGTCAAAAACCAACCCTGGCAGCGAGAAATGGGTTATGCCCGAAAGACCTTGATCACCACCAGTGAGAGACGGGGTCTCCTTCAGCAGCACTTCAATGATGACTAGGATGCTAAGTGTCACAATTGCTAGATAGTGACCACGAAACCGCAAGACTACTAGGCCAATTAGATAGGCGATGATGCCTACAAAAAGTACGCTCACAAAAAGGGCGAGATAGGGCGGAAAGCCCCAGCGGGTTGTGAGAATCGCCGATGAATATGCTCCAAGCCCAAAGAATGCGGCGTGCGCTATGGATATTTGCCCCGTGTAGCCCGTCAACAGGCACAGCCCTATGGCTGTTGAGGAGTAGATCGCAACTAAGATCATCACATTAATGTAAAAACCGGATCCGAAGACTACAGGAAGAAGCACCAGCGACGTGCTGAACAGGATTACACTTTTGTTTCTTTGAAAGCAGCTACTCATCGCCGTTCGCCTCCAGGCCTTCAGCAGACCTTCTCCCCAACAACCCGGACGGCCGGAACAGAAGTATGTTGATGATCACGAGAAAGGTGATGAGATCCTTGTATCCGGAGGAGATAAACATTGCCGAGAAAGACTCAAGGAAACCAATCAGTAGCCCCCCCAAGACCGCGCCGAGGACACTTTCCATCCCGCCAAAAAGCGCAGCAGAAAATCCTTTCAAAGCAATGCGCATCCCCCCGCTGTACTCCATCATGGTGATCGGGGTGATCAGTATGCCGGCCACGGCTCCGAAGGCAGAACTGAGCACAAAACAAAGAAGCACCATCCTATTCACCTTTATCCCCATGATGCTGGCACCCAAAGGATCGATGGAACAGGCTCTCATGGCTTTTCCCGTAATGGATCGGTTGAGAAACACGGCCAGGAACACGAGTAACGCAACTGCGGTGACGATGACCCAGAGACTTTGAGGGAGGATCGATGCGCCCGCGATGAAAATGGGCTCTTGTCCTGAGAACGGCATGTACTGATGAAAGTTCTTGTCCCACACGTGCATCGAGATTCCGCTGACAGCTATGGACACGCCGATCGTGATGATCAGGACCGTAACGAGAGGCAAACGTTTGTTCTCCCTATACACGATCCACTTCAGCACAATTCCCACGACCGTGACGATTATCACGGTCATGGAAAAGGCGACTACAAGGGGAAGTTTGAAATCGCCGTACAGGGTAGCCATAATCATGCCGCCGAGCATCACAAACTCCCCTTGGGCAAAGTTGATAAGCCTCGTGGAGCTGTATATGAGGGAGATGCCGACCGCCATAAGGGCATACATCGCTCCCGAGGAGAGCCCGGAAAACAACGCCTGCAAAAACTCCGTCATGACCTCAACTACTCCTAAAACTTTGAATAAAAGCCGCTACCGGGCAATCATCCATTTTCCGTTGGTTACCCGGTAGATGATCACTGCGTTTTCACCATCGGGGTGGTGCTTCTCGGGTGAGAAATTGAAAATGCCGCCAGCACCGACATGGTTTCTGGTCTGCTCGATCGCATCGCGTAACTTCTCTTTGTCGGCTCCGACTTTTCCAAGGGCCATGACCACAATCTGCATCGCGTCGTAGGCGTCCGCACCGAACATGATCGGCATCTCTTTGTATTTTTCCTGAAAGTCGCGCTGGTAGCGGAGAATGACAAACTTTTGGGGATCGTTGTCGGGCAGCGATTCCGCATCCATGAATTTGAAGGTAGCTCCAAGGTGACCCTCGGCATTGTCCTGCACGTCTTTCAGAAAGCTCTCCTGAACACATCCTATACTGCGAATCACGGGAATCGAAAGACCAATCTGCTTGATATTGCGGGTGATGAGAATGGCCGGTCTCAAATGACACCAATCCAGGAGGGCCTGCGCACCGCTGTTCTTGACCTTGGTGAGGACAGGGGTCATGTCATTGTCAGTCCCCGAGACCTTTTCCTTAAGAATAATTTCCACACCCATTCGTGGGGCAAGTGCCTCGATTGATTCCAGTCCTGCATCACCGTATCCGTCTTGTGACGTGATCACCGCAATCTTTGTTAGACCACGCGATTTTAGATACTCGAAGTCCTTCACTACCGAGTCGTCTTCCGATATGACAGTCTTGAACACGTACTTTCGAACCGGGGTCACAATTCGCGATGTAAGCGCGGGCATTACCATGACGGTTTTTGTTTGTCCTGCAATGGTTAGGGCCGATACGGCTTCTATACTCGTGGTGGGACCGACGATTGCCACCACCCCGTCTTTCTTGATGAGCCTGTTCACCACCTGGACCGTTGTCTCCGGTTTGTTTTCCGAGTCATAGGCGATTATCTCGACGGGATGCCCATTGATGCCCCCAGCCATGTTGATCTTTTCCGCCATCATCATGACCGTCTTCTTGCCCACGTCTCCCATGTAGGCAGCAGGACCGGAGAGGGGACCGCACCAGCCGATTCGGTAAGGTTCTTTCGCGGTCACCATGGGTACGGATGCAATGCACATGAAACACAACACCATCAAGATCAAAAGCATTTTCTTGCCGGTTCTCATCTTGACCTCCTTCTATCTCAGTTTACACGGGTTCTGAATCTGGATTCGTTTAACCATCCATCATCTGGGAACAAGCATATGTGCAAGCTCGGTCACATCGCTCAGCTCCTCGAGCCTGCTTACACACCCGGCAATATCGGCAGTCTGGGATTGTGAGAACTCACGGACCGAATACTTGATGCATTTCTCGAATTTACGGATGCACTCCTCCATGGTAGCAGGGTTGCTTGGATTTCCTTTGGGGAATCGGGTTTTACCGGTGATAATCCTACCGTTTCTAAGTTTGATTTCCATCTCAGCCGCACCGATGACTAGATCGGTGTTGCAGCTTTCGTCGACGACCGGAGTCACACGCCTTGCAAGATCGAGTATCCTCTCATCCTTCAGGATTTCCTCATTGAGCTCATCGACAAAGAAATCCCCTCTCACAATTGATGCGGCGACTGTGAAAGGTATGCTGAACTGAGCATCTACAGCCGTTTTGGGATGATGTTTCTCCACGAGCGGACTGCAATTGAGGTCATAGACGGATTTATTTACTCGGATCGATATGCTTTCTATCTGTTCAGGGGTGATCTTTTCCGTCGATACCATAGACCTCGCCAAGTCGATAGACTCGTGGCTAGCACGGCAGGCGCTGTAGAATTTGATCGAGATTTCACACCCCCTGAACTCCTTCCCTAGATTGTATGTCAGGGCATCGAGATTTGGACCGGGCTCATATGCTTTGTAGAACCCGTTCCTACCCTGGAGCACATTCTTAGCGCCCGTTATTCCCTTCTCCGCCAGCAGAACATCTTCAATCGCTAGCTTGGCTACCATTCCCTGCTGGAGATAATGGGTCATGGCGCCTTCAAAGGCGCTCTGTGCGTCCCCCACCATGTGGGTGAATGCGATCCCCATCGCATTCGACAGCTTATCCTGATCCAGCCCCCATAGCCGGCCTACCGCTCCCACTGCGGGGAATATCTTGAAAAGGTTGTACCTGCCGGATTGAATAGGCCCGATTTTAGTTGCAAGTGCCATCCTGATCTTCATGTCGTGCCCCAAAGCCACGGCCGTGATGAACTCCTTGCCACTGACGTTCCCCTTCTTCTCCGCAATGGCAAGACAGGCGGGCACGATCGAGGCGCTGGGGTGAAGGGGAAATCGATCGAAGACATCGGCGATTTCCAGTGCTCGTGCCATGGTGCCGTTTACAAAACCGGCGAGATTGCAGGGCACCCGGTCTCCAAAGGCCGCTATCGAGCTTTCAGCCTTGCCGCCCAACTCGATAATATGCTCTCGTAGCAAATGGCATCCCTTAACCGATGAGCCTGCGATAGTAGCCCCCATGGTATCAAGTATGCTTTTCTTCGCGGCGGCGACGGCGGTATTTGGCAGGTCTTCGAATTTCGTGTTCAGGAAATTCTCCACGAGCGTGAACATGATATCCATCGTATTTCCTCCTTTCTGGAAAAATGCTCGATCTACTGCCCGCGCGGAGGGCGCTGCCGCAGCCCTTCCGTCACTTACCTCCCCTTGAAGAGAGGCTTCCTCTTTTCATTGAATGCCCTTATGCCCTCCGAGTAGTCTTCAGAGGCGCAGTTCACGATTGAGGACATCACCTCCAGCTCCTGGGAGAGAGAAAGATCAACCTGAGTAGCTCTATTGATTAGGGATTTAGCAATACGTAAGGCAACGGGGCTCTTCTCACACAGATGCGCAGCAAGCTGACTGACTATGTGCTCCAGTGTTTCGCGAGGCACCGCTTGATTGACGAGCCCTATGCTCTCAGCCTCCTTCCCAGTGAATCTTTTGCCAGTGAGGATAATCTCCTTCGCCCTTCTGGCGCCCACCAGCCAGGTGGTCTTCTGAGTGCTCCCCCCTGGGCCCACTAGCCCAAAATTGATGTGCTGGTCTCCTATAAGAGCATCTTCCGCGGCGACCGCCAGGTCGCATGCAATCATGAGCTCATATCCGCCAGCAAACGCAAACCCGTTCACCTTTGCGATTACCGGTTTGCTCAGGGAGCCAAGGCGTTCTATGGTATGCTTGTTCGCCCAACGAAACCAAGCTTCCTGCTTGGACAAGGTCCCCATCTCCTCGGCTGCGGCCTTAAGATCCGCACCTACGCAGAATGCTTTTCCCATTCCAGTCAGGATAACTACCCGCACCTCCTCGTCCTGCTCGGCATCATCCAGCGCACTTCCGATTTCGGAGATCATCGCCTTGTTCATGGCATTCATCACCTCGGGGCGATTCAAGGTAATTCTCGCAATTCCATTTTCCTTGGTGAAGATGATATGCCCGTAATTCATTACGAACCCCTTCATTGAGCAGATCTAATACTGATAGACCCCCCGTCCCGCTTTTCTCCCATAGTAACCGGCTTCTACAAGCTGCTTGAGCATGGGACTCGGGCGGTACTTCTCGCCATACTCCCGATATAGGTACTCCATCCCCTTAAGCAGTTGGTCGAGTCCGATCAGATCTGCCAATTCCAGAGGCCCCATGGGGTGCCCCAGCGACAGCTTCGCCATTTTGTCTATGTCCTCCGCCTTTCCGATCCCCTCCCACAGCACATTGAATGCTTCGTTGAGGAAAAGCGGGAAGGCCCTATTACCGACGAACCCAGGGCAGTCGCGCGCCACATAGCATTCCTTTCCTATTGCGTGCACCAGCTTCTTCGCTATCTCCAAAGTCTCGTCAGAGGTGTCTAGCCCCTTTATCAATTCCACTCCTTTCATCAACGGAACGGGAGTCGCAAAATGCATTCCTATGACCTTGTCGGGACGTTTCGTCGCGGAACCTATCGCTGTGATGCTGATGGTCGACGTGTTGGTTGCGAGGATAGCGTGAGCAGGTGTGAGTTCATCAAGCTGCTTGAAAATTGCCTTTTTTAGATCTTTCAACTCATGCACCGCTTCAATCACCAGGTCAGCGTCCCGCGCCGCTTCCATTAGATCCAAAGTTCCCCTAATCCTGACATTGGCCACCTCGTGGGCCTGTTCCTCAGTGATTTTCCCCTTCTTGGCCATGGTGGCGAGGCTTTTCCTAATAGTTTCAAAACCGCGTTGGAGGCACCTGTCTTCCACGTCGGTCATGGTGACTTGGAACCCACCTTGGGCATAAACCTGAGCAATACCATTGCCCATCGTACCAGCCCCTACAACGACCACCTTTCCTATCTCAGTCATTTCGAATCTCCTTGTAGGTATAACTTCGCTGCGGTTGCGCCCTGTCGCTAATCCTTCACAAATATATGGACCGTGCATGCTTTCGTATCAGATTCCTTGCTGCCGCCCATGATCTGAGCCAACGCAACGCGCGCCCCCGGCACTTGTCTTTTTCCCGCTTCACCCCGGAGATGCCAAACCAACTCCACCGCCTGTGCTACGCCTGACGCGCCAACTGGATGGCCTTTTGCCAGAAGACCTCCGCTCGGGTTTACAGGTATTCTTCCGCCAATGGCGGTGGCGCCTTCATCCAGTAGCCTGCCACCTTCCCCGACCTTACACAGCCCAAGCCCCTCACAATGGATAATTTCACATATAGTAAAGGCGTCGTGGACTTCGACCACGTTCACATCCTTAGGACCCAGGCAAGCCATCTCGTATGCCTTTTCGGCCGCTTGTTGCTCCATTAACCACCCGGTGAAATCTCGTGGATTGGTATACACTCCGGAGGTCATGACGGATGCGGCAACACGGACACGCCGGCTCCCCTTCTTCGCTTTTCCGCTGCTCAGAATCACGGCCGCAGCTCCGTCGCTGTTGGGGCAACAGGACAGAAGGGTCATCGGGTCGGCAATCATTATCGAATTGAGCACATCGTCAACACTAACCGGTTTTTGAAATTGAGCATAAGGGTTGAGCGTGCCGTTGTAATGGTTCTTAACCGAAACCTTCGCCATCTGCTCCCGCGTTGTACCGAACTTCTCCATATGTTTATTCGCTATGAGTGCAAAGTAACCTGGGAAGATGTCACCGAGCTTTGTCTCCAGTTCACCGGCGCCTACATTCAGAACAGTTCCTTTAGGCATCACTGTCTTTTCGATGCCGGCCACTATCACCGTATCATAGTGACCTCCAGCGACTGCCATCCATCCCTCTCTCAGAGCCGTGGATCCGGATGCGCAGGCGTTTTCAAGATTTGCAATTGGGACTCCCCTTACCCCCACCTCCCAGAATGCATTCTGACCGACCCCCGTTTCCCCTTGGAGGGCTGGCGCAAGTGCGTTCCCGCAATACCCGGCCTCGATCTCAGAAGGCTTTACACCTGCGTCTTTCATGGCCATGAGGCAAGCCTCGTAACCCAGACTCCGGAGACTCCGGTCGTGCTTTCCGAATACAGTCATGCCGACACCAGTGATGAATACATCCCTCATAATGACCTCTCTTCTAAGATACCGGTTTGAATTTGTAGCCAATGAGCTTCTGGCCTAGCCTGTTGGCGCTCACCGGTTCGAGAACCAATTCCACTTCCTGTCCAGGAGCAAAGGAGTCGGGGGCCGCCCCGGTAAAAGGTGCGAAGATTCGGATATGATTTGCCGGGATATCCACATAGCCGTACGCGTATGGTGGCCGGATGCCGACTGGCGAGGGGACGCGCACCACAGTAGAAGCATAAATTACCCCCTTTGTGTCGAGGGGAAAGCTCTCCATCACCCCCTCATCAAAACAGTCCGGACAGAGCACCCGCTCCGGGAAAAAACTCTTTCCGCACTTCGTACACTTGCTCCCGAGAAGAGCTGGTCTTTCGCCCCCAGCGAGTGGATATCTAAAGATCCCAGGTTGAACTGCCACCTCTTTTATGTATTCCGCGCCTATGGGGGGATACGCGGGCGAGATCTTCAATTCATCTTTACCAGGAACCATTGTGAAAACCTCCTTTCGTCCTTGTTCGTATGCCGTTTACTAGGCAGGGACTTCTATTCAGTTTCAGGTCAAATTCGCTTTTTCCTGCCAGCCCAGAACGGATCGCGCAACACGTTCTTCCTGACCTTCCCGAAGGCGTTCTTCGGCAGGTCTTCCATGAAGATTACTTTCTTCGGTTTTTTGAAGCTGGAAAGGCGGCCCGCACAAAGATGTATGATCTCCTCTTCACCATATTCTTGCCCATGCTGTCGTACAACGGCCGCACAAACCGCTTCCCCGTAGACTTCATCTGGGATGCCGAAGACCGCTACCTCCCGCACGCCGGAATAACAGCTGATGACATCCTCAATCTCCTTTGGATAGATGTTTTCCGCCCCGCTGATGATCATGTCCTTGAGTCGGTCAACAATAGTAAAGTACCCGCCGCCTTCCAACCTTGCCACGTCACCTGTATGAATCCAGCCATCACGAATGGTTTCCCGGTTTCCATCATCCATTTTGTAGTAACCGATCATCCCTAGGCCCTGCTGTCGACTTATTATCTCTCCGATCTCCCCATCGTTGATATCCATCGCATTTTCATCCACAACACGAAGCTCCGAGTTGAAAAACTCCCTCCCAGTGAACTGTGATCTTTCCCCTCGATGGTCCTCAGGACGCAACACAGACACCATCCCTGTCTCCGTCTGCCCATACCACTGATAGAAATCACTATTGAATCGCTCCATAGCCCCCTCAAGCACCGGTGGGGTAATAGGCGAGGAGCCGTACCAAATTTTTTTCAAACTCGAAAGGTCGTACTTCCCGACTGAAGGACTATTCAATAGCATGGAGAGTTGAGTCGGTACCCACAGGGTCATCGTCACTCCGTGCCGTGAGACCGTATCCAGTATCTTGTCGGGGTCAAAGGGTCCCCCATGGATTACTGCAGTACCTCCTCTAAGGAATGTTGGCTGCACGAGAGCGTGCATACCTGCCGCATGGAAAAAGGGTATAGGTACCAAAGTGACCTCGTGGTCCTGCACATCGCCCTCTACGGTGATGCCGAGGTAAATGTTGATGAATGCAGCATGAGAGGCAAGGACCCCCTTCGGCACACCCGTGGTCCCGCTCGTATAAGTGAGATTCATCGGCCATTCGGGGTCCACCCCTATTTGCGGCTCCCTTGGCGACTGCTTCTCTATGAGTTTGTCATAGCTAAGCCCGTCAATCGCAGCTCCGGATATGGGGATTAGGCGGGGCCTTTGATTGAATTCTCCCTTCGCCCCTTGGACTAATGCTTCGAACTGAGGGCCATAGAAGACAATGGATGCATCGGAGTTGTTGATGACGTAGATGAGTTCGTCACTTTTGTACCGAAAATTGACAGGAACAACACAGACGCCACACTTAGCTAGTGCATAGAAAAGGACCACCCATTCAATGCAATTGAGTGCAACCACTGCAACTTTGTCCTTCGGCTTTACGCCCATCGAAAGAAGCGCATTGGCCATTCGATTAGCGCGATCGTTCAACTGGCCGAAGGTAAGGGACCTGCCCTCCTCGATAAGGGCTTTCTTGTCAGGAAGTCGTTTCGCATTGAGCCGAAGGATATCTCCTATCACTCTCATACAGCCCTCCTTTGAGTCCAAGCCAGAATTCGTGGAAAGCAGCCTTTCGCAGTTGGTCCCTAAAAACCATATATCAATCGTTCGATAGCTGTGTCAAGATAAAATATATCAATCGTTCGATTTAAAACCAGAGAAGCATTTCCCACCTTGTCTGACACAGAAAACGGCGTGAGGCTCAATAGATACGCGGCGTATTCCTTGATTTGGATGATGTTCTTCCGGGTAGCATTAGAGATCCGATGGTCGACCCACCCCGAGATTGAATAGCTCGCCACGAAAGCAGATTCTGACTCCTCCAATTCCTAGGCATAGGCAAAATCTATCTGGAGCATCCTCTTGGAATCAGATCATTTTACCTGAAGAGCAGCGGTTCGTAATCGCGGCCAAGTGGGACGACGTAAGAGCGGTAGGTAATGGGGCCAGCTGGTGGAATTTAGATTTACCAGTGAGGAGGCACGGGGACGCCCATAAATATCCCTCAAGGGTCAGATGCCTCTCCCGTGCGATCCTCTTTCCTCGCCTTACCGCGTACCCCACTCCCGGCTGAGTCATTCCCAACTCCTCGCAAGATCGGTTGATCTATAGCCCAATTCCAGCACTGCCCAATAGCACAACAGTCCTCTCGCCTCCGCATGCGCCTTCTGCCGCCCCCTTGCATAGATCTCCGACACATCGAGGCCGAACATTCTACCCACTTTCTCTTCAACCTTCGCCAAGTCATATCCAAGACTCTTCAGTCGGTAATAAGGATGAAGTTCTCACCTGCAGTACGGAGAGTCTCCGCCACAAACTCACTGTCCCCCAGTATTCAATGGTCACTTTTCACTCGCTCCTCACCGAATGATCCTCTCTTCTTGATCTCCTCCCATCCCCCCGAGGCTCCTGGTCAAACCTCCGCCGACCAGTTCGGGTCTTTTTCCTTGTTCCACCCCCGCCTCCACATAACTCCTGTACGCCTTCCTCGCCGCAGTGACTTCTCTTCCCCCCAAATTTTGACAGGACATACCGCCAGTCCTGCCATCCATTCTTCCGCCGCCCCACTACAACGCTGTGCCCACTGCAGGGGTACTCATCGAGATCACGGATCGAGTACACGACTCCGGCTCTCAGTGGGTTGAGATGTATATAGCGCACCAACTCCATGAGGTAGGAGTCCTCTTGGCACACGAAGGACTTGTATCGGTTTTGAAACAGATGACCGTGGCGCCGGTGACGCCGATTAAAACGAACCGCATACCCCGTGAGACCCTTCTCATCACCGACGCGAGTCCAACTTGTCCCGTGCGGAAAAGAAGTGCGCGTGATTATCGAGAAACGCCCAAGCGTAGCAGCTCATGCCGCCATCCGGAAGAAGATCCCCAAGGCGCTCAACGAAATCCTTGCTGTCACTCTCATCCCAGAAGATCTTTCGCCGCTCTATGCCGCGGACGATCACATGGTGCAAAACACCGGGCGCATCCAGTCGAGCTAATCTTGGCATGGGATTCCTATATCAATACCCTCTTATCACATACACGCGACGGTCGAGGTCGGCAGGCATATCTTTCTATAAGCCGGCTGGCGGAGAGGCCAGATGGCTTCGCCCCACCCGGATTTGACCGGAATTCAGGGATTTGGTAAGCTCTCTTCTACTTGGAAAAATCCTATTTTTTATCGTTGTTCTTGCCTCTGCTCTCCTGCGGGTTAGAATGAAACCCTCATTCTCATGGATCTCATTACTACCAAGCCAACAATTCTGACGATCTGAATGAAGCGAATAACGATGTCGTCAATCAACTACCCTAAAGTCGGGGGAAATCGTGACGTGATCTTCCCGTGCTACGAGGGCGCCAATGAAGAATCCATTCAGCCTCCGATCTGAAATGGGGATCAGGAAGAGAGCCTTCTTTCTCCTTGTCTTCGCTTTTGTTCCGCTCCTTTTCCTTCAGGGTTTCACTTTCTACAAATGGTACGGGGAGAGCAAGGAGGCCGAGATGCAGGCGAATCTCGAGCTCGCCCGGACCGTATCCAAGACCTTTGATGCCTTTATAAACGACGTCCTTCATACTCAACTCGCCATTGGTTTGGCGGCCACAGCCTCTCCCCCTCCTTCCGACGACTCTCTCCGTAGGATTTTACTGGCGGCAGAGGAGACAAATCCAATGCTCCGATCTTTCACATGGAGCAGCCCTGCGGGCGTAAACCTTGTGACCACCAACACCGCAGTAAATAACCCGAAGATCAGAGCGGAGGCTCTGGTTCCGAGAATTGTATCTGGGGAGGAGTATGGTGTCAGCGATCTTCACGTCTCTCCAAACACAGGAGAGAAGGTTTTTGTGATAGGCAGGGGGATTCGGGAACCCAAGGGCAATCTTCTTGGAATCATAAGTTGCGTCTGTGTTCCGGATAAGCTGGACCCCTTACTGGCGGTTCAAAGATCGAAGGATACGGCGATAAGCCTTCTCGACAGTAAGGGTATCCATGTCTATAGATTTCCCACTATGGAGTACACGCCCGTGGGGATGAATCGGCTCAAACGACAACCTTTAATTCAGAATGCTTTGGAGGGAAAAGAGGCTGCAGCCGAGGTACACGGACCAAGGGATGAAATCAGATTAGCGGCGTTTGTCCCTATCCCTTCCATTGGTTGGGTCGCGGCTTCAAGCCGCGCCGAGCATGAGGTCATAGAAAGCATTACTCAAACCCTGCTGCCTTACGCGGTGTTAATGTTGCTTGTTACACTTGCGGCTTTCGGGGCCGCCATAATTCTATCACGCCCCATTTCTACGTCGATTCGCAGGCTTCAGGACCACGCCGCTGCACTCGGAAAGGGAGAGGTGGAGAGATTTCAAATGGTCCTTGGCCCCCGCGAGATCAAGAGCCTTTCCCTAGCCTTCAATGACATGGCGGAGAAGATCCGATCCAGGGAGCAGGCGCTGCGAAAGAGCGAGCAGAAGTACCGCGCCATTGTAGAGAACATGAGCGATGTTGTTTTCATCGTTGATCAAACCGGCAAGCTTTTATTTATCACCCCCTCCGCAACGCGCCTGATTGGATATGAGCAATCAGAAATGATTGGTCATAATATCCAGGAATTCATTTATAAAGAAGACTTCACCGCGGCATTGAAAAACATCGGGCATGCTGTCTCAGAGAAAGGAATAATCAGCAACGAAATTCGGCTCCTGCATAAGAACGGCAGCGTCCTTTGGATGCAGACATTTACCCGCCCCCTGTTTGAAGAGGGCGATGCTGTTGCTGTGCAGGGGTCGTTCTGGGATATCACCGAGCGTAAGCAGGCCGAGGAGGCGCTCAAGGCAAGTGAGAGGAAGTTCCGTGATCTAATCACGAACATGCAAGAAGTCTTGTACACCCTGGATCGTAACGGTCGGATCACTTTTGTCAGTCCTTCCGTCCTTTCCATGACTCAGTACCGAGACTCTGACATCATCGGTCACCATGTAGAGGAGTTCATTTTCAGCGACGATCTGCCGCGCCTCCTCCAGGAACTCCAAAATTTCCTGTCCGGAAAAGGCAAAAGTGAGAATGAATATCGCATGGTGACGAAGAGCGGCGAAATCCGTTGGATGAGGACACTCAGCAGTCTTCTATTTGAAGGCGAGGAGATCATCGGCGTCCAGGGCATTCTCTCCGACATCACCGAGCGCAAGAAGTCGGAGGAAGAGGTGCGGGCAACGCGGGACATGCTGCAACTGATCATGAATAACATTCCTCAGGGTATCTTCTGGAAGGATCGCCGTTCCACCTACCTGGGCTGTAACAACGTCTTAGCAAGGGCGGTTGGTCTGGAGTCCGCCGTGAGCATCATCGGCAAGACTGATTACGACCTCCCCTGGTCCACGGAGCAGGCAGAATCGTTCCGCGAGTACGACCGCAGGATTATGGAAAACGATAGACCGGAGTACCGCATCATCGAACAGCAGCGAGAGGCGGACGGAAAACTGGCGTGGGTCGAGACCAACAAGGTCCCCCTGCACGACGCGCAAGGGAACGTCATAGGCATCATGGGCACCTACGAGGACATTACCGAGCGAAAGCGGGTGGAGGAGGCGCTGCGAGAAAGCGAGGAGAAGTTCCGCTCGCTCGTCGAAACCACGAGCGACTGGATCTGGGAGACGGATGCTGATGGCGTCTACACATACACGAGTCCGAGGGTCCGCAGTCTTCTCGGCTACGAACCGGAAGAAGTCCTCGGCCGAAAACCATTCGAGTTCATGCCCCCGGACGAATCTGCCCGTATCTGGTCGGAGTTTGCCAGGATGGCTAAGGAACGCAAAGCGTTCGTCGGCCTTGAGAATGTGAACATCAGGAAGGACGGCCGCCGGGTGGTTCTCGAAACCAGCGGCGTGCCCAGGCTGGATGGACAGGGGAATCTCCTGGGTTACCGCGGAATCGACCGTGACATCACGGACCGAAAACGTGCAGAGGAGGTCCTCAAGAGATCTCATCACGAACTGGAGTTCCTTGTACAGGAACGAACTGCTGAGCTGGAGCGAAGAAACGAGGAACTCCAGAACTTCACCTTCGCTGCGGCCCATGATCTCCAGGAACCCTTGAGGAAGATCCAGACGTTCAGTGACTTACTGGACACCAATTCCATCAACACGAAGGACCGCGATTACATTAAACGCATGCATGAAACCGCTACGAGGATGAGGCAAGTGCTCCAATCCCTCATGAAATACTCAAGCTTAACCTCCAAGGCCGAGCCCTTTGGACGGATCGACTTGAACGAGGTCGCGAGAGAGGTTGTTTCAGATTTGGAGCTTCAGATCCGCGATACGGGGGCACTGGTGGAGATCAGGGACTTGCCTGAGATTGAAGCCGACGCCGGGCAGATGAGACAGCTCTTCCAAAATCTTCTCGAGAACGCCATGAAGTTTCGCCGGGAGGGCATTCAGCCCATAATTAGAATCCACGCCGACTCCAGCTCGCAAAGCCGCGAATGCCATTTAACCTTCAATGACAATGGGATCGGCTTTGAAGAAAAATACATGGAGCGCATTTTCAAGCCGTTCTATCGTCTCCACGGCAAAGACGAATACGCCGGGGTCGGAATGGGTCTTTCCATTTGCTCGAAAGTGATTGAGCATCATCGCGGCACGATCACCGCTAAGAGCACCCCTGGTAAAGGGTCCACTTTCATCATCACTCTGCCGGTAAAGCAAGGAGAACGATGAGTCCACCTTGCAGGCCCATGAGGAGGCAGGGGGACGCCCATAAATAAAGATTCCTGAAACGGGGGACATTCTTGTGAATTAGCCCTGTTTACTTCTCACCGAAACTGCCGTTTCTATCCGCCTTTTGCGCGCGCGAAACAGCCCTGCTTACGCGGAGGGGGTGATCCCCCAACTCCTTTGAGATATGTGCCGGTGAGCCCGTGTCTTCGGACGCCGAGGTAGCAAAGAACTGCACGGGGCTTCGATCCCCCGGATCATCAAATGGTGGAACGCCCCTGGGGCATCTATGCGAGTTCGACGTGGCATGTACCCTTTGCAGCGGAAGACACGCAGAATGTTTATTGATGGGCGTCCCCAGGCCCTAGACAATCAAAACTCCGACCCCTATTGTCATGCAGACGATATCTGCGACCGAAATAGCTCGGAATCTCCCTAGGTAGAGTGGCAACCTTGTGGCAAGTAATCTTCACCTCAAAAAACAAACGGCTGTAGTTTCCGCCTGAAGGTTACTCCGACATCTCACGCTAGTAGGCACCTAATCCCACATTGGCGCATCCATGTAGTATCAATCGGAGATCACCTTATCAGCAGTTCATACTCCGCGGTTCTTCGATCTTCAAATAGGTGATTCCTAGGTGTGATTCTCTTGTCTCTGGAATTGTTAACGTCGGCTGCTGTCGAAATCACTACCTCACCTTCCTGTGAGGCTTGAACAGGAACATTTCCGAAAGGGTCCGCGATAATTGAGAGCCCCGTGAATTTCAAGCCACGCTCAGTCCCTACCCTGTTGCACGTGGCGACGTAGACGCGGTTCGTTAGTGCGTGAACCGGAACCACCCGCTGTGCAAAGCCGGGTAAAACCAAATTAGAGGGATGGCATATAATGTCTGCACCTTTCAGTGCAAGTATCCTCCAAACTTCGGGAAACGCCCAATCGAAGCAAACGAGTAGACCCAGCTTTGCTTTCCCGATATCGAATACGGGGAGGCCCACATTACCTGGCTGAAAGAAATCTCTCTCGTTCAGAAACAGATGAAGTTTCCGGTACTTTCCAATATAGCCTCTCGGCCCCACGAGAACAGCCGAATTGAAAAGCGTCTCACCGTCCCGCTCGTTGAATCCGGAAGCGATGTATAAGCTTTTTTCCTTGCACTTTTGCTCAAGATACTTGACGAAGATACTATCCTGAACGGTCTCCGCCGCATTCCAAGCCATCTGAGCCGACGAGAAATTGTAGCCGGAGTTGCATAGCTCAGGCAATACAAGCAGATCAAGTCCCTGAGTTTGGGCAACTAACGAGTCGATCGCTTTTATGGTTTCTTGAACATTCCCCAGAAAAGGGGCAAATTGAACACACCCAATTTTCATCCTACGTTCCCCTGCGCTCAACCTAAATTAAACTTCACCAATTTCGGTTAGATCGGTTGAAAAACAGCAATCGGCTAGTCACTAGACTTACTGCCCGTATTTGACAACGCATAGATCCCGAAATCCAGCTCCCAATATCCTCCCATTCACTCTTGCCGAAACATTTCTTAATTACTTCATTTCATCGAGCAAACTTATTGCCTCTCCATGCGGTAACAACTTGATACCATAAAATTTTTTCATATATTTTATACTATCTGCATGTTCCTTCTCATCCGGACACATGACACAATCTTCAACTACATAGGGTCTATATCCCCTTGCCCACCCTCCCATAACAGTATGTTGAACACAGGCATTTGTCCATGCTCCAACGACTACAATATTCTTGACGTCCAATTCACGAAGGATAGAATCCAGCCTTGTATCATAAAACCCATCATACATTTTCTTCTCAATAACGAAATCCATTCTATGGGGCTTCAATATTTCCATCACCTCTGCACGAGGATCGCCCTTTAATCCATGAACTCCAAACAGTTTCATATGTTTGTCAATGGCCGCCTCGGCAGGCATAAAACAATCATTAACATAAAACACCGGGACACCAATCTCGCGCGCCTTATCGACCAACCTTTTAACACGTTTAGCCATTTGATCCAGACCTGCAACTGGAGGCAACGTCTCAGTCCCCAACGCAAAATCCTCCAGCATATCGACAACCAGCAAAGCACCCTTTTCCATTTTGTATTTCCCCCTCCCTCATACGATGTTAATATCTCGCCAATTCCAACTCACTTCGTCACACTAAGGTATTTTATTTGGGTCTCTAGGTCCTTAACCAATTCGGCCGTTTCCGATTCGTGTACTATTAGCCCCTTATTGATGATGTAAATGTAATCGGCAACCGACAACACCAAGGAAAGGTTAGGTTCGACAAGTAAAATCGAGATCCCTTCCTTCTTTAACATTTCGATTATGGCTCCAACCTGCTGAACAATGCTCGGAGCCAACCCTTCAGACGGTTCATCCATCAAGAGAATTGCCGGATTAATCAATAAAGCTCTACTGATAGACAGCATCGTCTGCTCCCCACCACTCAATAGATTCCCTTTGATTGCGCACCTCTCTTTGAGGATAGGGAAAATGCTATAAATCCTATCCAGAGACCAAATGTCCTTCCGACCTGTCACCCTTGCTGCAGTAGTCAGGTTCTCTCGGACAGTCAACGAAGGGAAGATCCGCCGCCCTTGAGGTACCAAGCCTATGCCCAGGCGGGATATTGCATAAGGTCTTAATCTTGAAATGTCTCTCCCTTCCAGGAATATACCTCCTCTTCGGGGAGGATTAAACCCAATGATCGAACTGATCAGAGTTGTCTTTCCCATCCCGTTACGGCCAAGCAACGCCACTACTGCTCCCCGCATAACCTCCAGCGAAACTCCCTTCAAGACATAACTCTGACCGTAATAGGTGTGTATGTCAGAAACCCTTAACATGCTTGGGATTCCTCCTTTCCCAAGTAGAGTTCCCTCACCTTTTTATCGTTACAAACGAGATCCGTCTCTCCATCAATTAACATTTGTCCCAAATGCAGTACGATGGTTCGTTGAACCATTTTTAGTATCAGATCAATGTCATGCGTTACAACCAGAAGCGTCGTATCTTTGGACATCTCCTCTATGATTCTGACGATTTCCTCACTCTCGTAATTCGTCAGCCCGGCAGTGGGTTCATCCATCAACAGCATTTTATAATCACTCGCCAGGCTTAGGCATATTTCGAGTTTTCGCTGTTCACCGTAACCGATATCCTTCACCAGTTTGTCCTTATGCTCAATTAGATCCATACCGTGCAGTAGGTGATGTGCCTTCTCCATATGCTCATTATATGTACCCACCGATTTGAACCATCCAAAGCGTGACGATTTAGTGCCCAACACCGCTAACATCATGCCTTCCAATACGGTGAG
The DNA here is from genome assembly GCA_020060215.1 of Deltaproteobacteria bacterium. The sequence continues at coordinate 14,052 of JAGVAP010000009.1, read as the reverse complement.
GTTCTGGCATAATGAATTTAATTGAAAAGATCGCGCCAGACCCAACTGGCACCGTTTATGAACCGGGAACTTAGAGATCTCTTCTCCGAAAAAGTGGATGCTTCCCTTCGTCGGCTTCAGTTGCCCACAAAGGACGTTAAATAGAGTACTTTTTCCGGCCCCATTGGGGCCGATAATAGCGAGTTTCTCGCCTACATTTACCTTGAAGGTGATCTCGCTAAGAGCTCTTACGCCACCAAACTCCTTGGACAAGCCTTCAACATTCAACGCTTCCATAAGCGCACCGTTTTCCGAAGACGAGTTAAATGCGGCCCTATGCCGCCTTTGGCAAACATGACGGTAAAGATAAAGAACCCACCCAATATTAAAGGCCATCTCTGAGGTAGATAGAGGCTAGTGTAGTACTCAATGAAAACCAGCAAAATAGCTCCTATGAAGGAACCATATAATGTTCCTACGCCACCCACTATTACCATGAGTAAAGCTAAAGTTGAGTAGGCAATGCCAACATGAGTAGGACTTATAATCCCATTCAAATGGACGAACAGAATCCCAGCGATTCCTGCAAACGCCCCCGAAACAATAAAAGCAATATATTTGTATAGGAAAGTATTATATCCCAATGACTCCATACGAGAGATATTTTCTCGGATACCTCTTAGCACAAGCCCAAATGGGGATTTTGTAAATTTTCTTAGAAGGTAAAAGCAGAGCGCGAAAACCAGTACAGTGAAGTAAAAATATCGAGAGGGATCCCATTTGAACCAAGATAGCCCAAGATGAGGGCGAGGAACTCCGGCAAGCCCATACCACCCCCCGGCTATTGGTAATCCTGTAACGAAAAAACTAGTGACTAACTCCCCAAAAGCAAAAGTAATGATTAGAAAGTAGGCGTCTGATACTCGTAGCGCTAATACACCAAAAAGAGCGCTTACTAAAACGGTCACTAAAATTGCAGCAGGGGCACTGATCCAAAAACTCTGTATTTCAAAGTGTGTTACTAGCAATGCAACGGTATAACCCGAGACGCCAAAGTAAGCTGCATGTCCTAAAGAAAAAAGGCCGGTGAACCCAACCAGAATATCAAGGCTCATCGCGAAGACAGCAAAAATAATGGCCTTTGTTAACACGCTTAGTAAATGTTTGGATAACCCCAAGGGAATTGCCAATATTATAACAATGCATGTAAACCACAATAATATATTTGCAATTTGGAATGTCTGCTTATTGTCCCTGTCACTTTCTGATAAAACCTGTCCCGAGCCCAACTTAAGACCTCCTTCCAAGAATTCCTGTAGGTTTAATAAGCAAGACAATTATCATGATAACATAAACTGTAAACATCGCGAATTCGTGAAAAAGTGCCTTACCAAACGAATCGATAACTCCTACAATCATTCCTCCAAGGAGTGCCCCTTGTATTGAGCCTATTCCGCCAACAACGGTTACAACAAGAGCGAGAATTAGAATTGAAAAACTAAGTAAGGTACCAGCACCTAATATTTGCGCTCCAATAACTCCTGTGGCTCCTGCAATAAAGGTACAAAAGATAAACATCAAAGAGTTGGCCAGTGAGATGTTTATGCCTAAACCTTCAATCATTTCTTTGTCATCCATTCCCGCCCTAATGATAGCACCAGCGCGTGTCTTATCCTGAAAGAGCCATAGTCCAATACCAAATAAGGCGGCCACAACAATGATGGATATTCGCACCGTTGGATAAGAGAGCCCTTTTATAGTTACCGAACCAGACAGAAAAGAAGCGGTATATGGAGCTCTGAATGTTGCACCCCAAATCCAAATAACCACGTTTGTTATAACAAGGAGGAAACCATACGTTAACAATATCTGCTCATTTAATTGCTTTTGGAAGTGCCTTAAGAAGAATCTCTCCATAACAAACCCAATTATACTGGTAATAGCCCCTGCGATCACAATCCCTATCACAAAATTAAAGCCGTTCGCCACCACAATTGACCATCCAATATATGCCCCAAGCATATATATAGCTCCATGGGCCAAATTGGTGACTCCGGTAATGCCCGCGATCAGAGAGAAAGATGTCGATAAAACGAACAGTAACGCACCATAGGAAATACCATTCGCCAGGTTCAAAAGCCAATATTCCATTGGATGCCTGCCTTTATCTATATTTTGGGCGCGTCCGGGTTCTCATTAATCGTCTCATAATAACATGGTATACTACGCTGCATATCTTGGGGTCTCATTTCAAAAGTATGCGCGAACACGGGCAGGGGATTTCTGTATAAACCGAAGGTGGCTAACCACATTTCTCTTAAGCTGCTTGGGCGAATCGAGCGATTTGCGGCCGATACCATTGTTCTTTAGATCGTTACAAACTCTTTCATCCGGATTCAATTCTGGAGAGTACGGAGGACGAAAATAAAGTTGCAAACGATCTTTAGCCGATTCCACAAACCGCGCAACGGTTTTGGCTTTATGAACAGGATGGCCATCCACAATCAGGAATACCATACGCTCGGCGTTATGAATGAGACGCTCAAGAAATTCGATGAATCTGGGAGCACCCACCCTGCCTTTCACAGTCATGAGCCGGAACTCCCCCTGTGCGCTGACAGCCGAGATCAGGTTCAGGCCAAATGGCCCCCGTACTGCTGACTACCGGTGTCTTGCCTTTGAGCGCCCACGTAGTTCCGGAATGGTGGTCAGATCGAACACCAGCCTCGTCCCCAAAAAAGATCATGGCGTTCTTTCTCTTGGGCATGTTGTCGGATACGTGGATATTCCTCATGCAGCCACTTTCGGACTTGCTCAGGTCGCTGCTTGTAGGCACGCCATACCGGGCGTTGCGGCGTCAATCCCAGTTGGGCAAGCAGTCGGCAAACGGAGGCTTTGCTCAGTTTTACATCGAATCTCTTTTCAATGAGCTGCCCAACCATCTTCGCCGTCCAAAGAGCAAAGGTAAAATTGAGCTGCAACGGATTGTTCTCGGTCACAGTCCTGAAAATCCACTGGAGAGCTTTGCCATCAAGTTTGGGCTTACGCCTCCGCGTTTTCGAGCATCCAGTACCGACCAACCACCGTCGCGACACCGGGCAAGCATATACCCAATGCCTTACACACAATTTCAAAACTGTGTCCATCTTGGAGCAGATCCAGACCATCACCATGAAGGTAGATGTCCTTCCCGCAGTGGGATCGGTTTCCTCGGGCCGCAGGCCAAGTATTTGACCCTTCTCTATATAGATTTAGGGGAATACCTGAGTTTCCACTAAAAACCCGGATGCGCCATCGAGGCTAACCGGGTTTTTAATGGGTCGGACTCAGGAGCATTACCGCAATGAGCGTGCAACTTGGAACAAAATCCGATTACTAATTCACTGTGGAATATTTGTCACCAAAGTAAGTAGCCTTAATGCCCCAATAATACTTCTTATTATCTTCCCTTATGTTCATTATGTATTGAGTTCCGATACCATACCCCTTAGGAGAAAACGTGTACTTTCCGTGTGGTACTTCGATTTGAAGACCCAGAATCGCAGGCCGCAATGCTTTAATGCTTGTATCACCTTTTGTCTTTTCCAGAGCGGCGAAAAGCATTTTCATGATAGCATATGCATTTGTCTGAACAGAGATAGGTTTTTTCCCGTATTTCTTTTCAAAGGCTTTTACATATTCATTATTTACCGGACTATCGATTCGCCATGTATAAGTATCTATTCCTATGCAATTCCCCATAATAGGGCCTAAGGACTGAACAGATTCCTCTGTCATGTTTCCTACGGGGCACAGAATTATGATTGGCTTCTTAAAATTATATTCATGTGCTTGTTTTACGAAAAGTGCAGTAGAAACGGTCCCAGCCAAGAATACTGTTACAGCTTCAGCATCAGATTTCAAAAGATTACTTATGTACGGTGCAAAATCCGTTTCAGCGACGGGCGGCTTTTGGTCACTTACAACAGTGCCCCCTTTTTCTTTAAATGGGGTGACCACACTTCCGATGTAATCATATCCCGCAACATAATCTGATCCAATTACGGCTATTTTCCGAAAGCCTAATTGATCATAAAGATAGTAGCCACCTGACGAATATGCCATGGAATTCTGTGTAGGAAAACCGATCCCGTTATCATACTTCTTAACAATTGCAGGATTCAAATTGTTTAACGAGAAATAAGTTATATTATTTTCGGCTAGATACGGTGCGACTCCGTATTGAATACCACCCATCAAAGGTCCAATTATCACCTCGACCCCATCCCTTTCAACCAGCTTCCTAGCTTTATCAAGTGATCCATCTATGGTACTTGCACCGTCTTCAATAATTAGTTGTACCGGTCGACCAAGAATCTGGTTGTTAACCTCTTCCATAAATAGCTTTAATGTTTGTTCAATTTCCGGGCCTCTTTCAGCAACACTTCCGGTGTAATCTAATATGGCGCCAATTTTTAACGGTTTCTTTGCATTTGAATCCTTATCAGATTTGCTTGCCCCCCAACCCACTGCCGCAAATAGAAAAGAAAGCATGATTGACAAAGTTAAAACCTTAAGCATTGCATTCCATTTTAAATTCATCTTCTTATAACCTCCTTCGTGCATTATTAATTTCACAATTACAGAAAGCGCGTACTTCCGTCTCCTCTTTTCTGAGATTGACGCATTCGTCAAGATTACAAGGTTGGAAAATGGGATGAATGCCCCTTGCCTCGAATATGAGCACCGTATAAGCTACTGCAGTGAAGCCTTGATCAGTATTGAAGATCTCAGAGCCCGGCGTTGAGCCTGGAGGGGGAACAGGCTTTAGCCTCTTTTGCAACTCCCAGGCGAGTACAAGGCGGGAAACCTGTTCAGTTCCGGTATCATATAACACGAAGTCGACCCGATTGTCAATACAAAAAGATCTATGGAAAAACAAGCTATGGCTCTGGAAAGGAAAGGGATTACTCGAAAAAAAGGCCTTGGTGGATTGTCTATCAAGGGAAGGCAATCGAGAGGGAATCTTGGAGGAGACAGGGGGACGTTGTGGAATTGTTGATTTATCCTAACTTGAGGCGGCACGATGCTTGTGATCTGTCAGGTTGTCGCGTCTTCTCTTAGGAACAATTTCAACCGGGTCACAAATCCCGGGCCATCCGGACTCTTTCGCCATCCTGTTCCACCGTTGGGTTTACCAGTTCTTTGTAATCAAACTCTTGGCGGGCGTTGAAGAGTAAGCTCTGTTGACCGTTGACCTGGGGCTAATCCCTTGTTCAAGCATCCTTTCGGAATCCATCAGCGTCTCTTCTGCTTGCTGCAGCCTGTACTCGAAGAGAGCTTGCTGATCGGTCATATTCTCACTCCCTCTTCTTGGATGTTATGAACGATTTGGGAAGACCGTAATGGGGTGTCCTCAATCTCGTGCTTCGTAAAGATGAGGGCGGATATCAGCATGAAGTTCTCAAACCCCAGATCCCATACAATATCTCGAATCTCTTGCTTCAGACCCTCATCGATCCTTTCAACAAGAATGAAGACGTCGAGGTCCGAGAACTTGTCAGAGTCCCCTCTTGCCCGCGAGCCGAAGACCCGCAAGTCAAGGGGAGGAACACTCAACAAGAGTCTTCTCTTCAGCTCCCTAGCGATTTTCCGGTCACGTGGATTCGTGCTCTTACTTCACCCAAGCTATTGGTATGGGTAGATTTTATTTTCAGAGTAGAGCAGGCCATATGAGCTGTCAACTGAAAGTCAAATCCCCTCCGGCTCCTCATTACGAAAGGGGGGGCGAAAGAGAGAGGGACGGCCTCAGAGTTCGAAGTTGGTTAATGCGCGTCAAACGGAAGTATGGTCATGGTTCACCGGACCGGTTGGTGAACAAAGAAGCGCACCTTGTAAGGATGAATTCATGCCTCCGGCGATTTGGGATTACTGCTCTCTGTACGTAAATAAGCAGGGGGAGTCCAAATAGCCTTGTATATCCTTCTTGACCCACAGGATATCCGCCCGTCCGGGAAATCTCTGATTTATTACAGAGCTACACTGAGATATTCTGTGGATGCCCTGAATGAAGGGTGAGGTTTGGGCTGCCATCCCTCCCAACGACCCCTCGGTTGGAACAACCGATCTCTTGCCGCAAATTCCCCCAAAGGTTGACTTGGGTCAATTCCCTGCCCCCTGGTGTCGTGTAAGGATCGCCATCATGGACGAGGAAGGGGTTTTCAGACAAGCAACCTTTTTGAGGGAGGTGGAAAAGATGAAAGACGAGATCACCAGGAGGAGATTCCTCAAGACCAGCGCGATCGGCGCCGCAGCGGCGACCGTGTGCCCGAGCATCCTGAATGTAACGAACGCCTTCGGGCAGAAGAAAGAAGGGGAATACAAGATGTTCTGCTACCAGTGCGAGCAGACTGCCAACGGCAGAGGATGCACCACCCTGGGGATATGCGGCAAATCCGCCAGCGTGGCGGCCCTTCAGGATCTGCTGGTCTACTCGCTCAAGGGACTCGCCCTCTATGCGGTGGCCGGGAGGCAAAAGGGCATCCAAGACAAAGAGGTCGACCGTTTTATCCCGGCGGCCCTGTTCTCAACCCTGACCAACGTGGATTTCGACCCGGAAAGGCTCCATGCCCTGATCGACCAGACGGTCTCCCTCAGAGAGCAGCTGAAACAGAAGGCGGCTTCGGCAGGGGCTTCCCTCCCCTTCACGGATGCATCCGCCTCTTACCGGCCTGCTTCAACCACCGAAGGACTGGTTGCGGACGGCAAGAAGGTCGGACTCAAGTCGGACCGTTCCGCGGATCCGGATCTGCTTTCCCTCCAGCACACCCTGCTCTTCGGTCTGAAGGGCCTCTCCGCATACGTCGACCATGCAGGGGCCCTGGGGCAGGAAGACGCCAAGGTCTATCAGTTTGTCCAGGATGGGCTTGTCGCCACCATCGACAAGCGTCTCGGCATGAACGACCTCCTGGGACTGGCGCTCCAATGCGGGGAAACGAACCTACGCGCCATGGAACTGCTCGATGCCGGAAACACGTCGCGGTACGGTCACCCGGTGCCCACCAAGGTCCCTCTTGGAGCGAGAAAGGGGAAGGCCATACTGGTCTCGGGCCACGACCTCATCGACCTGGAGCAGATCCTCATCCAGAGCGAAGGAAAAGGCATCCATGTCTACACCCATGGAGAGATGCTGCCGACCCATGCCTATCCCGGACTGAAGCAGAAACACCCGCACTTCTACGGCCATTTCGGCACCGCCTGGCAGAACCAGACAAGGGAGTTCAAGGATTTCCCGGGCGCCATCCTCATGACCACCAACTGCATCCAGAGACCTCAGCCCGAGTATCAGAAGAACATCTTCACCACAGGGCTCGTGGGCTGGCCGGGGATCCCGCACGTCGGCAGAGGCGACTTTTCGCCGGTCATCCGGAGGGCCCTCGACCTCCCGGGGTTTGCGGGCGATGTCGCGGGCAAGGAAGTGAACGTGGGTTTCGCCAGGAACACGGTGATGAGCGTTGCCGACAAGGTGATTGCAGGGGTCAAGAGCGGTGCCATCAAACACCTGTTCCTCGTCGCCGGATGTGACGGGACAAAACCCGGCAGGGCGTATTACAGGGAATTCGTGCAGAAGGTCCCGGAGGACTGTCTCGTGCTCACCCTCGCCTGCGGCAAGTTCAAGTTCTTTGACCTGGACCTGGGCAACATCGGGGGGATCCCGAGGCTGTTGGATGTGGGTCAGTGCAACGACGCCTTCTCCGCCATTCAGATCGCCGTGGCCCTGGCCAAGGCATTTGACTGCGGCGTGAATGATCTTCCGCTATCGCTGGTGCTTTCGTGGTACGAGCAGAAGGCGGTGGCCATCCTCCTCACCCTGCTTGCTCTCGACATCAAGAACATCCGCCTCGGCCCTTCGCTGCCCGCGTTTATCACCCCCAACGTGTTGAAGGTGCTTGTTGACAAATACAACATCATGCCCATAAAGACCCCGGAAGAGGACCTCAAAGCGATCCTCAAGAGCGCTTAGCTGCCGATGCGAAGAGCGACGTCCTCCTGACGGTGACAAGGACCTTCTTCATCGCAGGAGGACACGTCTTCCCGGGCCGCGGTCTTCGGCGCTTTCAAATGGTTGGATTATTGGACTGCGTAGCCCTCAAAGGAGATCGGAAACTCCTCGCCGACCTTCAGTTCAAATGTGGCCCGGGCAAACGGCGATAGCAGGACCAGGTCGCCCAGGTCGACGGATGTTGTCCGGTCGGTGACCGTATCCAGTCTCACCAGTTTGAGCCTGTGCTCGGAATCGCCTAGGAACATCGGGAATTTCATCTTGTCGCTCTGAGCGGCAATGATGTACCAGGCGGCCGGGAAATCCGAGACATTGAACACAAATTGGCCGTTTTGAGAGGGGCCGACCTGCGGGAGTTTGGACTTGACGATCATCCTCTTGGTGTGGTCGCCTTCCTGCACGGTAAACCTCAGGTGGCGCTTGTGCTGCGCCTCCGGGAAGGCCACGAGTTGAAGTCGGATGGATTCGAGAGAGAGGTCACGAGCCGCCTGCGACCTCTGGATACTGCCGCTGATCGTCCCGTTGTAGAGACTCGAGTTTGAGGTGGCACAACCGGAGAGGAGGAAGATCGTTCCCACAGCCGTAGTCAACCAGGCAAGAGTTTTCATACTCGACTCCTTTCCTGAGAATTCAACATCACCATTCCGTCAACCCACACGTCTCTAAATGAGTATCCGGTTACCCATTGTCAACGCAGATAACCCTCTCCGGACTGCGAGAACTGGAAGTAATGTTTTCATCCCAAAGATTTAGGGGAAAGGAACTGTTTCCGAAAGGGATTTCAGCGCCCCGGCGATGCTCAACCGCCGGGCCGATACGGGCAAGCTCAATTCCTCGTAGGCCAGGGGAAAATGGAGGCATGAACTCTCCTGTCAGGGAGGCCGTGCTGTTTTGCGACATTGACGAGTGATCGACCTGGTACTCCCGCCAGCCAATGGGCTATCCTCGGTCTAGCATTCACATTTTCCCTATGATAAAGTATGGTTTTTCGGGTGGCACCTATTCAGACATCGTTCATGGAGGCGTTTTCCGGCTGATGAGCAACCAGAAGATCGTTACGCGGTTTCCGCCGAGCCCGACAGGGTATCTTCACATCGGAGGGGCCAGAACGGCCCTTTTTAATTGGCTCTTTGCGAGGAAGAACGGGGGAAAGTTCATCCTGAGAATCGAGGATACGGATGTGGCCAGGTCCACCGAAGAGGCGACCCAGGCGATCATCGAGTCCCTCCAGTGGCTGGGCATGGACTGGGACGAGGGGCCGTTCTTCCAGTCCCGGCGGTTTCCGGTCTACCGGGAGTATATCGATCGGTTGCTCGCATCCCGAAAGGCCTACTTCTGCCGCTGCACCCCCGAAGAGCTGGAGACCCGGCGACAGGAGGCCAAGGCCAAGGGGCTCAAGCCCAAGTACGACGGGAGGTGCAGGGACCTCGGCCTCGAAAGAGGACCCGGTTGCGTAGTGAGGCTGAGATCCCCGGAGATCGGCAGGACCGTGTTCCAGGACCTCGTGAAGGGTCCGGTGGCATTCGATAACGGAGAGCTGGATGACCTGGTCCTGCTCCGGTCCGATGGGACCCCCACCTATCACCTCGCGGTGGTGGTCGATGACATCACCATGGGGGTGACCCATGTGATCAGGGGGGATGACCACGTGAACAACACGCCGAGGCAGGTAATGATCTATCAGGCCCTGGACGAGCCCCTGCCCCTTTACGCCCACGTTCCCATGATCCTGGGCTCCGACCGCACCAGGCTCAGCAAGCGTCATGGCGCCACATCGGTCCTCGCCTACAGGGATATGGGGGTGTTGCCCCATGCCCTTTTGAACGCCCTCGTCCGGATCGGGTGGTCCTACGGGGATCAGGAGAAGTTCACGCGGGAGGAGCTGATCGAGAAGTTCTCCCTGGAGGGGGTCGGGAAGTCCGCCGGGATCTTCAACATGGAAAAGCTCCTGGACATGAACGGGCAATACATCCGCGAGTCCGCCACCCCCGAGATCGCTGAGCTTCTGGTGCCTTTCCTGGAAAGGCTCGGCCTGCGCGGTCTCGATCGACGAAAGGTGGAGCAGGCCGCAGAGACCCTGAAGGCCAGGAGCCGGACCCTGGTGGAGATGGCCGAGTCCGCCCGGTTCTATTTCGAGGACGCGATCTCCTTTGAACCGAAGGCGGATGCAAAATTCCTGAAGCCCGAGGTTCTCCCGCTGCTTTCCGAGATTTATGACCGGCTGATGGGGATCGACGATTTCAGCCGGAAGGGGCTGGAAGAGACCTTCGCCCGTTTCCTGGAAGAAAAGCAGATCAAGCTGGGAAGCATAGCCCAGCCCCTCAGGGTGGCCCTGACCGGAAAGAGCGCCAGCCCGGGCCTCTTCGAGGTGATGGAGATCCTGGGCAAAGAGAAGGTCCTGGACCGGATCGAAAAGGTCCTGTCGCACATACAGAAAAAGGCGTAACCACAAAGACATGAAGAAGAAGGCATAGTCACAAAGACACGAAGGCACGAAGAAATCCTGTTCTTTGTGTCTTCTTGACTTCGTGGCAAATGCCTTTCTTGCGACCCGCAACCTGCAACGTGCAATCCGCACCAGGAGGAACTCATGAAAGAGGTCAGTGAACTGAATCTGCCCGATGACCTCCGATACGCCGAGGACCATGAATGGGCACGGAAAGAAGGAGAGAACTTCAGGATCGGGATCAGCGACTATGCCCAGGATCAGTTGGGAGACATCGTGTTCGTGGAGCTGCCGAGGGTGGGAGATGCGTTTACCCGCAAGCAGCAGTTCGGGACCGTCGAATCGGTCAAGGCCGTGGCGGAGATCTACCTTCCGGTGGGGGGGGAGGTCCTCGAAGTGAACCCCGACCTGGAGGGGTCTCCGGAGCTCGTCAACAGCGACCCTTATGGGAAGGGTTGGATGGTCCTATTGAAGCCCTCCACTCCCCACGAATTTGACGAGCTGATGACGAAGAGCGCTTATCTCGAAACGATCAAGGGGAAAAAGTAATGCGATATCTCCCCCATAGCAGTGAAGAGATCGGCTCCATGCTGGAGGAGATCGGGGTCAATAGCCTGGATGATCTCTTTTCGTCCATCCCACTCCATTCCCGCCGCGAGACGGAGATGTCGCTTCCGGAGCCCTTGACCGAATGGGAGCTCAAGGCCCATCTGAGCGCCCTCTCAGGAGAAGCGGGCCGGATGGTGTTTGCAGGGGCCGGCAGTTATGATCATTTCATCCCTCAGGCCGTTTCCAGCCTGGCAGGTCGCTCGGAGTTCGTCACCTCCTACACCCCCTACCAGCCCGAGATGAGCCAGGGCACGCTTCAGGCCATTTACGAGTACCAGACGCTGGTCTGCCGACTCCTGGGCATGGAGGTGGCGAACGGTTCGCTCTACGACGGCGCGTCCGCCCTTGCAGAGGGACTGCTCATGGCCGTCCGGGTGACCGGCCATAGGAAGGTGGCCGTATCCAGGGCCGTCCATCCCCACTACAGGCAGGTGGTCCGGACATACCTTGCGCCCACCGGGTATGAGATCATCGAACTCCCCTATGATCCGAGCGGAAGGACGGACCTTTCTCCCCTGGAAGGGGTCGAGCACCTGGCGGGACTGGCCGTTCAATCCCCCAACTTCTTCGGATGCATCGAAGATCTGGCCTCCGCCGCAACCGCCGCTCACGAGAGACAGGGTCTCTTCATTGCCTCCTTTACGGAGCCCCTCGCCTACGGCCTGCTCAAGAACCCGGGGAGCCAGGGCGCCGATATCGCGTGCGGCGAGGGCCAGAGCTTCGGGATCGCCCGGTCCTTCGGGGGCCCGGGTCTCGGGATGTTTGCCGGCAAGGTGAAACACGTGCGCACCATGCCCGGCCGGCTGGTGGGGGAGACGCTGGACAGGGAGGGTCAGAGGGGGTTCGTCCTGACCCTCGCCACGAGGGAGCAGCACATCCGGCGCGAAAAGGCCACCTCCAACATCTGCACCAACAACAGCCTGTGCGCATTGACTGCGGCCATGTATATGGCCTGCCTCGGCGGCCCGGGCATGCGCGAGCTCGCGTCCCTCAATCACGACAAGAGCGAATATCTCAAGAAAGGGCTTGAAGAGGCCGGGTGGCGAACGATCTTCGCAGCCCCCACCTTCAATGAGTTTTTGATGGAACCGCCCCCCGGGTTCAGGGTCCGCTACGAGCGGTTGGTCGAGAGCGGCGTTGTCCCAGGCATCCCCATCTCGCGTGATTACCCGGAGCTCTCGAACCACTACCTGCTTTGTGTCACGGAGACCAAGACCAGAGACGACATGGATCGACTGGTGAAGGAGGTCCGGTCATGAGGGATTCCGACCTGGCGACCACCGGACTCGTGCTGCAGGAGCCCCTCCTGTGGGAAAAGGGGAGGAATGGCAGAGAAGGATTCTCCCTGCCGCGAAGGGACGTGGATCACGCCCCGCTCGACCCGTCCCTGGTCGGCGCGCCGCCGGACATCCCCAGCCTGAGCGAAGTGGATATCGTGAGGCACTACACGAGACTCTCCACATGGAACTTCGGGGTGGATACCGGTTTCTATCCGCTCGGCTCCTGCACCATGAAGTACAACCCGAAGGTCAACGACAAGCTCGCCAACCTTCCCGGTTTCGCCGGCGCCCATCCCCTGCTTCCCCCCGCACTGGTGCAGGGTCCGCTGAAACTGATGCTCGAGCTCGAGCGCTTTCTTGCAGAGATCACCGGCATGGACGGTGTGACCCTTCAGCCCGCGGCCGGAGCACAAGGGGAGCTGACAGGCATGCTCCTCATCCACGCCTACCACAGCCACAGGGGAAGGCGGCCGACCAAGATCCTCGTTCCCGACACGGCCCACGGCACCAACCCGGCGAGCGCCGCCCTCTGCGGCTATCGGCCGGTCCCCCTGAAGTCGGGCCCGGAAGGGATCCTTTCGGCCGACACGGTCCTGGAGCTGATGGATGAGGACACGGCCGGCATCATGGTGACCAACCCGAACACCCTCGGGCTCTTCGAGGAGAACCTCAAGGAGATCGCCGATATCGTTCATGCAAAGGGCGGCCTGGTTTACGGCGACGGGGCCAATATGAACGCGGTCATGGGGATGGTGGACATGGGACGGATCGGCGTGGACATCCTGCACCTGAACCTCCACAAGACCTTCTCCACCCCCCATGGCGGGGGCGGCCCAGGTTCAGGCCCGGTCTGTGTCAAGAGCGCGCTGATCCCCTTTCTCCCCGTCCCCAGGGTGGTCGAGGGGGAAGGCGGGTATACCCTCTCGGAGGATTTCCCGCTCACCATCGGGAGACTCCACGGGTTCTATGGCAACTTCGGGGTCCTGGTCAGGGCCTACTGCTACATCCTGAGCATGGGGGCCGAGGGGCTGAAACAGGCCAGCCGGCTCGCGGTCCTCAACGCCAACTATGTCAAGGAGAAGCTGAAGGGGGTCTTTCACCTGCCTCACGACAGGCCCTGCATGCACGAGTGTGTCTTCTCGGACAAGCTCCAGAGGCCCAACAAGGTCCTCACGGCCGATGTGGCCAAGAGGCTCATGGATTTCGGGTTCCATCCGCCCACCATCCATTTTCCCCTGGTCGTGGATGGGGCGATCATGGTCGAGCCGACGGAGAGCGAGTCCAGGGAGGACCTGGATCGGTTCATCGAGGCCATGAAGACCATCGCCCTGGAGGCATCAGAGGAGCCGGAACTCCTGAAGAACGCGCCCCACAAGTGCAGGGTGAAGAGGCTGGACGAAACCCTGGCGGCCAGGAAACCCTGCCTGGCGGGGTGATCGATCAGCTCCTTTGTCGTTGGATATTGGTCGTTGGTCATTGGTCGTTGGTCATGGTTCATCCCACTCGCTTCCTTTCGTCAAGTTAGAGGTTTCAGTGTTCAGGTGTCAGGAATGTGATGGACCACCGGGCTGACACCCCGTATAGGTTTCCTGGAGTACCTGCAAGGTGGCGATGGTTCAGCAAGGAAGGTCCACGTCGTGGCTGCTCCTCCTCGACGGGCTTACGCCTTACAAGGGGGCTGAGGTTTCAGGTTTCAG
>JAGVAP010000040.1 GCA_020060215.1 Deltaproteobacteria bacterium | reverse complement strand
GGTCAGGAGAATCGTGGCGGATTCGGTTCCCATCTTTCGGGTTGCGAGCAACAGGACCACCGTGATGGCCAGAAGGGCGCCCAGGAAGGCCGCAAGGGGTACACCCAGGTGAAAGCTGAAGCCGAACAGGATCCCGAGAATCGCGCCAAAGGCCGCGCCGCTGGAAACACCCAGGACGAAGGGATCTGCCAGGGGATTGCGGAGGATAGCCTGGAAAACCACGCCCCCCAGGGAGAGCGCGTATCCTACAAGCCCGGCCAGGATGATCCTGGGGAGCCTCACCCGAAAGAGGATCAGATCCTGAGAACTCTCCAGGTCCAGGGAACCGGTCAGAGATCCCCAGAGATGGGCAGGCGATATCGAGGCGGTGCCGATCAGAAGAGACCCGGCCGAAGAAAGAACCAGCAGGAGCACCAGAGCGAGGGAGATACCCAGCACCTTGGCCGGGGTGACCGGCCGTCTCAGCGCCTCTGCCCTCCCACGCTCCTCATGACCGTTCCCTAATCCCATGCCGCCTCCGGGTGAAGCATCCTTGCCATGCGTTCGATCCCGACAAAGGCCCGCGGCGATGGGCGATCCGTGATATCCGAGTCGATCAGGAAAACCCGACCGTCCCGGACAGCGGGGATGGCCTTCCACCGCATCCACTCGATGCGAGCCTCCTCGAAACGCCCGCCCCTTTCCATGGAAGAGATGATGATCACATCCGGTCTTCGCCGGATCGCCTCTTCCAGGCTGATGCGGGGATAGGTGAGAGGTTCATCCATGAACAGGTTCTTCCCGCCCGCCAATCGGATCAGGTCGTGATGGAGTGTGTTCCGGTTCACCGTCATGATAGGCCTCAGGTTGATCTGAAACAGGACGGACGGCCTGTTGCCCAATAGGGTCTTGCCGACCACCCTGTCGACCCGGGCCTGCAAGTCCGCAGCAAGGGCACCCGCCCTTTCCTCGACCCCGCAGACCCTCCCCACCTCCCTCACGCACTCGATCACCTGGGCCACGTTTCTCGGGTTGACGACATAGGTCTTGATCCGGGCCTGCTCCAGCAGTGCAACGAGTTCAGGCCGGTTCCCCTCCGCGGTGGCTACAACCAGATCCGGCTTCAGGTCGATGATTTTCTCCACGTTCATGTGAACGAAGCTCCCCACCCTCGGCTTCCGGGCCGCCTCTGGAGGATAGGTGCTGAAATCGGTCACTCCCGCCACCCGCTCACCAAGCCCAAGAAAAAAGAGGATTTCGGCCACACTCGGGGCCAGGGCGATGATCCGCTTCGGGACCCCGGCCAGGCGCACCTCTCTTCCCAAGGCATCCCGGAAGGTCCCTGCCGTTGCGTCGTGTAAAGGAATGCTCAGCACCTGGAAAAGGAACCAAAAGAGCATCCATGGGGAAAGGTTTATCATGCGCTGATCCTCTTCCTACGTCCGCCGCTCAGTTGGGCAAAGCCACCGCCGGCTTGCCCTTCTGCTAGAACATGAGCTTCAAACCGGCATACAGCCCTCTGCCGGGCATGGTAAATCCACCCTCGGAATACTCCTTGTCCAAAAGGTTCTCCCCCCTCAGCCAGATTTCAACATGCCCTGCAATACGATAGCTCAACGCCCCGTCAAGGGTGATCACACTCGGCTCCTCCCACCTTACAACTCTGAAGTTTGGATCATAGAGGGGCACTATCTTCTCATCCTGCCGGGCGAGGCGAAGAGAGGCGGTGAGTCTGTCCACAGGATAAAAGCGGCCGGTAAGGGCCGCCTTGTTCCGAGGCTGGTTCTCCCTTCTAAGCCATACCGCCCCCGGTGCATTCCTGTATTCGGAATCCGCGTAGGTATAAGATGCGTTCAGTTTGAACCACTTGCAGGGAGTCAGGTCCAGTTGTGCTTCGAAGCCCCCTGTTGCGGCCTCTGCGGCATTCCTGTACCTGTTGATGGTTGTGTCATAGATGATGAGGTCGTCGAAATCGATCCGAAACCAGGTGAACCCGAGGACGAGTTTGTCGCCCATGAAGCGCTGTTCCACCCCCAGGTCAAGGCTCATGCTCTCCTCCGGCTCCAGATTCGGGTTGCCGATGGTAATGAGGTTCCCTGTGGAGAGGTAGCCTCCATAGACTTCGTACAGAGAGGGCGTACGGTATCCGGTTCCCACGTGTCCATGGAACTTCGTCCCCCACGACTTCATGATGTATGCCGCTGAAAACTCCCCAACGGTTTTTGAGTCGAACACCTCGTGGTTGGTTTGCCTGCCGCCCAGGGTGAAGAGCAGGGAGTCATCCAGAAACGAAAACCGGCCTTGACTGAAGATGTCCCACGCATACCAGTCGTGCTCATAGAACACAGGCGCATAGTTGCCTGCATTGGGGTTGCGGGGTTCTTGACCGTGGTAATCGGCCTTGTCATAGTCAGCTCCGAGGGTGAGAGTGAGCCAGTCCGTGAGGTGAACGTCGTGCTGCGTTTCGAGATAGATGGTATCGCCGTCGTAGTTGGATTGGTTTCCAGGCGCGGCAGACCAGAAATAGTGTCTCTCCGTCTCTCCATAGGCTGCCCGCACCGCATAGTCCCAGGTCGGGGTAGCCTTGTGGGTGAAAGCCCCCCCGTACTGCGAGAGCAGGCCCTCCCGGTGATTGTCTTTGCCTGCGATATTTTTGATGAGGTTTCCCTTTGCGTCCAAGGAAGGCGAGACCCGGCTGAGGGCCAGATCCGAGTCGAAGTGGAGGGAAGAAAATTCCAAAGCCATGCCCTCGCCAAGTCTGACTCCCGCGCCTCCGGTGAATCCCCTGTTTTCGTAGAAATAGTCGTATGGGCCGCCGTTTTTTTCCCCGTCCGTGTGTACGTACAGGGGATTGATGTCCGCATAGAATCGCTCCCCGCCATAAGAGAGGCGGCCGTTTTCAACGAAGGTGTTGTGGCCTCCTGCTTCGTTTCGCAGTTCCGCTCCAAAACCCCGCTTCCATTTTTCCGGTACGATGTTGATCACGCCGGCCATGGCCTGAGACCCGTAAAGGGTGCTGTTGGCGCCACGCAGGACCTCGACCTGGGCGATGTTGGTTCCGCCATAGAGATCCCCGATAAAGTAGTGCAGTGCACTCTGAGTATCCGCGGCGTCCCTGAGGGGCAGCCCATTGTACTGGTATTGAACGTGCTGGTTTCCCGCCCCTCGAATACTCAGGGAGGTGAGCTGGCCGGGACCGCCGGTCCGGCTCAGGAACACCCCCGGCTTGTTGTCGATGAGTTCCGGCAGGTACTGCTCCTGGAGATCCCGCCGCTCTTCCGATGACACGACGCTGATGCTTTTCGTTGCCTGTGACATGGGGGTCTCTATCCTGGTCCCGGTGACCACAACGGTTTCCAACTCTGCAATTCCTCCCGTGTCTTCTTTCGGACTGCGGCCCGCACTCCCCGCATCCAGCTGGGCTACCGCCCACAGGGGCATCCCCATGAGACAGAAAAACCCGACGGCCCCAAACATACGTGCTGTCCTCTTCATGTGATCCTCCTCCCGATCCTCTGACAACGGATGAATTGCCGCGAAAAGGCTCCCGGGAAAATCTGAACCCGCAGACGGTTGGAGGCACATGGGCATGGCGCCAAAACAAAATCCCCGGATCGACTCACATCGATCCGGGGACTCCCCTTTTTATCCTCAAGATCTCCCGGCCCTCTTCTCCAATCCGCGAAAGAAAGGCCCATAATCCAGGCAGGTCTTCTGACTCATCGGATCATCCTACTTGCCGCGCCTTCCCATCCCCCTGAAGCGGACAGTGGCTTCCTGCAGCGTTCGTCCCCGATTACAGCGGCGGGTCCGTCCCCGATTCACACGGAGTTCCCTATTAAGCTCGCATGAGCGCCTGAACGGAAAAGTCAATAAACGAATCCGCCAAGCATGTCAACACTTTTCTTGACACGCTCCAATCAATGCGCGGGAGCGTCTTCTCAAGCGCCTACGGTAAGCCGAAAGCCACGGATCGAGAGAACAGGTGTTCGTGCCCATCGCCCTCGCCTTCGCTTCGAGTCGAAACTTTTTGCGAAATTGACATGGCACATCGTCACTGGTTATCCTGGAACGGAAGGAAGGCGGTGCTTTACTTCAATGCTTCTCTTGTCTCGCGCGTAAAGGCGTTGCCAGAGATTTCAAGGAGGATTTTCCGATGACGAGCGGTGTATCCCGTGAAGAACTGGAGCGGAGGCTCAAGGAATTCGAGAAGGAATCAACGATGCGCAGGCAGGCAGAGGAGGCATTGAGGGAGAGCGAGGAGCGATACCGCATAGCGGTTGAAAGATCCAGCGATGGTGTGGCCATTGTCATGGGAGACAGCCATATTTATGCGAACGAAAAATTCGCGCAGATCTTCGGCTATGATCGACCTGATGAAATTGTGGGGAAATCCCTATCCGTGCTAGTTCATCCGGATGACCGTGAACGGGTAAGCCGTTTCAACCATTCGAGGCAAGAGGGAGGGTCGGCGCCTTCACGCTATGAATGCAAAGGGCTCCGGAAAGATGGGAGCTTGGTCTATCTTTCCGTGTCTGCGGCCTCGACCACTTATCGTGGGAAGCCGGTTTCCCTGGTCTTTATGAGGGATGTGACCGAGCGGAAACTCGTCCAAGAAACGTTATCTCAAAGTGAAGCGAGGTATCGCAGCATTTTCGAGAATATCCAGGATGTGTACTATGAAGTGACTTTGGAAGGGACTATCCTGGAGGTGAGCCCGTCAATTGAAAAGATGTCCGGATATCGAAGAGAGGAGGTCCTGGGAAGATCTCTATACGATATTTACGACAATCCGAAAGAGAGAGAGGGACTCATCAAAGAGCTCCTGGGAAAGGGCAAGGTCACGGATTACGAGATCATCCTGAAGGACAAGAACGGATCAAAGGGCTGCTGTTCGATAACCGCGCTCTTAGCGAGAGACAGAGACGGCCATCCGGAAAAAATCATTGGTTCGCTCCGCAATATCACTGAGCGCAGAAAAGCGGAAGCCGCTTTGCAGGAATCCGAGGCCCAAAAGAGGGCGATTCTTGAGGCCTCCATTGACAGGATTTGCTATCTCGATCGGGACATGAAGATCATTTGGGTCAATAGAGTGGCGGCTGTGGGACTCGGTAAGTCAACCGATGATCTGAAAGGCCGGGCGTGCTATGAAGGTTTGATCGGCCGGGACAAGCCCTGTGAAGGGTGCGCGATTGTAAAGGCCATGGAAACGGGCCGTATTGAAAGAGCCCTTATGCATGTGGCCAAGATGAACGGCATAGACGGGGAAAGCTATTGGGACACCTATTGCGTGCCGATGAGGGATAACGCCGGTGAAATCACCAACTACCTGCAGGTTGCAAGAAATGTGACGGAACTTACGCGGGCGATGGATGCCCAGCATAAGAGTGAAGAAACCCTGAGAGCAATCCTTGCAGCATCTTCAGCGGGCATTGTCATGTCCGCTGATCGAACCATCGGCTGGTCCAACAGAGCTTTTTACTCCTTGTTGGGCTACGAAGAGGACTCTTTGCTGGGGAAAAACGCCAGGGTGCTCTACCCCGATGACAGGGAGTACGAGCGCGTCGGTCGGGAGTTGTCCTCGGCGGTCGAGGAAGAAGGAATCGGGCGAGTAGAGACCAGGTGGGTCAGAAAGGATGGCGGTGTCGTTCAGTGCTACCTGCAAGCAAGCCCGCTCGACCCATCCGAGCCCAACAAGGGTCTGATCGTGACGTCCACGGATATCACGGAGTTGAAACGGACCGAAGGCCGGATTCACAGGCTCAGCCAGGAACTGATGAGAGCCCAGGAGTATGAGCGTCAGAGAATTTCTCGCGAACTGCACGATCGCGTGGGCCAGGATCTCTCTATAGTAAAGGTGGGTTTTGATACCCTGTTCGATAATCACCCTGAAATTCTCCCCGGCATAAGTCAAAAGATTTCCGGATACTCCAAGATGCTTCAGAAATGCATTATGGTTGTGCGCGATTTGTCTTATGATTTGCGTCCCCCGACTCTGGATGAATTAGGCCTGGGACAAACCCTCTCTCGGTACTGCGAGGATTTCTCTGAAAAGACGGGCCTGAGGGTAGACTTCGCGGCAGCAGGCGTAGATCAACTGGCGCTCAATTCCAATGCGGAAATCAATCTGTACCGACTCATTCAGGAAGGACTCAACAATATCAGGAAACATGCTGATGCCGGGCAGGTGACCATCCGATTTGTCGTATCCCACCCCAAACTCCTCCTTCGCATTGAAGATGACGGAAAGGGTTTTGATGTGAATAGTTACTTGTCAAGCAGAACCGATGAAAAGCGGATGGGGATTCAGAGCATGGAAGAAAGGGTGAACCTGCTGGGAGGCAGAATGGATATCAGGTCACGATTGGGAAAAGGCACAAGAATTCTTATCGATATTCCGTATGAGGAGAATCAGGGTGATTCAAAGGAAAGGGATATTGATCGTTGACGACCACCCTCTTTTCCGGGAAGGTCTCAAATCGATCATAGCACGCCGGGACAAATTCGAGGTGTTGGGGGAGGCGGGAAGCGGGCGTGAAGGTCTCCGGTTAGCCAGGGGTCTAAAACCCGACATTGTGCTGGTGGACCTGTCACTGCCGGATCAAAGCGGCATCCATCTGACCCGTGAGGTACGCGCTCTTTTGCCGGAAACTCGCGTGATCATTGTGAGCATGCATTCTAAGATCGACTACATTGCCGAATCGTTCCAGGCCGGGGCTACCGGGTATGTGGCCAAGGAGTCTGCATCCGAAAGGCTTTTGGATGCCCTTGAGCGTGTCTCGAGAGGCGACTATTTCCTTGACAGTTCCGTTTCGCAGGAAGTGGTTAGAAGCCTTATCAAAACCCCTTCAAGAGAGGCAAAAATCACGGATAGTGGCTACAGGACCCTAACCCCCAGAGAGCAGGAGGTTCTGCGCATGCTGGCGGAAGGGCTCTCCAGCAAAGAGGTTGCCGAAAAGCTCTTCATCAGTCCCAAGACCGCTGAAAACCACCGGGCAAGCATCATGAACAAACTTGGACTTCACAGCATTCATGAGTTGATCCGGTATGCCGCGAGACTCGGCCTCATCGACGTGGATCTCTGGAAGGAATAAACCCACCCTCAATCACTCCCCCTATTGGTTGTCTCCAGCAGGGCGATTCGCCAAAATTCCAATCTCCCGGGACTTTCCCCTATGAAAATGATGTCTTCCCCCTATGGACCTCGCGAAAAGCGGCTGGGATAATTACGCCGAAAGCGATGATTGTTTATGTAAGGCAGAACGTGATTGCGACCCTCTGGTTGCGCCTGGCGCCTTTACCGTCGGCGCGCTGCTTTAACCGTACACGAACCCTTCCAATGCAGCGGCAGAGCATTGGCGTCTTTGTCAACTTTCTAAGGCCGTATAGGGGCGGCAGCAAAGGTAGCGGGTGAAGTATCATGAAGAAGATCCTTGTCGTCGACGATGATAGATCCATGCGAATGCTTTATGCTGAGGAGCTCGCGGACGAAGGATATGATGTGGTCACCCATGGCGGCGGCCCAGGGCTAATGGATCTGATCGAACAGATGGGTCCCGACCTCGTCCTGCTCGATATTAGATTGGGAGAACATAGTGGTCTTGACATCCTTCAGGAGATCCGGAATGCATACTACGATCTACCCGTCATCTTATGCACAGCCTACCTTGGTTTCAAATACGACATGAGGTCCGTTGCCGCTGAGTACCTGGTGGAGAAGAACACCAATCTCGACGAACTCAAGAGGAAAATCAGAGTTTCCTTGGAAGGGGGGAATCCGTTGCCATCCTCTAAGAGCGGTATCCGGGATCATGAAGTGAAAACGGGAGTAACCAAACGGATGTCGTGGCAACGCATGGAGCAGATATGACCATTGCGGGATCATCCTCGTCCCGGAGGAAGATTGCGTTCAGAACATGACATTGAATCAGGACGCCTGAGGAGGATCGACATGGCGGAGGTGCTGAGCGCACTATTGTCGAGGCTCTCCAGCAACGGTCTGGGGCCTGAAGAGGTCTTACGCCTCATGAGAGACCTATTCAATATCGTGAAAGAAGACGGGGATTGCAGGGCTCCCGTCCTGAACCAGAGGCTGAGGAGTTTGGGGTGGACTGAAGATGCCGCTGATCAGTCCTCAGTTGAGCTGTTCATGGCCATGATTGAAAAGCTTGGTGAAACCCAAATTAGGCGCATGGATTAGGTTCGCCGCCTTATTGCCGGGCGATCGGGATAGATTCCTATCCTTCTGGGGCTTTCTTCACTGGAAAATGGAGCAATCGAACCGCTGCAAGGAGATCCACCATGATTGATCAAGAAAGGCTTACCGCCCCCGAATGCCGAACCAACCCGGAAGAGCGGACGGCGAGATCCGCCGGCATGAGAGAACCCGACACCGGGAAGAGAAGTTATGTGGACATGGTGACCCTGATCAGAAGCATTCAGCGAGCCGAGGGGAACCCCGATTGTTTCCGGAGGCCCCAGGGGGACTGCCATGAGACGGAGTGCTGGTGGCGTCCCTACTGCATGGAGGGAGAATATCTTTAGGATTCTTGTTGTAGACGATGAGGAGTCGATCCGGATCCTCTACTCCGAAGAACTCGCAGAGGAGGGATACGACGTGATCGCAACAGGGGACGGATCTCAAGTCATGGCACTCATAGAGGAAACGCGACCTGATCTGGTCCTCCTGGACATCCGGCCGGGGCAAGTGAACGGTCTGGATGTTCTGCGGGACATCAAGAACAAGTACTATGATCTTCCCGTTGTTCTTTGTACTGTCTGCCCATTTTTCAAATCCGAGCTAAGGTCGATTCCCGCCGATCACTATGCGCTGAAAAGCTCACAATTGACCGACCTGAAACTTAAGATAAGGATGGCTTTCCAAGGAGTGAAAGGACCCCTAGCCGTTGTTCCTGGAGGTATTGACGAAATGAAGCCAATTTCAATGAAGCAAATGGAGATTCCCTGGTAGGCAAAAGCCGATCGCTTGGCGACGAGGCGGATGTTTTGCGACCTGTGGTGAAGGGGAGAGAAGTTCTATTATGGCAGCAAACTTCAGAATTGTTGTGCATCGCGACAGCGACAGTCTCCACCTGAAGCTGTATGGGGACTTTGATGGCACGTCGGCATGTCAACTGATCGATCTGTTAAAGAATGCTTCGGAAGGCATTCATAGCGTAATCATACACACAAATGGTGTCAAAACCGTTTATCCCTTCGGCCGCGATGTCTTTCATTGCAACTTACGTTCACTGAACGGGCCTCAATTTCAGGTCTTTTATACCGGCGGAAATGAGGGCCGGCTTGCCCCATAGAACAGATTGGTCCCATGAGCCCTGCACCATGCATTGAATTTGTTAAATGAGAAACCGGGGCGTGTAGGGTGCAGCCAACAAACAGAAGACGAGAGAAAGGAGGGAAAGGGAATGTATAAGAAAATCATGGTTCCATTGGACGGGTCTGAGCTTGCAGAGTGCGTTCTCCCTCATGTGGGGGCCTTCTTGAAGGGATTCAATCTAAGTGATGTCATTTTGGTGCGTGTGGTGGAGCCTGAGACACCCTCTTATCACGGAGGAGGGGCTTCTTTCGAACCTCAAGTATTCGCGGAAAGGGAATCCGAAAGGAAGGATTCAGCCAAAGATTATCTCAACCAGGTTTCAAAGCGACTTGAACACGGGGGAGCGGCATTGCGTACGGAGGTTTTCGTTGGGAGGGTAACGGAAAGCCTGATCGATTGCGCCGAGCAGAATCATGTCGATCTCATTCTTATTGCAACCCATGGGCGTTCCGGAGTGACGAGGTGGGTCAGGGGAAGCGTGGCTGATAGGATCCTCCGTTCTGCGAATGTGCCGGTCTTGATGGTACGAGCTCCGGGCACCAAGGGCGGAATTTGAAACTGAAAGATAGGAGTCGTCAGAAAACGAAAGGACTTGAGAGAACAGGAAAGGGTCATGGAACAGGCCGGTGAGCGACGCAGATACAAGAGATTCCGGGTACCGGATGGAGCGTTCGTTTGCCTGATGTCTGGTGAAAGAAAATACTGGCAAATTGTTGATATTGGGGAAGGCGGCCTGGCTTTTCGGTATGTGCCCGATGGTGGCCCTCTTGACGACTCAGGGGCGCTGGTCATAGCAACAAAGGACCTCCTCTTCTACGTGGAGGGCATCCCATTCAGGATCGTTTCCCTTTCGGACATAGGCGAGTCTCTTCCCCCGACATACTGGCGAAGAGAAGTGTTGAAGCGTTACGGTGTAGAATTCGGGAACCTGAATGTTCAGCAGATCTCTCAAGTGGAGCACTTCATACAGGAGTATGCCGTTTCCGAGGTATGAGAAAGGCAGAGCAGGATATCATAGCTGGTTCGAACCTCCGATCTGTCCGCCTGTCAGGTTTTTACCTGCGGAACCTGGCAGCCAACGCAGTGGCCTTGATTTCGGCTATGACCCTGAATCTTGTTACACCTTCTGATGTCCTCCATATACCCATGACGTTTTTTTTTGGAGAGGGAGGGTGGATTCTTATCGCCATTGTATATCCCCTATTTGTGTGTGTCATGGGGCTTTTCCAGTATATGATCCAGCGACCCTTATCCACCGCATTGGCAGGGATCCTTTGCACAGAAGGGATGGAAAACGCATCCGTGGATAACGCGAAGGTCCGACTCCTGAACCTGCCCTTCATCATCGGCCTCATCAACCTCATCACCTGGATCCTCCTTCCCCTCATTGCCACCTCTCTCTTTCACTTTCTTAGGCAGGTCCCCTGGAAAACCGCCCTTTTCATCCTTTTCAGGACCATGATGATAGGCTTGATCGCAGCCCATCTTTCCTTTTTCCTGTTGGAGGACTATGCCAGGAAGACCCTGATCCCACTATTCTTCCCGAAAGGAAGGCTCTCCCTCGTGCGAGGGGCCATGAAGATATCTGTTCAGAGGAGGATCAGGATCCTCTACATGGCAGGGACCGCCGTCCCCATGATCATCCTGGTGGGGACCCTCCTTTTTGCCACATGGAACCTGCAAGGGGATGTCGTACCCGCCATTCACCTAGCAAGAGATCTGCTTTGTTTTACGCTCGCCTTGTGTGTCATCTTCGTGCTCATTGCTCTGAGGCTCAATTTCCTCGTGGTACGATCCATCATCGCCCCTATAGATGACATGGTCCGTGTTGTTGAAAAGGTGAAGGGTCATGATTTCACGCAGAGGATTCAGGTCCTTTCCAATGATGAGATCGCCACCCTAGGGGATGCGGGAAACGCGATGATTGCTGGATTGGCGGAAAGAGAGCGAATACGGGAGACCTTCGGAAAATATGTCACCCCCGAGATTAGGGATCAGATCCTGGAAGGGCGAATACCCTTGGACGGGGAGAGGCGGGAAGGCACGCTCCTCTTCTCTGATCTTCGTGATTTCACCTCCTACGTAGGAGCGCATTCGCCGGAGGAGGCCATACGGAGCATGAGGACCTATTTTACGGCAATGCAAGGGGCCATCCAACGTCACCACGGCCTGATTCTCCAATATGTGGGAGATGAGATCGAATCGGTCTTTGGGATTCCCCTTTATTACGATGATCATGCAGACAGGGCGGTAATTGCGGCCCTTGACATGAGAAGGCGACTTGAAGATCTGAACAGCACCAGGATGCGGGAGGGGAAGACTCCTTTCAGGCACGGCATAGGCATTTGTACGGGTGTCGTACTGGCAGGGATCACAGGCAGTGACGACCGGCTTTCCTATACACTCATAGGCGATACGGTCAATCTCGCATCGAGAATTCAGGAACTGACAAAGCGATTCAATTGCGACATCCTGATCAGTGAAGAAACGGTCAAGAGGCTCAAAACAACTTTTCCCATGGAGGATGAGGAACCCCAAGAGATCAAGGGATACTCAAAACCCATTTCGGTATGCCGGATCTTGTAATTTTCTCCATCCCCTGGAAATGTTAAACAAAATTAGCCCGCAGCCAGATAGAGAAAAGGCAATCATCAACGGCATTGCGGATGCCCTCATGCTCCTGGACGCGCGGACTCTGGAGATCCTGGAGGTCAATCGGTCGTTTCTCGACGATTACAAAATGACCAGAGAGGAGGTCCTTGGCAAGACTGGTTTTCAGGATTTTGTGGAAAGCTCGTAATAAGCGATGGGGTAATTCACGGTCAATAGGATCTCGGGTTCGCCCTCGCGGTTGAATCGCTCCCCGCATTTGGAACAATTCCACTGCATCCAACCATTCTTGATCACCGCGTCCAGGCATTCGGAATAATAGGGGCAAAATACATTTCGTTTTCCCCGCTTCTCGGATGGATTCAATATCTTTCCGTCCATATCGTATCTTTCTTCGGGTGTATTGGATCTTACCCGGCTTCTCCGTCCTAAAGATCAAAGAATCATCCGAATAACAAAGGCCGGATCACCTGAATGGCAACCCGGCCGTCTTTTAGAGACCCGTGGCTTTCCGTCCTCTGATCCCTCAGAGTTTGGCTTTACAAGCTCCTCTCTATGAAATTTGCAAACTAAAGTCAAGCCATTTGCCATTCCGCAAGGCGCCCTTTGCTACACCTCATAGGGCCGGGAGAGATACTTAGCGGTGGCCAGCAAAAGGGGAGTTTCAGCCAAAAGGCAAGATATTGGGGTGCGGCCGTCCTTGACATTCAGCGTCATCTTCGCCTATCAGTGGATTATCCATTGAGGTGAGACGCGGATTTTCCTTTCGTGATGTGAGAAAGCAAGGGACATGGAGGAAGCAATGGCCAACAGCAAGGAAGATTTTCTGGAAAACGCCTTGTCGGAACTGCGAAAAGTCTCGGGGATCATCGGCTTGAGAGATGACTACCGCAAGATCCTGGAAAAGCCCGCACAGACACTGAGCACGAGTTTCCCGGTCAGCATGGATGACGGCACCATTGAGGTCTTCGAGGGGTATCGCGTGCAACACAATGCGGCCCGGGGCCCCTGCAAGGGCGGCCTCCGCTTTTCTCCGGAGATCGATCTCAAGGAGATCAAGGCCTTGGCCATGCTGATGACGTGGAAGACGGCGGTCGTCAACATCCCTTATGGGGGCGCAAAGGGAGGCGTAATTTGCGACCCGTGGAAGCTCAGCACCGGCGAGCTGAACCGCATGACGAGGCGGTTCACCTACAGCATCATGAGCGTGATCGGGCCGGATTCGGATATCCCGGCCCCGGACGTGAACACGAATCCCACGGTGATGAGCTGGGTGATGGATACCTACTCCATGCTGAAAGGGCGCACGACCCTGGGGGTGGTCACAGGAAAACCTCTCGAGCTTGGGGGAAGCCTCGGCAGAACCGAGGCCACGGGGAGGGGGGTTTATCTCACTATGGAGGAGGCACTGAGACAGAAAGGCACGAGCTGCTGCGATCACGTAACCATCGCCCTGCAGGGGTTCGGCAATGTCGGCTCCAACTTTGCCAGGGCCGCCCATGAAAACGGGGGCAAGATCGTCGCCGTTGCGGATGCCTGCGGCGGAGTGTTCAATCCTTCGGGTCTAAATATCCCGAAGCTGGCAGAGTACGCGGCCAAGCACCCTAGACGTTCGGTCCAAGGTTACAAGGAGGGCGATTCGATCAGCAACAAGGAGCTTTTTGAGCTGGAAGTCGATGTGCTCGCTCCGTGCGCCATAGAGAATCAGGTCACGCTCGACAATGCGCGCGGCATCAGGGCTTCTCTCATCGTGGAGGGCGCAAACGGCCCGACTACCCCCGCAGCCGACGATGTCCTCATGGACAAAGGGATAACCGTGGTGCCGGACATCTTGGCCAATGCGGGCGGTGTGATCGTTTCCTATTTCGAGTGGGTGCAGGGGATAAGTTCCTTCTTCTGGAGCGAAAAGCAGGTCACAGATGCACTCCAGGACATCCTCGTCAGGTCATTTGCGGAGGTGAACAAGGCGCGGGAGACCTATGGCCTCAAGAGTCTCAGGGTGGCGGCCATGGCCCTGGCGGTCAACAGAGTGGCTCGCGCCATTGAATTGAGGGGCATTTTCCCTTAAAGACATGCAAGCAGCCCCTCCCCCCCGCCGGTCAAGCCGTTTTCTTGGAGGTTAACCCTAAAATCCTGTCCAGGAGGCCGGATCATGGCTCAAAAGACGATATTTTGGTCCCCGGAAGGCAAGTGGTTGTGTTCTGGTGAGGGTAAGCCGGTTATAGTACAAACCAAGCCAGGGTGAAATAGGAGGTCAGAGTGGAGAGATCGACGCACGCCAGCGTCAGTGGACCCGATGCGATTTTGGGGTCGAGTCTCAAGGCGTGCAGAAGAGAAGGGATGCTCAGCCCGAAGAAACACGCCCAACAGAGTATCAGCAGGATGCTCACCCCTATGACCAGTGCCGCAGCTACGTTACCTCGCCACATCCAGGCGATCATGCCGACAATGGCGCCGCAGGATGCGCCGAGCAGGACAGCCGTAGCGGCCTCCCGCCGTAATGCCCGCAGATACCAGGAACGGGTCGGCCGAATCGAACGCAGGGACTGGACTGCCAGGGTCATGGACTGAATGCTCACGCTTTCCCCCAGGCCCAGCAGCAGCGTCAAGAAAAAGGCGAGGATCAGGCTCTTGGCGAGTGTCATTTCAAATGAGGCCGCCAGCAAGGCGCAAAGTACACCGCTCCCAATGGTGGCGGCAAGCCAGGGGAATCGAAAACGGAAGGCCCTCACCGGAGAGGCATTTCGCACCTGTTCCACCTGAAAACCAATGGTCTCGAACACCTCGTCATATTTCTCCCGCCTCGCGACATCGAACACCTCTTCCGTGAAGAGATCCACATCCACTAGGCCGATCATTCTGCCCTGCTCATCCACCACGGGAAAGGCCAGGAACTTGTACGTGATAAAAAAGTCGCAGGCTTCGAGGACGGTTGCCGACTGGGGAATCTTCACAACCCTGGTGATCATCAGGTCGGAAATCTTCCGGTCCAGCGACGCTGAGAGCAACCGCCGTGTAGGCAGCACCCCCTTCAGCCGATCATCCTCATCCATCACATAAAAATAGACGATCTTTTGCCCCAAGCGCTCGCGCCGAATATAGTCTAGGGATTCCTGAACCGTGAACTCGGGCCGCAATTTGATGAAATCGGTTCGCAAAACCGGAGTAACCGGTGACTTCAAATGATCGTTTTGTTGGGCCATTGCTCGAATTGCCTTGCAGGGTTTCGGGATTGAAGATGATGATGGACAATTTTCTTGGATTTGCCTGCAAGAATAACACAAAGTCCGGGCTTCTGCATGTAGAAAGGCGAGACTTGACGCAAAAGCCTGTCAACTGTGTGCCTTGCCTCAGGCAGCCCTCACACTTGGCTTGGCCATAAGGGCGCTCTGGATGGCCTGGAGATAGGCCGGGGCGGCCTCCTGCTCGGGAGAGATGCAACCGCAGGCGCCCTTTCCAATCAGATCGTCCACGTGTCGCGCAGTGGATGCGGTTCCTATAAAGCGGATATCGGGGTTGATGCTCAGCACCACGTTCAATATCTTCTGACCGGAAGTGCCTTTGAGAAAGGTGCTAGAGAGGGTCAGGACCACCACTTTTGCCTTGTCCAGACCGCAATGACGCAGAGTCTCGGGATTGCTGATGTCCCCGTAACGCACGCGCATCCCGGCGGCCCTGATCCTGGCGTGGTTTTTGAGGTTGAAATCCACCACCAGCACCCTAGACAAGAGTTCCTGGCAGTTTTCGGCCATGAGCTTTGCTAATGCCTCGGCATTGTGGTGGTAGCCGAGCAGAACCACCTCGGGAGCACCGTGATCATGCGCCGTAGCACGCCCCTGCGGCGAACCGGCCGACAATAACTTCATCCCTGGCAGCCCGTTCATCCATAGGGCGATGTTGTGATTGAACTTGATCCCATAGGTGCTCAGGAGAACCGAAAGCATCATGGCATAGGAGATGACTCCCACGTCCGTGTTGCTCAGTACACCCGCCACCACGCCAATGGGAATGAGCAGGAGAGAAAATTCGCTGATCTGGGCAAGATTGATGGATGCAGCCAGGGAAACCACCGTGCCCATTCCAGCGCCCAGGAGGACTGGGGTGTAGAATAGCAGCCGCGCCAGCACCACCCAGAGCACCAAGGGCAAGGCCGCTAGAATCATGTCGGCAGTCGGGGCAGGCAGGGACGCTCCAAGGGCCACGAAGAAGAGAGCCATGAAGAAGTCCCGCAGGCTCAACACCTTGGCAAGGATCTCCGAATGAATAGGCATTCGCCCTATGGTTAGACCAGCCATCAGGGCGCCCATTTCGGCCGAAAAGCCGATCCGGGCCATGGCAGCGGCGCACAGGAAGCACCATCCAATGGCCACCAAGGAGAGCATATCCGGCGAACGGGACAACCAGACCATAAGACGCGGCAATACCCATTTGGACATGAAGACGATGAAGGCGATTACCGCAATGCCCCCGGCCACCATCATCAGCACTCCGCCGCCCCCGCCCTTGGTCGCAACATCCGCCATGGCCATTGATGCGTAGGTAAGAGCGATAACGGCCCATATGTCCTGGGCGATCAAGGTCATGATGCTCACGCGGCCCGACTGGGTCGTCAACTCGAACTTGTCGCTCAGTAGCTTGACTACAACGGCCGTACTGCTTAGGGAGACCACCACGGCGTAGAAAAACCAGGCTCCCCTGGCTTGTCCCAGTCCAGGTATTGCGAATCCCAGTTCGGCCGCCCCCCATTGCAGGACAAGAATCAGAACGCCTGCAATGGGCGCCTGGAGGACGACTGCAATAGCGCCCCGTTTGCCCAGTTGTTTTATGCCGCCAAGGTCCATCTCGATGCCGATGATGAACAGCAAAAACACCAAGCCGAGATGAGAAACCTCTTCCATGACGTGAATGGATTGGCCGATGGCATCAGAAAGGGTGGCCTGGAAGAGCAGCCCGGCCGCAATGTAGGCCAATATGGCCGGCTGCTTCAGGCGGTGGAAGAAAACGGAGAGAAGGGCCGCAGAAACCACGGCAAGGCTGATGGCCGTAACCAGGCTGATTCCGCTCTCCGGGGAACCGCCTGAGGAATGTGCAATTGGGGCCAAGGCCAAGTTTCCGCCGATAACGAGTATGAAGACGATCGCCTGCCTAATGCCCCTTGAGCCGGCCGATCCGTTCATAAGGCTCCTCCTGTAATCCCGAGCTTCATCCAATGGGGGGGCGCTCGGTCGCGATGTCGCTCTGCTGCAAGGCAAATTGCCAGGAAGCCAGAAAACGATAAAGTCTCCAATGCGCCATCCTCTAGCAGATCCGGTCCGTCCCGGGCTGTTCCCTACGCGACGCGTAGGACGTCTGTTTAACGGAGTGTCCACCTCCTGTCAAGTACGTAGATACTAGCTTCATGCTACTGGAATATGATTCAAAATGGATGAGTGGGGATTGTCGGCCAAGATCCATGTTTTGGCTTTACTTCCACGACATGAATGATACAAAAAGGAAAACAGCAGCTTGCGGCTTTTCAGGTCGGCGAACCTGCGGATCTTCCGCCCGGGAGTTGTCGGCTCAGGGACCAGGAAAGATGTCATATTCACATCAGTTTGAGACAGACAAGGCGATTTACAGGCTCTTTCGAACGACCCATTGGTACCCCACTGTTGAAGATATCCTCACTCCGGAAAGGATCGAAACCCTTGACGGTATTGTCCTGGAGGTCACCGGCGACGATACCATTCACAATCCGCCTGAAAACATATTCAACTTCATTAGTCACTCAAAAGTGATAGAAATGGCGGAGTCACTGGGTGAAAGAAGCCCGGCAGTTTATGTTGTTGACGTTCACATGGTCAGGCTCTTAACTGCCGATCTGTTGCTTGACCTAGGAGCGGCACTTGCAGGTGGCGCGCTGGCGCTTTCAGGTGTCTATGACTTGATCGTCAACAGCCGAAAACCGGTAAATCGAAGAGCCTTTCTTAAGAAAGGCGTTATAGGGCTTACCAAATTAGGTATGGGTCTTCCACTGGGGACATACGATAAGGCTGCAATGATCGGGCTGGGGACCATGAAAGGAGAGATGAGTGATCACCACCCTTTCACCTGGGATTATTTTGATCTTTTCGTTCCGCACATGGTTGTGGGGCGGGATGCTGTCTACGCAAGGACTCTAGAGGATGGTGTTGTGCCTCTTCTGTATACGAAGAAAGAGAAGTCCACTGCATTTCGTAAGACATCAGGTTCTTTGTCCAAAGTACGACTTGATATCCATTGCGGGGCCGGCCACAAGAGAATCACCGAATTCATCCAAGACAGGGATTTAAGGGACGAAATACTGAAAGATTACGCTAGGGATGGCTATTCGGTTTTTGATAACCGGTACCTGCACGTGTTCTTTGAATTCGACTATGATCCTTTCAGTAAGAAATGGATAAAGAAGGAATACAGCATAGATCTCTTCAGGGATGGGCTGAAGTCGAAACCATGAAAATCGCTTAAGGACAGGAGCGTCAGGAACTTGTCTAGTCAGCAGAGTTCACCGGTGTTCTAAATCCGGGGGGCTTGATTGCGAGCACCGAACATGCCAACTGATCGAGAATAGCCTCTGCGGTGTTACCGATGATAAACCCTGAGATCCCTGTGCGTGCAACGGTCCCCATAACGACAAGATCGGCCCGCAACTCCACCGCCAATGCTGGAATCAACTTTTGTGCCGGTCCCTTGAGCAGGCGGAATCGAGGGGAAAGAGTATTGTAGGCATCAGTGCCGATCCGGTCGCGTAGCGTCTCACCCAGCATGTGTAGCCCTTTTTGGTGGAGCATGTGCTCGTTTTCGACGTAGGCGGCGATATCCTCAGCTGTGCTACCGCCCCTTGCCAGCATGGCTTTTTCGGCAAAGGCTTCCCATGCATGAACCACGTGCAGGGATGCAGCTTCCGAGAGCGCAAGCGAACCGGCCAGTTCAAGAATCTCCAGGTTGAGGGCTTGCTCCGCGGCTGAAGATTTCAAGGGATCGAAGTCAACGGCCGCCATGATGCATTCGTAATTTGATCTTCCGGGCGCCTTCAAAATCCATACGGGACATGGGCATTTGCGCAGCAAGTGCATATCATTGGTGCCGAATAGCCTTTTCAGAAAACCGGGACTCTCTGCAGGCTTGATAACAAGGTCATGCGCATTGCGTAGCACAGCACGAATCACCTCGAGGAAAACCGGGCCCCTTCGCAAATCGATCTGGATTTTCAACCGGTGACGATAGGGCTCGGTCAAGAGATCCAGAGACTCCATGCGCTTGGCCACAGTCTCCGACTGCGGGTCCCCTGCACCGGGGACCACGTCGATGATCGTCAGTGCTGCCTGATTGTTTTCCGCGAAAGAGACAGCACGTTCCACAATCGAAGATTGACCCATGTTGGCTTCGTTTACATAGAGAATGTTCTTGAATCGTTTCATATTCTCGCAGGAAAGAGGCGCTATTCTCCTCTCGGGTTACTGCCGGGGTTCAAGATGGTATGCACCATTGGCAGACTTTCACGGCTGACGAGGATGAGAAGGACATCCCCCCCTTCAAGTGTTGTATCTCCCCGAGGTGTGATGTACTTATCATCCCTGGCGATCAAGGTAATCAGACTGTCTTTTGGAAAACCCAGGTCGAGTATCCGTTTCTTGATCGCTTTGGATCCAAAAGGAACAATCAAGTGTTCAAGCTGCATATTGAGTTCACTGGAACTTTCGAAAGCAATCGGATAGCGGGGTTTCCGGACCAAAGGCGCGTCAACTCCCAGCAATCGGGCGAAATATGGGATGGTGGTCCCCTGCAATAGAACGGAGGTTATGACAATGAAAAAAACCAAATTGAAGATGAAATGATCCTGGTCCAATCCCGCGAGGAGCGGAAATGTAGCCAAAACGATGGGAACCGAACCCCGAAGGCCAACCCAGGAGATCAACGATTTTTCTCTTAAATTAAAACGGGATAAGCCAAGCCCGATCAACACGCCGGCAGGACGAGCTACAAATATCAGCAAAAGCGAAATCAGCAATCCGTAGCCTATGACAGGAACGAGTTGCTTTGGAAAAACGAGGAGCCCCAAAGTCAAAAACATTACTATCTGCATGAGCCACGCAACTCCATCGTGAAAACGGATGAACGTTTTTTTATGAGGGTACACATGCTTCCCCAGCATTATGCCTGCAATGTAAACCGCCAGAAATCCGCTGCCGCCTAGGGAGGCAGTCACCCCATAGGTCAACAAAACCCAGGCCAGGCTAAACACAGGGTATAGACCTTCATAATCCAAGTTTATCCGGTTTACGATCACGATGAACAGTCTGCTCATCGTATAACCGAACACGAGCCCGAGAACCATTTGTTGAAAAAAGAAGGGAACCAACAACCACATCGATTGCCCTGGATGTGTGAGCAATTGAATGACTCCGATGGTAAGGAAAACTGCCATTGGATCGTTGCTCCCAGACTCAAGCTCCAAGAGCGGGCTCAGCGGTTCCTTGAGTCCCACATTTTTTGAGCGAAGAACTGCAAAGACAGCCGCCGCATCCGTGGAAGAGACGATTGATCCGACCAAAAGACCTATCAGCCATGAAACATCCAACACGTACTTGACGAACGCTCCGGTGATAAGGGCAGTTACCAAAACACCTAAGGTTGACAACACGAGCGCGGGTTTCAGGACCGTTCTTGCCGACTCAATATCTGTTTCCAGCCCGCCGGCAAACAAGATGTATGCTAGCGCCACCGTCCCCAGCGCCTGACTCACCCATGCGTTATCGAAGTAAAGGCCGCCCGGCCCATCGGAGCCCGCCAGCATCCCGATTCCAAGAAACAACAAAAGGGCAGGCACTCCCAACCATTCTGTGATCTTGCTTAGGCTCACACTGATGACAAGAAAGATCGCAGCTATAATGATCACTTGATTGATGGACATAACGGGTAGTTTCCCCAATGGTGTAATTTGGGTGAGTACCAAAACTGAAGGGCTTAACTTTCCCGATTGCTGCGAAACCGGGGCCTTGAGAAAGCCGCGAATCGGAAGGAGAAGCGCCCCACGAGCAACTTAGCAAGAAGACAACTTATTGATCAAGTCCCTTTTAGAAGTTCTTTGGATGAGCACTCCACAGCCAAGTTCAAAAGCATCACTGAGTTCCTGGATCACGTTGAGGCGGGGGCCAGAGATTTCGTGAGACAGATCTGCTGTGGGGAAGCGATATAAGTTTTGGCCAAGTATCCCAAGAGTGAATGGTCGCTCATCAAAGCAATGCTTGATCGAATCTACTATGCTCCCACTCTCACTGAAGCCAAGGTTCAGGCAGAGAGCTTCACTCAGGAGTACAGAGTCATCTTTCCGGCTCTCGTGGACTCCCGCTGTCTAGGCCGCCTTCTTGGGAGGCCGGCTCGGCGAAAAAGGCAGACACTTGGTCCCTCTGTTCAGCGGTTTCTTGATGACCGTGAGCAGCATCTTGAAGGGTTTTACCGCATTCAGCGAATGAGGCACGTCCGCAGGCATCACGACCACCTCTCCGGACCTGGCCGCCACCTCCTTGCCCCCGATCGTCAGGGACACCTCCCCTTCCAGGACCTGGACCATGGCATCCCCGGAGGTCGTGTGTGTGCTCAGCCCCTCACCCTGATCGAAGGCGAACAGGGTCAGACTCAATGCATTCGTCTCGACAAAGGTGAGGCTCACTACCCTTCCTTTCTGGTACTCCACCAGGTCCACGAGTACATGGGGTGCTGAAAAAGGGATGTTCTTGATGATCTCCTGCCTCTCCATCTTTTCCTCCTTTCATTCGGTGCCAAGGATTCCGTCCATGTTCTCGGAGTTACGGAAGATTTTATACGCGTTTTCGTCCAGGGGGTAATCCCAGGATCCGCTCTGGTGGATGATCCTTCCGCCGAAGCCCGTCTTGAAGCGGTACAATCCAAAGTAGGGGTGCGTGGGGTCTTTTGCGGGAGAAACCGCGCCGAGGTCATAGTGCAGGCACCCCCTGCCCTTAGCAATCCGCATGGCCTCCCACTGGATCGCATAAGGCGCCATTAGGTTCCGTTTCTCGTTGGAAGAGGCGCCGAAAAGATAAGTCGCCGTCCCGGCGGAGACCGCAACGATGGCCCCGGCGAGCAGGTCCCCGCCGTGCCTTGCCAGCAGAAAGAGGATCTCGGTTGAATCCGGATGAGAGGAGTCCGTAGAGAAGAGCGAGGAGAAGTGTCGGTATTCGCAAATCCGAAATCGGTCGCGCTCCGCCGTCTGGCGGTAGAGTTCATAGAAGGCCGGGAGCAGGTCCGAAGAGGCATGAAACACCTCCACCCCCCTCCTCCGGGACAAGCCGATATTGTACCGGGTCTTCGGTTTCATTTGGCGCAGGATCTCCTCTTCGCTTGGACCCAGATCGACGACCACCCTGTCGGCGAAGGTAAGATCGACCACCGCCTTCTGGAGGTTCCAGGACCTGGTGCCGAAATTCATGCGAAGCTCCTGCAGCCTCGCTTCAGGGCGGTGAAAAGGATGTTCATCCGGGGAGCCGCCGGTCTTATCGGCCGCATACTGCGACTCCCACGGAAGATCATACCGGATGAAGGTGACCGAGCGATCTAGATGGCTGCCGATCGCCTCCGAGAGCGATTCGAGGAAGAGACCATACCGGTCCGGCTCCGGACCGTATTCAGGACCCTGCGGGACATAGGCTACCGAGAACCCCGGTAAGATAGCTTTCGTCAGCACCAGGACGTCTCCTTCGGGTCCGGAGGAGGTGAAATCGAAGGCGAGCGGCTTCCAGCCGAGGCGCGATTTGACGTCGCCCCAGAACACGGTCTGGAAGACGATGTCCGTGGGAAGAAGCCTCCCCGCATCCTTTTGTTTCAGGTGTACCTTCATGCTCTATGTCCTTAAACGTTTATGCGGTAAATCTATGCGGGGAGAGGACATGCTTTCATGGTCTCTCTGATCTTTTTGTAAACATCTGAAAACAGGATCAGCCCCACAATTTGCTGCCCATCTTGAACGAAAAGGGAGCCGTGACGCCCGAGAACAAAGAGATGAAAGGCGGCATCCATTCTGTCATCGGCTTTTACCATGTGGTCGGGAGTCGGCATCTTCACGAAGTCATGGATTTTGATCCGATAGGCTTTCTTCCAGAGTTCTGCAAGCGGCTTGTGCCATAAGCGAAATTCCTTCTTCATCGACTCCAGCGAAGTCTGAACAAGTCGATAATGGGGAATAGACTTAATGTTCTCGATGTTGAAATAGTTGGGCTCCAAGCCTTGCACGACGTCCATAGGGGATAATTTCCCAACAATTTTCGACCTTCCGTTATAGACCAGAAGAATTCTCTCAGGAGCTTTACCCGCTTTAAATTCCTGGTCGGATTTTTCCAGTGCAACCACCGCATCCATAAAGGTGGCCTGGTCGGAGATGCGGGGGAACTCGTCGATTGAACGCATCAACTGCCTTATTTTCATCTTTTCCATTGGTCCTTCTCCTACTTTGTGCAATCGACTGCTGAATCGTTATACAACAGGTGCTTTTTTCGTTATATCCGCCGCGTCGTTACGTGAACCGATGTGCCGGTAGCCATTCATAAGCTCCTTTTCAGCGAGCACACGTCTTCTTTATGATCTCCGCAATATCATCCAGACTAAAGGGTTTGAAGACGACTGAGGCAACGCCGCTGTTCTTGATTTTCTCCACGGTCGTCATCTGATCTGCACCTGTGACCAAAATGATTGGCACGCCCGGGTTGAGCGCCCGTATGCTTTTCGCCAGCCTGAAGCCGTCCATCCCCCTCATGTGCAGATCGGTGAACACGAGATCGTAAGGCCTTTTACTTGCCTCCTGCAGGGCCTCGTAGCCGCAGGAGGCGCCGGTGACGTCGCATCCCATGTCTGTAAGGACCCGGCGCAGGAGCAATCGGCACCCCCTGTCATCATCCACCACCAGCACGCGTCTTCGTTTTCGCTTTCGCACCCCGTTTCCTCCGCAAGTCAATGAGTTCGAAGAATTCGAACCGACCCATACTCAATGTCATCTTTGCCCACTCGCTCCGAATAAGACAGCGAGCGAGTGAAGGGGTAGCTCCTCTTTGAAAAGAGCATTTCAAGAAACCTCCCAAGTTCCGTGATCTTTTCCTTTCCAAAAAAGAACACCGGACCCATCTCCCTAAGCCGCTTTAATGTCGGGGTTGAAACCGCCCTCAGGGTGAGCACGACCACGACAGCGCCTGATTTCAGTGCCCTTTTCAACAGGTGAAAGGGGCCATCCCCGCAGAGGGTCAACATGACGACGTCATAGAAGTTTTCTTCCAGAAGCTTTACGGCCTCGCAGGTATTCCGCGCTGTATGCACGACGTACCTGTCAAGCGCTTCCACCACGGCATCGAGAAAATCGCGATTTTCATCGACCAGGAGGATTCTTTTCTCATGCATAAAAGGCTTCTGTGTCATTCAGGTCACCCCCTTCTTTAGCGTTTTCCCTGAGGTTTACCCTGCTTTCCCGCGCCCGCATTTTTCGTTCGCGCTGAGAGCAATCCGTCGTATTGCTATTTTCATTCAGGATCTCGATGATGAAACGAGTTCCGGAACCAAGAGCGGATTCCAATTTGATTAAACAGCCCTGTTCATCGAGTATTTGTTTGCAGATGACCAGTCCGAGCCCGTTGCCGTCGGTCTTCGTGGTAAAGAACGGCTCAAAGATCCGTTCTCGTATTTTATCGGAGATGCCTGGACCATCATCTTCGATGACCAGGACGGCTCCTTCCTTCCGGAGGCGCGTCGATACTCTGATGTTGCCTTTTCTTTCATGACTTCAATGGAGTTCCGAACGAGATTAGTGATGACCTGCTCCATTCTTCTCTTGACCACACGAACCTTGGGCGTGGAAGGTTCCAGATCGAGTTTTACTTTTATATGCCGGGGGATGCCTGCGTGCAACCTGTCCATAATCTGCTTGACGATCGCATTAAGGGATTCGGTCTTTTTTGATGCCGTGACCGGTCTCGAGAGCTCTCGCAAGCTTCCCAGAAGAGTTTCCAACTTCCTTACCTCCTCGCATATGATCTCTGAGAATTCTCCTACCCTTGCTGTGTCCTTTGGCTTCTTGCCTATGCGGACGGCGAACCCCCCGATAATCGCAAGCCTGTTTT
>JAGVAP010000054.1 GCA_020060215.1 Deltaproteobacteria bacterium | reverse complement strand
GTCCTGGTGGTCTTCTGTAGGAGCAAGCTCCTGCTTGCGATTCTTTCAGTTCCGAGAAGATCGCAAGCAGGAGCTTGCTCCTACAAGAATAGAGCTCCAACGATGTTCATTCATGCGTATAAGAGGGACGTTCTACCTTCTGCGTGCCTTCCGCTACTTTTCAAGAAAGGTTTCCAGCAAATGAAGGATGTACGCTGCGGTTGCCGTTCCTGGCAGGTCTGACATCGGAGAAGTGGAAGTCTCCCTACTCTTGTACGAGTTCTTCCGTGCCCATCCCACCCCCAAGACCCCCCACAATCCATGTAATAGGGACCGGGCCCCGCGGATTACCGGTTGGCCGTGCTGCACTTCAGGATCCATAATGATCCGCTCACTCATCGCGCGCCCGCCTCCTTTGCATCCGCTTTGGAGGACCGGCCGAGTCACAATTTCACGAAGAGCCGAATCGTATTCGTTCCGGACTCCCCAGGTTCATGATCATCTACACCGTCCCAGGAAATGGGTCCTCCTGAGGACACCCGCGAGCATAAGTCCTGCTCCGTCCAATGCGCGGTCAAGTCAGCCCGGGCTTTACACTCGACAGGCCTCCTCTCTCCAGGATCATCCTTGTCGTCGGCGTTCTCCTGTTCCTTCGGGGCCGGGGTCGAAATAAATCCGTTCCGCGATTCAATCTTTCCAAGCGACCTGATTCATGTCTTTGCCGAAAAGCGCGAAACAAACCGTCCCTATCGTCCCGAAGATGAACGCCGAAACGAGGTTCGTCTCAGGGCTGACCTGCCACAAAAAGGCGCCGCCAAGGGCCGCCACGGATACAACTACATCACGGATGAGATAATAGAGCCCGAACATGCCTGCCCTGCAACTGTCCGGGGCGAGATCCATGATGAGGGACTTGCGGGTGGGTTCTCCGAATTCTTTGAGCCCCCTCAAGATGAATGCGGCAACCAGCCACTCCATGGAGCGGCTGTAGAGGAGGACAAGGGGGAAGAGGGTGAAGAAGACGAAGGTGATGAGCACGAAAGGCTTCTTGGTGCTCCGGTCCGCCAGGTAAGCCACAGGAATGTACACCATTACCGCCGTAGCCATTTCGATGGTCGTCAGAAGACCGAACTGCAAGGCGGACACCGGTTCGGCGATGGTCTTCATAGCCCACACCACCACGAATGCGTAAGGGATCTGCTCGCAGAAGCGGATGAGGATATCGGAGACCAGCAGCCCCTTCATGGCCGGATTCATCAGCCTGTAAATCTTGACAGGGTTCTTTTCGGGTTTGAGGTCGCAGGAATCATCCGAGGCGGTCCGACCTCGCCTGTCGTCGGCGATCATCCGCTGCTGCAGCAGGAGCGCCGCAAAGGCCATGGCCAGTGCGGCCCCGAAAGCGAGACGGACGCCGTCGCGCTCGCCCCATACGGCAATGAAAACGCCGCCGGCCAGGGGACCCAGAGCCATGGGGATTCGGCGCACCAGGGAATGCATGCTCACCCCCATGGTGCGCTTGTTCTGGGGGAGCACCTTGTAGATGAGACTCATCGTGGCGGGCAGCGATATGGCCGACCAGGAGATGAAGAGCACCGCCCCCAGCAGCACCGCCTGCCAGGCGGGAACCAGGATCACCAGGGCGAAACCGGCCATGGCGACCAGGTTGAAGACGAGGAGCGATCGCTTGGTTCCGATACGGTCGGACAGATAGCCGCCCGGAAAACTGTAGAGGGCCGACAGGAAGTTGTCCATGGCCTGCAGCAGGCCGATGGCCAGTGCGCCGCCGCCCAGGGCCATGATATAGATGGGGAGAAAGCGCTCCGCCATCCGCTCTCCCATGCCGACCAGCACTACCATGGCCAGCATGCCTACGGTGCTTCGCTGCAGGCCGAGAAAGCCGGCGACTCCCGCGGTGCGGCTCTTCTTGGTCGGGCGCGTCTCTGTTCTCATAGAGGTACTTTCTTACTTCAACAAAATTCCCATGGCAGCAGGGATCACCACCAGCCAGGCTCCTGATCTCCTCATCTGCCTGCAATGAGCTCCTCTCCCCTCCTCCACGGATGATCTCGCATCATCCTATCGATATACGATAATTTCAATATCCTGGGAAGGTGGCTCGACATAAAAGCATGCTTTCATGGGCCTCTCCCCTCGGCCAACCTTGGGGGGGGGGCGAGTCTCGCTCTACCCCGGAAGCCCCCGGAGGATCGACTCGGCATACCCCGGCCCACTCCCTCCCCCGGTAACGCTTGACACACAGAAAGCGGATCCTCTATATATGCGGAGCGGTTCTCATCACCACAAGCGCTGCGGTTGTGTCCCGAGGATACAATACGGACAAGATTCTCTGACGATTCGAAACGTACCCGGTCATCCTGTGCCTGCAAACATTCCCCTCGCCCTCTTGTCCCCCCGCCAAAGGCGATCCCGTGGAGAATTCCCGGAAGGTCTTGCACAACCGTTTTTCGGGTAGCCGGATATCGCAAGATCAGGCGTCCAGCGTCCCGGATTCCGGCCAAGAGGATGTCTTCTCATGAAACCGAACGAGAGCGGCGAGAATGCTGTTCTTGAAACATTGAAAATGATCCAGCTGGGGATCAGAAGCGCGGCCTCCTATCCGGAGGATCACCCTGCCGCCTCCAGGGCTTTTACCCAGTCCTTTGCCGCTCTGTCGAAGATTCTTCAAGGGCGGAAGACCTTCACGATCTCGGTTTTCGGAAACAGACTGATGATGGACGATGCCCGCCTCGAAGGGAAAAGCGACCAGTTCGCCGCCTTTGTGAGGGATCTCACGCTTAGAGGAATCAGCAGCATCGCCTTTCACCGGGGGTTGTCCAGAAGGGACCTCAGAGCTTTTTTCGACGCCATGATCAAAATGCCTCATGCGATCCAGGAAGAGGGTGGGATGGGGTCCATCCTCAGCAGGAATCACATTTCGACCATAAAGATCAACGGTGTCAAATATGGAAAAATCTCGAGTGCAGCAAGACCGAGTGAAGAAAGTCCCAGCATAGAGTCCCTGAACGGCCGGCCCGACAGGCTCGAAGAATTCAGAGAGACCTTCATGCATCTCCTGGATGAAGATCCCCGCCAGGTTGCCGATCTCATCAAGCAGGTCGCCGAAGCGAAAGACATCACGCTGGAGCCATACAACAAGGCCTCTCGTGCAAACGCAGGGTTGGAGGCAATGAGCCGGGTTTGCGTCGGATTGCTTGCGAAGGAGGGGCTCACACGGAATGACTTTACGGAAACCATGACATCGATCCTGTCGGCCTACGACGACGAGGCCTTGCACCTCATGTCGCGGGAAATGAAGATCATTGAAGGAGAACGGAGCGAAATCATCAGCCATCTGCCCGATGAGCTCCTCTATGATGCCTTGGCGAATATCTGCATCGAGGGATACAGGGAGAAGGGGAATTTCGATGTACCTTTCGTTGAAAGGCTCCTGCCCTCGGCTGAGGAACGGCTAAGGATGTCGTCCTATCTCAGGCGTAG
The DNA here is from genome assembly GCA_020060215.1 of Deltaproteobacteria bacterium. The sequence goes on along the minus strand of JAGVAP010000054.1, from coordinate 63,252 downwards.
ATTGAAGGGCCATGAGACCTTAAGCGAGAAAGAGATCCTCAGCCGCATCTTCTGCGAGGAGAACGGGATCCGTGCCGAAACAGCCCCTCCCAAGGACATTCCCGTCGAGAAGGACAGGACGGAGATCAAGGAAGACGTCAAAAGGCTGATGAAGCAGGGGAAGAGCGAGGACGTGCAGGCCCTCGTCAAGGAGCTGACAGAGAAACTCGATGATCGCTCATGGAAGGTTCGCAAGAAGATCGCCGAAAGCCTCCTCGAAGTGACCTCCGCTCTGGACGAGTTGGACAAGCTGAAGGACTACTTCGAAGAGATGTCGGAAGCGCTGCTCAAGAGGCTGAGGGAGGAGATTCATATTGACGTCTATCTGGTCACATCGGAAAGCCTTCATCGCGTCTATGCCTCCAAGAACAAGATCGACAGCGGTTTCAACAACGAAATCCTGGGGAAAACGCTGATCGAGGCCAACCAGTTGACCAGAGACAAGCTCCAAAAGGCCTTGCTGGAAAAAAGGAGAAACGGCAGGAGCCTCCAATACAATCTGGGCGCGCTCAACTGTATCGATGAGGCGGCACTCACAGCGTTTCTGGCTCAGCAGTACAAGGGATGTCATACCGTCGACCTGTCCAGAATCCATTCCATACCTCCAAGCGTATTGAATATTGTTCCGTTGAAGATCGTCAAAAACCACCTGATTCTTCCCTTCATGCTCCACGCCGGGAGACTCTTCACCGCGACGATGAATCCCAACGATCTGAATGTGCTCAACGACATCCGGTTCATCACCGGCTACACCGTGATTCCCCACCTTGCCTCGGAATACTATCTGCTGAATGCGATCGAGAGATTTTATGGGATTGAGACGAGCTCCTCCGAGATCACCCATGCCATCAAAGGCATGACCGAGGAGGAAGACATCTATTTCAGCGAAGGCAAAGATGCGCAGGTCGCACAGGAAGAAGAGCTGAAGGAGTCAGACGCCCCGGTCGTCAAGCTCGTCAATATGATCATCAAGTCGGCCGTCTCCCAGAACGCCAGCGACATCCACATCGAGCCTTTCGAAGACGAGTTGAGGGTTCGCTTCAGAATCGACGGATCCCTCACCACGGTTCTCACCCCTTCGACCAGATATGTCAACGCGGTCAGTTCACGGATAAAGATCATGTCTCGACTGGACATAGCGGAACGGCGCCTCCCCCAGGACGGCCGCTTCAGGGTCAGGCTGAACGGCCGCCACGTGGATGTTCGGGTTTCCTGTTTTCCGGGGATCTTCGGGGAAAAGCTGGTCCTCCGCATTCTGGACTGCTCCAATCTGGTGCCGGATGTAGACAACCTGGGATTGAGCGGCAGCGACCTGACCACCCTCCTGACCGCAATTTACAAGTCCAAGGGAATGATCGTGGTCACCGGGCCGACGGGCAGCGGAAAGACCACGACCCTGTACTCCCTGCTTCATGCACTGAATGACGGGTCCAGAAACATCTGCACCGCAGAGGATCCCGTTGAATACAATCTGAAGGGCATCAACCAATTTCAGATGAACCCGAAGATCGGCTTGGACTTCGCCCGAGCCCTGAGGACTTTCCTGAGGCAGGACCCCGATGTCATCATGGTGGGAGAAATCCGCGATACCGAAACGGCCCAGATAGCCGTGAAGGCCTCACTCACCGGTCACCTCGTCCTCAGCACGCTTCACACGAACAGCGCTGCCGAGACGATCGCGAGAATGCTTGACATGGGGATCGAGCCTTACCTCCTCAATTCCTCTCTGAGTCTTGTCGTGGCGCAGAGGTTAATGAAAAAGATATGCGGCAACTGCAAGGTCGAAGACACCCCCAACCGGCTGCAGTCGAGACTCATCGAGAATCACGGACTCCGGCTGTCGGACCATGTGATTTTCAAGGGGGAAGGTTGTGTGGAATGCAACCATACGGGGTACAGGGGAAGGCTTGCGGTCTACGAAGTCATGCCTCTGTGGCAGGAGATCCAGGATCTGATCATCGAGGGGAAATCTTCCGCGGCCGTCGAGAAGAAGGCACGCGGGCTGGGTCTCGTGATCCTGCCCGAGCAGGGTTTCAGAAAGGTCTTGGAAGGGGTCACCTCCCTCGACGAATGGATGAGGGTGGTTGCGTAAGCGAGAGCCCCCAAGGCCCCTTTGGAAGACGAGCGTCCGACATCGAACATCCAACACCCGATGAAAAGACCCGCCGTTCTTAAACGGCCGAGGGAGCTTGGCCCTGTTTCGGGGTCGTTTTTCTTCCCGGGCGGACGGAATCATCCACGAGGTCGACAGCCTTTCCCGTTGTCTCCTTCAGCCTCATCATCAGCGACCGGATAAGGCTCCTCAGGCGGGGGCTGACAGACGCGAACTCTCTCACCAGCAGATCACTGTCAAGCACTCCCACCCGAACGGGGCCGTCGGCCACAATGGACGCCGAACGGGTTTTCTGGGGGTACATGAAAAAGGCCATCTCACCGAAGATGTCCCCCTCCTTCAGAGTGCCCACGGTCACCAGGCCTTTGGAGCACATTCTCTTGACCTTGACCCTCCCCCGCAGGATCACGTAGATCCAGTCCCCCGAGCTCCCCTCCTTCACGATCACTCCCCCGTCCGGGTATTCTTCCTCTTTTGCCACATAAGATTGGATCCCGCCGTCCAAAGCCAGTCCATCCCCCATGGATCAGTTGCCACCCATCATGAAGAATCCCAGATCTCTCCGCGCCGCCTCGCTCATACTCGTGAAGCTCATCCCGAGCAGATCGCTCCTCGGTGTCCAGCCGGGCGCGTACCGCACGAGCTTGGCCTTGAACGACAAGGGCCTGCTGTTGGGGAGCCGGGTCTCGACCCAGAACTCGACCCCTGCCCGATAAGGGGGTTCGGAGAAAAACCTGGGGACCTCGATCCCGACTCCGCCCAGGCTGATGTCTCGAATCTCTCCCCCCATGCTTGCCTGACGGGAAGAGCCTTCCGAGGGACGACAGGTGGAAAGCATGCGCACCTTCTTGCGGTAGTGCGCCCGCAGGTTGCCCCTTTCACCCCAGTTTTTTTCTTCTCGTTTCCCCCGGGCGAGGCTCAGTTCGGCGACGAGCCGGTCCATCCGGAACAGCCGTCGGGTGCACTGGTCGGCAATCATCTTCACGATAGCCGGCATTTGCTCGTACTCTCTGGCAAGAGTCTCGGGGTGCAGCAGTTCCAGCTCGCAGTCATCGAGCGCTCTTGCGGAGGCCGAGCGCCGCCGGGGCTCTCTGGACAAGAAGACCATCTCGCCGATCAGGTTCCCGGGGCCCAGGGTGGCCAGAGAGGTCTCTGTCCCGGCGGACTCGGTGTAAACCTCGACGCGGCCCGAGACCACCATGTAGATGGATATGCCGTAGTCCCCCTGTTTCATGATCAGGTCGCCCTTTTTGAACCGCAGTCTGCTGACCGCCAGGAACGCCTCTTCACTCCCGGGCACCGTCACCTTTTCCTCCCTCTCCGAAGTCCTGTCACGGGCATCCTGTAATCCGCGCCGGCTTTACCAAACCGCGGGTCGGATGTCGAAGGTAGTCCGCTCACAGGCAGGGTCTTGGGCTGCAAATAGCACGCCATGATCTTCAAGATACTGTAAAACGGCCATTTTTAACTTAAGAGCGTTTCTCCGGCAGCGGTTTCGTGTATGATTTTTACTACAGTCGGGCAAGGACCGGGAGGGCCGATCTTTCGGAGAGTCAGCCGTTAAACAGGCATTTAGAAGTGTAGGTTTTTTCATTCAGGGGGGAGTCATTCCCTGCCAAGTCCGGTTTCCACGGATCACTGATCCTGGGTGACCGGTGGCGTCGTCAACCCAATCGTGTCCGCGTGAGCGGGCTGATGGGGGCATATTTTTTGCAGTGACTGAACAGAGAGCTTCCCTTTGTGAAGGATTGCCGCCGATGACTACCTCCGACCCGCTTGCATTGCCCCCCGGCAGTGAGACCTTGATCACCAGATTCCTGAGACTGATCGACCATCGGAAGAGGTTTCTCCACCCGGATCCGGCCGGGGAGGGGCTGGACTACTGGCGGGAGCGCCTCATCTTTGCGGTGCTGGCCTCCGGATCGGTGTTGTCCCTACTGGCCCTTGGCCCCTCCCTGTACCTGGCCTTTGCGAAGCGGTTGTGGCCCCTGCTGGTCGCAGACGGCGCAGCCTTTCTTCTTCTGATCTCCCTGCTGGTCTGCCGCGGCATCGGTCTAAGGGCCAAGGCGGTGGCCCTGCTGCTGATCGCCTTCACCATAGGCGTGGTCGTCATCCTTCAGGTCGGGTTCCTGAGCGGGGGCCCGGCCTGGCTCTTCGCCTTTTCGGTCCTGGCCGGACTCCTCCTGGGGCTCAGGGCCGCCATCTTGGCGACGCTGATGAACTTTGCCGCCATCCTCCTGATGGGATGGCTCGTCTCTCCGGCCCTGCCTCTGGAGCGCGAGTTCCTGGGTTCTCTGAGCCGCACCATCGCCGCGTGGAGCAATTTCGCCTTTCTGAATGCGGTCGTGGCCATCTCGGCAGCCGTACTGGTGGACGGGTTGCACTCCCTGAACCGGAAGGCGGTCTCCACCACGGAAAGGCTGACCAGGGAGATCGCCGAGCGGAAGATCATTGCCGCGGAGCTGGAGCGTTCCAGGGACTCTGCGGAAGCCGCCAACAGGGCCAAGAGTGAATTCCTCGACAATATGGGGCATGAACTGCGGACTCCTCTGAACCATATCATCGGCTTCACCCAGCTGGTGGTGGACGGGAACCTGGGCGAGCTCAACCCCACGCAGAGAGAATACCTGAACGACGTTCTCCGGAGCAGCGATCATCTTCTGGGGCTGATCAACGATATCCTGGAGCTGACCAAGGTGGAGTCCGGGAAGACGGCCCTGTCCGTCTCCACCGTCCATCTGCGGCCTCTGGTGGATGACTGCCTGTCGATGGTGAGACAGCAGGCCATTCAGAAACAGATCGAGATGATCCAGGAGATCTCGGATGGGATGGAGTCCTTTCAGGCCGACGAGCGCAGGCTGAAGCACATCCTGTACAACCTCTTGTCGAACGCCGTCAAGTTCACCCCGGAGGGGGGGATGATCCGGGTTCGGGCCGCTCCGGATTCGGGCGACAAGGGAATTCGTTTCAGCGTGTTCGACTCCGGGGTCGGACTCCACCCGGAATCCCGGACGAGGATCTTCCAGCCCTTCGAACAGGCGGACAACTCGATCAGCCGCCCCTTTCAGGGGGCCGGTCTGGGGCTGGCCTTGACCAAGAAGCTGGTTGATCTGCACAACGGAAAGATCTGGGTCGACAGTGAGGGGGAGGGGAAAGGCAGCGCATTCCACTTTGTCCTCCCCATGCTGCAGGAGCCCCCTCCCGGGGCGCAGGAAAAGTGATTCCCCCACCGCTCCGCCTAATCCTGTGCTTGTTCCGGTCGGCGCATGCGAGGGTCTCATCAGAATGTGTATAAACTGCGACTAAGAATGCGTGTAAACTGCGACTAGATTCTGTCGCGAGCCTCTCCGCTTCCCTCTTTCCTGGCGCAGCTGGCGCAGCAGAAAAACTTTCCCTTCGCCTCAATGCCGTGCCCGACGATCTTGGTGCCGCAGTGATCGCAGATCGGCGCCAGCTTGTGCACAGCGCACTCGAAGCTGTCGAAGGTGTGCTTCTGGCCTGCTGCGATGACCTCGAAGGACTTGTCGTATTCATTTCCGCATACTTCACATTGTCCCATGGCTCGAGCCTCCTGACGGGTTCAGGGTTTTGGGTTGGAGCGCTGAACCCCGGCTAGGATTTCACAACGTTTTTCCTTCCCGCTTTCAATCAACAATATTGGTCCGTCTCTCCGCCGGCACAATGAAGGGTTCGACGCACTGAGAGCGAATAGGAATCTTATTTTGGACTTGCGATCCGCGCAGTCCGGTGTAGCGGGACCGAAATCCCTATGCTGAAACGTAAAGAAGCGTTGGATGCACTACGCTACGCCAGGATCCGGAGCAGGAGGGGGATAGCCACCAGGGTGCCGATGGTGGCCCCCAGGTTGGTGAAGACCACCACGAGCAGGATGCGCGTGATCTTGTTTCGCCAGAACCCCTTCAGGCTCGAGATGTCCTCGATCAGCATCTCGAAATCCCTGACCTTGGGTTTGACGACGATCGCCTCCACGAGCCCGGCCACCCAGCCGGCGGCAATGAGGGGGTGGAGGGTGGTGAGGGGCGCGGAGAGGACTGCGGAGAGAATGGTGAGCGGGTGGCCGAAGGCCATGACGGCGCCCATCCCTGCCATGACCCCCGTCGCCAGCACCCAGGACGTGATCATCCGGGCGGCCGCCTCCCGCCCCGGGAACAGAAAGCCGAAGAGAAAGATCGCCACGATCAGGGCGGGGATCCCCCATTTCAGATAGGATGAAGACCGGCCCTTCGGCGGCAGCGTGTTCAGGGCCTCCAGGTCGATCTCTTTCCGCCAGTTTCTCTTGATCCCGGGCACATGCCCGGCGCCTACGACGGCGACGATCTTTTTCCCGGGCGCGGTGCGGATCATCTCGGTCAGGTACTGATCCCTCTCGTCGATGAGGACCTTCCGCACCTGCGGGAAGGTCTTCCCCACCTCGGAGAGGAGGGCCTCCAGTACGTCCTTCTTCTTCATCTCCTCGATCTCGGCCTCCGTGATGCTCTCCGTCTCGGCCAAGGAGGCGATGAAGTGGAAAAGAAGCCTGAACCGGGTCGTGAATCCCATGAGCCGCCATGCCCGGGAGAGGGTGGTCCGGATATCCCGGTCCGCCAGGAGGATCTTTGCGCCGGCGTCTCCCGCGCACTCGATGGCCCTGATGATCTCAGCCCCGGGCCTGATCCCCAGCTTCGCCCCGATCTTCTTCTGGAAGTAGGCCAGGAGGAGGTTGGAAAGGAGGACCATGACCTTCTTTTCCTTCACCACCCGGTAAAGATCCGTGTCCTGCCACTTCTGATTCTGAGTGAGGGACTCGAAGCGCGACTTGCACAGCTCCACGGATACCGTGTCCGGCTTCTCTTCCCGGATGACCCGCTCCACCAGATCCACGCTCGCCGTAGACAGGTGGGCCGTTCCGACCAGGATCACCTCCTTGTCCTCCAGGTCCAGCCGATGGACATCATTGGAACCGGTAAGTTCGGTCAAGTGCCTCTCCTCGGTGATTCGGTGAATTTCTTCAACTGCTCCCTGTAATAGCCCGGGTTCTCGGGTCCCATCGATATGGCCTCCTGGATGGTCTCTATCGCCTCGCGGGTCAACCCGTTCGCATAATAGGCCTCGGCCAGGGTATCCAGGAACACGGGGGTACGACTCACAGCCACCGCCTTCTTCGCCAATTCCAGGGCACGGGCCCGGTCCCGCAGGGATTCATCCGGTACCGTCACGAGCAGCCAGGCCAGGTTGTTCAGGGCCGTGCTGTGGCCAGGGCTCAACCGGATGATCTTCTCATAGACGGCCATGGCCTCGTCCAACTTCTCCATCCGGTGATAGACCATCGCCAGGTTCTGATAGAGGTCGACGCTGTTGGGGTGCTCTTGGAGCTGCTGACGCAGGACGGTTCCCACCAGGCTGAGGGTGAGATTCTGCCTGGCCGGGCTGTAGTAGAGGAGATAGGCCAGTGCCGCCATACACAGCAGATAACAGGCGAGTGAGACCCGCAGGAACCGGGCGTGTTTCCGGATGAGGAGCGGATCCGACACCATGCGGATGAGATACTCCACCCGCTGCCGGATGCTGAAGTGGTGCCAGGACGGGAGATCACGGATCTTTCCCCCCAGGAACGCGATCTTCTCGAGAGAATGGATCGTGTCCCTGGGCGTACCCATCACCACGGCCGAGTAGAGGTCCGCCTGCCGCTCGAAATGCCTCATGAAGAACCCCATCACGTAGCGGAAGTAGAGAACCATGGTGGCGAGGATGGGGATGGAGAGGACCAGGTAGAACAGGTTGGACGCCTGGGACTCCCCGCCCTCCAGGGTCTTCATGAAAAAGGGCTGGACCGCAAGCACGGAAAAGGAGATATCGAAGATCCCGAAAGAGAGGACCATGTACCCGAGGAGGAACAGCAGGTAAAAAAGCATGTGTCTGTGTTTGGCATGCCCCATCTCGTGGGCAAGAACGGCCTTGAGCTCATGGACCGAGAGGGCCTGCATGAGGCCCTGGGTCACCAGGATATACCGGAACCGGGGGATGAGGCCCATAATCCCGGCCGTCAGCACCCTCCCCTCCAAAAGGGGCCACTGAAGGAGACGCCGGTACCTGAAGGATTTCTCCCGGAGGAAGGCTTCGAGCTCGCGGACCACCCCGGAGTCGGGGAAGGGCTTGCACCCCCACCAGGTCTGAATGAGCGGGGGCATGAAGATCATGAGGAGGCTCAGGAATCCGGCGAAGAAAAGGATCTGCCCCTCCGGGCTGTTCAGAAGATGCGTGAAGGAGTTGGAAGGGACCAGCGAAGCCAGGTCCACCGCGAGCGTCAGGATGATCCAGGGGAAGAGGATCGGGATGTTGAACTTCACGTTGGAGAGAACGAAACCTCCCCTCGTGAAATCCACCCCGAAGATCTCGCGATAGGCCGGCCACGCGAAATACCATACCGTCGCCAGGTACCCCAGAAATAGTCCGAGGGCGACCGCCCCTTGAAGGACCGATAAGGGCCTGAACCCGGGGATCGCCTGCAGCCAGTAGCGAAGATGGAAGAGGTGGATGTCCAGGGCGAAGAGCAGGATGGAGAAGATCGACAGCCTCAGGACCAGGCCGTGGTATTCGCCGGCAAAGCGGCCGTCCTCCCGTCCCGATCTTCTCCGGCTTTCCGTCAGGCGATGAAACCCCCACCGGGAGTAAAGGGCCAGCGCAAGAAAGCTGAACAGGATCATCAGGAGCGTATGCTCCAGGGAGGCCTCCGGCCTGCTTTCCTGGCTGCTCACGTTGAAGATGAGGAGGACGATGATGAAATATAGGACGTTGTTGAACATACGAAAATCCGGGTTCGGAAGACCCGGCTTGTCTCCTTTAGGATAGGGATTTGCGGCTAGGGTTTCAACCTTCCGGAGTGATCAAGCTTGTGGAGTGATGGAGTAATGGAGCTCCATCACTCCATCACTCCATTTCCCCTGGATGTGGAGCGGGGCTCATGCGGCCGGCTCGTTTGGGGGGTGCGATTCATGGTTCGACTCCTTCCGAGGCTCCTCTCTCAGGAAATCCAGCCTGCCTTCCCCCGGAGGGACATCCCGATCGCCGGTCAGGGATATCGCGACCCCGTATCGCTTCTCCATGTCGGAGAGCTCTCTTCTCTTTCGGTTGAGGAGGTAGGAAGCGACCTCGGGAGAGAGGGTCCCGGTCACCTGCACCACGTCCCCTTTGGAGAGACCCATCCATATCCTCCGCAGATAGGCAATGGCTGCGGACTCGACGGACATGACCATGCCCCGGCCGCCGCAGTAGTGGCAGAGGAGATAGCTCTTGGATTCTATGGAAGGCCGGAGCCTCTCCCGTGACAGCTCCATGAGACCGAACTTGGAGATGTGGGAGGTGTCGATCTTCGCCCGATCGATCTTCAGCTCGTCTCGAAAGACCTTTTCCACCTGCCGGATGTGGTTGCGGTCGCGCATGTCGATGAAGTCGATGACGATCAGCCCGCCCATGTCGCGGAGCCTGAGCTGCCTCGCGATCTCCCGCGCCGCATCCAGGTTGGTCTTGAAGATCATGGTCTCCGGCTCGTCCCCCGCCTTCCCCCGTCCCGAGTTGACATCGATGGCGATCAGGGCCTCGGTCTGGTTGATGACGATGGAGCCCCCGGATTTCAGAAACACCTTGTTCCGGTAGATGCTTTCGATCTGGTCTTCGATCTCATACTGGTCGAAGATGGGTCTTCTCCCGCGATAGAGCTTCACCTTCTCCTGCTCCTTCGGGGAGATGATCTTCATGTATTCGACGATCTTCTCGTAGGTCTCCTTCTCGTCGACCAGGATCTCGACGATATCGCTCGTGTAGGAGTCCCTCATCGTCCGGAGTCCGACGTCCTGCTCCTTGTGGATCAGGGAAAGGGCAGGGGCGTCCTTCACCCTCGCCCGGATGCTCTTCCACATCCGCACCAGCCGGGTGATGTCCTTGGAGAGCTCCTTCTTGGTCTGTCCCGCTGCGACCGTGCGCACGATGTAGCCGATCTCTTCCGGGAGCTTGATCTGGCTCATGGCCTCCTTGAGCCGATGCCGCTCGGCCTCGCTCTCGATCTTCCGGGAGACGCCGTTGATGATCCGCCCCGGCGTGGCGACGACAAATCGTCCGGCCAGGGAGATGAAGGTGGTGAGTTGGGCGCCCTTGCGGCCCGGCATCTCCCTCGTGACCTGGACGAGGACTTCCTGGCCTTTGTGCAGGACCTTTTCGATGGGAGGCGGCCGGTGCGATCCGGAAGGGGGGACGTCGACCTGGTAATACTCCGGATGCACGTCCGTGATGGAGAGGAAACCGTTCTTCTCCACCCCGAAATTGACGAAACAGGCCTGGAGCCTCGGCTCGACCTTCTCGATCAGCCCTTTGTAGATGTTCCCCACTTTCTGTTCGGCCGCGGCGGTCTCCACCTGGAACCCGTCCAGCCTTCCGTCCTTGATGAACGCTATCCGATACTCCTCCGGATGGGCCGCATTGATGAGCATTATCGTCTTCATGAGGGATCCGGATCCTTTCTTCCGTTTCTCTGGAAGTGCTGCCGGGCCTGGTACATGAATGTGCGGATGGCCGCCTCCCGGCCCGGCTGAAACGTGCCGTCGTAGGGGGTGTCCAGATAGGGAACCTTCATACGGCTCATGATCGGCCGCACCACCGCAGAGGTGATGGTGCTGGGCATGCAGGTGAAGGGATAGACGTTGACGATCCCGTTGTACCCGTTCCGCACATATTCGATGATGCCGGGTATGCTCAGGCAGGCCTCGGTGCCGACATCGAAGGAGAAGAGATCGTCTTCGAGGAGGATCTTCTCCAGATGATCCACCCGGTGATCCCCGTGGATCCCGATCACCGCCTGGATTCTCTTGTAGACCTGATCCTGCTTGAGGTGCTGGTAGTAGAGCTCCGCCCCGTAGCCGAGGATCTCCTTGAGGTGGCGCACCATCCGGCCGATCCGGAGCTGCTTGAGGCTCAGACGGAGCCCGATCCTGGCCTCCCGCATCCGATCGAAGCTCGTATAGTTGACCCACTCCGCAATCGACGCATTGACCACCTCGGCCCCATACCGCTCCAACATGCGGATGACGTCCTGGTTGGCCTGCACATGGGTCCTCAGATAGATCTCGCCGACAATGCCGATCAGGGGTCTGGGCGCGAGGTCGGGGTCTATGACGGCGCGCCCCTCCGACACCAACTCGGTCAGCCGGTTGAGGAGCCGGTCCAGTTCCACCCCGGCGCTGTAGGTCTCGAAGGCATCGCTCAAGCTCCTCATCGTCCTCTCGATGAATGCATCCGCCATCCCGGCCGCCTTTTCATAGGGACGGATCCGCCACAGGAGCCGGTCCAGGATGTCCCCTGCCAGAAGCGAAAAGAAGGCGACCTTGCGGAAACGGGTTTTCTGCTTCGGGTCGATCATCCCGTCCAGGGCGTAGGAGTTCTTGGATGTGAGGGCGCCGATCTTCAGGTTTCGGAACTCGGGAAACGAATCGAGCACGATCCGCTGGTACTTGTTGTACATGCCGAAGCGGCATGGGCCGTCCGCCTCGGGCATGAAGTAGATGTAGTCCTCCGCCCTGAAGTCCGATCCGAGTCTCTCCTTCTCCTTTTGCAGGAAGAGCAGGACGTCTCCTGCGGTCACCTGACAGGGGAAGCACTCCTTCCCGGAGGTGAACTCCTTTCCGAGATCGAGCCCCGCATAGGTCTCCATCACCAGGGCATTGGCCCCGAAACCCCTGAAGGTTGCAGCCAGGAGATGGGCGCCGATCCGATTCATCTCGGGGATGAGGAGCTTTTTCTCGCGGACCTTGAACGCACCGACGTTCTCCTTGAGGGATCTGAATTTCTCGCTTCTCGACGCTTCCATGTTCAGGCTCAATTGGAAATCCCCCTTTCCGCCTGACAGGCGGCCCTTTCCTTCCGCATCGTATTCTCGATCACATTCCGGAAGGCTTCCAGCCGCGTCATCATGCCGGCCACCGCGCTGTGTTCGTCCAGCTCCAGGATCAGATAGGGCTTGTCCTCCATGATGAACCGGTAGAAGTGCTCCAGGAAGGAGTCCGCCCCGCAGCTGAAATTCGTCAGATGGAGCCCGAAGGTATGGGGGTGAGACCCGGTGAACCTTGCCGCCCGAAGGATCTGGGCGCCCAGCCCCCAGTACATGTTCGGGAAATCGGAGAGGTCCACGGCGGAGAGATCGATGAAGTCCATGGGCAGGGCGGAGACGCCGATCTTCGCCAGATTCCGCCCGAGCCGCAGATTCAGTCTCTCGTCGTAGAGGTTGTAGGGCCTCCCCGTGACGATCACGAGCGGTCGGCTCGGGTCATGGGCCTCCAGGATCTCCCTGCCCCTTTCAAGGAGCTCCGCGGTGAATCCCGCCTGTCTCTCCAGCCCGTGTTCCAGGGCCTTTCGGATCTGCGCCCTGCTCCGTCCAAGCTTGCCGCCCAGCTGCTCCTCCAGCTCGATCGACAGGGTCGACGGATCATACTTGAGGTGGAGGACCGGGTTGAGCAGGGCGGTCCGCTCCAGCCCCAGGGCCATCCGGACCATGTACTGGTTGGCCTGGACCAGGGGGCAGAAGGCCCCCCTCTCCGACTCCCCGGGGGTGGGCATGTTTACGATGCTCGGGAGGAAAAGGTACCTGGTCTTGCCCGCCAGCTCCTTCACGTGTCCGTGGGAGACCTTGATCGGGAAGCACGTCTCCGCGATCGCGATCTCGATGCCCGAGCCCGATATCCGGTTGTTGGTCGGGGGAGTGAGAACCACCCGGTAGCCGAGACGATCGAAGAAATGGGCCCACAACACACCGGTCTGCAGCGTGTACAGGGAGCGCTGCATCCCCACCGTGGGGCGACCGTCCACCTCCAGGACAGGTTCGTCCTTCAGCTCCTCGGAAACCCCGAGCATGTAGCTCGCCCAGATCTCCTCCCTCAGTTCGAAGAAATTCTGGCCCTTGATCCCCCTCCCCCGGATGGCCTCGTATCGGCCGCACTCCCCCCCCCAGACGCTCCTCCTGCCTCCGAAGTCGTAGATCTTCAGCTTGCACTGGTTGTGGCATGCGGGATCGGCCTGGCAGATCTTCTCCGTGAAATCCATCCGGTCGCCTATGGAGCTTTCCAGACCCCTGAAGACGCTCCTCGTCCTGTTCTCGACCGCCATCTTCTCCTGCAGGCTGATCGCGGCGCCGTAGGCGCCCAGGACCTCCCGGTGCTTCGGAACGATCAGGCCGCGGCCCAGGACATCTTCGAAGGCCGCGACGACCGCCTTGTTGAGGGAAGGCCCCCCCAGGAACATGACCCTCTGACCGATCTTTCTCTTCCCCACGACGCGGTTGATATAGTTGTAAACGACGGCATAGCAGAGCCCGGCGATGAGATCGTCCTCGGGGACCCCCTTCTGATGATAGGAGACCAGATCGGATTCCATGAACACCGTGCACCGCTCGGCCAGTTTCACGGGCCGCTCCGAGGAGAGGGCGACCTCCTGGAACTCGCCGACGATGTTGATCCCGTACTTGTTGGAGAGTTCATGGAGGAAGCTGCCCGTGCCTGCGGCACACACCTTGTTCATGTCGAAGTCCAGGGGGTGGGTGTGGGCGATGGAGATGTACTTCGAGTCCTGCCCCCCGATCTCGAAGATGGTGTCGATGTCGGGGTCGATCTCCACGGCCCCCCGGGCATGCGCCGTGATCTCGTCGATGATGAGATCCGCATTGAGGAAATCCCCGACCACGTTCCTGCCCGAGCCCGTGGTCGCCACGCCCCGGATCTCGATCCGCGGCCCGAGCTCGTCCTGGATGATCTTCAGCAGCTTCTGGGTCACCTCGATCGGCTTTCCCTGGGTGTGGACATAGCTCTTGTGGATGATCTCCCGGTTCTCGAGCATGAGGGCGTACTTCGTGGTGGTGGACCCGATGTCGATTCCCAGGTACGCGGGGATCTTCTTCCCGACGGGGGTCGGGCCGACCGCATTCTCTTCCGGGAAGAGGGTCTTCCTGATCCGGAGCGGCGACGTGGAGGGCAGATCGGAGCTCCCCTTCTCCTCCGGGCCGCCGAGCCTGTCCGGATCGAGACGATTCTCCGCCCCCGACTGGAGCGCATGAACGGCAACCCCGAGGGCGCCCGCAGAGGGGCTGTGTTCGGGGACGATCAGGTCCGGGAAATAGGCCCTGAACGCTCGGACCTGGAGCTCGTTCAAGGACAACCCCCCCCAGGAACAGGATGGGGTCCTCCAGGGTCCGGTTCGAGACGATGGTGCTCATGTAGTTCCTGGCGTTGCCCGTATGCAGGCCGTAGATGATATCCTCGAGTCTCTCCCCCTTGTTCTGCAGGTGGATCATGTCGGACTTCGTGAAGACCGTGCAGCGGCACGCGACGTGGGCGGGTTTCCGGCTCTTCAGGCCGAGGGCAATGAAATCCGCGAGGATGGTGTCGATCTGCTCCTTGGAGACATCCACGCGGGCGGAATAGATGGAGGTGGCGAGTCTCTGGGCCTGCTGGTCGATGAAGGAGCCGGTGCCCGACGCGCAGGGGCCGTTGGTGTTGAAGTACTCCAGCTCCCATGTCGCCTCTCCCTTGCCTCCGCCAACGCCCTGACGGATCTGAAACAGGGCCGTATCCTGTCCCCCCATGCTGATGACGCTCTTCACATCGGGGCGAAGGTGAAGGGCCCCGAGCACCTGGGTGATGGTTTCGAACTCATAGACCCCCCCCAGCTTCTCGCTGATCTTTTTTGCGTGGTTCCCCGTGAATGCAATCGCCCTGATCCGCTCCGGCGAAAACCTCCGGTAGAGGTCCTGAATGAGGCCGAAGACCTCCTCCTCGACTTTCCCCAGGTGGCGCAGATAGGGGGACTCGTATACGATGTTCTTTTCCTGATCGATGACCACGCAGTTGAGACTGACCGATCCCGCGTCGATCCCCACGTAGAATTTCTGATC
Organism: Deltaproteobacteria bacterium; assembly: GCA_020060215.1. Next base: position 48,172 of record JAGVAP010000054.1, on the reverse strand, counting down.
CTCTGACCTTCCGTTGTCGTTCATCACCATTTCATTGCTCAGGTTCCGTTCGAGTATAGTAGTACATCTCCCCTGCATGCTCCCCGCGCCGGAGCATCCCTTTCCGCACCAGCCCCTCCATCACGTCTTCCACTTCGCCCGGAGGTCTCTTCAGCGATCTGACCACGTCGGAGACGCGCACCGGTCTTCTCCTGGCCATCTCCAGCATGGCGAACGCATCCGAGGCGCCCGCGGACGGACCTCCACCGGATCGGAAAGATGCGATCACCTCCGCGGGAGGGCCGAGGAATGTCTTTATCGCTTCCATCCTCGCGCTGTCAAGGGGCAGCGCGTCCGGGTCGCTCGGCGGCCGCACCACGGTGTTGAGCTGGATCCGGTCCGGAGAGATCTCCCGGACCGCCCTCTTGAGCGACTCCAGCTCCATCTCCGAATCATTGATGCCGCGAAGGAGCATAACCTCCAGGAACAGGTCGCGCCTGAACTCCCTGCGCAGACGCCTCATCCCTTCGATGACCCGCTCCAGACGGAGGCTTTCGGCGGGTCTGTGAATCAACCGAAAGGTCTCCTCGGAGGTCGTGCATAGGGTTGGAAGTATCAGATCCGCTCCGGCGATCCCCTTCCGCACCTGCTCGTTCCAGAGCAAAGACCCGTTGGTGATCAGGGCAATCCGTGCCCCTGTGCGGGCCCTGATCCCTTCAATCAACGCCCCGATCCCGGAATAGAGCGTCGGCTCCCCCGAGCCGGACAGGGTGATGAAGTCGGGCGTCACCTCTTTCAGCCGTTCTTCCAGCTCCGACAGCACTTCCCCGACCGGGACAAACGGGCCCCTCCGGGTCCTCCGGTGCGTGGTCTTTCCGACCTGGCAGTAGAGGCAGTCGTAGGTGCACGTCTTGGCCGGGATCAGGTCCACACCGAGGGAGAGACCAAGCCTGCGCGAGGGCACGGGGCCGAAAATATGGGTGGTTGATCGATCGTTGCGTTCCATCGGTTCGTCTTCGGTATGGAATCCAATCCTGGTCGGCCGTGGCCCTTGGTCACCGGTCACGGTCATCGGTTCCCTGTCACTTGCTTGGGTTCGCTCGTTCTTGGTTGTTCCTTGTCTGTAAAACGATTGACGGGTTCCGCTACGCTTCACCCATCCTACCGTCTCAACGAATGATAGAGGACAAATGACCAACCCGCAACGAACAACCGACAAACATCGACCCGCCCCTCCCCCCATGATCAGTGATTCGATGATCGATGAAAAATGTCAATGCGCCTCATCCCAGTTCCTGCCCACCTTGACATCCACCTTGAGGGGCACCTTCAGCCGGAAAACGCTCTCCATCTCGGATCGGATCACAGCCGGCACGGTCTCGATCTCCCCGTCCGGCACCTCGAAGACCAGCTCGTCATGGACCTGGAGCAGCATCCGGGTGCGGAACCCTTCCCGCTTCAGCCGGCGGTGGATCCGGATCATCGCCATCTTGATCAGGTCCGCCGCAGTCCCCTGGATCGGCGTGTTGATGGCCATCCGCTCGGCCTCGCCGCGGATGATCCGGTTCTTGTGGTTGATGTCGGGCAGATACCGCCTGCGATTGAAAAGGGTGGTCACGTAACCCTGCTCCCTCGCCGAGGCGATGACCTGTGCCCGGTATTTACCGACCCCCTGGTACCGCTCGAAGTAGGCGGCGATGTACCGCTTCGCCGTCTGGAGATCGACCCCCACCTCTTCGCTCAGCTTCTGCGGCCCCATCCCGTAAATGATGCCGAAGTTGATGGCCTTTGCAATCCTCCGCAGGTCCGGGGTCACCTCCTCCCCCTGCAGCCTCATGATCTCCGCCGCCGTCCGGGTGTGGATGTCCTCCTCCGCCCGGAAGGCGTCCATGAAGGCGTCGTCGTCCGAGTAGTGGGCGAAGATCCTCAGCTCCACCTGGCTGTAGTCCGCCGAAAGGAGATGACAACCCTCCTCCGCCACAAAGCCCCTTCTGATCTCTCGACCCTCTTCCCCGCGGACCGGTATGTTCTGCAGGTTGGGGTTGCTGCTGCTGAGGCGGCCGGTGGCGGCGACCGTCTGGTTGAACGAGGTGTGAATCCTGCATGTGACCGGATCGGCCAGCTTGACCAGGCTGTCCAGGTATGTGGCCTTCAACTTGCTGATCGTACGGTACCGCAGGAGGAGCTTGGGGATCTTGAAGGGGAGCGCTGCAAGCCGGGTCAGGACCTTGACATCGGTCGAGTGGGCGCCCGTCTTCATCGTCCGCTTGAGGATGGGGAGCTGAAGTTTCTCAAAGAGGATCGAACCGAGCTGCTGCGGTGAATTGATGTTGAATTCCACCCCGGCCTCGGCGTAGATCTCCTTCTCAATCGCCTCGAGCTCGCGGGAGAAGCTCTCGGACATGTCCCTGAAGAACGCCGTATCGATCCGGATCCCCCGCGTCTCCATGTCGATCAGGACCGGAATGAGGGCCATCTCCACGTCCCTGAAGAGCTCCTCGTTCTCGTCTTCCCGAAGCTGCTCCCCGAGGACCCGCATCAGACGAAGGGCCACATCCGCGTCTTCGCAGGAGTACCTCGAAGCCCGCTGCAGCTCGAGCTCGGAGAAGCATTTCTGTGACTTGCCCTTTCCGGCCACCTCTTCATGGGTCATCTTCCGCAGGTTGAGATAGTGCTGGGCCAGGAAATCCAGGCTGTGTTGTTTCAGGCCGGGATTGATCACATAGGAAGCGATCATCGTGTCGAAATGGAGCCCCGCGAGTTTCGTGGACCGGTTCTTCAAGACCATGGCGCTGAACTTGAGATTGTGGCCGATCTTGGCGATGGCCTCGTCCTCGAAGACCGGCTTGAGGACCTCGAACGCCTTCTCGATCCCGATCTGCTCCGGGAAGCCTGCGCAGGTGTGCGCAAGAGGCAGATAGGAGCTCTTTCCGGTCTCCACCGAAAAAGAGAGGCCCACCAGCTCGTCCCGGAAGGGATCGTCGCCGGTGGTCTGCACGCTCATCGAGACCGCCTTCTTTTCCCGGATGGAGGCGACGAGCCGCAGGAGATCCTCTTCGGTGAGGCAGGAGCGGTATTCCTCGGTGCCCTCCTCTTCCCGGACCGCAAACTGGTCCCACAGCGATTTGAATTCCAGCTCCCTGAACAACTCGGCAAGCTCCTGGTGTCTGGGCACGCCTACCTTGAGCTCTTCCAGATCGCCGCTTACGGGCACATCCCGGTTGATGGTGACGAGCTCCTTGCTCAGGAGGGCCTCGGCCCTGGACTTCTCGAGATTCTCCCTGACCCGCTTCTTCTGGACCTGCCCCAGGTTTGCGAAAACGGACTCCAGGGTGCCGAACTGCCTGATCAGGTCCGCGGCCGTCTTCTCGCCGATCCCTCGGACGCCGGGGACATTGTCCGTGCTGTCCCCGGAGAGCCCCATGAGATCCACGACCTGTCCGGGTTTGAACCCGCACTCCTCGATGAATCCTTCATACGAGGTGATACGGTCCTTCATGGGGTCCCAGAGCGTCACCCTCGGGGAGAGGAGTTGCCGGAAGTCCTTGTCGCCGGTGACGATGAACACGTCGTGCCCCTCCTCTTCCGCCACCCGCGAAAGGGTCCCGATGACATCGTCGGCCTCGTACCCCTGCTTCTCCAGTATTTTCAGGGAAAGACCTTGGACCAGGCGGCGTATGAAGGGAATTTGCACGGCCAGATCATCGGCCATGGGGGGTCTTGTGGCCTTGTATCCGTCAAAGAGTTCGTGTCGGAAGGTGGGGCCTGCCGCATCGAAGACGATGGCCGCGTAGAGGGGCTTCCGCTCCTCCACCAGCTTGAGGATCATCCGGGCGAAACCGTAGACCGCGTTCGTAGGCAGCCCCTTGGAGTTGGAGAGGTTGCGGATCGCATGGTAGGCCCGGTAGATGTAAGAGCTGCCGTCTACAAGGTAGATGGTCTTTTGCCCTTGGGTCATGCAATGGACCTCGGGATTCATTTCTATGGTTGTGTCTCAGGACCGACGTCCACACAACACTAGCCCCTGGTGCCCTCCCCAGAGCTCCCGGCGCTCCCCTCCCGGTCAGGAGAACCACCGGAGGAAACGCTCGGCAGGGACCGTTCGATCATTCCTTGTCTCAGGAAATCCGCCAGATCCTCCTGGGCCGCCTCATGGCCGAGCTTCGCCAGGGCCGGAGCGCCCCACCTGGGCCTGATCTCATCGGCGCCGGACTTCTTCCACTTCACCGGCGGCTTCACGACGGACACCGGGCAGGTCGAGTAGAGAAACCCGACCCTCTCGCCCCTGTGATTGAAGAGGACATCCCCCCTGAACCACCCAAGATGGCGTCCGTTGAAGCCGTAGACATGCTCCTCGTCGTGGAGATAAGCGACAGGGATCCCTTCCCAGAGGTAGACGGTCGAATGAAAGTCTTCCGCGATGTAGGCCACCGCTTCGCCGCGCTTGTCGTACAGGGTCCTCTCCATCGTCGTAACTCCCCGCGTCCCCTCTTGAGGCGCTCTCGGCGGTCAGGTTCCAGCCTTCAGCCGACACCCTCTTCTTCGATCTTTCGAGCTGATCGCCGACCGCTAACGGCCGATCGCCCCGGTTTTTACCGGGCATACTCCACGGCCCTCGTCTCCCTGATGACGGTGACCTTGATCTGTCCGGGATAGGTGAGATCCTTTTCGATCTTCTTCGCGATGTCCTTGCAAAGCAGGAAGGAGTGGTCGTCGTCGATGACCTTGCCCTCCACGATAATCCTGATCTCCCGGCCGGCCTGGATTGCATACGACTTGGTGACCCCGTTAAAGGAGAGCGCTACCTTTTCGAGGTCCTCCAGCCTCTTGACATACGATTCCAGCATCTCCTGCCGGGCGCCGGGCCTTGCGCCCGAGAGCGTATCCGCGGCCTGGACCAGCACGGCGATCGTGGACTCCGGAGGGATCTCCTCGTGGTGCGACGCGATGGCATGTACCACCCCCGACGGCTCGCTGTACTTCTTGGCCAGGTCGGCCCCGATCAGGGCATGGGGCCCCTCGATCTCGTGATCCACCGCCTTTCCGATGTCGTGAAGCAGTCCGGCCCTCTTGGCCTCCTTGACGTTGAGCCCCAGCTCGGCAGCCATGATCCCGCAGATGAAACTGACCTCCCTCGAATGCTGAAGCACATTTTGCGCGTAACTGCTCCTGTACTTGAGCCTGCCGATCAGCTTCACCAGCTCCGGATCGATGCCGTGCACACCCACATCGAAGGTGGCCTGCTCTCCCGCCTCCCGGATGCTCACCTCGATCTCCTTGTTCACCTTTTCCACCATCTCTTCGATGCGGGCGGGGTGGATCCTGCCGTCTTCGATCAGCCTTTCGAGGGCGATCTTCGCGACCTCTCTCCGGACCGGGTTGAAACCGGAGAGGATGACCGCCTCCGGGGTGTCGTCGATGATGATGTCGATGCCGGTCGCAGCCTCGATGGCCCTGATGTTGCGGCCCTCCCGGCCGATGATCCGGCCCTTCATCTCCTCGTTGGGAAGATTGACCACCGATACCGTCTTTTCGGCCACAAAATCGCCGGCATACCTCTTCACGGCGAGACTGATAATCTCCTGCGCCTTGCGGGCGGCCGCCTCCCTGGTCTCCGACTCGATGCGGCGGAGGATCTTGGCCGATTCGTGTCTGGCCTCCTCCTCCATGGAATTGATCAGGGTCTGCCTGGCCTCTTCACTGGTGATGCCCGCCACCCGCTCCAGCTCCTGCCGCTGCCGGACCAGCATGTTTTCGTATTCCGACTGCTTGGCCTCCAGGTCCTCCCGTATCTGATCGACGTCCTTTTCCTTCTTGGCAATCCGCTTTTCCCTCTGCTCGTACTGCTCGATCTTCTTGTCGATGGCCTCTTCCTTGTTCAGAAGCCTCTTTTCATGGGCCTGGAGCTGCTCCCGCTTATCCTTGGATTCCTTTTCGAAATCCAGCTTCATCTGATAGAAGGTATCCTTCGCCCGAATGGCGGCTTCCCTGCTGATCCCTTTCGCCTTCTTATGGGCCTCGTTGATGATCTTCCTGGAGTACTCGCGAATGGAGTCGTATTGCTTCTCGACGATTCGCTTGCGCATCCAGAACCCGATCAGAAGCCCCAGCAGTATGCCGCCGGCCGCAGACACGATGATCTGTATCACTGACATGGTGGTTTATCCTCTAGACGACCGTTTCCTTGGTATACTTCCAGGAATCCATGCACACAGGGGACCCGGGAGCCGGCGGCGTCAGCGCAAGGCATTTCCTGACTGGAATGGACAGAGGTGGAAGGAGGCGGGAGTGTCGGAAGGCTTTAGACCTGTTCGGCGGAAGAGAGAAGGGTCACGCCGAATCTTGTCGAGGGTTGTTCGAAAAGGGTGTTTCAAGCCTTTTTTCACATAAGTTGCATGGTACGAAATCCAAATATACACTTCACGTGAAATATGGATCATACTCACGAATTCTCCGGCGCCTCTATCCAGCTTACGTGGTTCCCCACTCCACTACCGTTCCTCTCCCTCTGCCCCAGGCCAGAAGTGGCCCGCTTCCGGCGGATCGGATCCGCCAAGCCTCTACTCCATGACCGAGTCAATGTGCCTGATAAGCGCCTCTGCCTGCCTCTGGGTCCTGGCGAAAGCCTCGTCTTTTTCCTTCAAGGCATGAAAATAGTCGCTGGCGATGTGAAGGGCGGCCAGGACGGCCGTCTTCTTCTCCGACAACCCTTCACTCGAAGCCTCCTCGATTCTCGCGTTCACATACTCAGCGATTCTGAGGATCTCTTCCTGACTTCCATCGCTCTTGACCAGATACTCATGGTCACGAATCCTCAGCTTGACGGCTTCCATCCCCCTCCAGACTCCTGCCTCGACGGTTCCAGTTTCGCCCCGAAAGCAACGTGAACAGGTCAGACCCCGAGATGATCGATCTTCTCCAGAAGGGAGACGATACTCTGCCTGGCCTTATCCTTACTGAGTCTCAATCGTTCCACTTCATTGGTAAGAGCCGTGATTTTCTCCTCCTGAACATGGATTCTCTCTGCCATCTCCTCCTTCTCGTGCTTGACAGAGCTTACATAGCGGATCAGAGATTCAATTTTCTGTTCGAGCAGTTCGAGCTGATCGATTTCTTCTGCCTTCGCGACCATTCCCTATCCCTTCAGCCTCCTTTTGCGACTGATTTCCCGGTGCTGTTCAACTTCAGACGACCTGCAATCCTCCCCGGAACGTGAACGGCCGGCGAGCCGCCGTTCCTCTTGGATTCCTGCCTTCTTCTGAAAGAACATAAACTTATCACATGACGTCATTTTACCCGCATACTCAAGGCCGGTCAATAAAAAAGACAAGCCATCAGCTTGTCTTTTTAACTTAAGGAATACAAAGTGGGTCATTATTGGTTTTTTTCGGCTATCCTCATTCTGGTGACGGCGCGGTTCAGAGCCGCGTCGGCCCGTTTGAAATCGACATCCGGAGACTTTCTGTCCTTCAAGAGCCTCTCCTTCGCCCTCTCCATCGCTTTGCGGGCCCGATTCACGTCGATCTCCGGGGCCATCTCCGCGGCGTCCACCAGGACGGACATCCGATCGTTCGAGACCTCTGCGAAACCATTCGTCACCACCATGGATCTCTTCTCGGATCCCGAGGTGTACCTCAGCTCCCCGGGCACGATGCCGGAGAGGAAAGAGACGTGTCCCGGAAGGATCCCGAATTCCCCCTCCGTGCCCGGAGCGACCACCATGTCAACTTCAACGCTCGCCAGCACCCGCGCCGGCGTGACCACTTCCAGATGTATCTTTCCCATGGCTCCTCGCTTTTAAGAAAGTGACGAGACGCGTTCGCTCACGAGTAACGAGTCACGAGAGAATTCTCATCTCGTCACTCGTCACTTGTCGCTCGTCACTGCTTTTAACCCGCCGCGGCCATCCTCTCCGCCTTCTCCCGGGCCTCTTCTATGGTTCCGACCATGTAGAAGGCCCCCTCAGGCAGGTCGTCGTGCTTCCCTTCAATGATCTCCTTGAAACCTTTCACCGTGTCCGCCACCGGGACGTACCGACCCTTTGTCCCTGTGAAGGTCTCGGCGACGTTGAAGGGCTGAGAGAGGAAACGCTGGATCCTCCTTGCCCTGGCCACGGTGATCTTGTCCTCGTCCGAGAGCTCGTCCATACCCAGGATCGCGATAATGTCCTGCAGGTCTTTGTACTTCTGGAGGATCTGCTGGGTCTGCCTCGCCACCCGATAGTGTTCCTCTCCGAGGATGTTGGGATCCAGGATTCGGGAGGTGGAATCGAGCGGATCGACCGCCGGATAGATCCCCAGCTCCGCAATCGGTCTCGAAAGCACGACGGTTCCGTCCAGGTGGGCGAAGGTCGTCGCGGGGGCAGGGTCGGTCAGGTCGTCTGCCGGGACATAGACGCACTGGACCGACGTGATCGATCCCTTGGTCGTGGAGGTGATCCGTTCCTGGAGCTCGCCTAGGTCCGTGCCCAGGGTAGGCTGATACCCGACCGCGGAGGGGATCCGCCCGAGGAGGGCCGACACCTCAGACCCGGCCTGGGTGAAACGGAAGATGTTGTCGATAAAGAGGAGGACGTCCTGACCCTTTTCATCGCGATAGTACTCGGCAGCGGTGAGGGCGGAGAGGGCCACACGCGCCCTTGCACCGGGGGGCTCGGTCATCTGTCCGTAGATCAATGCCGCCTTGTTGATGACCCCCGACTCCTTCATCTCCAGGTAGAGGTCGTTCCCTTCCCTGGTCCGCTCCCCCACCCCGGCGAACACGCTGATGCCGCCGTGCTGCAGGGCGATGTTGTGGATCATCTCCATCATGACGACGGTCTTCCCGACCCCGGCGCCGCCGAACATCCCCATCTTGCCTCCCCTGGGAAAGGGGACGAGGAGATCGATGACCTTGACCCCGGTCTCCAGGACCTTCACGGAGGTGTCCTGCTCGATGAACTCGGGGGCATGTCGATGGATGGGCAGGAACTCGGTCGCGTTGACGGGTCCCAGTCCGTCCACCGGCCTCCCCACCACGTTGAGCACCCGGCCCAGGATCGGATCGCCCGCGGGCATCATGATGGGCTTCCCCGTGTTCTTGACCTTCATGCCGCGGACCAGCCCGTCGGTGGTGTCCATGGCGATACATCGGACGACATTGTCGCCAAGGTGCTGGGCGACCTCGATCACGAGATTGTCCGGGGTATTGTCAATAACGGGATTCGTGACATGAAGGGCGGTGAAGATCGGGGGAAGATCGCTGTTGGAGAACTCCGCATCGACCACAGGTCCCGTCACCTGAATTACCTTGCCTTCGCTCATAACGTCGCTCAGACCTCCTGTACATAAAGAGAATTTCCAATGTAAAATGCAGTATATCCAATGACCGGCCAAACCACGGATGTCCATCCCGAATGTCGTCTCCAAATGCCTTCACTTGGAGACTGGACATTCTGCACTGGACATCGGACATTGACCTTGCCGCGCTCCGCCCTATCTCAGCGCTTCGGCGCCTCCCACGATGTCCATCAGCTCCTTCGTGATCGCCGCCTGGCGCGCCTTGTTGTAGACCAGGGTCAGGGTGTCCACCAGCTCCGAGCAGTTCTTGGTGGCGTTGTCCATGGCCGCCATCCGGGCCGCATGCTCGCTGGTCTCCTGCTGGAGGAACGCGTTGAAGAGCTGCACGCTGATGTGCTTTGGAAGGAGCTCCACCAGCAACTCCCGCCCGCCCGGCTCGATCAGGTACTCGGTGGCCGGGCCTTGAGCCTCTGCGGTCTCGGGCGGCTCCATGGGGATCAGCTTGAAGACCGTGGGCTCCTGTTTCGCCATGCCCAAAAACCGGGAGTAGATCATATAGACCTCGTCCACCTCATGGGACAGGTACTCCTCGATCAGGCTCGAGGCCATCTTGTTCACGAAAGAGAAGTCGATCGCTCCATAGAGGTTGGTCTGGCTGGAGACCACGTTGTAGTTTCTCTTCTTGAAATAGTCCCTGCCCTTTTTCCCGATGGTCGTCAGACGAATGCCCACCCCCCTGGCCTGCTGCTCTTTCAGCCACTTCTCCGCCCTGGTGATGAGATTCACGTTGAAACTGCCGCAGAGTCCCCGATCCGACGTGAAGTGAAGCAGCGCCACGGTGCTCACCTTCTCCCTGGGGATGAGGAGCGGGTGGACTTCCCGGTCCACGCGGCTCGCGAGATTCTGCAGGACCTCTGCGAATTTCCGGGCATAAGGCGCGAAATTCTCCATCTTGCCCTGGGTCGTCCGAAGCCTCGCTGCAGCGACCATGTTCATGGCCCGGGTGATCTGCTTCGTCTTTTTCACCGCCCCGATCTTGCGTTTGATATCCCGTAAGGTGGCCATCTATGTTCTCTTCTCCTCAAGAAATCCTGCCGCGAAGACACCAGGACACAAAGTCATTCTCTTTTTGCCTTCCTGCCTTCGTGTCTTTGTGTCCTTGTGGCCGATCTTTCCTCTACTTCGCAGCCTGAAAGACGGACTTGAACTCATCCAGCGCCTTGCGCAGCTTGGGATCCAGTTCCCCACTGATCTCGTTCTTCTGCTTGATCTCGTCCAGCAGGTCACGGTGCTTGGAATCCATGAACTCCAGCATCTGCCTCTCGTACTCTCTCACCGTTTCGACCGGCCACTCGTCCAGGTAGCCGTTCGCCCCTGCAAAGAGGATCATGACCTCCCGTTCCGCAGGCATGGGCTGGTATTGAGGCTGTTTGAGGACCTCGACCAGCCTGCGCCCTCGATTGAGCTGGCGCTGGGTAGCCCTGTCCAGGTCGCTCCCGAACTGGGCAAATGCCTCGAGCTCCCGGAACTGGGCCATGTCGAGCCGAAGACTCCCGGCCACCTTCTTCATGGCCTTGGTCTGGGCCGCGCCGCCCACGCGGGACACCGAGAGACCCACGTTGATCGCAGGCCGCACGCCGGAGAAGAAAAGGCCCGGTTCCAGATAGACCTGCCCGTCCGTGATCGAGATGACGTTGGTGGGGATGTATGCGGACACGTCCCCGGCCTGCGTCTCGATGATCGGCAGTGCAGTGAGGGATCCGCCTCCCAGCTTGTCGTTCAATTTCGCCGCCCGCTCGAGAAGCCTGGAATGGTTGTAGAAGATGTCCCCCGGGAAGGCCTCCCGTCCCGGCGGCCTGCGCAGCAGCAGCGAGACCTGCCGGTATGCCGCAGCCTGCTTGGAGAGATCGTCGTAGATGATGAGGGCGTGTTTTCCCGAATCCCTGTAGTACTCGCCGATGGCGCACCCTGCATAGGGGGCGATGTACTGCTGGGTCGCGGGATCGCTGGCGGTGGCCGAGACGACGGTCGTATAATCCATGGCCCCGTGCCGCCTCAGGACGTCCACCACCTGGGCGACCGTGGACCTCTTCTGGCCGATCGCCACATAGATGCAGAAGACGTCGGTGTTCTTCTGGTTGATGATGGCGTCGACCCCGATGGCCGTCTTGCCGATCTGCCGATCCCCGATGATCAACTCCCGCTGGCCGCGGCCGATGGGGGTCATGGCGTCGATGGCCTTGATCCCCGTGTACATGGGCTCACGCACAGGCTGGCGCGCGATGACGCCCGGGGCCACCACCTCGATCCTGCGGAACTCGGTCGTATTGATCGGCCCCTTGCCGTCGAGCGGATTTCCCACCGCATCGATCACCCTGCCCAGGACCGCGTCGCCCACCGGGACCTGTGCGATCCGGCCGGTCCGCTTGACGATGTCCCCTTCCTTGATCTTGGAGTCGTCGCCCATGACCGCGACACCGACATTATCCTCTTCCAGATTCAGGCAGAGGCCGTAGATACCGCCCGGCAGTTCCAGCATCTCCATGGCCATGGCGTTCTCGACCCCGTAGACGCGGGCCACCCCGTCGCCGACGGAGAGGACGACCCCGGTCTCGCTCATCTCGATCTTCTTCTCGTAGTCCCTGATCTGGCTCCTGATAACCTGACTGATCTCTTCGGCTCTAATGTCCACTTGCGTTCACCCCTTCTATAGAGATTCTTTCAAGCTTCGTATCTGGGTCTTGACGCTGCCGTCCAGGACCAGGTCTCCGATCTTGACGACCATCCCCCCAATGAGGGACGGTTCCTCCCGGACCTCGATCCTGATCTGCTTGGAGGTCATTTCCCCCAGTCTCTTCTGCAGTCTCTCCAAGACGTCGCTTCTCAAGGGCTTGGGTACCAGCACCTCGGCGCGGGCGATGTTGGAGGCCTCATCCATGAGCGTCTTGTAGTGTTCGGCAACTGCAGGCAACGCCCTTATCCGGTCCTTGTCCAGCAGCACGTTCAGGAAGTTCCGGACAGGACCCGAGAGTCCGCTCTTGTCCAGCACCGTATTGAGGACCCGTTTGCGATCCTCCAGCGCGAAGATCTGGCTCGAAACCGCGGTCGAGAATTCCTGATGGGACTGAAAAAAGTCCGTGAAGCCCGCCAGATCCCTTGCATACTCCCCGATCTTCCCCTCTTCGCGCCCCAGGCTGAACAGGGCCTTGGCATATCTTTTGGAAACCTTGGATGCGATCAATGTCCCTTACCCAGCCTTTCTATGAATTCATCGACCAGTAGATCCTGGTCCTTATCCGTGATCTCCTTGGAGAGGATCCGCTCCGCGTTCTCGGCGGCAAGCCCGATCATATCCCTTCTCAGCCGGTTCTTCGCGGATTCGATCTCCCTCTGGATGGCGGTCTCCGCCTGTTCGAGGATCTGTCTGACCCGCTCCTCCGCCTCGGCAATCAGCCGGTTCTTCTCGGCCAGCCCCTCTGCCCTGAACTGGTCGATGATTCCCTGCCGGCTCTGCTCGAACTCCCTGATCCGCTTTTCAAGCTCCCGGTATCTGCGCTCCGCCTCTTCCTTCCCCGTTCGGAGTTCGGCCAACCGTCTCTTAAGATCCTCGCTTCGGGAGGCAAGCAATCCCTTGATGTTGGCCTTCTTCAGCACGACCACGAGGATGATCACCAGCAGGGCGAAATTGATGAACCGGTACAGGAGGTCCAGCAGGTCTCCACTCCGGTCCCCGTGGGCCGCTTCCGCCCCGAAGGCGAAGCCGCAGAAAACCAGGGTCCCGACGAGCAGGACGGCCCCTGTCCATAGAACGCGCCCTCTTCCGCTGTTTCCGGTCATGTCAATCTCCTGCCCAGGATCTTCTCCGCAAGCTCCTGCGAAAATAGCCCGATCTCCTTCTCCAGGGAGCCCCGTATCTCCTGCACCCTCTGTTCGGTCGTCTTTCGGGCCTGTTCCATCTTTCCTCCTGCCGAGGCGGTGGCATCCTGGTACATCTTCTTCTCCAGGCTCTGGGCCTCGCTCCTGAGGCTTTCCTTTTCGCGAAAGCCCTGCTTCCGGGCCGATGCCATGTTCTCCTCCAGCGCCTTCGCCTGTTCCGAAGCCTTGGCTTCGAGGTCCGCGGCCACACGCGCGAGATCGTCCATCTCGCGGCCCCGCTGATTCATGACCTTTCGGACCGGACGAAAAAGGATGATGTTCAGGAGAAGCAGAAGGACAATAAAATTGGCGATTTGGATGAATACGGAATAATCTATGCTCAGCATCTCTTCCCTTCCCGGTTTTACCTCGTCACCCCCTACAGGAAACGAGGATCTCCCTCCCGGCGGGAACGTCACAATGCGTGCGGATTCAAAGTCGGGGAACTCTCCCCCAACAGCATCCGATCGACGGCGCGACTGCCGGAAGGATACGCTCTGATGAGCAAGGAATATGCGGATGAAAAGGTGATGTCGGTACCTGTAGTGATCGACTTGTAGAAGAAAAAAGGGAGCTTGTCAAAGATTTTTTTGCAGGGCGGCGACCGTTTTTCGTCGAGCCCCTAGCGGACCACCGCGAGCTTCTGCTCCTCGGATAGACTCGGCTTGGACATCCTGCAGTTTCCTTCGAAGATCACCCCCTCTTCGATGATGACCGCCGGGGCCTCGATGTTGCCGAAGACCTTCCCCGGCGCATGGATCTCGATCCTCTTGCCGGCAACGATATTCCCGCGTATTTCCCCGCTGATGATGATGTGGTTCACATAGACATCGGATTCGATATGGGCCGTCTCCCCGACGATGAGGGTGCCCTCGGTGTGGATCTCCCCCTTGAAGCGGCCGTCGATCCGGACGGTCCCGGCGAACGAAAGTTTGCCTTCGAACTCCGTGTTGCTCCCCAGGAACGCATTGATCTCATCTCTTTTTCCCATGGATATATCCCTGTTCTTGGAAGTCTTGTGAATACCACACCCCTTGTTTTGCCGCAACCACAATCGTAAGGAGGAAGTCGGAAGGCAGAAGGCGGAAGGCGGAAAAAATCCTCCTGTTTCCGGTGGGGTACCGTTCCCATGTCCCCCTCCCCCTTCCGACTTCCTTCCTCACTGAAACATGAACCGCCTCATGCTGATGTTGAGAAGCAGCCCGAGCCCGGCCATGACCGACAGGACGGAGGACCCCCCATAGCTGATCAGGACCAGGGGGATTCCCACCACCGGGAGGAGTCCCGTCGTCATGCAGACATTGATCACCAGCTGCCAGAAGAGGATGGCGATGACCCCGAAGCCGATGAGGGCGCCGAAGCGGTCCCTCGAATTCCTGGCGATGCTCAGACCCCAGAGGATCATCGTGAAGTAGACGGTCAGCATGATCAAGGCCCCCAGGAAACCCCATTCCTCCGCGAGGACGGAGAATGCGAAATCCGTATGCTGCTCGGGCAGGAAATGGAGGCTCGTCTGGGTGCCGTTCAGAAACCCCTTTCCCCAGAACATGCCGGATCCTATGGCGATCTTGGATTGCTGAATGTGGTATCCGGCGCCCAGGGGGTCCATATCGGGGTCCAGGAACGTGAGGATCCGCCTCTGCTGATAGTCCTTCAGCTTGAACCACAGGAGAGGGGCCGCGGCCATCCCGGCGGCGACCAGGATCATGAAGGACTTCCATCTTATCCCTGCAAACAGGATGACGGAAAACCCGATGATCAGGACCATGAGCGAGGTGCCGAGGTCCGGTTGCTTTACGATCAGTGCGCAGGGCACCGCCATGTACAGAAACGGCTGCCAGAGGTCCCTCAGGCGATACCCGCCGGGTTGGAGATGCTCGTCGAAGAACTTGGCCAGGACGATGACGACGGCCATCTTCATGAACTCCGATGGCTGGATCGTGAACCCCGCGAAGCTCAGCCACCGCTGGGATCCGGAGATCCTGCCCCCGACGAGCGAGACCAGGACGAGCAGGGCGAGGATGAGCAGATACCCGGGGATCGCAAGCCTCTGGAGCAGGTGATAGTCGAAGGTCGTCGCAAGGAGCATCACGACGAACCCGATCAGGAACCAGTAGGTCTGCTTCATGAAGATCTGGGATCCCCCTGCGTTCCTGATGGGATAGGTTGCGCCGTACATATTGACGACGCTGATCAGGATCAGGAGCAGCAGGATCAGCACCAGGATCCAGTCGAAGTTTTGAACCAGCCTTCTGTCGAACATTCCGTCTCTTCTGACTCCTTCTCGCTCTTTGGTCCCTCTGCGGTTTTCTATGCAATATCTCTACCACGGGGGCCGTCCGCACCCCCGCCTCCGGCGTCCACTTCCACGCCCGTCGCAGGGGAGGTTCAGCCCTTTTTCTTCTTGAAATAGGCGGTAAAGATCTCCTTGGCCAGGGGTGCGGCATTGGCACCGCCACCGCCTCCATGTTCGACCACGATTCCAAGGGCGAGGGCAGGGCTTTCCGCAGGGGCCAGGGCCACGAACCAGGCATGGTCCTGGGATTCGTGTCCCGCAGCGGAGAGCATCTTCTCCTTCCCCAGGGTGACCACCTGTGAAGTTCCGGTCTTCCCGGCCCCGATCACCCCTTCCACCCGCGATCTCGATCCGGTGCCCCTGGGGTCGTGGACCACCCCGATGAGCGCCCTTTTGACCATCTCCAGGTGTTCGGGCTTGACCTTCAGCCGGCCCATGACGGTCGGGGTGAATTCATAGAACCGCCGGTCGTCTTTCCCCACCCACCGGATGGCCTTGGGCTGATAGAGAAAGCCTCCATTGAAGACCGCCGCAATGAGACGGGCCATCTGGAGAGGGGTGGCCAGGACAAAGCTCTGCCCTATGGCCACGGATACGGTTTCACCTGGCTGCCAGGGCTCGCCGAACCGTTTGAGCTTCCATTTGCTCGTGGGGATCAGCCCTTCCTTCTCCGATCCCAGGTCGAACTCGGTCTTCAGACCCAGACCGAACATATGGGCATAATGGGCGATGCGGTCGACGCCCAGTCTTCGGCCCAGTTTGTAGAAATAGACGTCACACGACTCGACCAGGGCGCGGTGCAGGTTGACACTTCCATGCCCCCCCTTTTTCCAGCAGCGGTGGGTATAGGAGCCCACCGTATACGACCCCCCGCAGAAGGTCTCTTCCGCCGGGTTGATGATCCCCTCCTCCAGTCCTCCAAGAGCGACCACGATCTTGAACGTGGACCCCGGGGGATACTGGCCCGTGATCGCCCTGTTCTGGAGGGGATGATCCTTTCCCGAGGCGAGTCGCACCCATTCGGACCGCTCCATGCCGGTGATGAAGATATTCGGATCGAAGGTGGGCCCGCTTGCCAGCGCCAGGATCTCGCCGTTGTTCGGGTTCATGGCGACGATGGCCCCCTTCTTCTCCTTCAAGGCCTGCTCCGCGACCATCTGCAGGTCCTTGTCGATCGTCAGGCAGACATTGGAGCCGGGCACAGGGGGCTTTCTCGAGAGGGTCCTCAGCTTCCTCCCCGCAGCATCCACCTCCACCTGCTCTCCCCCGCGCAGGCCGTTCAGAAGCTTCTGCCACTTCCCTTCCACCCCGTACTTGCCCACCAGATCTCCCTGCTTGTTCTCCGGGAAGTTGCCGGTATTCAACTGCCCCTCACTGATCTCACCGAGGTACCCGATCAGGTGGGATGCAAAGTCGCCGTAAAGGTAGTGGCGCTGAGGCTTGACCTGGATGGAGAGTCCGGGCAAGTTGAAGAGATTGGTCTCGATTACGGCCAGTTCGTCGCGGGAGAGGTTCCTCTTGATCAGGACGGGCCTGAAGGGGTACTTCAGGGCGTCCCTGGTCAGCTTTCTCTGCGTGGCCTCCACCGGGAGCCCGATCAACCGCTCCAGGCTTCTCAGGAGTCGCTGGCGGTCGTGGACGTTCTCCGGCACCAGGTACAGGTCAAAGGAAGGACGGTTGTCGACCAGGAGTTCCCCGTGCCGATCGAATATCATCCCGCGAAAAGGCGGTATGTCCTGCAGGTGGATCCGGTTGTTCTCCGACTGGGTCCTGTACACCGGCCCGCTGACGATCTGCAGGTACCACAACCGCATGACCAGGACTCCGAAGACGACGATGGTCAGGATCGTCGCCCCCTTCAGGCGGCTCGAAAAGATCTCGGCCGAGGCAGGATCGAAACCCGAACCCTTGAACGATTTTCCCTTCCATGGCACAGGCTTGATTCCGATCACCTCCCTACTCCGCGGACTCGGCCTCCTTGCCGAACGACCCTGTCAAACTGGTTATCGTGTAGTAGATCGGAGGGGCGAGCAGGGCCGTGGACAATGCTGAAACCCCCAACGCCAGAAAGGAATGGTGCGACAGCGTCGGGCGGGGGGACAGGACGTACAGAAGAGCCGTAAAAAGCAGCCCTTTCACGCAGACAGACAGAAAAACGAGGATCAGCAAACCCCTCGAGGAGTACAGGTCGAAGAACCGGGAGCCGAGCAGGATGGACAGGAACACGATCATGTAGAGGAGGACCGAGAGTCCGGGCCAACCCGCAGAGAAGATATCCGTAAGGACCCCCTGACCCATGGCAAATACCGCTGCTCCCATATTCCCGTTCGCCGCCAGCAGACAGGCGATCAGGATCGATACCAGATCGATGTCCAGAGAATCAAACCCGATCTGATTCATCAGGCCCCCCTTGAGGAGGATGAACAACGTGCATCCGCACCATGCGGCCGCGGCGAGGATTATTCTTCCATTTCTTTCGGATCTCTTGATAACGGATCCTCCCTCAGGATGACGAGCACCTCTTCCAGCTTGGAAAAGTCCACTGCGGGCTTGACCTTGATAGCCTTGAACATGTCCCAGGGATTGTCCTGCACCTCCAGCACCTTTCCCACAGGCAGCCCCTTGGGATACACCCCTCCGATTCCGGAGGTCACCACCACATCACCCGGAGCGACGTCTCCGGTCTTCAGCACATAGTCCAGCTTGCATATGTTGGGCGAGAGCCCCTTCACGATCCCCTTTTCCCGGGACCGCTGGATCAGGCAGTCTACGGCACTGTTCTGGTCCACGACAAGGAGGACCTTCGAGTAGCTGGGGGAGACCGAGACCAGCTGCCCCACCACCCCCTGGGCGTTCACGACGGGCATGTTGACCCTGAAACCCGAACTCTTCCCCTTGTCGATGATGACCGACTCGAACCAGCCCGTGGGGTCCCGGCCGATCACCTGGGCGGCCACGACCGGGGAGTCCATGGTGTTCTTGAACTGAAGCAGATCTCTCAACCGGGCCTGGGTCTCTACCATCTCCAGGAAGCGATGGTTCTCCATCCTCAGGTGGTCGATCTCCGCCTTGAGCTGTGCGTTTTCCTTCCTGAGATCTACGAGGTAAAAGTAGTGGAGCCAGAGGTCTTCCAGGTAGCGGACGGTGTTTACGAGGATTCTCTGGGCAGGCGCGGTCATTTCCACCACGACCTGCTCAACGGAGGTCCACGAACCCCTTCTCCCCAAATTGGAGGAGAAGATGAAGAGGGCCAGGAAGGTGAAGACGAAATAGAGCCAGATGGTTCTGATTCTTTTCAAAATCGATAATTCTTCGGAGAAACTCCGGGAAAGGTCACTGGACGGTCACCTCCCGGAGGATAGAGATTTGATCCAGGGCCATGCCCGAGCCCAGCACGACTGCGGACAGCGGATCCTGGGTGATGGTAATCGGGAGCTTGGTCTGCTCCCTCAGCAGGATGTCAAGGTTCTTGAGCAGTGACCCGCCCCCGGTCAGGACAATGCCGCTATCGACAATGTCTGCAGCCAGTTCAGGTGGGGTCTGCTCCAGGGCGATGCGAACGGTTTCGACAATGGTCTCCACCTGCTCCGAGATCGCCTTTCTCACCTCATCCGAATCGATATTGAGGATCTTGGGGATGCCGCTGACGAGATCGCGTCCTTTCACCTCGATCGTCTCCAGGTTGTCGGACGGGTAGGCATTGACGACCGTCATCTTGATGAGCTCGGCAGTGGAAAGCCCGATGAGAAGATTGTACTTTCTCTTGATGTACTGCAGGATGGCCTCGTCCATCTTGTCCCCGGCCACCTTCACGGACTTGCTGTAGACGATGCCGGCCAGGGAAATCACCGCCACCTCCGTGGTTCCCCCGCCGATATCCACCACCATGTTCGCCCGGGGTTCGGTAATGGGGAGACCTGCGCCGATCGCCGCTGCCATAGGCTCCTCGATCAGATAGACCTCCCTGGCCCCCGCCGATTCGGCCGAATCCTTGACGGCCCTCTTTTCCACCGGGGTGATCCCCGAGGGGACGCAGATCATGATCCTCGGCCGCACGAGTGCGGTCCGGTGGTGCACCTTTCGAATGAAGTGGCGCAGCATGGCCTCGGTGATCTCGAAATCCGCAATCACACCGTCCTTCATGGGACGTATGGCCACGATGTTCCCGGGCGTCCGGCCCAGCATCATCTTGGCCTCTTTCCCCACGGCGAGGACCTTGTTCCCCCCCTTTGGATCTTTTCTCACCGCCACCACAGAGGGTTCCGATAGGACGATCCCCTTTCCCTTGACATAGACCAGCGTGTTGGCCGTACCCAGATCGATCGCCATATCATACGAGAACAGCCCCCAGATTGGATCAAATAACATCCCCGTCCTCTCCTTTCACACAAGGCGCGACCTGTCCAATTATTCCTTGCAAGAATCTCTCCAAAAGGCGCCTACGTCAACGGGTGCAGGGTTGGGCATGGGGGCCTCTTTTCAGGAACGGAAGGCCGCTGCCCACAGAGCTGATCTCCCATCCGAAAGAAGAAAAGCATCGTCGAATGAACACCACCAGTAAACGGGTGGTTTGATGAGGCCCCCCCTGGAAGGGGGGTCTCGTACCGACTCCCTTGTCATCTTTCGCGGAGCTCAGCCCCGGCCGCTTGCCCCCGGAGGTGGCAAGAATGATCGAACAGTGAGTCCTGGTGGTCTTCCGCAGGAATAGCGCTCCAACGATATTCATTCATATGGAAGCTTATCCGCCGGTTCTCGGTTCGTAGTGAGGGTTCCCCTTTGATCCATTTTTTCGTTCCCGGCACGAATCACCGGCTCGGCCGTTGTTCATACCACTGGCATGCCGGTGGATTATTCCTTCATTTAGCGGGCTTGACAAAACTCTCCAATTTTGGTTAATAAGAGTTTTCTCCTTGAATCCAACTTGACTGCGAGTACTATTAGCCATGAAAAGAACGTATCAACCGAGCAATTTGAAAAGGGCAAGGACCCATGGTTTTAGGGCAAGAATGAGCTCTGCCGGGGGCATCAAGGTATTGAAACGGAGAAGAGCCAAGGGACGAAAACGGCTGAGCGTTTAGTCGCCTTCCCCCTCATCTGCTCAATATTCAATAACTTCATGTGTTCTCACACCTTCTTGAAATCAGAGAGGTTATTGGACCGGAAGGACTTTGTCAATCTAAATCGATTTGGCAGGAGACTTCGTAGCGAGCACTTCACAATATCGCTGAGGCAGAATGGATGGGGAGTCACAAGGCTGGGGATTGCTGCTAGCAAGAGAATCGGGAATGCAGTCCGGAGAAACCGTTTCAAGCGGCTCGTCAGGGAGTCCTTCCGCCTGAACAAGGGGCTCTTCCCAAGGGGACACGACATCGTCATCGCCGCTCGAAAAGATCCCGGTGACCTGGACTACTGGAAAATAACAAGAGAACTTGGTGACCTTTTCCTGGACAAGAACCGCCGTTCATCAACTTAGATATATCCCCGTCGTGCTGATCGGGCTATATCAGAAGCTCATATCCCCTTTACTTCCATCCGCCTGCCGTTTTTATCCCTCGTGCTCGGAATACGCCCTCCGCGCCTTCCTGAAGTACGGCGTCTTTAAAGGAGGCCTTCGATCCATAATCAGGATCTCAAAGTGTCACCCCTTTCACCCGGGTGGACTTGATCCTCTGGACTGAGCCCATAACGGATGCTGTGGCGCCGAACTCGTTTACGGAACCGGGGCCGATTCGGACCCCATTATCTTGTCTAAGGGTTATTTGATGGAAAAAAGAACAATCTTCGCCTTTGTCCTTTCCTTCCTCGTGCTGCTCGCCTGGTCCTTCTTCTTCACCCCGAAGGAGGAGCCGCAACCTCCGAGACAGGACCCTCCGGTGGGCCGGCAGGAGGAAGCCAAACCGGGCCCGAAGACGCCCGATGCGATCGCGCCGAGACCCGCGCAGCCGCCGGTCCAGGAAAGCGGACCTGCCGCCGCCGCACACAAGGAGGTGGTTGTGGATACCCCTCTGTATCGGGCGGTCTTGTCGAACGAGGGCGGGAAGATCATCGGTTTCAAGTTGAAGAACTACAGGGTGAGCCCGGAGCCCGGCAGCCCGCCTGTGGAGTTGCTGCAGACGGGCGACCAGGAGAGGGATACCATGACGGCCTCCTTTGAACCGGTGACGGTTCGTGAGCGGAAGGAGACCCTGTATCAAGTCGCCGAGGAGAGGGTGCAGATCGAGGCCGGGGGTGTACCGAAGGAGGTCACCTTCCGCGGCAGGACGCCGGAGGGGATCGGCATCGAGAAGACCTACCGCTTTCACCCGGACCGGTATCCCATCGACCTGACCGTCGCGGTTCGAAACGATACGGGAGCAGGCATCGACGGTCAATTCCGGGCTTCCATACGGAACACCCCGCCTGCCGACAAGCAGAGTTACTACTCTTTCATGGGCATCGCCGTCTTCAGAAACAGGGATCTGCAGGAGTTCAGCCCCGACGACCTGAAGGAAGACAAGAGCGTTTCAGGCAAGATCGAGTGGATGGCCTATGAGACCGATTATTTCATGACGGCCTTCGTCCCCCGGGACACCCCGGATGGAGTCTTCATCGGCAAGAAGCTGGGCTCCGGCGCCCTCGCCGGTGTCGTGAACAGTCCGCCCATTTCCCTGGGAACCGGGGACGCGACCGGCGCCGCTTATACGCTCTATCTCGGGCCTCGCGAGTTGAGCATCTTGCAGGAGATGAATATGAACCTCGAGGCGGCCATCGACTTCGGCTGGACCGACGTGATCGCAAAGCCCCTCCTGTACGCGCTCCGGTTCTTCCACCAGTACGTGGGGAACTACGGTATCGCCATCATCCTCCTGACCGTGCTGATCAAGATCCTGTTCTGGCCCCTGACGCACAAGAGTTATAAATCCATGAAGGAGATGCAGAAGATCCAGCCGCTCATGGCGAAGCTCAGGGAGAAATACAAGGGAAACCGTGAGCAGATGAACAAGGAGATGATGGCGCTCTACAGGACCTACAAGGTGAACCCCATGGGGGGATGTCTGCCCATGATCATCCAGATTCCCGTCTTCTTCGCACTGTTCCGAATCCTGGGCAGCGCGATTGAACTGAGGCACGCCCCTTTCGTGTGGTGGATCAATGATCTTTCGGCCCCGGACCGCCTTTTCCAATTCCCTTTCGAGATCCCTTTCATGACCCCCCCGTACGGCATCCCCGTATTGACGCTTTTCATGGGGGCTTCCATGTTCATCCAGCAGAAGATGACCCCCGTCCCCGGTGACCAGACGCAGGCCAAGATCATGATGCTTATGCCCGTCATTTTTACAGTCATGTTCATCAACTTCCCTTCGGGTCTGGTGCTCTACTGGCTGGTCAACAACATCCTGTCCATAGGCCAGCAGTACCGGGTCCTGAAGAAGCCTGCTTAATCAATATTGGAGGAACAAAGATGGAAGACCGTGAGTTCGAAGGAAAGACCACTGAAGAGGCCATACAGAACGCTTCCCGCGAGTTGGATGTCCCTGAGGAAGATCTGGAGATCGATATCCTCGAACCGGGTTCGGCAGGTATTTTCGGTCTGGTCGGGGGGAAGAAGGCGAAGATCAGGGTCCATCTGAAGACATCTGAACCTGACTTTGAAGAAGAGACCGAAGAGACGGAAGAGCCGGATGAGATCGCCGCCGAAGGAGTCGTTCTGGACGAAGTCGCCCCGGGGGATGTCGAGTTTGCCCGGAAGACGCTCCGGGATATCCTGGAGCTGATCCCGCTGGAAGCGGCGGTCAGTGCGGAACACGGGGACGGCAAGATTACCCTGCTCATCGAAGGAGACCGGACCGGGCTCCTGATCGGGCGGAAGGGAAAGACCCTGGATGCCCTGCAGTTCATCGTCAACAAGATCGTGAAAAAGGCCCTGGACAGGAAGATCAGCATCGTCGTCGACTCCGAGAACTACCGCAGGAAGCGCGAAGAGGTCCTGACCCAGATGGCCTTGAGGATGGGGGACAAGGCGAAGAGGATCAAGAAGCCGGTGACCACCTCTCCCCTCAATCCCCATGAGCGGCGAATCATCCATCTCGCCCTCAAGGAGGACGGCCGACTCGATACGAAGAGCCGCGGGGAAGGCCTCCTGAAGAGGGTAGTCATCATCCCGAAGAGATGAGGAAGTACAGGACATATAGGGCCTATAAACCTATGTCGTGCAGAGTGATGGAGCGATGGTGGAACGATGGAGACGTCGCTGCCCCGGTCCCCCGGACCTCCACCGCTCCGCCACTCCGCTCTTTCCATGGATGACACGATAGCAGCGATCGCGACGCCTGTGGGACAGGGCGGGATCGGCATCGTCCGGTTGAGCGGTCCGGCCGCAGCGGAAATCGCGGGCCGGATCTTCGTCCCCCGGAAACCCGGCGAAGGGATCCAAACCCGCCGCCTGGTCCTCGGCCACCTCGTCGACCCTTCCACCGGGACCTTCATGGATGAGGTGCTGCTTTCCTTCATGAAGGGGCCTTGCTCCTACACCCGGGAGGACGTGGTGGAGATCAACTCCCACAGCGGATTCCTCCTCCTCTCCCGGATCCTCGATCTCGTTCTCCAGGCGGGCGCCCGCCTCGCGAGACCCGGTGAGTTCACCTTCAGGGCCTTCATGAACGGCCGCATCGACCTCACCCAGGCGGAGGCCGTGGTGGACCTGATCCGCTCCAGGTCCGAAAAGGGCCTCGCTCTCGCCGCGGCCCAGATCAGGGGAGGGTTCCGGGACGAACTGGCGGCATTGACGCAGAAAGGTCTCGATCTCCTTGCCCGTCTGGAGGCGGCCATCGACTTCCCTGAAGACGTGCCGGGCATACTTGGCGAGGCGGAGACCGACCGTTTCATCCAAGAGGAGATCCTCGATCCCATCGACCGGCTCATCGCCGGCCACGAGCAGCGCCGGATCTGGATGGACGGGATCGCAACGGTGATCGCGGGGCGCGTCAATGCAGGGAAATCGAGTCTCCTGAATCGGCTGGTGAACGAGGAGCGCGCCCTGGTGACGCCTATCCCTGGGACGACACGGGATATCATCGAATCGACCGTTCACATCGAAGGGATACCCCTCCGTCTCATGGATACGGCCGGGTTCAGGAAAGGCCGGGGACGCATCGAGAGCCTGGGCATCCGCATGACGCAGCAGAGGCTCGCGGAGGCGGACCTGGTGCTCGTGGTCATCGATCAGAGCCGTCCCGTGTCCCGGGACGACCTCGACCTGCTCGCAAGCACCCGCGAAAAGAAGAGTCTGGTGGTCCTGAACAAGTCGGACCTGCCGGCAAGGATCGGCAGGAGCACGGAAGGGAAGGCACTCCGGGGTAACCGGGTCGTGAGGATCTCCGCCCTGACCGGTTCGGGAATCGATGATCTGCGACGCGCGATCGCGGAGTTGGTCCTTTCGGACTCGGGCGACCCGAACCTGCTCGCCGTGGCCCCGAACATGAGGCACAGGAAGGCCCTTGCCGAGGCGTCGGACTGCTTCGGGAGGGCCCTGCAGAATCTCAGGGAGCAGATGCCCCTGGAGATCGTCGCGGCGGATGTTCAGGGGGGGTTGGACGGACTGGGGGAGATCGTCGGGAAGACCACGACCGAGGACGTCCTGGGGCGGATCTTCAGCGAGTTCTGCATCGGAAAGTAAACCCTAGCGTTGCACTAAATCCGGGTATCTTCGTAGGATGGGTGGAGCGCAGCGAAACCCATCCATTCGAGCGATTGAACATGCCGCAAACCTCAAAACCGATGGGTTTCGCTGCGCTCCATCCATCCTACAGGAATTCACCGGCAGTGAGATCGAGAGGGGCAATGCTGGGGTAGAAAAATCCTGCCACCAAGGCAACGGAATATTGGAGGGCCCTTTTCCGGCTAAACCAACGGCTTCTGACCTGGCCTACAGGACCAGGTTTCCCTTTGTGTCTTCGTGGCGAGGTTCTTTCACTTTCTTCCGAAGTATTCCTTCACCTGCTTGATGGCGCAGAATTTGCCGCACATGGTGCAGACATCCCCTTCGGCCGGTGGATTCTCCTCACGCAGCCTCCTGGCCTTTTCCGGGTCGATCGCCCATTTCAGCTGGCCCTCCCAGTCCAGGTTTTTCCTGGCCAGGGACATCTTCCGGTCTCTCTCCAGGGCCATCCTGTTGCCCCGGGCAATGTCCCCGGCATGGGCCGCTATCCGGGTCACGATGACCCCTTCCCTCACGTCCTGGACAGAAGGCAGGCAAAGGTGCTCCGTAGGGGTGACATAGCAGAGGAAATCGGCGCCGGCCTCTCCAGCGACCGCTCCTCCGATCGCGCATGCCACATGGTCGTACCCGGCGGCGATGTCGGTCACGAGCGGACCGAGCACATAGAACGGAGCATGGTGGCAAAGCTGCTTCTGGAGGAGGACATTGGCGCGGATCTGGTTCAGCGGCACATGGCCCGGCCCCTCGATCATCACCTGGACATCCTTCTCCCACGCCCTCCTGGTGAGCTCCCCGAGGGTCATCAGTTCATGGATCTGGGCGCGATCGGTCGCATCCGCCAGACATCCCGGTCTCAGCCCGTCCCCGAGACTCAGGGTGACGTCGTACTTCGCGGCGATTTCCAGCAGCCGGTCGTAGTTTTCGTACAGCGGATTCTCTCTGTCGTGGTGCAGCATCCAGGTCGTCAGGAAGGCGCCGCCCCTGCTCACGATGTCCGTGACCCTGCCCTGCTGCTTCAGGGTCTCCAGCGCAGCCCGGGTGAGGCCGCAGTGAACCGTGATGAAATCGACCCCGTCGGCCGCCTGCTTCTCGATCACCTCGAAGATCCTGTCCACGGTGAGATGGATGAGCCCGCCCTGTCGATTGATCGTCTCGACCACCGCCTGGTAAATGGGCACGGTTCCCAGGGCCACGGTCGAACGCTCGAGGATCTTCCTGCGGCACAGATCGATGTCCCCCCCGGTAGACAGGTCCATGACGCTGTCCGCGCCGGCCGCGATCGAGACCTTTACCTTCTCGAGTTCTTCCCCCAGATCGACCTTGTCCGAAGAGGTGCCGATGTTGGCATTCACCTTGATGAGAAGGCCTTCCCCAATCCCGCAAGGGACCAGCCCCTTGTGGTTCCGGTTGGCGGGGATGACGATTCGACCCTCGGCCATCTTGTCCCGCAGCCGGCGCTCATCCACCTGCTCCTTTTCGGCCACCGCCTTCATTTCCGGAGTGATTTTTCCACCCCTGGCATCCGATAACTGTGTCATACCTTATTGCTTCCTTTGTCCTTTATTGTTCTTCCCAGCAGGATGCTGAATAGTCTTGTATTCGGCAGGCGGTCACTTCAGAAAGGTGCCTTTCTCCCTTGACTTCCGGTCAGATCAGTATCCTGACTGTATTTATAGTACGTGTACGGTTTCCCTGCAAGTATAAGGAGGCCATGATCTTTCACCCCGGATCGGTGGACCTCTCATCTGCGACCCCCGGGTCCACCGGCCCCGCTCCCCTGCCGCAGGCATACCCCCTTTCGATGGCAGCGTGTGTGAATGCATGGGCCTTGGCGGCACCGCTTCTGAGGTCGCCGGTGATGGCGAGAAACGCGGCCAGGGCGGTCGAGAAGACGCAGCCGCTCCCATGCGTGTGCCTGGATGGGATCCTCTCGCTTCGAAAATGGACCATCTCCTCCCCGTCAAAGAGCACATCCACGCATGCCGACCTGAGGTGCCCCCCGGTCACCACGACACTCGGGCCCATTTCGTGGATGGCCCTGGCGGCACCCTCCATTTCCGCCACATCCTCCACCTTCCGGTCCGAAAGGAGAGAAGCCTCTTCGAGATTCGGCGTCACCACCGTGACCACAGGAATGAGCTCCTTCTTGAGGAGAGACACCGCGTCCGATGCGATCAGGGGGTTTCCCGTAGTGGCCTTCAGAACCGGGTCCAAGACCACGTTGGGGAGTCGATATCTCCGGATCAGGGCGGCCACCTTGCGGATATTCGCAGGGGTGTAGAGCATCCCCAATTTCACCGCATGGGGCACGACGTCTTGGACGACGCTCTCGATCTGTTTCTCGACAAAGGCTGCAGGCACGGCATGAACGGCGCTGACCCCGACTGAATTCTGCGCTGTGACCGCCGCGACCGCCGTAAGGGCATGGGCCCCCAGGGCGGTGATCGTACGGATATCGGCCTGGATGCCCGCCCCTCCCGACGAGTCGGACCCTGCTATGGTCAGGATGTACTTCAACAAAATTTCCCTTGTGACTTCAACAAGTAGAGATCAATACAGCACGCTAGCAACCGGGCCGGAAGCTGTCAACAGGAAAGAGTGGGGTGTTGGAGTGACGGGGCGGTGGAGTACAGGGCAACCCTCGAAGATCCGGTGCCATGGACAGACTCGTCTGGCGAGGATTCTGCACGAGGCCCGGGGCGTCTTCCTTGACTTCCGGACCCCTTTCCCATATATGCTTGTCCGAACCGGTCGAGGTGCCGCCAGCATTGCTGCCCGGGGGCCGGAGGGAGGCTCGAAACCCCTGTTTCATGACCAGGGCGGGCAGACCGTCCGCCCGTGAATGGAGGCACCTGATAAGAATGGGATCCGTCAGCCGTCGGTTGAAAAGATTCTTTTCCGTCCGTCCCGGTTCCATCACGTTTGTGCTCACCCTGCTCGTGCTTGTCCTCTTCCTGGTCGGGGTCCCCATCCTGGATATCGTTGAGCTGAAGACCTACGACCTCCGCTTCATCTCCAGAGGTCCCCTCAAGCCGGCACCGGAAGTGGTGATCGCGGCCATTGACGAGAAGAGTCTGGACGTGGAAGGCCGGTGGCCGTGGCCCAGATCCAGGATCGCGCGGTTGATCGAGGTGCTCTCGGCCGAGGGGGCCAAGGTGATCGGCATGGATATCACCTTCTCCGAACCCGATGAGAATACCAACCTCAAGTTCCTCGACCAGTTCGATCAGAAGATGCAGGCCCTCAGGATCGTGGATACCGGCGTCAGGGATTTCCTCCTGGAGAGCAGACAAAGCGCCGACAACGACCTCATCCTTTCCAGGGCCATCAAGAATTCGCGATCGAACACCGTCCTGGGCTACTTCTTCCACATGGGCCAGGCCGCGCTGGACTTTCGATTGGACGATGGGGAGGTCCAGCAACAGCTTCGCCGGATCGGCAACTCAAAATACCCGCTGGTGATCTACACGGACAAGACCCTGATGGCCGACCCCTTCATCCCCGCCTACGCCCCGGAGGGGAACCTCGAGATCCTGAGTGAAGCCGCGGCGGCATCCGGCTACTTCAACATGATCCCCGACCCGGACGGCATCGTCCGCTGGATGCCCCTGATCATCAAATGCGGCGAGGAGATCTTTGCACCGCTATCCGTTCAAACCTTGTGTCAATACATGGGCCGCCCTCAGCTGATGGTCAAGGTGGCCGCGTACGGGGTGGAGGGAATCCGGATGGGCAGTCTGTTCCTTCCTACCGACGAGAACGGTCAGATGCTCATCAACTACCTCGGGCCGGGAAGGACCTTCCCTCACTATTCCATCAGCGACATCCTGGCCCGGAAGACCCCTCCGGGGTGCTTCAAGGACAAGATCGTCCTGGTGGGGGCCACGGCGGTCGGCATCTACGACCTGAGGAATACCCCCTTCTCTCCCGTCTATCCGGGGGTCGAGATCCACGCCACCGTCATCGACAATGCCCTGAAGAACGAGTTCATCCACAAGCCCAAGTGGACAAGGGTCTATGACTGTCTGACCATCCTCGTGCTGGGGTTCTTCATCGGTGCGGTGGTGCCTCGCATCAGCGCCATCAAGGGGCTGATCTTCGCTCTGATCCTCTTCACCCTCCACATCCTTCTGAGCCAGTGGCTGTTCACTCATTACAGGATCTGGGTCAGCATGGTCTATCCCCTGGTGGCCGGCGTGCTGGTCTACACGTGTCTGACGGTTTACCATTACATTACCGAGGAGCGGGAGCGGAAGAAGATCCGCGGCGCCTTCAGCTATTACGTCTCCAGTTCGGTGGTCAGCGAGATGCTGAAGAACCCGGAGAAGCTCAAGCTTGGAGGGGACAAGAAGGACCTCTCCGTCCTCTTTTCCGATATCAGGGGATTTACCACGATCTCCGAAGGCCTCACCCCCGAGGAGCTGGTGCATCTGCTGAACGAGTACCTGACCGCAATGACGAACGTGGTGTTCAAGTACGACGGGACCCTGGACAAATACATGGGGGACGCGGTCATGGCCATCTACGGCGCGCCCCTGGATCAGCCCGACCACGCCCACAGGGCCTGCCGGTCGGCCCTGGACATGATGCAGGAGCTCAAGCGGCTGAACGAGAGATGGATCCGTGAAGGCAAGCCGGCCCTGGACATCGGCATCGGCATCAATACGGGGATGATGATGGTGGGGAACATGGGGTCGGAACAGCGATTCGACTATACCGTGATGGGGGATGCCGTAAACCTGGGCTCGCGGCTGGAAGGGGCCAACAAGAGCTATCAGACCCACATCCTCATCAGCGAATTCACCCGGGAGAGGGTCAAGGATTCATTTGTGTGCATGGAGCTGGACAGCGTCCGCGTGCAGGGAAAACTGCGGCCGGTGAGGATCTTTCAGCTCCTGGGGGAGGAGGTAGCGCAGTCCCGGAAGGAAGCGATCGATTCGTTCCACAAGGGTCTCGCATCCTACAAGCAGCAGCAGTGGGACCAGGCCGCGGAGCTCTTCCGAAACGCCATGGCTTCCGACAGGGAACTTCTTCCGGCCCGCCTGTACGTGGAGCGCTGCCTCGCGCTCAAGGCCGACCCGCCTGGGCCTGACTGGGACGGCGTGTATGTGATGAAATCCAAGTAGGCTGGAATGATGGAATTCCACTCTTCCGGTCTCCTCACCTCAATTCCCTCACATAGTAGTACGCGAGTTTTTCATATTCCGCGATCACCTGCCGCGCGTATTTCCTGTGCTTCCACCAGTCTTCGGCCCTGAAGCCGGAATAAGGGCTCGGGACGACCTGGATACGGACCTCCAGGTCATCGAGGATCTTGCTGAACGTCCAAAAGACCCGGCGCGTGTGGGTCGGGGAGGTGACCAGGATCAGGGAGCGAACCTTCTCCCTCTCTGCGAGGTCCCGGACGATCTCCGCCTCCCGCCTGGTGCTGTTGCTTGTCTGCCGGCCGACCACGATAGCGGATTCAGGCACCTTCAGGTCCTGGAGGAGCCTCACCGTTTGATCGACGGTTCGGGGGTACTCGATTCCCCTGCTCCTCAGCAGATCATACCCATCCGGCGGCTCCTCAGGGGCGATGAATATGCGCGGAGCCAACCCCCTGTGGTAGAGATCCGCCGACGCCAGCGCCCTTTCGATATTTCCTCCCGCCAGGGTAACGATGAGGTCTGACTTTGAAGGCTCGTGCTCCACAACCAAAGCCCCCCCGATCCGCTGGAGGATCTGCACATGAAACGCGGCCACGAGCATGTAGAGGACGACCAGGAGAAACAGCACCCATCGCAGGCTCCTGGTCTTCGTACCGGTCTGGTTCTCCGGACCCGGAGGACCTGTGTCCGGCACCGGGGATCCGCTGTTCAGGAATTCCTTCCACATCGTCATCACCTCGGAATATCCTCTTTTGGATATACGATTCTCTTCCTTCTGGCCCTACGCTCCGGCAGAGCCCTTGTTCACTGCGGTTTGCCTCTGTTCCTTGATCTTCTTCAGCTCGGCCGCCGCCCTGGGTTCGCCGGGCTCCTTTTGTACCAGAAAGGTGAGGATCCTGATCGCCTCATCCGGTTCATTCCTCCTGGCCCGGACCCTGGCCAGGCCGATATGGGCATACCGGTCATAGCCGAGATCGAGGGCCCTGTGGTAGTAATCTTCGGCCCTGGCAAGGTCTCCCAGGCCCATGCATGCGTCCCCCATCCTGGTAAGGGCGACCCGGGGCTCCATGCCGGAGCGGAGGGCCTTTTCCCATGAATCGAGGGCCGCGCCGTATTCTCTCAGCCCCCTGTGGCAATCGGCCTTCCCATGCCATGCAAAAGGGTCGTCGGGGTTCTTCAGCAGGACCTTCTCATAATATTGCAGCGCATCCCCATATGCCTTCATCTTGCGCAAGACGTTGGCTGCGGAGGACGACGCCCGGCCTGGATCCGGAGAAGCGGCGATCGCCCTTTGGTAGAATGCGAGCGCCTCGCCATAGTCGGTTTCCTCCTCGCTGACTTCGCCCATCCCCATCAACGCGTAGGGATCTCGCGGGTTCCGCTCCAGGGCCATGAGGTAGTATCTTCGCGATCCCTCGAGATCTCCCCTTTTCCTCATCACGTCGGCAACCCTGGTCATCACCTGATAGTCTCCGGGGTAGAGCCCCAGGTATCGCAGCCATATCTCCAGGGCACGGTCCATTTCTCTGAGCCCCCGCCAGGCATCGCCCGCCCCTGCCAGGGCGAACTTGTTCTCTTCTTCGACCGCGAGGGCGCGCTCGTAGTAAGAAAGGGCCTCTTCGAAACGTCTGCACTTCCGGCAGACGTCTCCCAGACCGACGAGGCTGTACACATCGCCCGGATCGATACCGAGCGCTGCGCAGTACCTTTCCTCCGCTTCGCGATAGCGCCCCTTTCTCATCAGCAGGCGCGCCTCTTTGGCGAGGTCGACGAGTCCGTTCCTTTGCACGTTCTTGCCCATGGTACCTCCGTAAGTCCACACCCCGGCACCTTGCGCATCCCGATCAAATCCGTTACATTCGGAATGCAGGCCGGCAGCCGTGGCCGGGCAAATCGATTCTGTTCGCTGGAGTATACCCGACCTCCCATGAATGTAAACTGCGAGAACCACGCCAAGGCGATGGAGCTTCTGGCCCTCCGCCTGAGGCTCGAAAGGGGAATCTTCGATTCCGAGGAGCTTGCCCGGGTGAAGGCCCGCATCGAGATCCTCGAGAAGGAGCTGGGGCTCGACTGACGGACAATGGAATGATGGAATATTGGAACAGTGGAGTATTGGGTAGCCGAAGACATGATTTCAATTCCGGCTTTGACTTTTACTCTTTTCAACCCCCATCATTCCACCTTCCATTATTCCATCATTTCAAAGGTCCTTTTCCGGCTTACCCGATCGCCTCTGACCTGCCCCGGAGGGTCTCCACACCGCGCTAGAAAGACTTCTCGCTGTCCAGCAGCAGGGTGACCGGGCCGTCGTTGACGAGGTGTACGTCCATCATCTCCTGGAACCTGCCTGTGGATACCGGCAGACCTTCGGACCGGAGCACCGAAACGAAGTGCTCGTAGAGCTCCCGTGCCTTTTCCGGACGCGCTGCGCGCGTAAAGGAGGGCCTCCTGCCTTTGATGCAGTCCCCCCACAGGGTGAACTGGGAGACCACCAGGGCTGCCCCTCC
Source organism: Deltaproteobacteria bacterium (assembly GCA_020060215.1). Next base: position 15,353 of record JAGVAP010000054.1, on the reverse strand, counting down.
GGCCTCGGAGACCGATCGGTTCATGAGCCCCTCTTCGTCCGAGAAGATGCGCAGGTGAGCGACCTTGCGGGCCAGGTAATCGGAGTCCTTTTCCGTGTCCTTCTCGCCGACACCCAGCAGGATCAGCAGACCCGCGCCGATCTCCCCGACGGTGATCCCGTTCACCTCCACCCTGGCCTGTTTCACCCGCTGCACGACCGCCCTCATGTGGGCTCCTTCCGAGCGTTTCTCGCCCGCCCCTCCCCTGTGCCCCCTCGCGGGGCTTCGAGAGACCTCAGCTATCAAGAGAGAGTCCTCGGACACGAGGACCTAGCGCACGAAGAACTCAATCCAAGGTTGACGATCTCGTTCCTTGGAGCAAGCCCCTGCTGCGGTTCTTTCTGTTGATCGCAGGCATGAGCTTGCTCCTGCAGAAAAAGCCACCAGGGGTCACGGTTCGATCGATCTTGCCACCTCCGGCGGCAAGCGGCCGGGGCCGACCTCCCCCGAAAGGTGACGGGGTAGGCGGTACGGGACCCTGCCCTTCCAGGGGGGCCTCCTTGATACCGGCGGGTGACTGGTGGTATTCATTATCCCAGCATCGAGGTTCAAGGATAGAGCATCTGCTCAGAAAAAAGCAGCCGTCTCAAGCACACAGGCAACGCAAGAAGGTTTGGTGAAACGTCAGGGTTATGCCTCCCACGCTGATTCTCGTAAACCCGTGGATCTATGATTTCGCCGCCTACGACCTCTGGTCCAGGCCGCTCGGCCTGCTCTGCCTGGCAGCCCATCTGCGGAACATCGGTTTCAGCGTGCACCTGATCGACTGCCTGGACAGCAGCACAACCGGAGGCGCGCCCTCGAGCCGGGTTGCGGCAAGGGGGCCCTACGGAACCGGGAAATTCCTCAGGGACCGGGCAGCCAGGCCATATCCCCTCAAGGATATTCCCAGATCTTATAGCCGATATGGCATTTCTCCTCAACTCTTTGTGCGGGCCCTCGAGGCTGTCCGACAACCCGCGGCGCTGCTGACCACCTGTCTGATGACATACTGGTATCCGGGCGTCCAGGAGGTGATCAGGCTCTTCAGGAAAACCCATCCCGGTGTTCCGGTGATCCTGGGCGGCACCTATGCGCGATTATGCACGGAGCACGCCGTTCAGCGGACGGGCGCCGATCACGTGGTCACAAAGGCCGGAGGAGATGCGGTGCAGTCCGTCTTGGAGATCCTGGAGGGATACGGGGTCTCGGCCCCATCGCCTCCAGGCGGGCGAGCGGTCTACCCCGCCCTGGATTTCTATGCCCGGCTCGAATATGCCCCCATGCTCACCTCCACCGGCTGCCCCTTTCGATGCTCCTATTGTGCGAGCAAGGTCCTGTATCCCCTCGTGCAGAGGCGGGACCCTTACGATGTCCTGGAGGAGATCCTCTTCTGGCACGAACGATCCGGGGTATGCGACTTTGCGTTCTATGATGACGCGCTGCTCGCAGCTCCGGAGACCCATGCGGCGGTCTTCCTCGAGGAGATCGCACGGAGGAGACTCCCCATCCGCTTTCACACCCCCAACGCCCTTCACGCGGGAGAGATTGACCCGGACATGGCCGGGCTGCTCCTCCGGGCAGGGTTCAAGACCATCCGGCTCGGCCTCGAGACTTCGGATACGGCCCTGCACCACAGGACAGGCAACAAGATCCGGTTGGAGGACTTCGAAAGGGCGGTGGGAAGCCTTCTGGCGGCTGGTTTCGGCAGAGGCGACATCGGGGCCTATGTCCTGATGGGTCTGCCCGGGCAGCGTGTTCGGTCCGTCACGGAAACCGTTCTCTTTGCCGAAAGGGCCGGGGCCATGCCCTACCTGGCGGAGTACTCCCCCATCCCCCACACCGCGTTGTGGGACGAGGCGAGGGCCTGCTCCGAATTGGACCTCGCTTCAGAGCCCCTCTTTCACAACAACTCCCTCCTCCCCTGCTGGGACGACGGACAGAGATCGAGGGTCCCGGAACTGAGGGCGCTGGTTAGGAGGATCCGCCACGGTTGATGAGGCTCGCGGCGTAAGCGGCGCCGAATCCGTTGTCGATGTTGACCACCGTCACCCCGGAAGCGCAGGAGTTCAGCATCCCGAGGAGCGCTGCCACACCCTGGAAGCTGGCGCCGTACCCGATACTGGTGGGCACCGCAATGACCGGCTTGTCCACGAGGCCTCCCACCACGCTTGGAAGGGCGCCCTCCATGCCGGCCACGACGATCAGGACCGAGGCCTTCGTCAGCTTGCCCACATGCTGTAGCACCCGATGGAGCCCGCAGACCCCCACGTCGTACAAGGTATCCACCTCGTTTCCCAGGAATCGTGCCGTGACGGCAGCCTCCTCGGCCACCGGGATATCCGAGGTCCCCGCGCTGATGATCAGGATGGTCCCTCTTCCCACGGCTGGAACGGTCCGATTCAGAAGCGTCAGGACCCTTGCCTCCCGGTGAAACACCGACTCCGGGTACTTTTCCCTGATGCGCCCGGCCTTGTCGGCCGAGAGGCGGGTCACCATGATGTTTTCCTTTTGCCCGCACATGCTCTCCATGATCGCCAGGATCTGGGAGACCTCCTTCCCTTCCCCGAACAGGACTTCAGGCACTCCCCGGCGGATGGAGCGATGGTGATCCACGCAGGCCAGTCCGATGTCCTCGAAAGGGAGGGTCCGGAGCCGCTGGACACAATCCTCGACGGAAACCTCCCCCCTCTTCACGCTCTCCAGCAGTCTTTTCAGGGTATGCGGATCCATGCGGCTATCTCTCCCCGACAGCCTGCAAAACCGGGGAACAAGGGACCGAGATTACGCCCCGTCGTGCGGCCGGAATCGGCTTCGACTCTTCAAAACCCGTCATTGCAATCTTCCATGGTTCCAGCGTTCTTAACTTCCTAGGGGTGGAGCTTCTTGGCCAGTTCGGCAACCCGTCTGCCCAGCTTCACTGCGTTCTCCTCCGCCTTTTGATCCGGAGCGCCCACGCAGGCCACCCCGTAGTGGCCCGTGGCGGACAGGGGGTCGCCCACCACCACCATGCCGTAGATGAGGAGGGCCTGGATGATCGACATCATGGTGGTCTCTTTTCCGCCGCTCGCGTCCGCGGAGGTGGCGAAAGCCGCACCCACCTTTCCTTCCATCCTCTTCCGGACACCGACGAACTCGTCAAAGACCCGCTTGAGATCCGCCGCCATCACACCGAAGTACACAGGGGAGCCTGCGATCACTGCGGAGGAATCCGTGAAATCTTCCTGTTTGACATCCCGCGTGTGCCTCAGAATCGCCTTGACATCGGCCACCTCTTCCGCTCCCTGCGCGATCTTTTCAGCCAGCTTCCTGGTATTCCCGCCTTTCGAGTAATAGAGGACTAGAATCTGCATCGTCTTTTCTCCTTCGAGGTAGTCCACAATCCGTCTGCACTCACACCTTGCAGGACTTCATCATATCCGTGACCTGGCAGAACACGTCCGTAAGCCGAAGAACGCCCACGATATCTCTGCCGGAGGTGACCAGCAGGGACTGGTGACGGCCCATGATCAGCTGGTGGATGGCCTCGTTCAGGGTGGCGTCCTGATCCACATATTCGCCCTGTCCCGGGGTATACATGATCTCCTTCACCTTGATCCGGAATGCCTTCTTGCAGATATCCTCCAGCGGGCTCTGCCAGAGATCGTATTTCTTCATCATGGACCTGATCAGGTCCTGGCTGAAGCCGCTGTGCGAGACGGCCTTCAATTCCCCCATCTTGTCGTACCCGGCCTCGAGACTGCGGATCACATCCATCTGGCTCAGTTTCCCCACGATCTTCCCGCTCCCGTCATAGACGAGGATGGCCCTGTGCTTGTACCGATCGCTGCTGAAGCACCTCTGGGCCTCTTCCAGGGCGGAAACCGCATCAAAGAGGGTCGCGTCCATGGATACTGTGGCATACTCCGCAATGGGCACCATGATGTCCTTCACCGTTTCCTTCATGAGGTTCCTCCTGCAAATGGTTCGAAAACCGGAACAATGCGGTTCCCCAAATATATGGAGCAACCTCCGGGGTGTCAAGCGATCCGGTTGCATGGGAGAGGCCGCGATGATCTCTCCCGCCATCCGGTTGTTTCGGGCCACCTGAAAATGGGCTTAACAACCCGACACATTGTGCTAGAATGAATTCCTCGAAGACACTTGGAGGCGCCATGGGCAAACCTATCGTTGAGTCCCAATCGGAAAAAGCGGATACCGCCGAAAAGGGATCGAAGACTTCCACCGATTTCATTCGCTCCATCGTCCAGGAAGACCTCAGGACGGGCATCCGACAGCGGATACAGACCCGTTTTCCCCCCGAGCCGAACGGGTACCTTCATATCGGCCACGCCAAGTCCATCTGCCTGAACTTCGGGATCGCCCGGGAGTTCGGCGGTCGATGCAACCTGCGATTCGACGACACCAATCCCGCCAAAGAAGAGATCGAGTACGTGGAGTCCATCAAGAGGGACGTCCGATGGCTCGGATTCGACTGGGGAGAGCGGGAATTCTACGCATCGGACTACTTCGAGCAGCTGTACGAGTGGGCCAAACAGCTCATCCGGAAAGGCAAGGCCTATGTCTGCGACCTGAGCGCGGACCAGATCCGGGAGTACAGAGGCACCCTGACCCGGCCCGGCCGCAACAGCCCCTACCGAGATCGGTCCATGGAAGAGAACCTCGATCTCTTTGAAAGGATGGAAAAGGGGGAATTCCCGGACGGCTCTCGCGTCCTGCGCGCCAGGATCGACATGGCCTCCCCCAACCTGAACATGCGGGACCCTATCATGTACCGCATCCTCAGGGCCGAGCATCACAGGACCGGGAAAAGATGGTGCATCTACCCGACCTATGATTGGGCGCACGGCCAGTCGGATTCGATCGAGGGGATCACCCATTCCATCTGCACCCTGGAGTTCGAGGATCACAGGCCCCTCTACGACTGGTACCTCGATGAACTCGGGATCTTTCACCCCCGGCAGATCGAGTTCGCCCGCCTCAATCTCAGCCACACCATCATGAGCAAGCGAAGACTCCTGGAGCTGGTCGAAGGGGGGTACGTCAGCGGATGGGACGACCCGCGAATGCCGACCCTCTCCGGCCTTCGCAGGCGCGGCTATTCCCCTGAGGCCATCCGCAACTTCTGCGATCGGATCGGGGTGGCCAAGCGGGAGAGTACGGTCGACATGGCCCTCCTGGAGCACTGCCTTCGTGAAGACCTGAACAGGCGCGCCACCCGCGCCATGGCGGTGCTTCGTCCCTTGCGGGTGGTGATCGAGAACTATCCGGATGACCTGGTCGAAGAGATGGATGCCGTCAACAACCCTGAAGATCCCTCCATGGGAACCCGAAAGGTCCCCTTCTCGAAGGTGCTCTACATCGAGCGGGAGGACTTCCTGGAGGACCCGCCCAGGAAGTTCTACCGGCTCGCCCCGGGCAGGGAGGTGAGGCTCCGATACGGTTATTTCATCAAGTGTATCGACGTCAGGAAGGATTCCTCAGGAAACGTGATCGAGCTTCGCTGCACCTATGATCCGCAAACCCGTGGGGGCGACTCGCCCGACGGGCGCAAGGTCAAGGCCACGCTGCACTGGGTCAGCGCACCCCATTCCCTGGAGGCCCAGGTTCGACTCTACGGCCACCTCTTCACAAGTCCGGACCCCGGCGCTGAGGCCGAGGGGGGCGACTTCAAGTCATTTCTGAACCCGCAGTCCCTCGAGGTCCTCCCGACCGCCAGGCTGGAGCCCGGACTTGCAGACGCTTCACCGGGGGAATGGTACCAGTTTGAGAGGATGGGGTACTTCTGCGCGGACCCGGTCGACTCCACGCAGGGTCGTCCGGTCTTCAACCGGGCGGTCACCCTGAAGGACGAATGGGCCAAGATCCAGAAGAGCGGCAGGGTCGAGTCCGAACCATCCAGGCGTCCGGCGCCGAAGGCCGCACCTGCACCCTCGGCGCCCGAGATCACGATCGACGATTTCAACAGGGTGGCCCTGCGTGTCGGCTTGATCAGGGAGGCCTCCCTGGTGGACGGCGCGGACAAGCTGGTCAGGCTGATGGTCGATATCGGAGAAGGCCGTCTCCGCCAGATCTTCGCCGGCATCCGCTCCGCATACCCCGACCCCGGTCTCCTGTTGGGGAGGAGGGTCCTCGTCGTCGCCAACCTCAAACCCCGACAGATGAAATTCGGCCTCTCGGAAGGCATGATCCTGGCAGGATCCGGAAAGAAGGTGCTCGGCATCGCCACCTTTGACGAGGACCTCGCTCCCGGGGACAGGGTCTCCTGAGCCCCCCATCTTCCATGACGAACCATGATCCCCTGGAGACGCCGGCCGCGCCCGGCAGCTACAAGTGGAAGGCCCTGATCACCACGGCCATGGGTGCGCTCATGGCGACGATGGACTTCAGCATCACGAACATCGCCTTTCCCGCCCTCACACAGGTCTTTGAAAAAGAAATCACGACGGTCATGTGGGTCACGGTCGCCTATATCCTGGCCAGCACGAGTTCTCTGCTCATTCTCGGCAGGGTCAGCGACATGATCGGACGGAAGAACGTCTACTCGATCGGGATGCTGATCTTCACGTTGGCCTTGATCGCGTGCTCCCTTGCCCGGACGGTGGGGCAGCTCATCTTCTTCCGCTGCTTTCAGGGGTTGGGGGCGGCCATGATCGTTTCCTGCGGCATGACCATTGTCACCGAGGCCTTTCCCCTCCGGGAGACGGGGCGGGGCATTGGGCTGCTGGGGGTCTCGGTCTCACTCGGCTTTGTCATAGGCCCGGTACTCGGCGGTTTCCTGCTGGACTGGCTGGACTGGCGCTCGATCTTCTATGTCCGCGCCCCCGTGTCCCTGCTCACCCTGATCCTGAGCATCCTCCTTCTGAAAAAGGACCGGCCCGCGTCGCGGGCGGTCAGGCTCGACTACATGGGAGCGGTCACCTCTTTCCTGGGACTCTTCTGCCTGGTCTACGGGGTGAGCAGGAGCAGATCGGGGCTCCTCTCTCCTGCAACCCTGGTATGGGTAGGCACCGGGGTCTTCCTGCTCGTCCTCTTCATGCTGCTGCAGCAGAGGTCTCCGGACCCGCTCCTCGATCTGTCCCTTTTTCGGAACAGGACCTTCCTGGTCGCCTCCCTGGCTCTTTTCTTCAACTTTGTGGCGGCCCCGCCCTTTATCCTGATCATGCCCTTCTACCTCCTGGAGGGGATCCGGGTGGAGCCCTCGGAAGCGGGTTTTGTCCTGGCGGTCAACGCCGTAGCAACCTCCATCTGCGGCCCCGTCATCGGATCTTTGTCGGATCGATTCGGGCCGGAGCGCTTTGCCGCCGCCGGCACTGCGGCCATGGGGGCCGCCTTTGTGCTGATGATGTTTTTCGACGTCCATACCGGCATGCCGGCCATCGTTGCCGTCCTGATCCTCCTCGGTATCGGAATCGGCATGTTTCAGACCCCCAACAGCTCCATGATCATGGGGAGCGTCCCCCGGAACCGTCTCGGCACGGCATCGGCGTTGCTTGCGACCTTACGCCAGGTAGGGCTTTCCATCGGAATGGCGTTTGCGGGCGCGTTGTTCGCATCGAGACTGCTGGCCCATCAGTCGCACTGGATACGGCAGGGGGCGGAAGGGGGAGAGGCGGTCAGGCAATCCATACCCATGGCTTTCCATGAGACGCTGGTCTTCTCGATCGTCTTGAGCTTGGTGGTGTTTGTTCTCTCTTTGGTGAAGCGAAAAGAATCGGGGGGCCCTGTTTAGCCCCTGTCTTCCCTGTCCATGCCGGGGTCTTCCCCGCCGGCCTCCTCCAGGTCCTCGTCTCGGAGGACTTCGTAGGAGGTGATCCGGATCCGCTTGGTCCCGTTTCTCGCGGTGCCCGTGACCCCGTTCACCCTGACCTCTTCCTCCAGGAAGTCAAAGAGCTCCTCACCCAGCTCATTGAGCTCGACCACGTACCGGTCTTTGTCTACCTGGAAGTGGATGCCGATCACATTCCCTTCATTGTCCCAGTTCCCCGGGACGACCCACCCCACCAAAGTCACCCTTTTCGGCGGCTCTTCCCTTCCCATCCTCGTGTCCTTTTTTTTGATGAGTTCCTGCATTGTAGGATACCCGCCCAGGATGCGGGTATATTTCTCGGTGAATCAGAGGATCACAGAACGACTCAGACCTTTTCGGGGCCTCCAAAACTCCTCCAGAACTTCTTCTCCTTGTCCTTCCAGTTCGCCCCGAACTTCTTCTCCCAGTACGCCTCGCCTATCCTGGCCGCCCATCGGGCCCCGAGGTGTTCTCCCCTCGCCTGTGCTTCAAAGACGTCTTTCAGGATGTTCGGGACATCGACGATCCTGTCCTTGGGAACGAAAGAGGCGGCGCCCAGCTTGAAGGATTTGACGATGTTTTCAGGGGTCAGTGCATGGGAAGTCAACATCACGGCCGGGATGTTCCTCCTGTTGCAGATCCCCAGGAGCTCGTACCCGTTCACCCCCATGATATCGAGGACGGCCAGATCGAAGCGGGACCCTTCCAGGTGTGATCTTGCGGATTCGAAACTGGATGCCGGGACGACTTCGGCGTTGGACAGGAGCTCCTCCAGGGTATCGAGGATGTCGGGTTCGTCGTCCACCACGAGGATTTTCTTACCCTTCAGCAGATCCTGATCGGTCATTTTGCCTCCGGAGAAATTCCCTTTTATTCAGACTGAAAACGTGCTAAAGGGGACAAAATACTAAAAAAAAGGGGGGTCGCCCCCCTTGTTTCTGCAGATGATGGGGTGAGTGATGGGACTCGAACCCACGACCTCTGGGGCCACAACCCAGTGCTCTAACCAATTGAGCTACACCCACCATGATTAGATTGTAATCTAGCAGCTTTTCCCGCATTTGCAACAAAAACTTGCCGCTCGCCGGGGTCTCGGGGAAGGCGGGGAGTTCAAGGAGATCGTCCATGGAACGGCGCAATAGACAGGAGGTATTGAAGAGGATACCCGCCGTGGGCCGCATCCTCGGCAGCCCGGGACTGGCGGAGATATCGAAATCGTTTCCGAGGAATCTGACCTTGAAGGCCGTCCACCGCGCCCTGGAGGATCTGCGCAGGAAGGCGGAATCCGATCAGCCCATCGAGGACTTCTCCATATTCCAGGTCGACCGCATCCTGGAGACGGTTCGGAATGATCTCCGGGCGCTCGGGTCCTCCAGGCTCAGGCCCCTCATCAATGCTACGGGGATCGTCGTCCACACCAACCTGGGCCGCTCCATCTTGGCCGAACCGGCGCTGGAGAGGTTTCGGCCCGTTGCCGGCGGATACAGCAACCTCGAATACGACCTGGAGCTGGGGAGACGCGGCAGCCGCCACGACCACGTGGAGGAGATCCTCAAGGAACTGACCTCCGCGGAGGCGGCCATGGTGGTCAACAACAATGCCGCGGCCGTGCTCGTTTCCCTGGACACCCTGGCCAAGGGTCGGGAGGTGGTCGTATCCCGCGGCCAGCTGGTGGAGATCGGGGGATCCTTCCGGATACCCGATGTCATGCGCAGGAGCGGCGCAAGGATGGTGGAGGTCGGCACGACCAACAAGACGCACCTGCGGGATTACGAAGAGGTCATCGGCGCGGATACCGCCCTGCTCCTCAAGGTGCACCAGAGCAACTTCCAGGTGGTGGGATTCACCAGTCAGGTCGAGACGCAGGAGCTCTCCGCCCTCGGCCGGAAGTACTCCATCCCCGTCATGGAAGACCTGGGCAGCGGGTGTCTGATCGATTTCTCCAAATACGGCCTTGCAAAGGAGCCCACCGTCCAGGAGGTGGTTGCCGCCGGTGTCGACCTGGTCACCTTCAGCGGGGACAAGATGCTCGGCGGACCGCAAGCCGGGATCATCGTCGGGAAAAAGGGGCTGGTGGAGGCGATCCGCAGGAATCAGCTGTCCAGGGCGCTGAGGATCGACAAGCTCACCCTCCTCGCCCTCGAGGAGACCCTGAAGCTCTACCGGGACGAGAACCGGGCGGTGAGGGAGATTCCGACCTTGAGGATGGTCACCCAGCCCTATGAGGAGCTGAAAGCCAAGGCGAGGCGGCTCCTGAGGATGATCGGCAGCCTGAAGACCACGAGGTTTCACCTGGAGCTGACGGACGGAAACTCCAAGGTCGGGGGTGGGGCCATGCCCCTCTTCGCCATGCCGACCAGACTCCTCTGCATCAGGCCCGGCGACATCTCCGCGAGCAGGATCGAAGAAGAGCTGCGGCGGTACGGACCTCCCATTATCTCCAGGGTGGAGAAGGATCGGGTCCTGCTCGACCTCCGGACCATCCAGGAAGACGAGTTGAAGGTGGTGGCTTCGGCGGTCCGTTCGATCGCAGGATAGAGACGAACCGGACCGCCGGGACGCGGCGTCCGCCGAGAAGGGAAGTGGTTTTTTCGCCCGCCGGGGCACCACCCGCCAGGTGAAGAGACCCGCGCCTTTGCGGTTCAGCTATTCCGTAGAGGGCTTGATCGCGCCCAGGCCGAGTCCGAGGCGGCCGTAGTCGTCTTCGGCGCGCTCGATGTCGTCCTCCCCGAAATATGCCCCGGTCTGCACCTCGATCAAGACCGCGTCCTCCCTCCCGGGGTTGCTGATGCGGTGCCATGAGCCCACGGGGATGTCCACGCTGATGCCCTCGTGAACGGGGATCTCTTCCTCGTTTCGGGTCACGACCGCCTTACCCTGGACGAAGTACCAGTGCTCGGAGCGGCGTTGGTGCCTCTGCAGGCTCAGCCTCTGCCCCGGATAGACCACGATCCTCTTGACCTTGTGATCCGGTTCGTCGGCAAGAACCCTGTACCAGCCCCACGGCCGATGGTCTTCTTCCAGCCTCCCTGCCTCCAAAGCTCCACCTCCTGTTCGGGGTTCGGGCGATGCAACGACAGCGGTTTTCCGTTCCGGACTATTACGAAAGGGGTGGATTGTCAAGGATGGGTCCACGAATGACCAAGGACAAAGGTCAAGGGACTCATAGTCCCATGAACTTCGCTGCGATCCCTTTCATGATCTCGTTGGTCCCGGCAAAGATGGACATGACCCTTGCATCCCTCCAGGCCCGGGCCGGCGGGTAATCCTCGCAGCACCCGCAAAGGCCGTGCAGCTCCAGGCTCCGGTCGGCGATCCTCATGGCCATGTCGGTCGTCCAGGACTTTGCCATGGAGGCCTCCACCACGATCGGTCTCCCCTCCATGTGATCCGCGATGAGCTTCTCCACGAAGGTCCTTCCGAGCCTCGCCTCCGTCGCCATATCGACGATCCTGAACTGGACCTCCTGGGACCTGGAGACGGCCTTGCCGGAAACCGCCTTTTCCCGGCAGAAGGCGACGGTCGCGTCGAGGATGTACTCGGCCGCCGCAACGGCCATGACGGCGCACATGAGCCGTTCCTGCTGGAGCTTCTCCATGAGCATGAGGAACCCGCCCCCCTTGGTTCCCAGCCGGTTCCCCACAGGGATCCGGCAGTCCCTGAAGAGGAGCTCGGCCGTGTCCTGGCTGTGCCATCCCATTTTCGAGAGCCTCTTTCCCTTCTCGAATCCCGGACTCCCTGCTTCCACCGCGTAGAGATCGATCCCCCGATAGGGATCCTCCACGCCGGGGTCTCTTGCGGCAAGCACCAGGAGATCGCAGTGGATCCCGTTGCTGATGAATGTCTTCTCTCCGTTGACGACGACGCACTCCCCTTCCTCCACGGCGGTCGTCCGCATGGAGGACAGATCGCTACCCGCATCCGGCTCGGTCATGGCAATGGCGGTGATGATCTCCCCGGAGACGCACCGGGGGAGGTACCTTTTCTTGATCTCTTCGGAGCCGAAGGACGCGATGTACGGAACGACCACATCGCTGTGCAGAGGCGCGGCAAGACCTGTCTGCCGGGTCCGCGCCAGCTCCTCGATCGTCACCACCGAATAGAGGAAGTCCAGCCCCGGCCCCCCATACTCCCGCTCCACCTGCGTGCAGAGGTAACCCTCCTCCCCCATTCTCCGCCAGATCGATCTCGGGACCATGCCGGCCCGCTCCCATCCATCGGCAAAGGGGATCACCTCCTCTTCCAGAAAGGCACGGAGTCTCTCCCTGTAACGGTGGTGCTCGCCGGTGTACTTCAGGATCTCCAAGAGGTGATCTCCTCTGCCAGCAGGCTTCTCTGGATGGAGGAAGGCTCCAGGAAGAGCTCCAGGGCCCTTGCATCCCTGTAGAAGTGCTCGATCTGTCCTTCGGTCATGTACCCGTACCCGCCGTGGATCTGGAGCGCGGTGTTCGCGACGCTCTGCGCCGCCTCGCAGGCGGCGCGCTTCGTCAAGAGGATGAGCCTGCGGTCCGGCTTCCCGTGATCCATCGAGCAGGCGGCGTGATGGAGGATGTGGCGCGCCGCCTCCACGGAGGCGAACATGTCGGAGAGCCTGTTCCGGATCACCTCGAAGGCCACGATCGGCCTCCCGAACTGCACCCTTTTCCGGCTGTACTCGACGGCCCTGTCCAGGGCGCCCTGCGCGATCCCGACCCCTATGGCGCCGCATTCCACCCTGGCCGCCTCGAGGAGCTCCTGCAGGAGGAGTCCGCCCTCGCCCTCCCTGCCGATCACGGCCTCCGGAGGCAGCCGCATGGACTCGAACGCGATGTCGTTCATGGGCACCATCCTCATGCCCAGCTTCTCCCTCCTGGCCCCCACCGCCTTCCCTTCCCGTTCTCCCTCGATCAGGAGAAGGTCCTGACCGCGCGCTCCCCCCCTGCCGCCCTCGCAAAGGACGCCGAGGAACCGGCTGAGATCTGCGAAGGGGACAAAGGACTTCCTCCCCTTTACGACAAATCCTCCGTCCTTTCTTTCGGCGACGGTGGCGAACGGTCCATGGGCGTAACCGTCCTCCATCCACGCAAGGGTCATGGGTGATGTGCCCCGGCAGACGGCGGGCAGGATCCTCTTCTTCTGGTCCTCCGTGCCGCGGGACAGGATCATCTCCGCCCCGAGGTCCGAAAGGGCCAGGGCGGAGCCCATGCCGGAGTCCTGCCGGCAGAAGGCCTCCGCAATCAGCGCGTTCTCGAGGACGCCGAAACCCTGTCCCCCGTACTCTTCCGGGAAGTGGATGCCGGTGAATCCCAGCGTGCAGGCCTTCTTCCACACCTCGAGCGGGAACTCCTGCATGCGGTCGCACTCCAGGACCAGCTCCGGGTCGAACTCTCCCCTCGCGAACTCCCGGGCCGCCTTCTGGATCTCCTTCTGTTCGATGGTCAGATCAAAGTCCATCGATACACGCTACCTGTATCTTCCCACGATCGCGATGCTGCAGACGTTCATGAAAGGCACGCCCCCGAGGTTGTGGGTCAGGCCGTAGCGCGGGTCGGGGAGCTGCCTCTCCCCTGCCCTTCCCTGAAGCTGGAGGTACATCTCGTAGAGCATCCGCAGCCCCGAGGCGCCGATGGGATGCCCGAAGCATTTGAGCCCGCCGTCCACCTGGCAAGGGACCCGGCCGTCGATGTTGTAGAATCCGTCCAGGGAGTCCTTCCAGGCCCTGCCCCTCTCCGAGATGTGGAGGTCTTCATAGGTCACCAGCTCCGTAATGGAGAAGCAGTCGTGGAGCTCCATCATGTTGATCTCTTCGCGGGGGTTGGTGATGCCGGCCTCCTCGTAGGCCCTCACGCTGCAGCGGGCGGTGGTCATGAAGTGATCCCCGTCCCAGTCGTTGAACCCCATCTCCTCGCCGCTGCTCAGCGCGAGCTGAAGGGCCTTGACGGTGACCGGGTTCTTCTTGCCCATGTCCATCGCCTTCTCCACCGTGGTGACGATGGCGCATGCGGACCCGTCGCTCACACCGCAGCAGTCGAAGAGCCCGAGCGGGTAGGCGATGATGGGAGCGTCCATGACCTGCTGCAGCGTGACCGGTTTTCGCAGGTGGGCCTTGGGGTTCCGGGAGCCGTTCTCATGGCTCTTGACCGACACCTGCGCCATGGCCCTCTTGAGATCCTGCTCCGGGATCCGGTATTTGGCGGCGTAGGCGGTGGCAAGCTGGGCAAAGGAGCCCGGGGCGCTCATGTTGGGGTTCCAGAGCCAGATCAGAGAGCCCACGTTGGAGGCGACCATGTTGGGGAGGCCGCCGAAGCCCGTGTCCTTCAGCTTTTCCACCCCGAGGGCGAGGCAGATGTCATAGGCGCCCGACGCGACCGCGTAGACCGCGCCGCGAAAGGACTCGGTCCCGCTCGCGCAGTAGTTCTCCACCCTGGTGACCGGGATGAAAGGAAGCCTGAGGTTCATCGCCAGGGGCAGTCCGCTCTTGCCCACGTTGATCTCTTCATAGCAGGTGCCCAGCCAGGCCGCCTGGATATCGTCCGGCTCGATCCCGGCATCCTGGAGGCACTCGGTATAGGCCTCGACCATGAGCTCCTCGGCGCCTAGTTCCCAGCGCTCCCCGAAGCGGCTGCAGCCCATCCCGATGATCGCCACCTTGTCCCTGATTCCCGTAGCCATAGAAGATCACCCCCTGTCCCGATCGCAGAGGCTGTCCCGGTAGGATGGATGGAGCGCAGCGGAACCCATCGCCATCCAGGCCCCACCCTCCGCACGGGTTTCGCTCCGCTCCACCCGTCCTACTTCACGGCAGCCCGTCCCGATGATCTGAGAGACCCGTCTTTTCAGAACTTGAACAGCTTCTCGATCAGCTGCGACTTCATGAGGTCGCCCTCGACCTTGAGCTTCCCCCCCGTGTACGCCTTCATCGCATTCAGCTCGCCCTTGATCAGCCTGACGAAATCCTCGTCGGCCATCCGGATGGTCGTCGTGGGCCGCTCGTGGACTCCCTCCCGGACGGCGCAGCCGCCGTCCTTCACCGTCACATGCCACGATCCTCCACCCGGCCCGGAGAGCACGAACTGGAAGACGGCGTTCACCCCGGCCGCCCTGTCTTTCTGAAAGGCGTCCGGTATGCGATCGAAGATCCTGCCGGGGGTCAGGCCGCCGGCGCCTCCGGGTTCCGGCTTCGGGGGTTCGTCCTGCATCATCGGCGCATAGGCGGCCATGGCATTGGGGAACTCCCTGGCGCCTTCCAACCGGTTGACGGCCTCCCAGCTCCGCTGGATCTCCTCCACCGCCACCGGCCGCTTCCCGTCTCCGAGCAATGCACCCGGGCCGGTCACCACGGCCGATCGGCTGAAGATCCCGGCGCCCGCGTTGAAGATCATCCCGTTCTCCCCGCACACATCCGCGCACAGGTAGAGGACCATGGGGGCCACGAACTCCGGCCTCAACCGCTCGAAGAGCTCCCCGAGGAGCACCCCCTCGGTCAGCCTCGTCCCGGCCAGCGGCACGATCGTGTTCACCCGGATGTTGTGCTTCTCCCCCTCGAGCTTCAGCGTGTTCATGAACC
>JAGVAP010000070.1 GCA_020060215.1 Deltaproteobacteria bacterium | reverse complement strand
GGTTTTGAGGTTTGCGGCATGTTCAATCGCTCGAATGGATGGGTTTCGCTGCGCTCCACCCATCCTACGAAGCTGCCCGAATTGGTGCAACGCTAGGGTACACTAGACGTGCTCCAGGGTCTTGTGGAAGGAGATGTCCGGCCAGTCCTCCTGGACAAAGCCGAGGCGCCATGCGTTGGGGGCCAGGTAGGTGAGCCGTCCCTCCGAGTCGTTGGCCAGGTTGGACAGGTACCTTCTCTCGAACTCGTCGAGCCTCTTCCTGTCCTCGCAGCCCACCCAGCGCGCCGCAGAGTAGTCCACAGGTTCGTAGACCGCATCGACGCCGTATTCGGCCTTGAGCCTCGCCACGGTCACATCGAACTGCAGGACCCCGACGGCGCCGAGGATATAGTCCGAGCCCCTGAGGGGCCGGAAGTACTGCACGGCGCCTTCCTCGGTCAGCTGGGCCAGCCCTTTCTGAAGCTGTTTCACCTTCAGGGGGTTCTTGAGGATCACCCGCCGGAAGTGCTCCGGCGCGAAGTTGGGGATGCCGGTGAAGCGCAGCGGCTCCTTTTCGGTAAAGGTATCTCCGATCCTGATGGTGCCGTGGTTGTAGATGCCGATGATGTCTCCGGCGTAGGCCTCTTCGACGTTGGTCCGGTCCTGGGCCATGAAGATGGTGGCGTTGGCCAGGGAGATCTCCTTTCCCAGCCGGTGGTGAATGACCTTCATCCCCCGCGTGAACTTCCCGGAGCAGATCCTCAGGAACGCAATCCGGTCCCGGTGAGCCGGATCCATGTTCGCCTGGATCTTGAAGACAAATCCGGAAAAGGAATCCTCGAAAGGGGAGACCTCCCTGGTCTCGGTACTCCTCACCCCGGGGGCCGGGGCCATTTCGATGATGGCCTCCAGCAGTTCCCTGACGCCGAAGTTGTTGAGGGCGCTGCCGAAGAACACCGGCGTCTGGCTCCCCCTGAGATAGGAGTCCAGGTCAAAAGGATCGGCGGCCCCTTCGAGCAGTTCCACATCCCCCCGCAGGTCGTCCGCCTGGCGGCCCAGCAGCCTGTCCAGTTGGGAATCAGCCAGGTCCCGGATCAATACCCCGTCCTGGTTCCGGGTCTCCCGCCCCGGGGTGAAGAGCAGGAGTTCTTTGCGATAGAGGTTATAGACGCCCTTGAAGCCCTTGCCCATCCCGATCGGCCAGGTGAGCGGCGCGCACTCGATCTGGAGCTTGTCTTCGATCTCGGCCAGGATATCCAGCGGCTCCATGCCCTGACGATCGAGTTTGTTGATGAAGGTGATGATGGGGGTGTTGCGCATCCGGCACACCTCCATGAGCTTCTGCGTCTGCGACTCCACGCCCTTGCTGCAGTCGATGACCATGAGAGCGCTGTCTACGGCGGTCAGGACCCGGTAGGTATCTTCGGAGAAGTCCTGGTGCCCGGGCGTGTCGAGGAGGTTCATCTCGAAATCGCTGTAGGCGAACTTCATCACCGATGTGGTCACGGAGATCCCCTTCTCCTGCTCGATGGCCATCCAGTCGCTGGTGGCGTGCCGGGCGGCCTTTCGCGCCTTGACGGCCCCGGCGATCTGGATGGCCCCTCCGAACAGGAGGAGCTTCTCCGTGAGTGTGGTCTTGCCTGCGTCGGGATGGCTGATGATCCCGAAGGTCCTGCGTCTTCTGATCTCTTTGTGATCGTGTGAATCCACTATCTTCCTCCGGAAGCGGCCGGATTCCAGGCATTCGCGACAGGCGGATCCCCATCGCGCCGGTACATCCGGCCGCAGTGAAAACCAGACTTTAAGAATATCCACGGTTCGGCTGAAACAAGACCTGCGGTTTAGGGCACCGCAGGCCCGACGGACCATTCATCAGGGGGGACTTCCGCAGGCGGGAAGGGTTGAACGGATGGGCTCGCAGAACAGCCGGCATTCGAATTCCGATCTTTCGCAGGGGGTATCCATGGCTCACAAAACCTCAGACAGTCTCTCATTGTCAAACAAGGCAATATAACGCACGAACCGGTCCCGGTCAACGGCCGGCCGCTTTCCCTTTCCATCCCTTCATCTTCCGTAGGAGCAAGCTCCTGCTTGCGATTCTTCTCTGCTTGCGATTCCTGCCATCCTTCCCTGAATGAATCGCAAGCAGGAGCTTGCTAAAAAGGATGAGAGGGAGCCGATTCCCCCGGGGATGCGAATTCCCTGTTGACACCCCCAAGCCATTTCTCTATAGTCGACTCTCCCGAATGGGGCACAAAGCACAAGCACTTGATTTGACAGGTTTTTTGTCGTTTATAAAATCCATTCTCCCCGCCCTGGCCAAGGGCTCGGAACACCGCAGGATGATGAGAAAAAAGGAGGATCCCTCCTCTGTCAGGTTGAAAGGAGTGAATGACGGCATCTGCGTATCTCTGGATCCGTCCCAGCCCCTTGAGATCCTGAAAACGGATCTGACCGCCGCTTTCGGAAAGCTGAACCATGTCGCCGTCAACGCCCGGGTAATCCTCGAACCCGCAGGGGAGGAAGAGCACAAGGAGCTGATCGAGACCCTCGGGTCCTTTCTGAAGGAGAATTTCGGGGTCGGGGCGGTCACAGGCCCGGGAAGGGAGCGCGATGGCAGGGAAGAGAGACATCGGCAGCAGGACGTTGTACAGGCCTGGCGCAACCGCCGAAGCGATGCGCTCATCCTTTCGGGTCGGGTCCGTTCAGGGCAGAACGTCACCGCGAGGAAGCACCTGGTCCTGCTCGGCGATGTGAACCCGGGAGGGGAGGTGATCGCCGGCGGCGACATCCTCATCATCGGCAGTCTCCAGGGGACGGCGGCTGCAGGTCAACCCAACCACCCCGAGGCGATCGTACTGGCCCTCGATTTCAGACCCATGCAGGTTCAGATTGCGGGAGTGATCGACACCGGTCCGATCTCTCCGTCCGGCAAGGGCGGAGCCGAATTCGCATGCGTAAGAGACGGCGCGATCAAGATTGAGGATTACCTGAAAGCCGGTCCCTTCCGGCGCCTGCAGTGGCCGGAGGTGAGATGAAGGATCACGGGAAGAGCACGAAGAGTGGACGACAAGTGAATACGCGATCGTATTCCCAGGAGCATGTACAGGAACCAACCCAGCAAAAGAGGTGAACCTTGGACGGACGGATCGTTGTCGTTACATCGGGCAAAGGGGGCGTGGGCAAGACCACGGCCACTTTGAATATAGGGGCCGCCCTGGCCCTGGAAGGAAAACGTGTCGCGGTGGTCGACATGGACATCGGCCTCAGGAATCTGGATGTGGTGATGGGGCTCGAGAACAGGATCGTCTTTACCGTGGTCGATGCGGTCAAGGGGAAGTGCAGGATCAAGCAGGCCGCGATCAAGGACCGGAGGATCGAGAATCTCTATCTCATCCCTGCGTCGCAGAGCGACAACAAGGATGTGATCGAACCGGACGAGGTGGTCCGGCTGTGCCGGGAGTTGCGGAAGGAGTTCGATTACATCTTCATGGATTGCCCGGCGGGCATCGAGAGGGGTTTTCAGAACGCGATTGCCGCCGCCGACGAGGCGGTGGTCATCTGCACACCGGAGGTCTCCGCCGTGCGGGATGCGGATCGGGTCATCGGGCTCCTCTACGCCCGGTCCATCACGCCGAGGCTGGTGGTCAACCGAATCGTGCCGGAGATGGTGGAGAGGGGGGACATGCTGAGCCATGAAGACGTCCTGGAGGTCCTGTCCATTGATCTCCTCGGCCTCGTCCCCATGGATGACCGTGTGGTGGTCTCCACGAACACCGGAGTCCCTCTGGTGCTCGAAAAGGGCTCCCAGGCCGGGGAAGCCTTCAAGCGTATTGCCGTGCGCCTCAACGGCAATGCGGATCTTCCCATCCAGGTCCCCCAAGGGCAAAGGAGCCTCTGGCGGAAGTTGACTTCAAAACTCGGCATGAAGAATTGAGGGGATCCGGATGCTCACCACGTGGTTGCGCAAGTTCACCGGCGGAAAAGGCAGCAAGGAAGCGGCCAAGACAAGACTTCGTTTTGCACTGATCTACGATAAGCTCGACGTCTCGAACGAGATCCTGACGGACCTGCAGCGCGAGATCGTCGAGGTCATCTCCAAGTACTTCGAGATCGAGAAGGATGAGGTCAAACTCGACATCCGAAGATCGGACGACCTCTCCCTTGTGTTCAGGACGCCGATCCGTGCGGCCAAACGGAGAGAACAGAGGACACCCTAGAGGTCCGGCTCCCAGGAACCAGAAAAGGGATTTCGGCCGCACTACACGGGACTGAAGCCTGGATGGAGGAGCCAGGAGATGGCTTTGCAGCTTCGAGCCCCATCATTCCACCGTTCCATCATTCCATGAAGCCACGAGGATCCTGTTCCGGCTGAGCCGATGCTCTCCGGCCTTGCCACAGGACCCGGGTTTTCCTCATCTGTGTTTCGCCGGATCGAAGATCTCCACGGGCAGCAGAAAGGTCCTCTTCATCATGTCCATGAGGCTCTGCCCGACGGCGGACGGGGCAAGGGGGGTGAGCTTGGGGTCGAGCAGGCTCCCTTCCACCTTGATGGGGATGGAGACCAGGGTCCCCCCCATGATCGTACGCACCAGGGGGATGAAGTTCACGATCCGGTCCAGCGTCCTGAATGGGGCGACCAGCAGCCTGCCGTTGACGGTTCGGTCAACCAGGTCGACTTGACCTTCAAAACCGACCTCCATGTCCACCCCGTCCAGGACCGCCTCCCTGAGCATGCAGCGGCCGTCGCGGATCTCCCCTTTGATCGCAATGGAGTCGTAGGAAAACCCCTCTTTCCCGAGGTCGGGGACCTTGCCCCTCAGGACCTCGGTGAGGCTGAGAAAGTGAAGGATCCTCTGGAACATGATGTGCTCCAGGACCCTCCCGTGGGTGGCGGAAAAGGATACGTTTCCCTCGAGCGACCGGAGGAGCTCGGACTCCCTCCCTTTCCCCCTGACCCGCAGGTCGAGCTGGAATTTTCCGGTGATCTTCCCCCCTCCTTCGGAAAAGCACTCGATGCAGGGCCGGAGCTCGAGTCCGCTCGCCCGGGCATCGAAGCGGAAAGACCACCCTTCCGGTGTGACGAGCGCATGGCCCGGGGTGGACAGGCCGCAGGTATTCGCCTCGGTGATCCTGGCCTCCACCTTGTCACCGGCAAACACGGCCTCGGCCTTGAAAGGGCGCCAGGTGTAGGGACTGAAAGCGAACTCCCCGAAATGGACGCGCACCGATCCCGTGAGAGGGATCCGCAGCGGCCCCCCTCCTCTCGATGAAGGAATGAAACCCTTCACCCGTTCCCAATCCAGGATCGAGGAGTAGACATCCATGTCCATCAGGAGCCCCTTTTCGCCCTTTTGCAGCGATCCCCCGGCCCTGAAGCCGGTATCCGCCCACTCGAATTCCACGGACTTCAGCCCCACCCGGTCACCATCCGCGGCCAGGGAGACCCGGTTCAGCTCTACCTGGGCGGGAAGGAGGTGCAGGATGGTAAAGCCTTCCGCCTCCAGCTTCCCGCGGGCCCACGAATTCAGGAACGTCCTGTAATCGAGGTGAACCTGGAGATCTCCCTTCAGCCAACCGTTCTGGAATTGATATCCCTCGAAGATGCTGTCCAGTGTCCTTTCGTGCAGCGTGCCGGTGAACGAGAAATCGGCCCCCTCCTCCCGAAGGCCGCATGAGAAAGCGAGATTCGAGAACCCGTCCTTCAGGAGGATCCTCTCGATTGTCCAAAGTCCATGGTCCTGCCGGATGTCCAGGGAGACATCCGGTCCGTTCCACACCTTCACGGCCGCCTTGAAAGCGACGGACTTCTCAGGCTCCCACGCGAGGCGGCCGGACTCCAGGGAGAGGGCCGAGCGCACGCGCAGCGGCTTCCCCTCCAGGTACCACTCGGGCATCACCCCGATGGTCCGGGTCCCGATCTTCCCCCCCAGCTTCAGGTCCGCCTTCCTCAGGGAGTGGAGGTCTCCATGGACTGCTCCGGAGACGTTCAAGACGGTATCCAACATGCTGGCCTGCACTTCTTCCAGGATCAAGCCCTTGGGGTCCGCCCTGAACGCTCCTCTTGCGATCCGGAGCGGTCCCGGGAGGGAATCCGTCTCCAAGCTCAGGCCGACGACATTCCCACTCGTATCGAACTGCCATTTGTCCGGGGCCGTCACCGGGCCTTTGATCCGGCACTCTCTCAGGATCATCTCCCCCCCGATCTTGCGGATCCCTTTGAACCCGGGCCGGAGCGGATCCATCGCGTGGATCCATGAGAAGACCTCTTCGATGGCTATTTTCCCCTCCTTGATGTCGATCGCCATCCGAGGTTCCTTCTGCCACTGCAGGTCGCAGGAGAGCACGGTCACCGCGGACCCGCCTATGCCGCACTGGAGGTCTCCCAGCCGCAGACCGGTCCCCTCGTACTGCAGCCGGCCCCCTTCGAGCTTGACGGGAGAGGGTATCCCGTCGCGTTCGGCCCACAGGTCGAACCGGTGGGCGTCGACGCGCGCAAGGATGTTCGAGACGGTCTCTCCCAGGATCAGCCTGCCGTTCGCCCTCCCCTGCAGGTTGCGGATCTTCTCCAACTCGCCCAGGAACGACTTGTCGGCCACAAGCCGTTTCAGCGCTCCAGCCGTCTCCGCAAGGTCTGCGTCCACTTCGATCTCCAGATGGAAGGGTGCATTTTCACCCTGAAGACCCAGCCTGAGCGTGCCGCCCTGTCCTGTGGCCTTCCCCAACCGGGCCTGGAGGTCCTTCGCTTCGAGCACGCCCCCTGCGATGACCGCCTCGCCCCTTACACCCTCCAGGTCCAGCCCTCCCTGCGGCAGGAGGAGAGTTCCGTCCTCGAGTCTGAAATGGATCGCCATGCGGTCGAGGTCGAAGAGTTCATCCCATGTCGCTCCTCGGGACTGAAGGGTCACGGAGGGGACCTTCCCTTCCCGGACGATGTCGAGTGGTGCGGCCGCCTCGGGTTGACTCCCCCAGAATGCGGCGGCGGTCTTCCTTGCGGCGGAGAGGTCCACCTCCCTTCCCTCCAGGCGGATCCTCCGCCCGGCTCTGCCTGCCGTGTACTCCCCTGAGACGGTCATCAGGGGCTCCTCGAGACGGGCCTCTTTGACGGAGAGGCTGAGCCCGCCAGGGCCGGCAGAGACTGTTCCTCTGAAACCGCTGCACTTGAAGACAGCCTCCTTCCCATCCCGCAACACGGTCAGGAGCGGGATGGATCCCCCGATCTCCATCTCGACCTCCTGGGGTCCCTCGATCTTGAACGCGCACCCGAGATTCACCACGGATTCTCCGAACTCGACGGCGGCCGGGAAGAGGAGGGGAGCCAGGGAGTGCGGCCGGAGACGCTCGATGTCCACCTGTCCCTGACCTTGTCGGGTCCGAGGGTCTATCCTGCCCGCCAGGGAGAGCCGGCCCCACAGGTCGGAGGTGCAGGACAACCGCAGCAGGAGCCCCTTGGGCCGGAGGGTCGCCTCGATATCGAGGTCCCGCAATGAACACACCATCCGGTCCCCCCGGACCATGTCGACCGTTCCGCCGCGGACCACCACCTCCAGGTCGGGGGTTGCCGACCCAAAAGAGAAAGGAAGCGGAAGGAGTCCCATGGCCGACGAGGGATCTCCTTTGTCCACTCCGGGAACGGCGATCCTCAACCGGGGGGAGAGCAGTTCGATTCTCGATAACTCCGCCTTTCCCTGGAGGAGTTCCGGGAGGCGGGGGTAAACCGAAAGCGTCTCCAGGTGCCCGGTTCCGATTCCGGGGGCCGCTATGGTCGGCTGGGTGATCTTCAGATGGGGCAGGGGCAGATAGGAGAGCTCCACCTCCTCAAAGTTGAGCTGTATCCCCTCCCTCTCTGAAAGGACCTGAATGAGCTTCTCCCGGAAACCCTCCATCCGGACGATACGAGGGGCCAGCAGCAGGAAGGAAAGGAGGAACAGGGAGACCAACCCCATCCCCCACGCCAGGACCTTCCTCGTCTTGATCCGTGCCCCTGTCACTGCCGTTCCCCTTTCAACCGAGGCTTACCAGTGTGGCAGCTTACATGAATCCCGGACAAAATGGAATTACGCCTGCGCCCGGGATGGAATACGACCCCACCCCTATTGAGACACGAACGGCCTGCTTCTACGCTGGGTCCAGGAGAGAGTGTCCACTCTCCGGTATCTCGGTGCTTGGGAGAGGGTCCCGAGCACCTGTCGTTCCCTGAGAACCCCACCTTATGTGGAGGGGGTACCCACAACGAATTCAGACCAGGAGGAATCTATGGAGGGGCAAACCGGAGTCCGCTGCAAAGGGCGCAAACGGTCTGGGATGAACAAGGGCATAGGGCCGCTTGCAAAAGGTCTGGGGTGGTTCAGCATAGGTTTGGGGCTGGCCAAGATGGTGGCGCCCGGGAAGATGTCGCAATGGATCGGCCTGCCGGACCGCGCTGGAAACCGGGCGCTCCTGCGCCTCTACGGCATTGGCCAGTTCACGGCAGGGGCCGGCATCCTGTCCGGGCGAGGCGTGGACGGCTGGATGTGGAGCAGGGTGGCGGGAGACATGGTGGATATCGCCACACTGGGATCGGCCATGAGATCGGAGGACACAAACCGGACGAGACTGGCGACGGCCACGGCCGCGGTCCTCGGCATGACGGCCCTCGACATGTACTGCAGCCGCGAACTGACACGCACGGCCTCGAAAGACGGGCGCATGAGGTTTGTCAAGACCATCATCGTCGACCGTCCGCCCGAAGAGGTCTATGCGTTCTGGCGCGACCTGAGAAACCTCCCGAGATTCATGGAACGCCTCGAGTCCATTCAGATCCTGAGCGACAGGATCTCCCGCTGGAAGGGCAGGGCGCCGGCCGGAATGACCGTGGAGTGGAATTCCGAAATCACCCGCGACGAGCCCGATTCACTGATGGAGTGGCGCTCCGTGGAGGGGTCCCAGATGAGCACCACCGGAGCCGTGCGGTTCGAGCGTGCAACCGGGGGGCGGGGCACACTGGTGAGGCTGGAGGTCGAATACACGCCGCCCGGCGGCCCGATCGGGGCCGCCGTCGCGAGGCTCTCCGGCGCCGAGCCGGGGCAGCAGGTCGAGAACGGGTTGCGGCGTATGAAGCAGATCCTGGAGACCGGGGACATCGTGAGGTCGGAGGCCAGCATTCATCCCAGGATGCATCCGGCGCGGCCCCCTTCCAAATCAGAGCGCGGGATCGGCGGGGAGGGATGGAAGCCCCCTGAATATCTTCGTGAACAGGGTCGAAGGCCGACGGCGGAGGAGGGATTATGAAAGCGATCTGCTGGATGGGAAAAAACGACGTAAGGCTGGAAGAGGTCCCGGATCCCCAGATCCTGGACCAGAGGGACGCAATCGTCAGAATCACCTCGACCGCCATCTGTGGCTCCGATCTGCACCTCTACGGCGGGTTCGTCCAGATGATGAAGAAGGGCGACATCATGGGTCATGAGTTCATGGGCGAGGTCGTCGAGACAGGAAGAGAGGTCAGG
The DNA here is from genome assembly GCA_020060215.1 of Deltaproteobacteria bacterium. The sequence goes on along the minus strand of JAGVAP010000070.1, from coordinate 16,993 downwards.
AACCTTCAAAAGGGCGATCGGGTGGTCGTCCCCTTTCCGATCGCCTGCGGCAAATGCTTTTCCTGCCGGAAGGGGCTGTTCTCCGTCTGCGAGAATTCCAACCCCAATGCGTGGATTGCGGAGAAGATGTGGGGCCATTCGCCCTCGGGCGTGTTCGGGTACTCGCACATCGTGGGGGGGTTCGCAGGGGGACAGGCCGAATATGCGCGTGTACCCTTTGCCGACGTCGGCCCCCTCAAGGTCCCCCGGGAGCTGCCGGACGACAAGGTCCTTTTCCTCTCCGACATCTTCCCGACGGGGTACATGGGAGCGGAGATGTGCGATATCCAGCCGGGCGATACCATCGCCGTATGGGGCTGCGGCCCGGTCGGCCAATTCGCGATGAAGAGCGCCTTTCTCCTCGGCGCAGAGCGTGTCATCGGCATCGACCGCTTCCCCGACCGGCTCCGGATGGCACGGGAAAAGGTCGGCGCGGAGGTGATCGACTATGAAGAAACCTCCACCCTGGAGGCGCTGAAGGAGATGACGGGTGGCCGCGGGCCCGACGCATGCATCGATGCGGTGGGGCTGGAGGCGCACACGACCGGGGGCATCTACGCCTATGACCGTGCCAAGCAGGCGGTCATGGCCGAGACCGACCGACCCGTCGCGCTGCGCGAGGCTGTCATGGCCTGCCGGAGGGGCGGGACGGTGTCGGTGATCGGGGTCTACGGAGGCCTGATCGACAAGTTCCCGATGGGGGCGGTGATGAACAAATCCCTGACGATCAGGTCCGGACAGTGCCACGTCCAGAAATACATGCGGCCGCTGCTCGAACGGATCCGGAAGGGCGAGATCGACCCCGGCTTCGTGATCACCCACAGGATGCGACTGGAGGACGGGCCGCACGGATACGAGATGTTCAGGGACAAGGTGGAGAACTGCATCAAGATCGTCCTGAAGACGAATCAGGCCGAGGCATCAGGGACCAGAGTGTTCCATTAACCCGAGGGGGATCTCTATGGTTGCAGGATGGGTGGAGCGGAGCGAAACCCATCCTGCTCCTCGGTGCCGGAGGGAGGCGACCCCTGGAAGAAGATGCAGTGTTTCAGGGTTCAGGAAGGATGAGGGGGAGCTCTGCAGCAATAGCCGGATGAGGCCGTCGTCCCGTTCGCCGGTGTCCTGCGAACGGGACGGGCCTCAGGATTCTTGAGGGGATTTTCTCAGCGCTTGCCGGACACCACCGGATCGCTCTTGTCGTGCAGCCTGACCAGGGCCACCTGAAGATCCGCGTAATCCTCCAGGAAGGACTCCGACCCCTTCTGAATAATGCAGGAGCGGGACCTCCCGGTCTCCCTGGCCATGCGGGTCGCTCGTGGTTGTCCGGTCGATCCATGCCGGGTCGCTTGACATTTCCTCCTGCAATACCCACCTTCCCTGCGGAAAAACCGATAGAGGTTTAAGTTGGCTGTTTCGATCCGGCAGTCCCCTCAGAGGAACACATCTTGGATTGGATCCTTTCCCAGGTACCCTGGAACTCCCTTCTTCGTATCGGCTATGCCGCCCTTCTCGGCGGGATCCTCGGTCTGGAGCGCGACATCCATGGGAGGGGGGCGGGCCTGCGGACCCACATGCTGGTGAGCGCCGGATCGGCGCTCTTCATGATCCTGTCGATTTATATCGCCACCCTCGATATCGACACTCCGGCCGGGATGACCAGGGTGACGGACCCGGGGAGGATCGCGGCCCAGGTCGTGACCGGGATAGGTTTTCTGGGCGCCGGAGTCATCATCAAGGAGGGTTTCACGGTCCGAGGCCTCACGACGGCCGCCTGCCTCTGGACCGCTGCGGCCATCGGGATGGCCTCAGGCGTGGAGCTGTACCTGATCGCCGCATTCACGACCGGCCTGGCGCTCTTTGCGCTCGTCCTGCTCCGCCGAATCGAAAGGTACTATCGAAAAGACATCTACCGGGACCTGGAGGTGAAGGTCCCGATCGGCGTGGATGTCGGTCGGATCATCGACCTGGTGAAAACCAGGGAGGTGATGATCACCTCCTTCGGGATGAAGCGGGATTATGAGACCCAGACCACCACGGCTACGATGTCCCTGAGGATCTTCTACAGAGGGAACGCCGACAAGCTGTCCCACAAGATCATCCACAGGCTCGAACAAAGCCATATCCCGTTGAAATCCGTGAGGTGGTTCCGGTCATGAATAGCGAGCCCCGAGGACCGGCCCTGGAAATCCCCGGGCCGGCCGAAGTTAATGGCACGGACAAACCGGAATGCATTCTTCCATTATTCCGGGAGGTCCCTTTTCCGGCCCGCAGGACCAGGTTTTCCGGCATGTAACCAGACCGTTCCACATTCTCCTTGACGGTTCAGGGCGTGCCTTCTATTCTCGAATGGAAAGTGGAGTTGCAGAGAAGATCTGCCGCCTGGCATGTCCCGGCGGCGGGATTTGGCTGCGGCCGTAAGGCCTGCGTTAGGGAAAAAACTGGAACCTGAAGGTCTATCCACATGCAAGCGTCTTTGACCGAGATCATCTCAGAGGAGGAGTTTCTGCAGCTGGTGCAGGAGCATTCCCGCAATCTTCTGAAGATTCACGGCTTCCTCCAGAACGAGCGCAGCTCCCATACCAGGAAGTTCTACTCCCATCTGATCGGGGAGTCCGAGGAACTCGAGAGCTTTCTGGATGACCACTGTGCAAGAGACAACAAGACCTGGCACTTTTTCGGCGAGCTGGTCGCGTGCATCCGGAACCTCGGGAAGGTCAGCTTCATCCTCGGGCATGTCCTCAACCGGTACCATGCCTACGATTTCCAGGAAGACGAATCCAACCGGTTCGTGGAGGATGCGCGCAGGGTTTCGACATTTCTGGACGAGGCCATCTTCGGCCTCTTTGACGAGCTCAAGAAGGAAGCGGTGAGACTGGGCATGAAGCTCCCCAGGGGAGCCTTGCGGGAAGACTCGTTCGGGGACTACTATCGCCAGAAACGCCTCCCCTATACCATCGACGACGAGGACGGGGAAGAATCCGATGCGAGAAGGGTCCTCGCCAAGATCGCCTCGCAATACCTGGGTGTCATCGGCAAGATGGAGCACTTCGGCTGGAACAACGGAAAGATCAAGACGGAGAGCCTGATGAGCATCGTTCCCCACCTTGTGGATGAGGAGCGGTCGCGGGAGGTCATGTCCCTGATCCACAACCTGCAGTCGACCTATGATCACCATATCCGTCGCACCCCCTTGGAGTCGCAGGACGAGAACCCGAAGCGTTTCAGGAGCTTCATCTCCATGCCCATGCATCTCATGAGCATCGTCAACTGGCTGTCTCACCTCTACGAGAGACACATCCTCACCGCCGTCCATGAAAAGGATGGAAGAGGGGTCCCGCTCATTCTCGACTCATCCAAGATCCTGGACATCCTGGTCAACTTCGCCCTGTTTCACGCAAACCGTTACCTGCAGATCGGCAAGGGACTGGCTTGCGACCTGCTGGGTAAGTATACGGAGATCGATACCTGCGAGCTGAGGGTCCCCGAGAAGCTCGGGTTCCACCTCAGGCCCGCCAGTCTGATCGTCAAGCTGGCGAAGCACTATGGGACGAAGCTCTCCCTGATCGTCGACGGGAAGGTCTATGATGCAAGCAACGTGTTGAGCATCACCATGGCAGCCGGCCTGATCGCCAGGCGGGGCTACAAGACGGTGATCTTCGAGGGCGACAAGAGGGTCCTGGAGGACCTGAAGCTCCTTTCGAAGTGCAACTTCGGAGAGGATGAAAAGGGAAATCCGACGAGCCCCCCCGTTGAGCTCTCCCATCTCTGGCTGTAAACGATTTCAGGCCGACCACGTGTGAACTCCCTCCGACCGGGTCCATGGGGAGAGATGGGGGTCAGGGGCTCTTCTCGATCTCTCTCTTCTTGGCACGCATCTTCTCGATCAGCTTTTCGAACGAATCGCGCCGGATCACATTGGTGAAAGACGCCTGATAGTTCTTCAGGATGCTGACCCCGTCGATCCTCACGTCCTGGATGAGCCACTTTCCTGCCACGTTCGCCAGATCGTAGTCCACCGACAGGGTCGCGTTCCGCCTGACCATGACGGTCTCGACGGTGGCGGCATCCCCCCGCACATTTTCATCCTGGTAGCGGATCTTCTCCTGTCCCAGGTTCTCAAGCACCATGAAGGAATAGGAATCCTGGAACAGCTCCCGGAAGAGCCCTTGGAACTCGACCCGCTCTTCCGGACTCAGATGGCTCCAGTAGCCCCCAAGGGCCCGTTCGGCCATTCGATCGAAATCGAACCCCGTGTCGATGGCCTTCATGACGGCAACCCGTTTTTCTTCCCTGGTCCCTTCCCCCGTCCGGATGGAGATCGCCTCCTCGAGCAGGGTCCGGACCCGTTCGGTCGGCTCACCGGCATGGGCAGGACGGACCATGACGATCAGGAGCAGACAAGCCGTCAGAAGATGCTTTGCTTTCATGGAGACCCTCGTTCGTTCCGTCTCAATGGATACCACCATTGCACCGGTGGTATCGCGCGCCCCCCAAGGGGGCCAAGACAGGTGGTTGTTTGCAGGTTCCCTTTCGTAACTACTTTCCCCGCTGCGTCACCTGCAGGATCGCCGGTAGGAACAGCACCGCCGCGGCCAGGATGCTGAGACTCCCCACCGCAGCAAGCAATCCCAGGCTGTAGATGCCCTGGTGGCTCGATATGGTCAGGCTCCCGAACCCTACGGCCGTGGTGAGTCCTGCCAGGGCCACCCCCTTGAGGGTGGACCAGGGCAGGGCGACGGTCTCGGCTCCCCCCTCTTCCTCGAGACGGCGCCGCATGATGATGATGCCGTATTCGACCCCCGCGCCCACCACCAGGGGGAGAAAGACGGTGTTGGCGAGGTTCAGGTCGATGTCGAGCAGGGCCATCAGTCCGAACGTCCAGGCCGTGCCGATCACGAGTGGTGTAACCACCAGGAGGGCCGTCCCGAGATCGCGAAAGGTGAGCAGGAGCACGACCAGGATGAAGCCGACCGCGTAAACGGCCGCACCGATGCACGCGTCCCGAAACGCCTTGGTGAAGAAGAACCAGGAGACAGGTTCTCCTGCGGCCTCAGGCGCCACGGCCACGACCTCCCCGACGAAACTTCCCAGGAGATCCCGGTTGTAGATGTCCACCGCTGGGAAGATCCTGATCAGGTACCGGCCGTCTCCGCTCACGAAGCGTTGCACCAGGGGTTCGGGAAGGTCCGAAATCCGCATGGGGGCCGCCCGGGCGTTCGTCCGCACCAGCTCCAGCTTCTCCCCCAGGTCCCTCATCAGGGCCCTTTCAAATTCTTCCAGACTGCCGATCAGACCGGGGGGCATGGAACGGAAGCGCTGCCGCAACGAATCGATCGACTCACGCACCCGCTCCATCTGGTTCTGCAAGGGCTCGCTCAGCCTCACATCCGATCCCGTCCGCTCCGTCATCTTGAAGCGGATCTGTCCCAGGACCTCGTCCAGTCCCGAGAGGTCGATGTCGCGGTCGGGGGCTGAAAGGGGCTCGATGCCGGCGACAAGCGGGGATATCTCCCGGAGGATTCGGATCTTCTGCTCCTGATCCCTCGGGAGAAAGCTCAGGATGCTCTGCGCCTCCGACACGGTCGGCAACCCTTCGAGCACTTCCATTTTGGGCCTCACCGCATCGAGGGAATCGACCAGGAGCGCGGCCGCCATGCTGGACTTCTTGGACCCCTCGAGGAGTCTCTTCTCCCAGACGACCGACTCCGCTTCCCGGGACTGGAGACCCAGCAGGTTCAGGTCGAACGAGACCCGGGGCGCAGCCCAGAGGGAAAGCGCCAGAGCCGCTCCCCCGGGGACCAGGATCATCCACGCCCTTGACCGGCCGAAGCCCAACCTCGCACCGGGGGCCGGGACCGCCGGATTCCTCCTCCCGACCGCCCCGCCGAAGAGGATCGTGAGTACCGGGAGGAGGCAGAGTGTGGTGACCGTGCTCGTGATCATGCCCATGGAGGTGATCATCCCCAGCTCCGCGAGGCCCTTGAATCCGGTGAACACGAGGGGAAAGAACGAGAGGGCCGCGGTCACCCCGGCGAGGAGGATACCGGGACCGACTTTGAGCATGACGGCCTGCACGGCCTCTTCTTTTGAGACGCCCGGCTGACGCGCCTCCTCCTGATATCGAGCAAGGAAGTGGATGCCGTAGTCGATGCTCAGCCCCAGCAGCAGGGGAGCGAACGTGATCGAGAGGATATTCAGGTGTCCGATGAACAGGGTGGTGAGCCCGAAGGTGCAGGAAAGGCCCACCGACAGTTCGATCATCTCCAGGAGAGGCAGCCGCCACCCGCGCCAGAAGAGCATGAGAAGAAGGGCAAGGCCGACGAGCGAGATCAGGGTGGCGACGCCCATGTCTTCGAAAGCCACCCCCATTTCATCCTGGTTCAACGCCTCGATGCCCGTGACGCCGGCTTGGATGTCCGAAAACTCTTTCTGGAGGCGTGCGATCTTCTCCCTGAGCGCAGCGAGGGCGTGAAGGGTCTCGGTGAAACCTTCTTTGCGGTTGGGCGTGACGAAGATCAGGAGATACTGCCTGTCCTCGGTCCAGAAGTAGCCTTCCTCCGACAGGCTTCTCCCCTGCCCCTGCATCAGGAGGGGCTCCCAGGGGCTTGCCAGGGATCGATCTCCATCGAGCCACTGCTCCATTTCCTCCAGGGTGCGCGCCAGGAACGAGAGATCCAGCGGCTCTTTCGGCCTCTCCTCCCGGGGTTCATCGAGGAATCCGGTGAAGAGCTCCCCGACCATGGCGGAGGTCATCTCGAGGTTCACGGCCCTGAAGAACCGGACGAGATCAGGCGACCGGGCCAGGTCCCGGATCAGGGAGAGATGTTCCTGTATCCCCTCCTGGAGATCCCTGAGTTGATCCGGCCCCAGGTACAGGAGGGCCCATGGCCTGAACGCTTCCGGGTTCACCCGATAGAAGACCTGACGGTAGTGGTATGGGTCGGCCTCCAGGAGCGGAACCAGGCCGTGGAGGAACTGCAGCGACCGCTGCTCGTCGCGGCTCTCGATCACGACGATGAAGGTGTCCAGCGCGCTGAAACCGCCCAGCCGCTCCATGTTCTGCTTCAGGAGATTGTCCGGCGATATGAGGTCCAGCTGGCCGGTCTGGAACTCGAGGTTCCGGAACGTGTAGAGGATCGAGACGGCCGCCAGACCCAGTGCCAGGGCCAGGACCCACACCGGACGGCGCGCCTGGACCAGGGTGACTCCCCGCAGTACTCGCTCGATCGGATTCAATTTCATTTACATCGGAGATACCCGTTTTCCCTGAACCAGTCAACTGCATCGCTCAGGGCCATGCGCGCAGGTCCGGGCTTGTACCCCAGGTCCTTTCTCGCCTTCTCGTCGCAGAAGAACATCTTCTTCTTCGAAAGGCGGACCCCGTCGACGGTCATCAGGGGATCATGGGACCCGCACCATCGGGCCAGCGCCTCCGCCGCATAGGCCAGGGGCAGCATCAGGCCGTGGGGGAGGCAGAGGCTCGGTGCCGGATGGCCGGTAAAGGCCGCCAGTTCGGTCAGGACCTCCTTCAGCGTCATGTTCTGGCCGCCGAGGATATACCGTTCTCCGACGACCCCCCGGTCAAAGGCCAGCAGGTGCCCTCCGGCCACGTCGTCCACGTGGACAAAGTTCAGGCCCGTATCCACGATGCACGGCATGCGGCCCCGGGCCGCCTGCAGGATCATCCTCCCCGTCGGCGTAGGCTTCACGTCTCGAGGACCCACCGGGGTGGATGGGTTCACGATCACCACCGGCAGACCCTCCTCCCTCACGAGCCTTCGGACCTCGATCTCCGCGAGGAACTTGGACCTTTTGTAGTGGCCGATCATGTCTGCAAGACACGATTCCGTCTCCTCGTCGGCAGAGCCCCCGCACGGCAGACAACCCAGGGTGGCCACGCTGCTGGTGTACACGATCCGTTCCACCCCTTTCCCGGCTGCTGCGCGCAGGATGTTCCTGGTCCCTTCCACATTGGTCTCATACATCTCCCCCGGCCTGGGCACCCACAGCCGGTAGTCGGCCGCAACATGAAACAGCGCGCGACAGTTCTCCAGGGCGCGGTCCAGGGATGCAGGATCCCTGAGGTCCCCGACCACGACCTCGACGTCCAGTGCTGCAAGGTTCCGCCGGTCGCTCTCCGGACGGACCAGGGCCCTCATTTCATGTCCGCATGAAAGGAGCCGGCGGAGGACCGCAGAGCCGACGAAGCCGGAAGCCCCTGTGATCAGCGTCTTCTTCATTCGAGAAACCCAAAGCCGCCACGAAGACACGAGGTCACCAAGAAACCTTTTTCCCCTCGTGTCCCTTCGTGTCTCCGTGTCTTTGTGGCGAGTCTCCCCGGTATCTTCGTGGCGGGATTTTACTCTGCCGGGCGTTCCCGCAGAAATAAGAGCAAACCTGTATTTTGAATGCCAAGGGGGTGATATAGCCCCCCGAATACAGCCCCTTCGGAGGAACCTTCAGAGAGTTGACTGATTCCCCCTCGATGGGCGCGGTCAGATCATTGGCAGTATGCTGAGAAACCTGCTGCGAGAGCCTCGCACAAGCTCCCGCATTGCCTTGTGATCCGCGTGGTTGTTTCAGCGGTACGCTGCACGATCGACCGGCAGTGAGAGAGAGGGGTACGAATAAAGGTCTGCTCAGAAGCGCATACGAGGTGGGGGCGTGGAAACAACCGAACAGAACCTGGACCGGACGGCCTCGGCCGCCGAGTCCTCCAAGGCGGCGCTCTTCAGCGTTGATCGACTGAACGAGGCCGTATCCCGGGCCCGAGAACACATCCTTTCTTTACAGAACGCAGAAGGATACTGGGTCTTCGATCTGGAAGCGGACTGCACCATCCCGGCGGAATACGTCCTGCTGCAGCGCTTTCTGAACAGACCCATACCCCAAGAGCTCGCGACCCGCCTGTCCAACTACCTGCGAAGAAGACAGCTGCGGAAGGACGGCTGGCCCATCTACAAGGAAGGCGCTGCGGAGGTCAGCGCTTCGACGAAGGTCTACTTTGCCCTGAAGCTCCTGGGCGACTCCCCCGATCAACCGCACATGGTCGACGCGCGCCGGGCCGTCCTTGGGATGGGCGGGGCTTCCAGGGTCAACGTATTTACGCGGATCACCCTGGCGCTCTTCGGCCAGATCCCATGGCGGACCGTCCCTGCCATGCCCATCGAGATCATGCTGTTGCCCAGGTGGTTTTTCTTTCACACCAGCAAGGTCTCGTACTGGTCCCGGACGGTGATGATTCCCCTGCTCATCCTGTTCAACAAAAAACCCGTATGCCGCCTGGGGTCCGGTGAAGGGGTGGCGGAGCTTTTCCTCCAACCCCCCCAGGAGCTGTTCCACCTGGATTGCCTGGTCCGGGGAGATCGGAGGAAGAACCTGTTCATTCACCTGGACAGGCTGCTCAAACGGCTGGATCGGTTTGCGCCTCATGGAACGAGGGAAAGGGCGCTGAGGAAAGCTACGGGCTGGACCCTCGAACGCATGAAGGGCAAGGGAGGGATCGGCGCCATCTTCCCGGCCATGGTCAACGCCGTGCTGGCCCTGAAGACCCTCGGGTTTCCGGAGCATCACCCGGATCTGGCCAGGGGGATGGACGCCCTGGACAGCCTTGTCGTCATGCGTGGGGACGAGGGGTTCTGCCAGCCCTGCGTTTCGCCGGTCTGGGATACCTGCCTCAGCCTTTCCGCACTGCTGGAGGAGGGCGTTCCCCCCAGACACCAGGCGGTGACCTCATCCGTGGAGTGGCTGTTTCGACAGCAGATCCAATCCCAGGGAGACTGGTGCGCAAGGATGCCGGACGTCGAACCGGGTGGGTGGGCATTTCAGTTCGAGAACAACTTCTATCCCGACGTGGACGATACGCCCGCCGTCCTCATGTCTCTCCTCCGCGCCGGTTGCCTGGGAGACGAAGAGCGCAGGGATCGAATTGCGAAGGCGGTAAGATGGGTGCTGGGAATGCAGAGCTCCGACGGCGGATGGGGCTCGTTCGACATCGACAATAACAGCCTTCACCTCAACGACATCCCGTTCGCAGACCATGGTGCCCTTCTCGATCCCAGCACGGCGGATCTCACCGGGCGCTGTGTCGAGCTCCTCTCCATGCTCGGGTTCAAACGAGATTCTCCGCCGATCGCAAGGGCTTTGCGGTTCCTGCGAAGGCAGCAGGAGCCCTGCGGGGCATGGTTCGGGCGGTGGGGGGTCAATTACCTCTACGGCACCTGGTCCGTGCTGATGGGCCTGAGGCAGGCGGGTGAAGACATGTCCCAGCCCTATATCCGCAGGGCGGTCGGGTGGATCGAGTCATGCCAGAACCCGGACAAAGGCTGGGGAGAAAGCTGCTATACCTACAACGATCCTTCTCTCGCCGGAAAAGGGAAAAGCACACCGTCCCAGACCGCCTGGGCCCTGCTGGGGCTTATGGCGGCCGGCGAGCAGGAAAGCTCCGCCGTTCAGGGGGGCGTTCATTACCTGCTCAGCACCCAGAACCCCGATGGAGGCTGGCACGAGGAGCTCTTCACCGGGACCGGGTTTCCGCGCGTCTTTTACCTCCGCTACCATGGATACAGCCGGTATTTTCCGCTCTGGGCCCTCGCTGTCTACAGGCGCCTGCGCACAGGCAGGAAGATGCGACAGGAGGAGGTGAAGCGGCAGAAACCCTGGTGGCAGGAAACATGAAACCCAAAGTGGGCGTCCCGATTGCGTTCGATCTCGAGGCATGGTGGCTGCTGGGGGTCCGCCCCTGGAAAGGCCGTGCAGGACGGGCCGTCTGCACCTTGGAGCTGCCTTCCGGCGTGGAGATCGTGGCGCTCCGTTCGGGGGTGGGGATCGAAAGGGGGCTTGAAGGTGCGCGGTGGCTTGCGGAGGAGGGCGTCCGTCTCCTGGTGAGCGCCGGAGTCGCCTGCGGCCTCAGACCCGACATGGAAAAGGGGGACTTGGTCGTCACCAGCAGGATCATGGAAGAGGGGGATGGGGAAGAGCCCGGGCTGTGGGAATCGAATCCGGTCTTCGCGAAGGTTGCCTGCGAATGCCTCCTGGAGCAAGGGATCCCGGCCCGGCAAGGGACGATCGTCTCGGTGAAGACGCCCCTTTCAACCCCGGAGCAAAAGGCTGAACTGTGCCGCAAGACCAACGGCCTTGTCTCGGACATGGAGAGCAGCTCCATCGCCCGTGCGGCGGCGGAAGCGAACCTCCCTTTCCTCGCCCTGCGGGTCGTGATCGATTCGGCTCGGGAAATCCTCGATCCGGACCTCTCCCGCTGCCTCGACGAAACCGGGAAGGTCTGCCTCCCGCTCCTCGGGAGGAATCTCTGCCGCAGACCTTCCCTTGCCCCTGAAGCAGCGCGCATGACGAGGGACCTCATCGTGGCGCTTTCGGTCCTCAGGAGAGCCTGGGCCGCGTTCTCTGGCCATGCCCTTCCGGACCTGATGGCAGGGGACGGCGGGCGGGCTTGTCTTCCGCGGAAAGGATGACTTCCATTGCAGGAAAGCTCCTGGAGAAGGTATGAGAGCGGTCAAGTTCGGGATGATCTTCGTGGGAATCGCCCTTGCGGCGGTCCTGGTCTATGGCGCATTCATCGAACCTTCCATGATCGATCGAAGAGACGAAACGGCTGAAATCCCGGGCCTTCCCGCTGCATGGGAGGGCAAACGAATCGCCGTGATTGCCGATCTGCAGGTGGGCATGTGGCTTTCGAACACGGCCACCGTCCGGCGCATTGCGTCTCTGCTGGCCTCGGAAAGGCCGGAGGTCGTGCTGATTGCCGGTGATTTTGTCTATCATCCGCTTGCCGAGGAAACGGTCGAGGAGACGATCGAGGAAAGGGAGCCTGAGGAGATCAGAGAAGTCTATGATGAAATTCGAGAAGCGGTCGATCTCATTCGACCGCTTCTCCAGGCGGAGATTCCCGTGTACGCGGTACTCGGCAACCATGATTACGGGATGCAGACCAGGGATGCGCTGGCCCAAAGGTGGCTGGCCGATGAAGTCCGCAGGTTCCTGGAAGAGGCCGGCGTTAAGGTGCTTGAAAATGAAGCGGTTGCACTTGCCACGCCTGCCGGCCGGCTGCAGGATGGTCCGGAGAACCCCGCGGAACGTCTCCATCTGCTCGGCATAGGCTCGCACTACGTGCACAACGACAAGCCGGAGACCGCCTTGGCGGCGGTGCCGCCCCATGCCCCCAGGGTGGTCCTGATGCACAACCCCGATTCTTTCCCCCTGTTTCCTGCCCGGACAGCTCCCTTTGCGGTAGCCGCGCACACCCATGGGGGACAGATTCGAATCCCCTTTACTCCCCACTGGAGCTGGATGTCTATGATCGAGAAAGATGAAGTCAAGGCCGACGGATGGATCGAGGACGGGTACGGGCAGTCGGGGAACCGGCTGTATGTGAACCGGGGGATAGGATTCAGCCTGTTGCCCATACGGATCAACGCCGCACCTGAAGTGACCTTTTTCACCCTTCGTCGACCGGCTTCCTAGAGAGGGCCGGTTCGGCAGCCCATGAGCATGATTCTCAGCGCCGCAAAGGGACGGCGGAGGGTGTCCTCCACCGCGGTGGCCTCGAAGCCGCTGTGGACCATGCAGTGGCGGCATTTCGGGTTGCGTCCCACCCCGTAACGGCCCCAGTCCGTATCCTCCAGGAGCGACCTGAAGCTGGGCGCGTAACCTTCCGACAGGAGGTAGCACGGCCGCTGCCACCCGAGGACGCTTCGCGTGGGGTTGCCCCATGGAGTGCACCGGTACTCCCGGTTGCCCGCCAGGAAATCCAGGTAGAGAGGGGTATGGTTGAATCGCAGCCTTCGTCCGTCGGCGTGCCGGAGGATGTCCCGAAACCGGTCCCTGCTGGTATAGCGGTCCATGAATATCCCCTGCTGCTTTACCCCCTCGTAGCTGAACGCCGGCGCCACGGTGATCCCCTCCGCACCCAGCCCGCAGACCCGCTCGAAGAGCGCGACCGATTCCGCTGCGGTGGTTTGCCTGTAAAGGGTGCAGTTGACGTTTACCCGAAACCCCTTCCTGCAGGCGACCTCGACCATATGGATCACGTGGTCGAAGAGACCCTCCCTTCCGGCCATGGAGTCGTGAAGCTCGCGACCGCCGTCGACATGGATCGAGAACGTCAGGTACGGCGAAGGGGTATAGTCATCCATCTTCTCGCCGAGGAGGATCCCGTTCGTGCACACATAAAGGAACTTCCTGCGCTCCGCCAGTCGCCGGACGACCTCGGGCATGTCCGGGTGCAGCAAAGGCTCGCCACCTGCGATGGAGATCACCGGGGCTCCGCATTCATCCGCCGCCGAGAGGCATTCGTCGACCGTCAGCCTCATGTTCAGAATCTCTTCGGGGTGGTTGGTCTTGCCGCAGCCGGCGCAGCGAAGGTTGCACTGGAACAGGGGCTCCAGCATGAGGACGAGGGGATACGCCTTTTGCCCGGCCAACCGTCGGCCGACGATATACCCGAGGACCGCAGCCTGCTGGCGAATGGGAACCGTCACTTTCTTCTATGACCTGAGGATTGCATCCACCCCGGATGGCGGGGGGTCGGTCTCCCCGATACAGGTGAATGGAGCCTCGGGTCTCCCGTCCATCTCCAGGACCGCTGTCGCGCCGAGTTCCTGCAGGCCTTTGACCACCTCCTGCACGAGGACATCCGGAGTCGACGCCCCGGCAGTGACACCGATGCTCTCGACGTCGCCGAACCAGGACGGATCGATATCGCCTGCGTCCTCGATCAGGTAAGACCGACGGCCGCTCTGCTCTCCGACCTCCCGGAGGCGGTTGGAGTTGGAGCTGGTCCGCGATCCGACCACCAGCAGGAGGTCGATCAGGCGGGCAAGACGGCGGATGGCCTCCTGCCGGCTCCGGGTGGAATGACAGATGTCCGATACCTCCGGGCCTGTGATGAAAGGAAAGCGGCTTTTCAGGGCTCCGATGATCCTGAGGGTGTTCCTGGTGCTCAAGGTGGTTTGCGTCACGTAGGCGACGTTTGCAGGATCCTCGACCACGAGGCGCTCCACCTCCGAATCGGTGGAGACCACATGCCAGGGCCCCTCGATCCAGCCTTTGGTGCCTTCGACCTCAGCATGCCCTTCGTGACCGATGATGATCACCTCCCTCCCCTCCCGGCTGTATCGTCGCGCTCGAAAATGGACCTTCCTGACCAGCGGACAGGTGGCATCCACGACGTGCAGCTTTCTTTCCCGGGCGCGCCGGACGATCGCATCCGATACGCCGTGGGCGCTGAAGATAAGGTGTGAGCCCGGAGAAATCCCTTCGACAGACTCGACAAAGACCGCGCCCCGCTTCCTCAGCCCCTCCACGACATGGCGGTTGTGCACGATCTCATGGAGGACGTAGACCGGGGCGCCGTGGATCTCGAGCGCATCTTCAACCGTGCCGATCGCTCGAACGACCCCGTCGCAGAATCCCCTGGGCCGAGCGAGAATGACCATCATATGCGACCCCCGAGAACAGGGTTGCCCCCTTTGGGAGAACCTCAATGGATCTTAGCCGGGTTCCGGGAGGACGAAACGGGTGGAAGCTGGTATTTTACCTTGAACAGGATACTCCTTTTCCGGTCATCTTCTCTCGAGCATGGGGGCGTCCTCCGGCAGCCCGTCAGGGCCGATGAACTGGATCTGCCGTCTCGGATAGACGGGGATGATCCTCCCGGCGTGGTCGGGCTTGTTCAACTCCTGAGCCACCCGCAGCGCCAGCTCGCTCTTCCACTTCCTGCGCTCACGGGCCGGGACAAGGTAGCGAATGGTCAGGTCGGTCCAGGACTCCGTCGGTGAGATGAAGACCTGGGGCTCTTCAGCGACTCCTCCCTCGAGTCCCTGCGATGCAAGGATGGTTGCGTATGTGCGGGCGGCCTCCGCCATCCGGTCCCCGAAGAGGGTCCTGGCCACGCCTTCATAGACCATGAGGGCATAGGAGAGGTCCGATTCATTCCCGATGCCTGCGGTCAATTCGTCCCACACGTAGGGGTAATCGCGCGTCAGGTTGACGATGGTGCCGGTGAGTATGGCGTTGTTGGGGAAGGAGACCAGTCTCCCGGTCGGCTGTTCGGCATGGACGAAACCGTCCCGCGAGGCCCCCCCGATCTCCCATACCGTGGTGGTGAGGAAGTCGATGCGGTATACATCACCGAAGACCTCGCCCACGGCGATCCGGTCCCCCACCCGGTAATATCCTTTGAAAGAATTCAGGAGCCATCCCGTGAAGCTCTCGATCGGGGTCTGCAGGGCCCAGGAAAGGGCCAGGCCGATGAGCCCTATGGAGCCGACCAGGGCTCGTATGTCTCCCACCAGCACGGTCACGCCGATGCCGGCCCCAAGGAACCAGACGGCCACGCTCGCGACCGCGGACAAGGCGTGCAGGGTCTCCCATCGCCGCAGCAGTCCGCGGAGGACCAGCCGGATCAGGCGGGTGAGCAGCCAGGAGGCGAAGAGCACCGCGAGGGTCACCAGCAGCCTGGGCAGCGCCCGATAGAGACTCTGGAGGGTCTGGCTGACCTTTGCGACCGCTTCCTCGGTATCGGCGGGTGCGCGGATGTCTTCCTCGGTCTGTTCCGCTGCAGGGGTCGCCTGATCTTCCGTTTCCTGAGCCACTTCCGCATCGATCGGTGCAATGAGAAGGAGCAGCAGGCCCGTGAGGGCGACGGCTAGGAGGGTAGCGCCGCGGAAATGTCGCAATCTTCCCCTGGCAGACCGAAGGATGCGGGCCGGGCCGCGATATCGGCGTCGGCGCAACCGGATGGGAACCGGTCTTCGCCTGAAACCCCTCCCGGGGGAGGTCAGTCTCCTCCTGTGACTCAGCCCGATCTGCGTATGGTCCATCTCTGTCGCTCTCAGTCTCCAGGACCTCTCTATATCCGAGGAACTACGAGTAAATAGGTCATGCAATGTATTTCGCGCATCTTCCCCTTGCGCCAGAATTCCTGTTATCGCTCCTGCAATTACCGGCAGTACCCCATTCATCCATGTTTCGGAAACGGTTTAACTGATTCGAGTAGAAAACTGTCGGAGCAAGCGATTCGGCGCTGCAATGGCGGCCACCGATTGTTTCGCAAACGGGAGGTTGCTCCTGGTCAAGAGAAGAAGGGAAGCTTCAGGAGAGGAACTTGAATTTCAAGGATGGACTGGACTCCGGCTTGAAAACCGCCCGCAACGACGAGTCGGTGGAAGTCTCTCAGGAGGAAGGAGGCATCGATGGCGGAGGTTACGAGAATTCTTTTCGCCTACGAGATCGCAGAGATCTCCGAGGAAATGGCGCCATGGGTGAACGCGTTGGCCCGGGCTTTTCAAGCGGAAGTCCACGTGCTCCATGTCGTCCCTGAACTGGATTATTACGGAGTCCCTTATGCCCTGCCCCCGAGCCGGCTCGACGATCAGAAGGCGCTCCTGAGCAGGGCCGAGCAGAAGGTCAGCGACTTCTGCGAGCGCCATCTCCAGGTACCCTTCAAGATCGCCGTGGCCGCGGGCAAGCCGGCGGAGATCATCCTCAATACCATTCGTTCCGAGGGGATCTCGATAGCCGTTCTCGGGACCCATGGCAGGAAGGGCCTGGATCGAATGGTTTTCGGCTCGGTCACGGACAGGGTCCTCCGCCTTTCGCCGGTACCCGTGTTCTGCATAGGACCCGAGGAGAAGTCTTTGATATGACCAGAACCCAACTGCAGCCTAAGAAAGCGATATTGCGCTGGGTCGCGGGAAAAGAGGACCCGCAGGAATTGCGTCGTGAGCTTCAGCAGGGGAAAAGCCGGGAGGTGAAGCTACGAAGGGCGGTTGTAGGAAGCTCCCTCCTGGGCTTGGCGAGCATGGCGGTAGTGACACTGTATCAGATGGGCATCCTGCGGCACCTCCCCGATCCCCCCTCCAGGAGGTTCGACTCCGACCGTGTAAACGGGTCGGATACCGCCTGGGGCTTCGGCCTTCCTGACGGCGCCCTGACC
>JAGVAP010000102.1 GCA_020060215.1 Deltaproteobacteria bacterium | reverse complement strand
TCTGAGGGAGTTGGTGCGCTACATCCACCTGAACCCGCTAAGGGCCGGGGTCGTGTCGTCGCTCCAGGAGCTTGCGGAGTACCCCTACGGTGGACATAGTGTGGTGAATCGTATCGGCGGGCCTATGCACAGGGAGTTTCGCAGTTTCGTCGAGAACACGTGGGCAATGCAAAGCCCTTGCGAGCCGCTCCCCTCATTCGTGGTCGAAGTGATTTCTTTGAATAGCTGGCAATATCCGATGATGCGAGATATCACGGCCCCCCCCCGGAGGCGACGAAGGCCGTGGTGCTGTACCTGACCCCTCCGCCCAAACGGATCATCGAGATGCGGTGGCGGGATTGGAGGTATTGCGTCCGCTCAGGGATTCCGGCATGGCGATAGTCACGGTGGACGAGGAAGGCATGTTCTTCCGGAGGTCCCTGATTCTGGAGGCGGGAAAGCACCTGCCGGCGGACTCGGAGGAAATCGGCCAGGACATGATGGACCAGGCGAAGACCCAAGGATTGCAGGTCAGTGTGTTTGTTATGTAATGGCTGGGCCTATCTCCAGAACCCGAACCCGCGCACTCACCGGTGTGCCGCAGACCATTATGCGTGAAAGATGAGGATAGGCAACATCATGGCTCAAGTCTTGGGCGGCTGGAGCGGCCTCTCGCGGTTTCATTCCCCACCTCGATCGACGGGCAGGGTGACGATGAAGGTAGACCCCACCCCCGGGGTGCTCCTGGCTGTGATTGTACCCCCGTGGCGTTCGACGATCTTCTTGCAGATAGCCAAGCCGATGCCGGTACCCGGGTACTCATGCTTCCCGTGCAGCCGCTGAAAAGGCTGGAAAATCTTGTCGAGGTACTTCTCTTCGAAACCGATCCCGTTGTCCTGCACGAAGATGCGGCAGTTCCCGTCCTGTTCCTCCCCAGAAACCTTGATGACGGGGCCGACTTCGGGCCTCCGGTACTTGATCGCGTTTCCGAGTAGGTTTTGGAACAGCTGACGCAGCTGATTTGGATCCGCTCTGACGATCGAAAGCGGCTCGACAGTGACCTGAGTTCCCGCATCCCTGATCCCCACCTCCAGGTCGCTGATCGCATCCAGAACGACATCGCCGAGTGGCGTAGGTCTGAACTCCTCCCCCTTCGTTTCTATGCGGGAGTAGTTGAGAAGGGCCGCCAGGAGTTCCTGCATGCGGGTGGCGGCACCGACCATTCGTGAGATGTAGTCTCTCTGCTCCTGCCGAAGGCTGTCGGCACCCTTTCCCGCCAATAGGGACCCGAATGCCTGGATCTTCCGGAGCGGTTCGCTGAGGTCGTGGGATGCGACGAAGGCAAACTCCTGAAGCTCCTGGTTCTTTCGCTCCAACTCCGCAGTGCGCTCCCGGACCCGCTGGTCCAGTTCGTCGTGAGATCTTCGCAGCGCCTCCACCGCCTTTTTGCGCTCGGTGGTATCGAGCGAGGCAAAGGTCACACCCCTGGAAAGGTCCGACGGGTCAATAGCACTTGAGCTGAGGAGCACATCGATGCTCTCGCCGTCTTTCCGACGCCACACCGTTTCGATCGCGCCGGTCCCGGTAAGTCGTATCTGCCCGTACTTTATCTTCCCCACCTTGTCGAACTCTTCCTGAGTGGGATAAAGCAGCCTGGCGCTCTTTCCGACCAGTTCTTCCCTCGAGTAGCCCGTCATCTCACAGAGATGATCGTTCGCTTCCATGATGACCCTGTCGACCACCATCCCGATGCCGACCGGCGCCGCCCTGAGTATGCTCCGGATCGATACGACCCTCTCCTGTAGTGCCTCCTCCGCACGCTTGCGCTCGGTGATGTCCGTGTTGGTTCCGAACCACCGCGAGACCTTCCCGTGACCGTCGACGATCGGAATGGCGCGGGAAAGAAACCACCGGTATTCACCGTTTTCGCCACGAAGGGGAAAGGTGTCCTCCCATACCTCGCCGCTCTTGAAGCAGCGGCTGATCTTCTCGACCACCCTCCTCACGTGGTCAGGGTGGTGGACCTTTTGCCAGCCCCAGCCTTCCATCTCTTCGAGGGTTGTCCCGGTGTACTCGTACCACCGCTTGTTGTACCAGAAAATCCATCCTTTCTCGTCGGCCATCCAGGCGAACTGGGACATGTTGTCGGCCAGGGTACGGAATTTCTCCTCGCTTTCCCGAAGCGCCTCTTCCGCCTGCTTGCGTTCTGTGACATCCGAAAAGGTGACGATTAGCTCGTGAGGAGCGACCCGCAAGACGGTAACATCGTACCACTTTCCGGTCAGCGCGCTGTGGTGATCGAAGCGGACCGGTTCCCCGGTCTCATCGGCTTCCCGGTAGATCGCGAAGACCCGCGAATCCAGTCCCGGCCAGACCTCCGTGCACGTCCTGCCGACCTGCTCTTCGAAGGATTTCCCGGAGATCTCCGCGCCGGCAGGATTGATGTCCAACACCCGAAGGTCGACCACGTTACCGGCATCGTCGTAGATGGCCTGGAAACGGGCAAAGCCTTCCCGAATGGTAGTGAACAGATTGACGTAGCGCCGCTCGCTGTTCCGAAGGGCCTGTTGAAACCGTTTGGCCTCTTCCTTGAGCTCGCAGACCTCGGCCCTGAGGGCCGCGATTTTGCCCTCGAGTTCTGCCGTCGTTACGATCTGGCGATCGTGATGCACACTCATGCCGATCCACCTCTTCAGGGACACCTACAAAAGAATACAGTAGCGAACAAAGAGTGGGGCTACAACCTCTTTCCGGTAGGACGTGAATGCAGGGGGACGCCCATAAATAAGTAAATAGATTGACGGAGCGCGGGAGGTATTGATAGAAGTATCTCATGCCAAGATTAGCCCGACTGGATGC
>JAGVAP010000108.1 GCA_020060215.1 Deltaproteobacteria bacterium | reverse complement strand
GGACGGGTCGATCGAGGCCGGGGACATCGATTATCTCGTGTCGCGAGGGTATGTGCACATCATCCCCGAGGCCAGGAACATCGGCAAGTCGAACGGGAAGAGCGTGTTGCCCAGCAGCATGTGGATCCCCCGTGAAGATACCTTCGACATGATCGACTGGATCATCAGACAGCCCTGGTGTGACGGGCAGGTCGGCATGACGGGGGCATGCGGTTTCGGGGGCACCCAGTTCGAGGCGGCCGAGGAGCCGCACCCTGCCTTGAAGGCCATCACCCCCTTCCTGAACATCTACCCCCTGAAGTCCGACCGTGCGTTTACGGGGATCCTGGACTGCAAGATGTTCAGCGTATTGACCGGCAGGCACGGCAATGACAGCTCCCCGGTCCCGGAGAACGTCCCCACGCCGCCGCACATGCTGAGCCTTCCCAAGCAGGAGCTGGAGCGCAGGCTTGAGGAGGCGCTGAACCACCCGGATATCAAGTATAACAGCAAGTGGTACACCCTTTTGAAATACCCCATGCGGTGTCCCATGGTCTTCGACAGCTACCTCGAGGGATTTCATCCCACGCCTCCGCCGCCCTCCAGGCTCCCCCAGATCCAGATGCCGACGTACATGTCCACCTCGGGGATCGTCGCCACCCATACCTGGTGCACCTTTGAGGCGTTCGAGAACATCGGGTCCAAGCAGAAGAAGATGCTGCTGTGGCCTCCCATGTCGCCGGACCGGCCGCAGGTGCAGTATTCCGACGAGGTCGTGCGATGGATGGATTACTTCCTGAAGGGGATCGATACGGGCGTAACGGAGGAACCGCCGCTCAAGATCTATGTAAACGGGATCAACAAGTGGCGCTTTGAGAATGAATGGCCCCTGGCGAGGACCGAGTACGTGAAGTTCTACCTGCATCCGAAAGGCGGACTTTCCACCGAGCCGGTGAAGGGGACGGTCGAGCCGGATGTCTTCACCCAGCAGGCGCCCTACATCGATCCGACGGTCCACTGCCTGACCTACAAGACCGCGCCGCTGGCCCGGGATACGGAGATCACCGGGTACATGGCCCTGTATCTGGATGCGGCGATCGACAAGGATGAGACCAACTGGCTCATCGACCTGGTGGACGTCTCCCCGGAAGGCAAGAAGCAGCTCGTCACGACCGGCGCTCTGGCGGCGGAGCACCGGGCGCTGGATACGGCGAAATCAAAGCCCTATCTGCCCATCCACCCGCGCCAGGATCCGGTGCCTGTCCCGCCCGGGAAGGTGCTCGAGTACGCCATCGCGCTCATGCCGACGGCGATGGTGTTCAAGAAGGGACATAGGATCGAGTTGATCATCCGGAACCAGGATGACTACATGTCGCACCTCGGTGCCTGGGGCGTGCACTACCTGCCGCACATGACGACGGTGACGCATACGATTCACTTCGGCCAATCGCACCTGATTCTGCCGTATATTCCTTCCTGAGAGGAAGGCGTCAGGTCGGCCTCCCCTCCCTCCGGGGAGGCGGCCCCGATGGGGATGATCCAACGCCGTTAGGGGCGGTATCGACGAAGCGTTGATCATGGAGCTCGTGAGCGCCCACCACTTCTACGACAAGGCGGGGATAAGACACTACCCCTACGGCTGCGAACCCTTTTACCACGAAGAGAGGAGAAGACCATCATGGCACTGGCCCACACGAGTCACATTCGCATTCAGAGGCATGAAGGACCCCATCGCACGGCCTATGTGGAAGAGTTTACGGAGCCGATTCATTTCGGCATCCACGGGGGCATCAAGCGTTTCTACCAGGAAAAATACGGCAGGGAAATCAAGGGCACCGAGTACCCCGCCACCCTGGACCACATCATCGCCGGAGTAGCCGGGTGACTTACGGGGACTTTCGGTTCCGCGCTGGAAGCGCGGGGAATCAAGGCCGCGGAAAATCTGGCCGCCTGGGTCGAAGGGGACATCGAGGAGGTGAACGGCGTGTTGAAGGTCACCAGGATCCGTCTGAACTACAGGCTGAGGATTCCGGCTGGTGCAAGGGACAAGGCAGAGAGGGCGCTTGCCCTGTACAGTGATGCGTGTCCCGGTTACCAGTCCGTAAAAGGTTGTATAGAGTGCTCATGGAAGACCGATATGGAAGAGGACCCGAACCTGTGACCTTTCATCCCGCCCAGGTAAGGCGCGGCTCGTTCCTCAGGGGGAGCCGGGGTGATAGGTGTCCACCGGGTATCCGATCATCAGGGAGTCCTCCGGGAGTTCAACGGGGTCTCGGCTTGCCCTTCATCATCTCATCCAGCGCGCCGACAAGGGTTTCAGCGAATTCGGCGCAGTTGAGCTCCGTGTCCAGTTCGGTCACCTCGATGTCCGGCCGGAGGGCCTTCCGGAGCGCGGGAACAAGGACGGCGTCCGTTTCCGGTTCGTGGAGCTCGGACCCTTCCACGCTGAGCGTCGACCACCCTTTCCTGGGCACGAAGATCCTCACCGGGCCCTTGGCCATATTGAGTTTCCGGGCCACCAGGGCCGCCACCTCACGCACCTCATCTGCGCTGCTCCTCGCCTGCACCCGGTACTCGTCGGGGATGAAGATCTTCCTCTTCGCAAGTCCCAGCCCCGTCCAGAGGGGGTCTCCCTTTTCCCGTCTGCTCAGGGGACCGCAGCTGATCATGTCGAAACCGCTGGGGGTGATCACCTGCGGGATCCCCATCCGTGCGGCCGCCTCCAATCTCCGGGGGCCGCACGCGCGGTTCCCGCCCAGGATCCCTTCCAGGACGCCCGCAGGGACCAGGTCGAGGACCCCTTGAAACAGGGACTGTTCGATCAGCTCTTCCATGGCGCTGTCCCCGATGCCCTGGGCATGGAACGGGATCACCATGTAGCCTTTGCGCTCCAGGAGCTCCATGCAGCAGCGCCCGCACTCCTCCGCGAACTTGAAGGTGGTCATGGCCACGAGCGGGCTTGCGCCGGAGGGCCGCACGGCCCCGTCGCTAGCGGCCGCCATGCCGCATATGCCCCCTGCAGCCCTTTCCAGCACGGCCCTGGTGAGATCGTTGATCCCGGAGATATCCACCACGGAATGCATCACCGTGATGTCCTTCGTGCCGATGTATTGCGCCGCGTAGGCCGGCATGGAGGCCGTGCTGGAGACCATCAGCTTGGGGATGCCGAAGGGAAGGGTCTTCATGACGCTCGTGGCCGACGTGGTATTCGATGCGCCCCCGAAGGAGATGATCCCGCCCAGACGCCCGGCCTCCAGGAGCTGCCGGGTCTTCAGCGCGGCCCCGCGAATCATGATCGGGGTGACCTCTCCCGTGTTCCTGGAGGTCCGGATGGACCGAATGTCTCCTCCTCCGGCGGCGGCGACCTCTTCGGAGGTGATGTCCGCCGGAATCGTGGCCGCACCCCCGATGGACGTATCCACGAGGATGGCGGTAAACCCCTTTGCCTCGATGGAATCCCGGAGGTACTTGGCCTCCCTGCCTTTCGTATCCAGGCTGATGAGAATGACGATGTTCTTGTTCATGAACGGAAACCTCCCTGGAAGCCTTTCAAAGCGTCGTCAGGGGTTGCGGGGAATACGTCTTCATGAGCGACGCCTCCATGATCTCTTCGAAGGGGACGTCATGGAAGAAGCCTCTGTCCTCCACATATTCGATGTGGCGCCTGCCGTCCGGGGTCAGGGATGGAAGGAGGGCATCGTGGACGCCGTCGAATTCAACGGGTGTGAGACAGGCGTTCCTGCAGCAAGCGAGGTCGAAGGCGGGGGCGACCTTGACCCACGATCCTTCGAGGAGCAGGTCGGCGTATCCGTTGTAGGCGAAGAAGTCCGAGCCCCGCTTCTCCAGCAGTTCCTCCGGCATGAGGTGGTTGCGGATCGCCGCGAATCGCAGCCTGGCGGGAATGGAGGCCGCTCGCGCAAGGGCGACCAGGAGGATCGCCTTCTGAACGCAATGCCCTTCCCCTGCGGAGAGGATGAAGCTCGCGCGGAAGTGCTCCGGCCGGGACCTCCTGCCGTAGACGGTGTATCGGATCCCGTCCCTCACCCCGTAGAAGATCCTGACCGCCTTCTCCCGGTCTCCTCCCGCCGCGCCCAGCAGAAGTTCACGCGCCTTTTCCCGGACGGATGCCGCATCGCATTCGATGAAGAAGGTCGGCTCCAGGAATGGTCGGTCGTATGAATTCATGGATGTCCCCGGCGAAACCTCGTGAAGAAATCGGGGAAACGGATGGGAAAAAACGTATAGGGGTGGGGGGTGAAGTCATAAGAAGACAAATCGCCGACGGCTGTCAAGCGATTTTTTGGAGCGACCGCAGCGATTCGACCATCTCGAGAAACGCCCTCGAGGGCCGCGACAGGGTCACCCCTTCGGATACCACGATATCGGTTTGGACAAGAAGAGGACCCTCGGCCATCTCGATCGACTTGAGAAGTCCCATCTTCGCTTCCCACTGGACTTCGGGTTTGTACAGGAAAGAGATCCCCCGGCCCTGAATGACATATTCCTTGATGAACTCCACACTGCCGGCCTCCACGAGAACCGAGGGCTGGACCCCGTGGGAGGAGAGGAAGGAGAGCAGGATGTGTCTGGAGCCGGAGCCGGGTTCCCGGATGATGATCGGCTCGTTCTGGAGTTCCCGGCAGGCGATCACCGCCCTTTTGGCGAAACGGTGGTCGGGGGATACGACCAGGCAGAACTCCTCCATGTTGTAGGGAACGCTCTTGAGCTTCCTGGAAAGAGGGATTCTCGCGATGACTCCCAGGTCGTATTTGAAGGCGAGGACCGCTTCTGCGATTTCGCTCGAACTCCCGACCTCCAGGCTGATCTTGATGCCCGGGAATTTCTCCTGATAACGGGAGATCAGACCGGGCATGAGGTGCCTTGCAAAGCTGCGGGTCGTTCCAATGGTGAGGGTGCCCCGGGCAAGGCCGGCAAACCCTTTCAGGACATGCTCCATCTCGTCGACGATGGCGAACAGCCGCTCGGCATACTCGAAGAGCGTATTCCCTTCTCTGGTGAGCTCCAGGAACTTGCCCCTTTTGCGGAAAAGGGCCACTTCGAGATATCTCTCGAGCGCCTTGATCTGCATGGTCACGGCGGGCTGGGTCACGTACAGGATCTCGGCCGCCCTGGTGATGTTCTTCTCCTTTGCGGCCCAATAGAAGATCCGAAGCTGGTTCAGATTGATTTGCATATCAGATCCGGTTGCATATCAATCCATAAGAGACGCTTATGGCCTTATAAAACTAATTACTTTGACAAGTCAATGGCGTTCACAGGTAATAACGCGAAAGGGGAAGGGCCGAGCAAGGGGCGTGGGGGTACGTCCATCCTCGGACGGAGGGAGGAGCTGGACTATGCATCTGGAGAACAGGGTTGCCATAGTGACCGGCGCTGCCAGAGGACTGGGAAGGGCCTTTGCCGTGAAAATGGCCGAAGAAGGGGCGAAGGTCATGGCCATGAACATCGTCCTCCGGCCGAAGGACAGGGAGGATCTGGAGGAGACCGTTCAGGCGATCAGGGGTCTTGGAGGGGAGGCGGAGCTGTTCCAGGGCGATGTGACCGACACCGGACAGACCGCGGCCATGGCGGGAGCGGCGGTGAAGAGGTTCGGGAAGGTGGATATCCTGATCAACAACGCCGCGATCTATGAAGGACTGAAGAGAAGGCCTTTTCACGAGATCGACCCCGACGAGTGGGACCTGGTCATGAGGGTCAATGTGAAGGGGGCGTTTCTCTGTACCAGGGCCGTGTTCCCCTATATGCGGGACCAGGGGTACGGGAAGATCGTCAACATCGCCTCCGAGGTCTTCTTCACAGGTTCTCACGGTTTCGTACACTATGTGGCCTCCAAGGGCGGCCTCATCGGTATGACCCGTGCATTGGCCATCGAGCTGGGACCTTACGGGATCCGCATCAACTGCATTGCGCCCGGCTTTACGGACACCGACGCGAGCCGAACCATTGCGGATGTAAGCAGGTATGATACCTCCAAGACCCCGCTGGGTCGTGTGGTCAAGCCGGACGACCTCACGGGGACCGCGCTGTTCCTGGCCTCTTCCGAAAGCGACTTCGTCACCGGCCAGACGCTGCTGGTGGATGGAGGCCGGGTGATGCACTAATGTGGTCATTCGTCATGGTGTGCGGTTGACTTGCTCGAAGGATTCCATGGGAGCCGTGGTTTGCCGGCGGCGGGTTGCATGTCGTTCCTGTGAACGGTCCTTTGGGGTTCGGTGTCGACGTTCGATCTTCGTCCCTTTCTTCTCATTCGATCACTGGCTGTTCGATGTTCATCCATTCTTTCTTCTCATTCGATGTTCGATGTGGGTCCCCGTTCTCTTCAATCGATGTTCGTCGGTGTTCGTTCCTTCGATGTTCAACCTTCGTGAATCGTGACTCTCATCCATTGGGCTCTTGAGATTGTCTTTCTGGGTGTCTTCGTGTCTTAGTGGCGGAATTTGCCTGAGCCGTAAGGCCTGCATGGGGTAAAGGTGGACTATCTCTCACCATTCAAGGAAGGGATCGATCTCGTCCGGGAGTCCGGGGCAGAGGGATACAGCCTCTGCTGGCAGTGCGGCCTGTGCTCGGCCGTATGTCCCTGGAACATGGTGCGGTCCTTTTTGCCCCACCGCCTGATCTGCGGGTCCCGCTACGGTCTCATCGATCTGGAGGACGAAGAGTGGTGGCGCTGCTCGACGTGCGACCTTTGCATGAGCCGGTGCCCGCGGGGCGTAGGCATCACGGACATCATCCGGGCCGCGCGAAGGATCATGCTGGAATTCCAGTACGAGAGGGCGCCTGCAAGCCTGCGCAGCGCCATGGCGAGCCTCGGCGGACAGGGCAACCCCTGGGGAAGTCAGAGGGGCGACCGGGCCGCATGGGCAAAGGATCTTGGGGTGCAGACGTATTCGTCCAAGGAGCACGACCTTCTCTACTTCCCCTGCTGTGTGCCCGCCTGTGACCCGAAGCTCGCGAGCATTGCGCGCGCGACGGCGACTCTTCTGAAAAAAGCCGGGGCTTCTTTCGGGATCCTGGGAGAAAGAGAGGGCTGCTGCGGGGAGAGCGTTCGGAAGGCGGGCCATGAGACGCTCTTCGATTCCCTGATGAGGGGTAACTCGACGCTCTTCAGGGAAGAGAAGGTGAAGGAGATCGTCCTCACCTCGCCCCATTGCCTCACCACCTTCAGGCAGGATTACCCGGGGCTGAGCGGCAGCACCAGGATCCTGCACATGACCCAGTTCCTGGCCGGCGCCGTCGAGACGGGAAGACTCTCCCTGAACAAGACCCTGCAAAAGAGGATCGTCTACCACGATCCCTGCTACCTGGGACGGCACAACGGGATCTATGACGAACCGCGCACCGTGCTGGGATCCATACCCG
Organism: Deltaproteobacteria bacterium; assembly: GCA_020060215.1. The sequence continues at coordinate 15,952 of JAGVAP010000108.1, read as the reverse complement.
GGGTCACCCTGGTGGACGAGGTGGAGAGCCGCGGGAACACGCTCTGCTGCGGCGGCGGGGGAGGGAGGATCTGGATGGAGACGCCCAAAGGAGAGCGGTTCTCGGACCTCCTCGTGGAACAGGCCCTGGACATGGGCGCCGACATGCTGGTCACGGCCTGTCCATACTGCCTGTTGAACTTCAAGGACAGCGTGGCGACCTCCGAGAGGGCGGGGTCGTTGGAGGTCAGGGATATCACCGAGGTGGTGGTGGAGGCGCTGGAAGGATAAGAAGCAACCGCAGAATGTCCAATGTCCAATGTCGAACTGTAGGATGGGTGGAGCGAAGCGGAACCCATCGATGACCGGACGCGCCGGCCTCAAGACCGATGGGTTTCACTCCGCTCCACCCATCCTACAAGGCTGCGACGTGGATCGAGAGGCCTTTTCCTGAACGCTGAACCCTGAACCCTCTGACCAATTCCGAAGACCGATGGGTTTCCCCCCGGCTCAAGACCCGCCGGGGTCCACCCATCCTAAGGGAATCATTGAACGCTCCGACACAGAAGGGGATCGTCGCACAAACCATGAAGTCGGGCACCGAAAGAGTGGGCTCCATCATGGTGGTCGGGGCCGGTGTGAGCGGAATCCAGGCGGCCCTCGATGCGTCCAGGCTGGGGTTCAAGGTCTATCTGGTGGAGAAGGGGCCGGCCATCGGGGGGAAGATGTCCCAGCTGGACAAGACCTTTCCCACCAATGACTGCTCCATGTGCATCCTCTCCCCGAAGCTCATCGAGTGCGTCACGGATCCGAACATCGAGATCCTGACAAACACCGAGATCGAAAGGGTACGGGGCGAAGCGGGGGATTTCAGTGTCACCGTGATGCAGCGGCCCCGCTATGTGGATGCGGAGAGATGCACGGGGTGCGGGACCTGTGCGGAGTACTGCCCTGTCCGGGTGCCCGATATCTACAACGCAGGGCTGGCGGACCAGAAGTGCATCCACCTCTCTTTTCCCCAGGCCGTGCCCGCCGTCTCCCTCGTGGATCCGGAGCGCTGCCTCTTCCTGAAGCGGCGGATCTGCCAGATCTGCGTGCCCGCCTGTAAGAACAAGGCCGTCGACTTTCACCAGCAGGAGAGGGGGATGGAGATCAGGGCCGGGAGCCTCATCCTGGCTCCGGGGTATGTGACCTTTGCTCCCGAGGTACAGAGCCAGTACGGGTACGGAAGGCTCCGGAACGTGGTCACCAGTCTCGAATACGAGCGGCTGCTGAGCGCATCCGGGCCGAACCGCGGGGAGCTTCGCCGCCCCTCGGACGGACGCCGTCCCGGGAAGATCGCGTGGATTCAGTGTGTCGGGTCCCGGGACAAGACCGCCGGACATCCCTACTGCTCGTCCGTCTGCTGCATGTACGCGATCAAGCAGGTGCTGTTGAGCAAGGAGCACCTGCCGGACCTGGAAGCGCACGTGTTCCACAACGACATCCGCGCCTACGGAAAGGGTTTTGAACGATATTTCGAAAGGGCCAGGAAAACGCCGGGGGTGAGGTTCACCTGGAGCAAGACCTCCGTGGTGGGTGAATCGAAGGAGAGCGGCTCGGTCAGGATCCGGTACCGAGTGAACGGCACCGGCCTTCGGGACGAGGAGTTCGACCTGGTCGTCCTTTCCGTCGGCCTGGTCTCCCCGGGGAAGAACAGGGATCTCGCATCGAGGCTCGGGGTCTCCGTGAACGAGCAGGGGTTCTGCGACGGATCTCCCTTTGCTCCTGCGGAGACGTCCCGTCCCGGGATCTATCATTGCGGCGTGTTCCATGCGCCCATGGACATCCCCGATTCCGTGACCATGGCCGGCGGGGCCGCATCCCTCGCCTCCAGGCTCCTGAACGACCGCCGCGGGTCTCTCGTGGAAAAGAGGGCGATCCCGGCGGAGAGGGATGTTCGCGGAGAGCCTCCAAGGGTGGGGGTCTTCGTCTGCGACTGCGGCACGAACATCGTGAAGACCGTGGATGTGAAGAAAGTGGTCTCGTACGCGCGGGGACTCATGGGGGTGGTGCATGCGGAAGAAAACACCTTCAGCTGTTCCATCGATTCGGTCTCCCGCATGGCGCAGACCATACGGGAGAAAGGGCTCAATCGCATCGTGGTCGCGGCCTGCACCCCCAGGACCCATGAACCCGTGTTTCAGGACGCCCTTCGCGGAGCCGGTCTCAACCCCTATCTTTTCGAGTTCGCCAACATCCGGGAACAATGCTCTCTGGTCCACATGACCGAGAAGAGGAGCGCGACCCGGAAGGCGCAAGACCTTGTTCGGATGGCTGTGGCGAAGGTGGCGCTCCTGCGGCCCCTTTTCCAGAGCACCTACAAGGTCGAGCGCGCGGCCCTTGTCATCGGCGGGGGCGTTTCCGGCATGACCGCGGCTTTGACCCTCGCGGACCAGGGGATCCCCGTCCACATCGTCGAAAAGGAAAAAGAGCTCGGCGGCCTGGCGCGAAGGATCTACGAAACCCTCGAAGGGAAAGGCATCCAGCCTTACCTCGGGGATCTCATCCAAAGGGTGTACCGGAGCCTCCTCATCCGGGTGCATACGGAATCCAGGCTTGTGGATTTCACCGGGTATGTGGGGAATTTCGTCTCCCGGATTGCGGGGCCGAGGGGCCGGACCAAGGAGATCCGGCACGGTGCGACGGTCGTGGCGACCGGGAGTGAGGAGTTCAAGCCCGCCGTATACGGGTATGGAAAGGATCCCGGCGTGGTCACTCAGCTGGAGCTCGAGAAGGAGATCCACTCCGGCGCGGAGCGGCTGGGGGCATGCGGGACCGCCGTGATGATCCAGTGTGTCGGGTCCCGGGACGAAGAGCGGCCCTGGTGCAGCCGCACCTGCTGCAGCCAGGCGGTCAGGAACAGCCTGAAGCTCAAGGAGCTGAACCCGGCGATGGATGTCTATGTCCTCTACCGGGACATGAGGACCTACGGCCTTCGCGAAGAGTACTACCGCAGGGCCGCGGAGAAAGGCGTCCTCTTTATAAGACATGAAAAGGAGCAAGCGCCTGAAGTGATCCGGGTGGAGGAAGGGGGGAGGTCTTTCCTGAGGGTGACCGTGGCGGAGCCTACCCTGGGCGGAGTCATGGCCCTGGATGCGGATCTCGTCATCCTTGCCGCAGCCGCGGTCCCCGCCGGTGAAAACCGCTCCGTTTCACGCCTCCTCAAAGTGCCTTTGAACGAAGACGGCTTCTTCATGGAGGCGCACATGAAGCTCCGCCCGGTGGATTTCGCCACGGAAGGCATCTACCTGTGCGGCGCCGCGCACAGCCCCAAGTTCATCGACGAGAGTATCGCCCAGGCCCAGGCTGCGGCCTCTCGTGCGCTCATCGTCCTCTCTCAGGAGGAGCTGAAGGCGGGAGGACCGGTCTGCAGCGTCACTGCAGGCATGTGCAGCGGGTGCGGGCTCTGTGCACAGGTCTGTCCTTACCATGCCATATCGGTCTCCGGGCAGGGGACCGCGGAGGTGAACCCGGCCCTTTGCAAGGGGTGCGGGCTCTGTGTCTCATCCTGCCGGGGCGGCGCCCTGGACCTGGGCGGGGCAAGCGATCTGCAGATATGGGCCTCGATAGAGGCCCTGTGCGAAAGGGCGGTGTGAACCCCATGTACGGTTGGAAAGGCAAAATCCTGAGGATCGATCTCTCCCGGTCCAACTGCAGTGTCGAGGATCTGGATGCCGGGCTGGCGAGACAGTACATCGGGGGCCGGGGTCTCGGAGACCGTATCCTGTTCGACGAGGTGGATCCCCACGCGGATCCCCTCGGACCTGAGAACAAGCTCATCTTTGCCACCGGTCCCCTCACGGGAACAGGCGTTCCCGCCGGGGGAAGGTTCATCGTCGCGGCCAAGTCCCCGCTCACCGGGGCGGTCGGCAGTCCCTGCTGCGGCGGGTATCTCGGCGCAAACCTCAAATTCGCCGGATACGACGCGCTCATCCTGGAGGGGAGGTCTCCCGAACCGGTGTACGTCTCGATCCTCGACGAGAAGGTGGAGATCAGACCCGCCAGTCACCTCCGGGGCAAATGGGCCACGGAGACGGAGCTGGCGGTGCGGGCGGAGATGGGGCCGGACGCGGATCGGTGGAAGAGGAACATGCTGAGCGTGGCGACCATCGGGCCGGCCGGGGAGAACCTGGTGCGGTTTGCCTGCATCATGGCCGACGGGGGGAGGGCCGCGGGCCGTTCCGGGCTGGGCGCGGTGATGGGGTCCAAGAACGTGAAGGCCGTCGCCGCGCTGGGCACGGGGGATGTCCGCATCCCGGACCCGGGAGCGTTTCGTCGGGCCTTCCTGGACTTCCTGAAGGAGGCCAGGGAGAACGGGGAGCTGCGGAAGCGGTCCATGTGGGGCACCTGGAGTCTGCCGGGCCGTGCGAACAAGTCGAAGACGCAGGCCGCGTTCAACTTCCAGGATGGATATTTCGAACCCTTCACCCTGTTCGAAAACCCCGCCTACATCCGCGACATGCTCCGGGAGAGGGACGAGGGGTGCTTCTCCTGCCCGTTCCGGTGCGGCAAGCGGGCCAGGATCTCCGATCCCGATTACCCTCACACGACCAAGGGGCCTGAACACGAGACCATGGCCCTGGTGGGGTCGAACTGCGGAATCGGGGACCTCAAGGACATCTTCAGGGCCAATTATCTCTGCAACGAGCTCGGCATGGACACGATCACCGCCGGCGCCACCGTCTCCTGCGCCATGGAGCTCTTCGAGTCGGGGTTGCTCAGCGAGAGAGAGATCGGGTACCCCCTGAACTTCGGCGATGCGGCCATGATGTTCAGGGCCCTCAGGGAGACGGCCGTGCGAAGCGGCTTCGGGGACCTCCTGGCCGAGGGCGGCGCCGCAGTGGCGGAACGAGCGGGCCGGCCGGAGCTCTTCATGGGGGTGAAGAGGCAGGGCATGCCGGCCTGGCACCCTCAAGGGATAGAGGTCCTGGGGCTCCAGTACGCCACCAGCAACGTGGGGGCGTGCCACACCAAGGCGACGCTCCCCTTCTACGAGGGACGGCAGGACCCCTCCCGCCACGTGGAGTGGACGAAAGAGGACCAGGACTACGTCGCCGTAGTCGATTCGGGGGTGCTCTGCTGGATCATCTACCACGGGCCGCTCTGGAGCGAGAAGCCCCTCCAGTGGTTGAGGCTCACCACCGGTCTCGACTACTCGGCCGAGGAGACGGCCCTCATCGGCGAGCGGATCTGGAACCTGGAGCGGATCTTCAACCTCAAGGCGGGATTCACCGGGAAGGACGACACGCTCCCCAGGAGGATTACCGAGGAGCCCCGGATCAAGAACCAGGTGGTCCATCTGGCCGGGATGCTCGTCGAGTACTACCGGCTCCGGGGTTGGAGCGAAAACGGGATCCCGAGCAGAGAGAGGCTGCGCCTGCTGGGTCTGGAAAAGGAGGGGGAAGGGCTCCCATGAGAATCCGGATCGACCACACCCAATGCTGCGGCTGCAAGCTCTGCGAGGTGGCCTGTTCCCTGAAGCATACGGACGGAGTCAATCCGCAACGGTCGAGGATCAAGGTCTATCTCGAGGAGACCTTCTGCCTTCCCGTGATCGCCGGCCCCTTCACCGAGGCGGGATGCAACTCCAGGCAGGAGATCCTCGTGCACGGGGTCGAGATGGACGGGTGCATCGGGTGCCGGGCCTCCTGCCCTGAAAAGAGCGTCTACAAGGAACCGGATACCGGCATCCCGCTGAAATGCGATTTCTGCGGAGACCCGCCCGATCCCGAATGCGTGAAGTGGTGCGCCGCGGATGCGCTCGTTTTGGTGGACGACTGAAATGGAGAAGTCAGCGACGCTGAGCGGATAAGGGGGTCGTTTTCAGGGAGCTGAAGCGTTACGAGAACCCCGAATGGAAAGGAGGTGAGAGCCGCGCCGAGCCTGTTTCTCTTGGGTGGAGGCTGATCCAGCCGTTGCATCCTCATGACCTGATCCTCACCTGCACAGCCGCCACGGACCCGCCCTCCTTTTTCGAGGGTTTGCAGTGATCCGATCTTCTGGAAGGTAGTTTGATGAGAGGATGTTTCCTACAGACAACACTTCTTAAAGGAGGACGAGGATGAAAGTCTACGATGTAGTCCCAGGGTTGGAACTTGAACCGGAAAGAGATTTCGAGCAATCCCCCGCCTGGTTCCTGGACGGGACCCATTCCGTCCCGCCGTGGACCCCCATGTTCGGGTGGTTTTGGATCAACTTCTGCCGTCACGGCATGCAGTACGGGGCCGAGAAGCTCAGCCTCCCCACCGTCAAGGGCTGGGACTGGAGATTCCATCGGGGCGGGGGCTACCTCACTCTCCTCCTGGTCAAGACCGAAGAGGAAAAGCGGCGGAGAGAGGCGGAATTCCGCAAGGCCATCCTGCCTTTCATCCAGGACTTCGACGGCCTTTGGGGAGGATTCATCAAGGAGATCCTGGGGCGGTACGAGGGCCTGAAGGCCGTGGACATGGAGAAGGCCCCCAACTACGAGCTCCTGCAGAACTTCGAGGATACCATCGCGACCTGCCGCAGGATGTGGGAGATCCACATGTACATGATGTACGGCGTCTACACGGCCTACATCCTGTTCGAGAACATCTGCAGGGACGTGGCCAAGATCGATGACACCTCCCCCCTGTTTCACAAGCTGGTCTCCGGGTTCGACAACAAGGTGTTCCAGGTGGACCGCAAGCTCTGGGAGTTCTCCAAGCGCGCGAGGAGGGACGGCCTGGAAGAGGTCTTCCTGAACCACGAGGCCCCGGCCATCCGGTCCAAGCTGGAGACCACGGACGAGGGCAAGGTCTTCATGAAGGACTTCATGGCCTTCATGAATGAGGACGGGTGGCGGATGCAGCGCATGTCGGAGATCAATCTCCCCACCTGGGTGGAGGATCCCACCCCCGCGCTGGTGAACGTGAAGCAGTTCGTGGAGAAGGGGGGCGATTTCAATCTGGACCAGGAACGGAGGAAGATCACGGACGAAAGGATGGCCGCCGAAAAGGAGGTGATCTCCAAGGTGCCCCAGGAGCAGAGGGGCTGGTTCCAGCAGCTGATGAAGCTGGCCCAGAAGAGCGGCATCTTCAGCGAGGAGCACGACCATTACCTCGACCTCTATACCCACGCCATGATGAGGAGAAGCGCCCTGGGTCTCGGAAGACGATTCGTGAAGGCGGGGGCGCTGGATGACGCCGAGGACATCTTCTTCCTGATCCCGGACGAGGTGCGCCGGGCGGGCATCAACCCCGATCAGTTCAACATGCGCTACATCGTGAACCGGCGAAAGGCGGAATGGCAGGAGTGGCAGAAGACGCCCAATCCGCCGGCTCTGCTGAAGGAGGGATTCGGGATGGACCAGGCCATGGGCGTGCTCGTCCAGTCCATGGACCCCATCGCCCTCAAGGTGGTCGTGGGCTCCATGCCGCAGGTGAGGCCGGAGCTCAAGGCGGACCTCTACGGGATCTGCGGATCGCCCGGTGTGGCCGAGGGAACGGCGCGGGTGATCCTGACCGAAGACGAGCTCCACCTCGTCAAGCAGGGCGACATCCTGGTGGCCGCCACCACCTCGCCGAGCTGGACCCCCGTCTTCTCCATGATCAAGGGCGTCATCGTGGACAGAGGGGCCAGCCTCTCCCACGCGGCCATTGTGGGCAGGGAGTACGGCATCCCCGTGGTCATGAACGTTTTCGAGGGAACGACGAAGATCAAGACGGGCCAGAGGATCAAGGTGGATGCGAACCTCGGGGTCGTCTTCATCCTCGACTGATGCTTTCGCCCTTTCCCCTCTCCCCTGCAGTCCGGGAGAGGGGAGGGGTGAGGGGTTTCCGGAAAGGACGGGAGTTCATGGCAGGCAAATGGATCTATTGGTTTGAGGAGCTTTGCACTGAGGACAACGACCTCGTCGGCAAGAAGTGCGCAAACCTTGGAGAGATGACCCGGCTGGGCATGCGCGTGCCGCCCGGGTTTTCCATTTGCGTGGAGGGGTGCGAGCGGTTCATGGAGCTGAGCGGCGCAGGCGAGGAGATCCGGCGGTATGTGAAGGCCCGAGCCGGGGGGTTCAACGAGGTGGAGAAGCAGATCGAGGCCAGCCGGACCATTCGGAACATCATCGAATCCAAGGCCATGCCCTACGAGATGAAAACGGAGCTGGAACGTTACTATGAAGAGCTCTGCGCCCGTGTGGGCATGGACCGCGTCCGGGTGGCGGTGCGCTCCAGCGGCGCGGTCAGCATGCCGGGCCAGATGGAGACTTTCCTGAACGTGCTCGGAAAAGAGGATCTGTGCACGCATGTGATCAAGGTGTGGGGGAGTGCCTTCACGGCCCGAGCCATCGCGTTTCGTCTGGAAAAGGGGCTGGAGATGGAGAGGGCGCCGATCGGTGTGGCGGTCCTCAAGATGGTGAATGCCAAGTCCGCCGGGGTGGTGCTCACGGTCCTCCCCACCACGGGAGACCTGTCCAAGGTCGTGGTGGAGGGGAACTGGGGGTTGGGGGAGAGCGTGGTCAGCGGTGAGGTCAACCCCGATCACTTCCTCGTGGACAAGGAATCCCGCGAGGTCGAGAGCACCATCAACAGGAAGACGCGAATGGTCGTCCACCGGAGAAGCGGCACCGCCATGACCGATGTCCCCCTGGATATGCAGCTGCAGCCGTGCATCACCGGGGAAGAGCTGCTGGAGATCGTGCGCGTCGCCCTGGATGTGGAAGGACACTTCAAGAAGCCGCAGGACATGGAGTGGGTGCTGGACAGCGATCTCAGTCTGCCGCGAAGCCTGTACTGGGTCCAGGCGAGGCCCGCGAAGTACACCGAGAAGAAGAAGGACGAATCCGAGTACATCGCCGAGCTCATGACGAGGGTCTTCAAATTCTAGGAGGGGGGACCGATGGCCATACTGTTCAGCCAGTATTGGGACGTGATGCCGGGGCGGTTCGACGATTACTCCACCTTCATCCTGGGCGAATACGTCCCCACCATGGAGAAGCTGGGGATCCGCCTGGTGGGCGGGTATTACGTCGTGGTGGGGGAAGGACCGAGGATCGTTGCGGCCGCCGAGGTGGAGAGCATGGAGAGCCTGCAGAGGAGCCTTGCCGCAAAGGAGTACAGCGTGCTTTCCGACCGGCTGCTCCAGTACGTCTGGAAGTACAGCAGCAAGGTGTGGGCCCCCTCCAGCCGGATCAGCCAGGAAGGGCCGTATCGGATCCAGACCGGGGTCTGGAAATTCAACCAGTACTACAACGTCCTGCCCGGGAAGGAGGAGGGCCACTACCACTTCGTGAAGGAGGAGTGCATCCCCCGCATGAAGGATCTGGGCGTCCCGATCACCGGGGGGTGGCGCCTTGTCGTGGGGACGGGGCCAAAGACCATGGCCGAGAGCACCTCCAGGGGGATCGTGGACATCGCCAGGGCGGTCGATTCGTCCGAGTTCAGGCGCCTCATGAGAACGCTCAAGAACGACTTCGCGACGGACTACAGCAGCCGGATCCTCGCGCCTACCGGCCGCATCGAGGTGCCCTACCTCATGAAGGAGATGATGAAGAAATTCTAGATCCCCCTCCCGCCAGAGGAGGGGATGGTGCAGTTACCCGAGAAGATCCGCCGCGAAGTCACCAAGCCACGAAGGAAACCAGAGTACCACCTTGGTGTCTTCGTGTCTTCGTGGCGGCACTATGCATAGCGGAGAAAAGATCCTATGACGGCAGCGAGGGAGCTCTACTGGAATATAGAGGGCGTATGGCTCTTTTACGTGCTTTCCGCACTGGCCGCGATCGTTTTCGTGGTCGGTGTCGCCGTCCACATCTCCGTCTGGCTGAAGAGCACACCCCGGAGCAGGGTCTCCTTTTCGCCCGGCGCATGGATGAAGACGCTGCCGGAGATCTTCCTGGGGCTCAGGGTGTTTCAGGGGGATGTGAATGCCGGCACCATGCACCTCCTCATCTTCTGGGGGTTTCTCGTCCTCCTGGCGGGCACCGCCCTTCTTGCGGTGCACGAGTACATCCATTCCTTCCTGACGGGCGGGGCGCATCTGGTCTTTGAGGTCGTCACGGAGCTCGGGGGGCTTCTCCTCACGGCGGGTCTGGTCTGGGCGCTCGTTCGGAGGTATATCCAACGGGTCCCCAGGCTGGAGCGCAGGATGGAGGATGGACTCGTTCCCGTGTGGCTCCTGGTGGTCGTCCTGTCCGGGTTCCTCCTGGAGGGGGCAAGAGTGGCGGCCCAGAGGCCGGAATGGTCCCTGTGGTCCTTTGCCGGGGGATGGGCAGGCTCCGTACTTTCAGGATCCGCGGCCCTGTCGCTCTATCCCTACCTCTGGTGGGGCCACGGGCTGCTGAGCCTGGGTTTTATAGCCGTCATCCCTTACACGAAGCTCTTCCATCTGCTGGGCGCACCCGCGTCCCTTTACCTTCGCCATGCCCCGGCGGAGGAGGAGGAGATCCCGGCCTTCCCTTCAGAGCCCCTCGAACCGCCGGCGGAAGGGGATGAAGCGCTGCCCGTGGATTTCGGGGAAAAGCCCCTCTCCCTGGGAGAGGTCGTCTTCTTCGATGCCTGTATGCGCTGCGGTCGCTGCGTACAGGCCTGTCCCTCTGCGGGCGCGGGCGAGCCCTTCGCGCCCCGCGACTTCGTGCAGGCCGCGCGGCGCGCCCTGTGGCTCGGCAACTTCCGGTATGGCGATATCCGGCTCCTGAGCGAGGCGGCTCCGGTCCAAGACTGGGCGGCCTGGCACTGCACCACCTGCGCGGCCTGCCTGGAGGTCTGCCCGGTATACGGGGCCGCTTTCAAGGCGGTCCTGAGAAAGCGGTCGGACCTGATCATCGAGGGAAAGGAAGTGCCGGACCTGATGAACCAGACCCTCGAAAAGCTCTTCAACTACGAGAATCCCTGGGTCGCCTCCAAGCGCCAAAAGGGTTCCTGGAGCAAGGACCTCGATGTCCCGGCCCTCCCGAGGGGCGGGAAGGAGGGGCAGCTCTGCTATTTCGTGGGATGCACCACCTCCATCGACGAGAGGGCACAGGGGATCGCCCGATCCTTCTCATCCATCCTGAAGCGTGCTGGGGTGGACTTCGGGACCCTCGGAGAGAAGGAACCCTGCTGCGGGGACATCGCCCGGGTGGCGGGGGAGGTCGGTCTTTTCCAGGAGAAGATGGAGAACTGCCGCAGCCTCTTCGATCAGTACGGCGTCGAGGAGGTGGTGACCTCTTCCCCCCACTGCTTCCACACCCTTTCGAACGAGTACGCGGAGAAGGGTTTTCGCGTGCGCCACTACGCGCCGGTCCTGAGAGATCTCTTCCGGGAGGGGAGGCTCCAACCGAAGGATTCCCCCCCCACCCTGGTGACCTATCACGACCCCTGCTACCTCGGCCGCCACAACCGGATCTTCGAGGAGCCGAGAGAGATCATCCGCGCCATCCCCGGCATGAGGCTGGTCGAAATGGCCCACCATGGTCCGGACAGCCTCTGCTGCGGCGCAGGCGGAGGAAGGATGTGGCAGGGGAAAGAGCTGGACGGCCGGCCGAGGATGAGCGAGATCCGTATCCGGGAAGCGCAGGCCACCGGGGCCCGGATCCTGGTCACGGCATGCCCCCTCTGCCTCATCATGCTGGAGGATGCATCGAAGACGTCCGGGCTGGAGGGGAGTCTGAAGGTGATGGACCTGAACGAGCTGGTCCTGGGTTCATTGTAACGATAACGACCAGACAAGGAGGCTGGGAGGGATGAGTGAAATATTGGTTTTGGCTGAAAGCAAGGAGGGCGGGCTGGACAAGAGGTCCCTCGAACTGATCCGGGGGGCCGAGGTCCTGGCCGGGGACCTGTCCGCCGGGGCTGCGGCCGTGGTGGTCGGAGCGGAAACGGCCCGGCTGGCGGAATCTGCGGCGGGTTACGGCTTGAACAAGGTCTATCGGCTGGAGCACCCGCTGCTCGGGGATTTCCAGCCCGATGCGTGGGTATCCGCCCTGGAGTGGCTGTGCAGGCGGATCTCGCCCAAGGTCTTTCTCATCAGCCATGCGTTTGTGGGGAGGGAAGTCGCTCCCAGGCTGGCATACCGGCTGGACACGGATTTGACCACGGACTGCACCGCCTTGACGATCGACCCCGCGGACAAAAGGCTCATCCGCACAAAACCCATCTATGGGGGCAATGCCGTGGCCGTGGTGAAGACGGAGGGGAGCCCTCAGATCGTGACCGTCAGGAAAGGGGCCTTCGGGCCGGCGGAGCCGGCGGCCGCGAAGGGCGAAGTGGTCTCCATGGCCCCGCCGCTCGACGACTCCGTCATCAAGGTCAGGTCGCTCAGGACCGTGGAGCAGGAGGTTGTCGAGCTGGACAAGGCCAATGTGGTCATATCCGGTGGCCGGGGGATTGCCGAGAAAGAGGACTTCGACGTGCTCACGGCCCTGGCCAGGGGGCTGAGCAAGAGCCATGGGAAGGTGCTGATCGGGTGCAGCCGGCCGGTGGTGGACAAGGGTTGGATGTCCTCCGACCACCAGGTGGGACTGACCGGCTCGATGATCTCGCCGGACGCCTACGTGGCGGTCGGCATCTCGGGGGCGGTGCAGCACCTGGTCGGGATGATTCGATCCAGGAAGATCATCGCCATCAACAACGACCCGGGATGCAACATGTTCAAGGTGGCCGACTACGGAGTGGTCGGCGACTACAGGGAGATCCTTCCCGCGCTGATCAGGAAACTGGAGGAGTGAGCATGAAAGAGGTGAGAATGATTGTCTGTGCGAAACAGATACCGGACCCGGAAGCGCCGTTCTCCAACGTCAGCGTCGATGTGGAGAAGAAGGAGGTCGCGGTGGACGCCCCGGACGTGATCAGCCCCTATGACGAAAACGCCCTGGAGGCCGCGATCCGGATCAAGGAAGAGGCGGGGGGAAAGATCACGGTCCTGAGCATGGGAAGGAAGGTGTCGGACACGGTGCTGCGAAAGACCGTGGCCGCCGGTGCCGACGCCTTGATCCTTCTCGAAGACCCGGCCTTCGAGAGGCTGGAGAGCCGCTCCATCGCCCACGTGCTCTGTGCCGCCATCAGGAAGATCGGGGAGTACGATCTGATCCTGACCGGAAGGCAGGCCGGGGACTGGGATTCGGGCCAGGTGGGTCTGATCCTGGCCGAGGCGCTGGGGATCCCGGCCATCAGCCTGGCGCGGTCGATCAAGGTCCAGGACAGGAGCGTGGTGGCGGAAAAGATCGTCCCGGTCGGTTACGAGGTGGTCGAGGCCGGGCTGCCCGCGCTGGTGACGGTGAGCAACGAGGTCGGGGAGCTGAGATACGTGGCGAGGACCAAGATGATGGCCCTCCTCAGGCGTCCCATGACCATCCCCAAGTGGGGGAGCAGACATCTGGACCTGAAGGTGGAGACCCTCAGGCCCCTGCAGCTGACCGAGCTGTGCCCGCCGCCGGACATGAGGAGGGAGTGCGTGTTCATCGATGGTGCATCCGTAGACGAAAAGGCGGGCAAGCTGGCATCCGTCTTCAAGGGACTGAGATAGAGCGAGGAACAGTCCCCTCTGTCTCCCCTTTCCAGAAGGGAGGACCCGCTCCCTCCAAGGGGAGATCCGTTCCTTCCAAAGGGGGAAGACCTATTCCAGGTCTCCCTCCCTTGGTAAAGGGGGCGAGGGGGGATTTGGAACCGTTTTCACGATCATCTGAAAATGAACAGGAGGGTACGACATGGCGGACAAGAGTTACGATGCGGTCATCATCGGAGGAGGACACCACGGGACGATCATCGCCCCATACCTGGCCAAGGCAGGCATGAAGGTCGGTGTTTTTGAGCGGTTGGACCACATAGGCGGCGGAGCCATCACGGAAGATCTCGCGGCCCCCGGGTTCCGCGGGAATTTCTGCGCACACTTCACACGCTTCTACAGTCATCCCGCGTACAAGGAATTCAATCTTCGAGCCGAAGGGTTGGAGTACACGTTCCCGGATACCAACGAAGCCATCATCTTCGACGACGGGACCAGCTATGTCGCCTATGCGGCCTTCACCGTGATCGACCCGAAGACGGGGGAGACGAGGTACAACGAGGCCAATGTCAAGAAGACCTATGACCAGATCGCACGGTTCTCCAAGACCGATGCGGAGACCTACCTCGATCTCACGGAAAAATACAGGAACAGCTGGCGGGCCGCCTTCCACAAGTACCGGTATTCGCCTCCCACCCCGTGGGGAGTGCCGGACCCCCTGGAGGAGCTCTGCAATGATCCGAAGAGCGGGCTGGAAGTCCCCATGCAGTTCATGACCTGCAAGCAGATCGCCCGGTATTTCTTCGAGAGCGACGAGCTGAGGATATTGACCTTGCGGGGATTCCTCACCTCCTGGGGCTGCTACCCGGACGATGTCCCCGGGCTGATGGTGACGATCGCCACCATCCATCTCACGCTGGGGTGGGAACCGGCGGCCATCGCAAAAGGAGGCACCCAGGCCATCACCGATGCGCTGGTCTCCGTCGGCAAGAAACAGGGGATCGAATACCACATCAACTCGGAAGTGCAGAAAGTGCTGATCGAAAACGGAAAGGCTACCGGGGTGAAGCTGCTGGACGGGACCGAAATCCGTGCCCGGCAGCTGGTGGTCTCGGACAATGCGGCCCCTCAGCTCTTTCTGAGGTTGATCGGGGAGGACCGGATCACGGACGACATGAAGCGGAAGGCCCGTGTGTACCTCTTCGATCGAGCCCAGCTCTTCTGGGGCACCGTAGGGGTCCATGAGCTTCCGCAATACACCGCCGCAAAGGACAACCCCGACGTCAACGCCACGCCGCGCACCTATTTTGCGCCCAAAGACCTCGGTTTCATGGAAGACAAGTACATGCACGAGATCTTTCTCTTCGGGATCCCCTCCAAGATGTTCATCCTCACCGCGCCCGACAGCATCTGGGACCGGAGCAGGGTGCCTGAGGGAAAGTATTCCCTGCACGTCGAAGAGTTCACCTGTCCGGCCCGGCTGTTCTCCAGGAAGGAATGGAAGCAGATGACCGAGCAGTTTGTGGATGTGCTCTTCGAGCGGTGGGCCGAGGTCGCCCCCAACATGACGAAGGACAACCTCATCACCCACCGCATCACCAACCCCGTGGACATCCAGGACACCCACCTGGACATGAAGGAAGGGGGCTGGTGCGAAGGGAACTGCAGCGGTGTTCAGATCGGGCGCTGGAGGGGCCTGCCCGGCGGGTACAGGACCTTTGTCAAGAACCTCTACATGTGCTCGTCAGGCGTGTACGGCGGCGCCGGCATCGGACGCGGGTCCAGCTACAACTGCTACAGGACCATTGCGAAAGACCTGGGGCTCCCCATGCCGAATTTCTGATGACCTCGAGCGTACGCCCGTTACGGGCTGATCGCTGTAGGAGCGAGCTGTGCTCGCGATCTCTTCACCGAGGGGAAGGAATCGCAAGCGGGAGCTTGCCCCTACAGATGGGACGGAGGAATCGCAAGCGGGAGCTTGCTCCTACAGACGTAGCCAATGGACATCGGTTCAAGAAAGGGGGGAGAGGTTCTCTACGCTCAGAACGAAGTCTCCGATCGGCGTCCCCGTCTGCACGGAGACGGGGTCGCACTTGGACTTCAGCAGAAAAAGGGTGGGCTTCTTGGCGGGGTGTCCCTTCAGGGCTTCGAAGTTCCCCGTGCCCTTTGAGATGACGAGGTCGCTCTCCTGGAAGACGAGAGCCAACCGGGGTCGCGCCTCCTGGGGCACGAAGATGTGTTTGACCGGGAACATGTCATCCACCAGCCTTTCGAGCTCGAAGTAACGCACATCGTCCGGGGTGGCGTCGTCGAAGAACGGCCCCTCCTTCACGACCAGGGTGACCCTGGCCCCCATCTCCTTGAGCATGGCGATCAGGAGGGAGTCGAACCCGATCTCGCCGGCATTGTCGGCCACGTACAGGATCCGCCGGGCCCCTTCCGCACCACGGTAGATGTCTCCCTTCGGAGCAGGGAGGGCCGCCTTCCCGCTG
>JAGVAP010000125.1 GCA_020060215.1 Deltaproteobacteria bacterium | reverse complement strand
GTGATGCGGAAGACGGTCGAGATGGCGAAGCGATACGGTGTTGCCGTGGGCGCGCACCCCGGGTTTCCAGACCCGATCGGATTCGGGCGCCGAAGACTCGAGATCACCCCTGACGAAGCGAAGGATTACATCCTGTACCAGGTGGGGGCTTTGAAGGCCTTCTGTGAAGCCTACGATGTCCCGCTGCAGCATGTAAAGCCTCATGGACAGCTGTACAACATGGCCTGGACCGATGAGAAGCTCGCCCGGTCCATCCTGGAGGCGATTCGGCTGATCCGACCCGAACCGATCTTCCTGGCCCTGTACAACACCCTGCCCTATGAGCTCGCATCTTCCATGGGGATGCGGGTGGCCGGAGAGTACTATGCCGACCTGGAGTACGCCCCGGACGGGACCACCTTCATCAAGAAGGTCCATGGGGACATCGATGTGGTCTCCACCGTAGCGAAGGTGGTGAGGATGGTCGTACAGGGGAAGGTGACGGCGTCCGATGGAAAGGAGATCGATGTGGAGGGGAGGAGCATCTGCTTCCATGGAGACAACCCCAAGGGCCCCGAGATCGTCCAATCGGTGAAAAAAGCGCTCGTGGAGAAGGGGATCGAGATCATGCCGCTCTGGCGTCAGTTCGGATCCCGAGAGCCCGGCGCACGTCCATGACGAAGCTCTCTGCGCCGCGCGCAGAAAGGACTCCCGCATGATTTACGACACGATCCGGTACCTCTATTCGGGGGATCAGTTCCTGACCATCGAGATCGCGGATGAAATGAGTCTGCGGGCGAACTTCAAGGTCATCGGCCTGGACAGGGCCATCAAAGAAGCCGGGATCGACGGCGTGATCGAGACCCTGCCGGGCTGGAGATCGATGCTGCTCCACTACGATTCACTCAGGATCCGCACAGGGGACCTGATCTCGGAGATCCAGAAGGCCGTCCAAACGGTCCCTGAAGTCACCGAGGTGGATTCCCGGCGGGTGGAGATCCCCGTGATGTACAAGGGGAGATGGGGACCCGACATCGGATTCGTCGCCGAGCAGAACGGCCTCACCGTGGATGAGGTCGTCCGGATCCATTCGGAGACGATCCACTGGGTGGGAATGGTCGGATTCACCCCCGGCTCCCCGCAACTCATGCAGCTCCGCCCCGCCAAGCTGCTTTCGGTGCCGAAGTACCGATCGCCGCGGCTCTACACACCGCAGGGGACCATCGGTCTGGGCGGCAGCCTCACGGCCATCTATCCGGTGGTGAGTCCGGGGGGGTACCAGATGATGGGTCTGACACCCGTTCCCGTCTACGACCGGTTCCAGGGTCTGGAGGCCTTCGAGAAGTCCCCCGTACTCCTGAAGATAGGAGACCGGATACGATTCGTTCCCGTGGAGATGGAGGAGTTCGACCATATCCGCCAGCAGGTATGGGAATGCACCTACAAGTTCAAGATCGAGCACGGCACCTACGCGCTCTAGGGGGTCTCAGTGGGACAGGCCGTTTTTGAGGTGATCCGGCCGGGGATATTCACGACGGTTCAGGATCTGGGAAGGAAGGGGTACCTGGCCAACGGCATCCCCCCGAGCGGAGCCATGGACCGCTTCGCCCTGAAGATGGGAAACCTGCTCCTGGGGAATCCATTGGGAGAGGCCGGGATCGAAGTGACCGCCGTGGGGCCCGCCCTTCGGGTCCTTGCCGGCACCGTCGTCGCAGTGACCGGCGGGAGGTTCGACGTCCGGATCAACGGGAAACCGATCCCCCGGTGGGAGGCCGTGGAGGTGAGGAGAGACGACCTCATCTCCTTTGGGAAGGTCCGAGAGGGATGGCGGGGCTATCTCTGCGTTGCGGGCGGCATCGATGTCCCGGTGGTCCTCGGCTCCAAGTCGACCTACACCATGGGCGGTCTCGGAGGAGTACGGGGGAGGCCCCTCAAGACAGCGGACCTGCTTGAAGCCGGGCCGGCAGGCGGCCACGCCGGCAAAACGGCCGGAAGAAGGGTGAGGGAAGAGAAGATCCCCCATACGCAAGAGGCCCGGGTGCTCCGGGTGGTCCTGGGCCCGCAGGACGACTATGTGGCGGAAGAGAGCGTACGGGTGTTTCTCAGTACGACATACAAGGTATCGGCCAGGGCCAACAGGGTGGGGTACCGGTTCGAGGGACCGAAGTTTACGTTCAGGAACATCGCCAAGGCAAAGGATGCGGGCTCCGATCCGTCCAATATCGTGGATGACGGAAACGCCATCGGCGCCATACAGATCCCGGGGGGTGTCGAGCCGATCTGTCTGGGGGTGGACGGCGTCTCCATGGGCGGTTATGTCAAGATCGCCTGCCTCATCGCGGCGGACATGGACAGGATGGCCCAGCTGCCGATAGGTGCCCCGATGCGTTTTGCGCAGGTCACGGTGGACGAGGCCCGCGAGATCCTCAGGCAGAAGGAGGAGGACGTCTCGGAGGAGAACAT
This sequence comes from Deltaproteobacteria bacterium, assembly GCA_020060215.1. The sequence continues at coordinate 37,130 of JAGVAP010000125.1, read as the reverse complement.
CGAAGGCTGACGTTGAGGTTCTTGGGCTGAAGCTTCTCTGCCGTCCTTACGGCAGCAGCCAAATCCCGCCACTGAGACACCAAGGAAGATATCCCAGTTTCTTTGGGCCTTGGTGCCTTCGTGGCAGATCTTCTTTGACCAACGATACCATGGACGGAGAAAGGACATGATGCTCAAAGGAAAGGTAGCGATGGTGACAGGCGCCTCTTCCGGGATCGGTGCGGCTGCCGCACTGGAATTCGGCCGCGAGGGGGCAAGGGTCTGCTGTGCCGCCCACCAGAACCTCGCCGGGGCGGAGCAGGTGGCCGACCTCATCAACAGGGAGAGGGCCGACCATGCCATGGCCCTGAAGATGGATGTGACCAGGAGCAGCGAGGTGGAAGCGGCCGTCTCCGCAGTTCATCGGAAGTGGGGCAGGATCGACATCCTGGTCAACAACGCGGGGATTCTCTACATGAAGAGCTTCCTCGATCATTCCGAGGAGATCTGGGATGAGACGATGGGCGTCAATGTGAAAGGCCATTTCCTCTGCGCCAGGGCCGTCGTGCCCTACATGATCAAGCAGCGGTCCGGCAAGATCATCAATGTAGGGTCCATCTTCGGCCACAACGGGGTGCAGGGGTGTCTGGCCTATGGGGTGTCCAAGATGGCCATACACGGTTTCACCCGGATGCTGGCCGCGGAGCTGGCCCCCTTCCATATCCACGTGAACGCGGTCGCCCCAGGGAACGTCGTGACCCCGATCAACACCCCCCTCTATGCATCCATGTCGCCGAAAGGGGATGTGGAGGAGGGGAAGCGCCTCCTGGCGGAGAAGTTGTACCCCCTGGGTCGCCTCGGCCACGTCCACGACATCGCCAAGGGCATGGTCTACCTGGCCTCGGAGAGTTCCGATTTCGTGACCGGCCACATCCTTTTCATCGACGGGGGGTATTCCGTTCCATAGGCCGGGGCGGGCGTTCGCCACCAGACGCACCATCCTCTTCGGCCTGCAATTCCATGCTTCTCCTGAAAGGAAAACTTTTTCGGAAAATGTTCTTGTTCCCCATTTGGTATATGTGATATGTGATATTTCGTCTGGTTCACGATGATCCCTCCACTCCGGATCTCACGCTCGAGCAGACCGAGCATGACCGACTCGATGGGGATCTTCTTCTCGACACCCGGCAATCGAGACATGGAAGTTCCGGGGCAAGACCCGGTGCATGGAGCAGCAATGATCCTGGGCACGCCGATCAAGAAACAATCCCTGCAGAAGATGGTTTGTGAGACCTTGCGTCAGGCCATTCTGGAACGAGAGATCCAGCCCGCTGAGCAACTCAATATCCGCAACCTGGCCGAGAAGCTGGGCGTAAGCACCATGCCGATCCGGGAAGCCCTGCGGGAGCTGGAAGCCGAGGGTCTGATCTCCTTCAATTCCAACAAGAGGATCACGGCCACGCGTCTGTCCGTGGAGGATCTTCGCGAGATCTACTCCATCCGTATCCCTTTGGAGGAGATTGCCATCGTAAAAGGATTTGAGCACGAGAACAAGCAGCCCCTGGAAAAGCTGCGGGAGTTGCACCGGCAGATGATGAAGCCGGATGTGCCCGGTGCCGAATGGTTCGGCATCAATCGTTCTTTCCACATGACCCTCCACGAGATGGCCGGATCGCCGCGTCTCTTCAACATCCTCCAGGGATTGTGGAACAGCACCGGACCTTATCTTCGTATCTTTTCCGACAGCAAAAAGGCGGTGAATCGCGCCAACCGGGAGCACGCGCTGCTCCTGGACGCCATCAGGACAGGAAACCGCCTCCAGGCGAAAAAGATCCTCCGAACCCATCTGCAAAATGGATTGAAGTCGGTCAGTGCCGTTTTGGAAAGCAAGTGAAAAGCTCACGTATTGAAACGTTCCGTTCAACCCTTCATCCATAACCTCCTAACGCGACCTTTTTGACCTCAGACGGATCCGCCCCCTTGCGGCGGAAGAGTGAACTTCACCTTCGAAGCGATGGTTCGATCAAGACGACTCGGGCATCCTTTTCACCTTAAGCTCAACCAGGGGGGAGAAATCAGGACGAAGAAGAGATCAACCGTGGATGGTCCGAAGGCGGGCACCATTGTCTGGCAACCCTTATCCAAGGAGGATGAACATGTCCGATAAGAAACCGACCAAGGGGATGGATCGACGCACCTTCATCAAAGTTTCCGGCCTCACCACAGGTGCTGCGCTGCTGGGTGGATTTCATTTTGTCCCGAAGGTCCGCGCCCAGACAGGACCGTTCAAGATCGGGTTCCCCATTCCTCTGACCGGCCCCTATGGGACCGAGGCGAAGGATCAGCAGGCCGGGGCCGAACTGGCCATTGCCGAGATCAATGCGTCGGGCGGGATTCTGGGGCGCAAAGTGGAGCTGCTGGTGCGTGACACCAAGCTGAAGGCGGATGAGGCGGCCCGCCGGGCAAAGGAGCTGATCGAGAGCGAAGGGGTTCAGCTGATGTCCGGCGTTCTTTCGGCTGCAAATCAGCTGGCCGTCAACGAGCAGTGCAAGCTCCATGGGGTCCCCTACGTCTCCATCAGCCAGGCCAACGAGATCACCATGCGTCCCGACAACAGCATCTATACCTGGCACGAGGCGCTGGACCCCCACCAGACGACCCAGGCCGTGGGCGAATACGTCGCCAAGAACTTTGGAAAGCGTTGGTACTTCCTGACCTCGGACTACGCCTACGGGTGGCAGATGACCGACGGCTTTATCCGCAAAGGCAAGGAGTTCGGCGCCGAGTCCGTGGGCGAAACCAAACATCCCCTGGGCACCAGCGACTACTCCTCGTACATGCCCCGCATCCTGTCGGCCAAACCGGATGTCCTCTTCCTGGACAACTTCGGAAAGGATCAGATCAATTCCGTCAAGCAGGCGACGGAGTTCGGCCTGAAAAAGAGCATGAAGATCGTCTGTCCCATTCTGCTCATGTCCTCCAGGCTGGGCGGCGGGCCGGAAGCGTTCGACGGGGTGATCGGGGGGGTTTCCTTTTATTGGGAACAGGACCATCCCACCTCCAAGAAATTCGTGGAGGCGTTTCAAAAGGCCAATGGCCGGCCTCCCATCGACTATGCCGGTTATGCCTACAGCGGCCTGAAAGAGCTGATGGGGGCCGTCAACCGGGCGGGCAAGATGGACCCCGTCGCGATCGCGGAAGCGCTGGAGGGGCGGACCTACGACAACTACAAGGGGAAGCAGCGATGGCGGCCCTGTGATCATCAGTCCGAGCAGGATGTCTTCATCATCAAATCCAAGAAAGGCAAAGGTCAGTACGACGTGTTCGAGATCATAGCCACCGTCCCGGGCAACGGCGAAAGGCTTCTGCGCACCTGCATCGAGGTGGGCCAGAATCCGAACCAGCCGATCCGGTCCGGGCTGAAGCAGTAGATCCTGCGGGGTCCCGCCCCCTCGCAGGGGCGGAAAACAAGGAAACGAGGGCGGACAGATATGGAGTGGACAGCCATCGCAATGCAGGTCTTCACCGGCCTCTCCCTGGGGATGCTCTACGTCCTTCTGGCACTGGGACTTTCCATCATCTTCGGTCTGCTGACCGTGGTCAACTTCGCCCACGGCGCCTTTTACATGTGGGGGGCTTATGCAGGGGTCACGACCATGGCGGTGACCGGCAACTTCTGGCTGGCCCTCCTCGTGACCCCGTTGGTCATGGGGATGTACGGCCTCTTCATCGAGAGGACGCTCATCCGGCCACTTTACGGTCGGGACATCAATTACCCCCTCCTGCTGACCTTCGGCCTCCAGTTCATCATGATCGAAATCGTTCGGATCTTCTGGGGGACTTCCGACCAGCCCGTCTCCGCCCCCGGCTCACTCAGCATGCCTATCCAGATGCTGGGCTTCTACTTCCCCGCATACCGTTTCTTCGTGATCGGCGTGACACTGGCCATCTGCATTACCTTATGGGTGTTCCTGGAACGGACCAGCCTCGGCCTCATCATCCGGGCGGGAACCAGGGATCCCCTGATGGTGCGGGCCCTGGGGATCGACATGAACCGTATCTGGTGGCTGGTCTTCGGGATCGGCGCGGCCCTGGCCGGCATCGCCGGCATCCTGGCCGCGCCGATCCGCAGCGTCTTCCCGGAGATGGGGGTCGCCATGCTGGTCGAGTGTTTCGTGGTCGTGGTCGTGGGCGGAATGGGCAGCCTGTCGGGAGCGATCCTTTCGGGGATCATCATGGGGGAAGCCAGCTCGCTGACCACCCTCTTTTATCCACAGATGGCCGACATCGTCATTTTCCTGGTCATGGCCATCGTCCTGCTGGTCAGACCCAGCGGGCTGTTCGGCAAGTCCGGTTTGCTGGAATAGCCATTCGCCGGCCGGGCCCTCGTGGTCCGGAGGCGTATTGCATTTCCGAATCAGCGCGATCAGCCGATCAGCAGCATTGCGTCATCAGGATCGTCGACCTTTTGTGCGCTGACCGCTGAAGAGCTTGCCGCAGACACGGCGTTATTTCAGAAGGGAGAGGTGCAAATGCAGGGGTGGTGGAAGAGACTCGTCGGAATCGTGTCCAGGTACCCTCTTGTTTTCACCTTGGCGGTCTTCATCGTCTTTCCTTTTATCGTACCCTATCAGGCCCTGGCCACCCAGATCATCATCTGGGGGCTCTTCGCCCTGGGGTTCAATGTATGCCTGGGCTACACCGGAATGCTCTCCTTCGGTCATGCAGCCTACTTCGGGGGCGGGGCCTACATGGCCGGGATCGCCCTCATCCGCCTGTGGGAGAATATCTGGTTCAGCCTCTTCTGCGGTCTGCTGATGGGAGGTTTTCTGGCGTTCGTCCTGGGCTACCTGTGCATCAAGCGCAAGGGGATCTACTTCGCCATGCTGACCCTCGCCTTCGCTCAGCTGATCTATTTCGTCGCCTTTCAATGGGTCGATATGACGGGCGGAGACAACGGGTTGCGAAACATCCCCGCCCTTTCCCTTCCTTTCTTCGGGCTGGAGTTCGACATCCATACGCCCCTGCGGTTCTATTTCTTCGTCCTCGTTTTTGTCTTCCTCTCGATCCTGGCACTCAATCGGATCTTGCAGTCTCCCTTCGGCCAGGTGCTCCAGGCGGTGCGGGAGAACGATCGGCGCGCCCTGAGCTGCGGCTACGAGGTCACCAATGTTCGCTGGGTCTCGTTCGTCCTTTCGGGCGCCATCTCAGGCCTGGCCGGCGGGTTGTACGCGCTCTATCTGCACTTTGTCGGCATCGAGTCGCTCTATTACTCGACTTCCGGCCAGGTGATCATGATGACGCTCCTGGGAGGCATGGGGACCTTCATCGGGCCCTTCATCGGGGCCGGGATCTTTCTCTATCTCGAGGACGTCTTGAGCGCAATCACGCCCAATTGGATGATCTTCCTGGGAGTCATCTTCGTCCTCTGCGTACTCTTCTTCCCGTCCGGGGTTTGGGGCACGGCAAAGAACCTGAGCCTGCGCGGGAGAAAGAAGACCCCGATACCATCCGAAAACAAACCTGCCCTGTCGAGACAGGCCGTGGGGGAGCGGACCAATGGGTGAGATTCTAAGGACCACCAAGCTCAGCAAGAAGTTCGGCGGCCTCATTGCCGTTGAGGACGTGGATTTTTCCATCCAGGAGGGCGACCTCCAATCCATCATCGGGCCGAACGGGGCGGGCAAGAGCACCTTCTTCAAACTGGTTACCGGTGAGCTGAAGCCCAGCGGCGGAGAGGTGAGGTTCCTGAATCAGGACATCACGAATCTTCCCCAGACGAAGATCTCTCACCGCGGCATTGCGGTGGCCTACCAGATCACCAACGTCTTTCCCATGCTCTCGGTCTTCGAGAACGTAAGGGTCGCCGCGCAATCGAGGAAGACCACCTTCAATCTATGGTCCAAGGCCACGTCGCACAGGGAGCTTTCCGATCAGGCCTTGCAGATCCTGGAGCTGATCGGGCTGGCCGATTTCAAGGACGATATCGCGGCCAACATGTCTCACGGCGACCGCAAGAGGCTGGAGATCGGGATCGCCCTGGCCACGCGGCCGAAGCTGCTCCTGCTGGACGAGCCGACGGCCGGGCTTTCACCGACCGAAACCCGGCAGACCATCGAACTGATCAAGAAGATCGCCCGGAACCTGACCATCATTCTGGTTGAGCACAAGATGAAGGTGGTGATGGAGGTTTCCACCAAAATCACCGTTCTTTACTACGGCCGGCTCCTGACCCAGGGAACTCCGGACGAGATCCGTGCGAACGAGGAGGTACGCCGGGTTTACCTGGGCGGCGTGAAGATCTAGAGGGGACTCTATGTTGCTGAAGGTGGAAGAGGCGAACACCTATTACGGACTGAGCCATGTCTTGCAGGGGGTCTCCCTGGAAGTGGCCGAGAAGGAGATCGTGACCCTGGTCGGGCGAAACGGAGCCGGCAAGACGACGACCCTGAAGAGCATCCTGGGCATCACGCCCGTGCGGTCGGGAAAGATCCGGTTCGACGGAGAGGAGATCGGGGCGCTGCCCACCCATGTCATCATCCAGCGGGGGATCTCCTATGTCCCGGAGGAAAGGAGAATCATTCCCGGCCTCACCGTGAGAGAGAACCTCAGGCTGGCCTTGCTGAAAAGCCGCAACCGCAACCGGGAGAGCGAGATGATCGACCGGGTGGCCGAATACTTCCCGGTCCTGAAGGCACGCCTCAAGCAGCAGGGAACGAGCCTCAGCGGCGGCGAGCAACAGATGCTGGCCATCGCCCGCGCGCTGGTCACCGATCCCAAGATCATGCTGATCGACGAGCCGACCGAGGGTCTCATGCCTCTACTGGTGGAGACCATCGCCGAAATCATTCAAACCATCAACCAAACCGGTGTAACCGTCCTCTTGGTGGAACAGAACGTGGAGATGGCCTTGAGTATCTCCCATCGGGCCTACGTGATTGACGAAGGACGGATCCAGTCCTCCGGTCAAGCCAGGGACATCCTGCAGGACCAGGAGATACAGCGCCGCTATCTCACCGTATGATGCTGCCGGGAGCAGTGGTTCCTCACACCGAATTCGAAACGGGGTAGAACCCATGAGGGGAGGGGGGGTGATATTGGAGGGGTTTCACAGCGGAGATATGTGATTTTTTATTTTTGATATTGATCGCTTCATGCCAAATGAACCGGCCGATCGAGGAGGGGCGCACCCTGATTCGACCCGGTCGCAGCGAAAAGGAGGGTAGACATGGGTATTGATGCAGTCCACACCAAATATTCCACCTGGGACGGCGCGGCACAACTGAAGGAATTCGCCGAGAAGTTCAAACCGGCGAAGACCCCCATGGACTTCGAGTATCCTTTCGTCCCCGGGTACAAGTTCTACCGGGGGGCCGGTACTCAGGGGGTGGACTTCGATGAACGGATCAACTTTGACCGGATGAGGAAGTACCGGGTCGAAAGGACCCGGGAGCAGCTCAAGGCCTACAATGTCGGGGCCATCTTGTCCATCCAGGAGTGGAACACCCGCTACATCACCGGCACCTGGACACCCGCCTGGACAACCCCCTCCTCGGGACTGCGCTACTGTCTCTTCCCCGTCACCGCCAAGATGCCGATCCTCTACGAACAGGGAGAAATCGGGTACCACACCCGCCAGATGGCCCCCTGGCTCGAAAAGGTCAAGGTGGCGATCACCGGTGGAGGATGGAGCAGTGTGATCATGGGAAGATCGGCGCACCAGGCCCAGAGGGACAAACTGGTGAGCCAGATCATCAACGAACTGCAGGAGTACGGGGTGGCCAAGGAGACCCTGGCGATGGATACCTGGGATCCCGGGCTGATCGAGGGCTTCCAGAACAAGGGGATCAAGGTGATTCCGGCTACGGAGCTGATGTTCGACGCCCGGGCGATCAAGAACCAGGATGAAGTGGAGTGCCTGAGAATCTGCGCGGCCATCGGCGACTCCCAGATGCAGACGGTCAAGGACATGCTCAAACCCGGAGTCAAGGAGAATCAGATCATGGGGGCCATGCACAAGACCGCCTATGACCTGGGAGGGGAAGTCTACTCCGGGATGCTGGTCACCTCGGGCCCCTTCAGCTGGCCCAATTCCCGGTACATGACCGACCGGATCATTCGGCCTTACGATATCATGTTCGTCGATGTCTACAACACCACCTACAACGGATACCACATCTGTTACTACCGCACGTTCTCCGTCGGCAAGCCGCCGCAAAAACTGGTGGATGCCTACAAGATCGCCCTGGAATGGCTGTACAAGGCCATCAGCGTCATCAAACCCGGGATCACGACCAGGGATATCGCCTCACAGTGGCCTCCCTGTGAACAGGATTGGAGCGATATCCTGGTGGCCCATGAGGATCAGACGGCCGGCAGCAACTGGGCCCACGGCATAGGCCTCTCGCTGTACGAGCTTCCTCTGGTCTGGCGCGGATGCTCCCTCGAACACCCCATGCCCATCGAGAAGGGGATGACCTTTGCCATCGAGACGCAGCACGGGGTCCCCGGCATCGGCGGGGTACGGATCGAGGAGATGATCCACGTCACCGACACCGGCGTGGAGATCCTCAGCCAGTGGCCGATCGACGAGATCGTCGTGGTCGATTTCTAAGACGCCGTGAGTGAAAAGGCCGAGTGGAACATTCAGCTCTAAGCTCCATGAAGACGAAGGCGGGCAGGGGGTCGGGCCACGGCCCGACCCCCTGCACCATGGCTCATGGGGCACGGCTGAACCTCATCAGAGGGGGAGGAAAATGAAAGAATTCGACCTTTACGAGCCGACATCCGTAAAAGAGGCCTGCACCCTCTTGTCCAAATTCAAGGGAAAGGCCCGTGCCTTGGCCGGGGGTACCGATCTCCTGGTCGAGATGAAGACGGGCCGGTTGAATCCTTCTGCCGTGGTCAATCTCAAAAAGATAAAGGGGCTGGACAAGATCTCCTTCAGTCGGGATTCGGGACTGCGCATCGGGGCCCTGGCCACCTGGACCCAGATCCTGGATTCCAGGCCGGTCCACTCGCACTACCCGCTGCTCAGAGAGGCCGCCGAGACCATGGGGTCCTATCAGGTCCGCAATGTAGCGACGCTGGGCGGAAACGTCTGCCATGCCTCGCCTGCAGCCAACGGCCCCATCCCGTTACTGGTCTATGAGGCGGAGTGCATCGTGCAGTCCGTGGAAGGAGAGAGGATCCTGCCGATAGCGAAGATGCTCGTCGGCGTTCAACAAAATGGATTGAAACCCGGCGAGATCCTGACCGAGATCCACATCCCCTTGCCCCCGCCCCGCACCAGGGGCTCGTACTGCAAGTTCTCCCAGCGAAAGGCCATGGATCTCGCCACGGTGGCGGTCGGGGCCTTGATCGGCACCCGGAACGGCTCCTTTGAACTGGTCCGGATCGCCCTGGGGGCGGTAGGCCCCAAGCCCTTCCGCGCGAAAAGGGCGGAGAAGGTGCTGATCGGGAGACCCGTGGAAGACCCACTCATTCTGGAGGCCGCCGGGGCCGCGGTCGAAGAATGCAGCCCCATCAGCGACATCCGCGCTTCCAAGGAATACCGGACGGAGCTCGTCAAAGAACTCACCTTCCGGGCGATCAAGGCAAACATAGACCACGGAGGTCGGGCAAGATGAAGAAGAGGATCAAGCTCAATGTGAACGGCGACGTCTACGAAGTGGAAGTGGAGAACCGAAGGACCCTGCTGGATGTGCTCCGGGAAGACCTCTCCCTGATGGGGACGAAGAGGATGTGCGACACCGGGCAGTGCGGATCGTGCACCGTCCTGCTGGGGGGCCTGCCGGTGCTCTCCTGCCTGCTCCTCGCTGCCGATGCCGCAGGAAAACCGATCCAGACCATCGAGGGGGTAGCCCGGGGAGGGGAGCTGGATCCTGTCCAGGAGGAGTTCATCGAGAAAGGGGCCATTCAGTGCGGTTTCTGCACCCCGGGGATGATCATGACCGCAAAGGGACTTCTGGAGAAGAATCCCCATCCCAGCGATCAGGAAATCAAGAGGGCCATCGCCGGGAACCTGTGCCGCTGCACCGGTTACGTACGGATCGTCGAGGCCATTCGTTCGGCAGCAACCCGTTCAAAGGAGCAAGCCTTATGAGAGAGCTCAATGTCGTCGGCAAGGATATCCCGAGAGTGGATGCCCGGACCAAGGCCACAGGAGAAGCCGTCTTCACCGTGGATCTTGCCTTACCCAACATGCTCCGGGGTTTGATGCTGCGCAGCCCCCTGCCCCATGCGAAGATCCTGAACATCGATACCGGCCGGGCCGAGCGGCTCGCGGGGGTCAAGGCCGTCATTACCGGCCGGGACACCCCCTTCACCTTCGGGGTCTCGCACATGGATCAGACGCCGCTGCAGACCGAGAAGGTCCGGTACGTGGGCGACCCGGTGGCGGCCGTGGCGGCCGTGGACATGGACACGGCCCGCGAGGCCTTGGAGCTGATCAGGGTGGACTATGAGGAGCTGCCGGCCGTGTTCGACCCGGAGGAGGCCATGCAGCCCGGCGCCCCCATGATCCACGAGGGGAAGGAAAGGAATATCGCTGCCAATCCGGTCTACGATATCGGCGATGTGGAAAGGGCCTTTCGGGAGGCGGATTACGTTTTCGAGGATCGCTTCGAGACCCAGCGCGTGGCCCATGTCTGTCCAGAGCCTCATAACTGCGTGGCCGTCTGGGATCACAGCGGGAAGCTGACCTTCTACTACTGCACCCAGATGCCCTCGGTCTCCCGGGTCCAGATATCGAAGGCCCTGGGGATACCCGAGAGCAAGGTCCGGGTCATCACCAACAACGTCGGGGGGGGCTTCGGGAGCCGGGCCACCAGCAAGTTCAATATGGACTTTGCGGCCATCGTCCTGGCGCGTAAGTCCGGGCGGCCGGTGAGGATCGAATACTCCCGGGAAGAGGAGTTCATCTGGGCCACCTTCCGCCACAAGTTCATCATGACCGTCAAGACCGGCATCAAGAAGGATGGGACCATCACGGGGCGCCACATCGTCAACATCTGCGACAACGGGGCCTACTCCGATTACGGCCCGGTGGTCACCAATGTGGGGGGGGCCATGCAGGGGACCCTCTACCGGTTCATGAATTACCGCTATGACGGCTATACGGTGTACACCAACCTGCCCTACGGCGGGGCCATGAGGGGGATCGGCAATCCGCAGGTCCACTACGCGGGCGAGGCCCAGTTGAACATGATCGCCGATCGGCTGGGGATGGATCCCCTGGAGCTTCGCATCCAAAACGCGGTTCGCACCGGGGACGAAACGGCGTCGGGGGCCATCCTCAAGAGCTGCGGCCTGGTGGAGTGCCTGGAGGCCGTGGCCGACAAGATCGACTGGAAGCGGAAGAGGGCCAATCGTACGCCCAACCGGGGCTTGGGGATCGCGTGCGGTGTTCACTTCACGGGCGTGAGGCTCTCTCCGGGCATCGATGCGGACTTCGCCGGGGCCACCATGACGGTCAATGACGACGGCTCGGTCAACCTGGCCACCTCTTGTGTGGACATCGGCAGCGGTTCCAGCACGGTCCTGACCCAGATGGCGGCCGAGGTCCTGGGCATCGAGGTGGAGAAGATCAACACCATCTTCGGCGATACCGAGACCTGCCCCATGGGCTGGGGTTCCAGGGCCAGCCGCAACACGGCGATCGGGGGGATGGCGGTGGTGAAGGCGGCCCAGGATGCGAGGGCCCAGATCCTGAAGGCGGCCAGCGAGAAGATGGAAGTGCACCCCGATGACCTGGAGATCAGGAACAGCACGGTCTTCGTCAAGTCCGCACCCGGCAGATCCATGAGCGTGGCCGATGTGGTCCGCTTCAACCGCTACCGCAAGGACGGGCAGGCCGTCATGGCCAAGGCACACTGGGATGCGCCCAGCCAGTTGGCCGACAAGGTCACCGGCCGCGGAAATTTCTCCATGGCCTTCTCCTTCGGGGCCAAGGCCATCGAGGTCGAGGTGGACCCCGGCACCGGAGAGGCGAAGGTCCTGGAGGTGGCGGCCTCCCAGGATCTGGGGAAGGCGATCAACCCCCTGGGGGCCATCACCCAGATCGAAGGGGCCGTTCACATGGGGTTGGGCTTTGCCATGAGCGAAGAGATCGTGTTGGATAAGATCGGTCGGATGCGCAACAACTATATGCTCGACTACCGCGTCCTGACCCCGCTGGATATGCCCCCGGTCTCTTCCATCCTGGTCGAATCCAATGATCCCGTCGGCCCCTTCGGCGCCAAGGGGGTCGGTGAGATGGCCACCATCGGGACCCCCGATGCCTATATCTCGGCCGTCCACGACGCGACGGGGATATGGATCACGGATCTGCCCGTGACCCCGGAGAAGATCCTCCTGGCCTTGAAGAGGAAGAACGCGGAGCAGAGAAAGCAGTGAAACCGAAGCGGCCTGCGGGGAAGAGAGCCTTTCGATCGGTCGATGACGTCCACCACCGGCTCAAGAAGGAGAAGTATATCTGCGACCGGAAGCTTGCCGTCGCCCTCTATCTGGCCTCGAGGATGGAGAAGCCCCTGCTCCTGGAGGGGGAGGCGGGCGTAGGCAAGACCGAGGTCGCCAAGGTGCTGGCCAGGACCATGAACCGTCGCCTCATACGATTGCAGTGCTACGAAGGGTTGGATGTGAATACCAGCGTGTACGAGTGGAACTACGTCAAGCAGATCCTGACCATCAAGACCGCTGAGCTCGACCGTAAACATCCGTTGAAAGCGGAAGACCTCTTTGACGAACCCTTCCTGATCCGGAGGCCTCTCCTGGAGGCCATTCGCAGCGAGGGGGAAGGCAGGCGGGTGGTCCTCCTCATCGACGAGCTGGACAGGGCGGACGAGGCATTCGAGGCCTTTCTGCTGGAGGTCCTCTCCGATTATCAGATCACGGTGCCGGAGATCGGCACCCTGGAGGCCAGGACCAGGCCGATGGTGGTCATCACCTCCAACCGGACCAGGGAGCTTCACGACGCCATCAAGAGGCGCTGCCTCTACTACTGGATCCACTATCCCTCGCTGGAGAAGGAGTACGAGATCGTCACCACCAAGATCCCCCGCATCACGAAGGAGCTGGCCATGAAGGTCTGCGCCCTGATGCAGAGGGTGCGCAGGATGGATTTTTACAAGAAACCCGGTGTGGCCGAAACCCTCGACTGGGTCCATTCCCTGCTGCTCCTTCATAAGGAGGACCTGGACAGGGAAGCGATCGAGGAGACCCTGAGCTGCCTCTTCAAGTTCCAGGAGGATGTCGAGCGTGTCGAAACCGAAAACCTGGCCGCGGCCTGGGCCGAGGCCCTCGTCTCCACGGAAAGGACGGTCTGATGTACAGCGCGAGGTCACTGGAGGAGATCAGGAACTTCATGGAAGAGCGGGTGGGGGTGAGCGGCCGGGATCTGTGGTCTCTCCCCTCATCCACCCGGACCTTTCCCGACCGGGCCCACTACCGGTTCGAGATCGCCGGGGTCGAACGGCCCTCCACGATGGCCTCGTTGATCCAGGAGGCGCAGAGGAGGAAGGTCCCCATCCACAGGGTGATCGCGACCGTGGGAGGATCGACCTACCTGGACTTCCAGGAGCTGAAAGAGATGGCCCGGATGGCCCGCGACGAAAAGATCGAGGTCGTCATGACCGTGGGCCATCGCAAGGGCTGGGACAGCGGTTCGAAAGAGATGTCCACCCCTGAAGGGTCCATGCAGGGGTTTCGCCTGAGGGGCTCGGACCACCTCTCTTACTGGCTGGCCGACATGATGAGAAACCTGGAGGCGGGCTTCAGGGGGTTCCTGGTCTATGACGAGGGTTTGCTCCTGATCTTGAAGAGGATGCGGGAGGAAGGCTTCATCCCGCCGGAGACCGTCTTCAAGTTCTCCGTCTTCGGCGGTTACTGCAGCGGCGCGGGTGCCAGGGTGGCGGCCTCCATGGGGGCCAACACCTTGAACCCCATCTCCGATGTCTCCCTGCCGATCCTGGCGTCCATCCGGAAGTCGGTGGAGATCCCCCTGGATGTATACATCTCGGTCGTCGACTCCTTCGGGGGCATGTTCCGGGCCTATGAGGCGCCGGAGATCGCCAGGGTGGCCTCCCCCTGCTACTTCAAGTTCGAGCCGGGGACCTCGGAAGGAGAGATCTACAAGCCGTGGATCTCGGAGGCCTGGCACCAGGACTTCGTCAGGCAGAAGGTGCGGCTGGCCTCCATCGTCCAGGAGATCATGGAAAGGCACGGACCGCAGCTCGGGTGCTCGTCCCAAGGGGCCGAGGATCTGGTGCTACCGTGCCCGTGATTCGTGTTCGTGCCCGGTTCATCCCTTCACCTACACGTTTCACGCTCACGTTCACGACAAGAAATGGAGGGGAGCATGATCATAGACATCCACAGCCACATCGGTGATCCCTGGTATGCCTATTGGAAGCAGAATGTCGATGTCGAAGACCACCTCATCTCCATGGACCGGTGGTCCATCGACCGACGCTGTGTCTCCTGGTGGCAGCCTCACAATGCGCCGGACAAGGGGAACAGGATCATCTCCGACATCGTCCGGAAATCCAATGGCCGTCTGCTGGGCTTTTCGGTGATCAATCCCCGCTGGTACAGGGAGTCGGTCGATGAGGTGGTCAAGGCCAGGGAGGAGTACGGCATGGCCGGTCTGAAGTTCCACCCGGCGGCATGCCATTATCGTCCGGACCTCCCTTTGATGGACCGGGTGATGGAGAAGGCCGTCGCGTTCGGCTTCCCCATGCTCTTTCACTGCGGGGCCGATGAGTACTCCAATCCACACAACCTGGGGAACCTCGCCAGGCGATTTCCGGAGGCCACCATCATCATGGCCCATATGGGAGAAGAGGCGTGGTTTGAGGCCATCGCCATTGCGGGATCCCTGCCCAACATCATCCTGGATACCACCGGCAGCCAGAACTGGTACCGCATCCTGAACTATGCCCTGGACATGGTCGGAGAGGATCGGATCGTCTTCGGCATGGATTTTCCGGCCTACAATCCGGGACCGGAGATCTCCAAGGTCCGGGATGCGGACATTACCGAAAGACAGAAGTCGAAGATCATGGGCGAGAATGCCGCGAGGATCCTGAACCTCGTAAGGGCTCGACCGAGGGATTGAAGATGGCCGGAAGATTTGAATGCTCGCGCCTGAACAGCCGTAAAGTGCCGGAGGATTCCCATTTTGAACGCCGGGCCCTGTTCAAGTCCATGCATTTCGATGACCAGGACCTCGACCGGCCCTTCATCGCGGTGGCCAACTCCTGGAACGAATTCATTCCCGGGCACTACCATCTCCGCTCCATCAGTGAAGCCGTCAAGATCGGCATCTGGCAGGCCGGGGGGATGCCCATCGAGTTCAACCACGTCGGCGCATGCGACGGGCTGGCCGACGGGACCGTGGGCATGCACTGGATCCTCCCGAGCAGGGACATCATCGCGGCGGCCATAGAGATGATGATCGAATCCCAGCGCGTGGACGGAATCGTGGCGATCTCCACCTGCGACAAGATCGTCCCGGCCCAGCTGATGGCCCTCTCCCGCATCGATCTGCCTGCGCTGATGGTCACCGGCGGCTATATGCTGCCCGGCCGCTACAGGGGAAAGACCGTCGAGGCCCAGTTCATCAATGAGCAGTATCCCCTCTGGAAGGGCGGAAAGATCACCGACCGGGATTTTCAGGAGATCGAGGACCAGGTGTGTCCCTCCTGCGGCGCCTGCTGCACCATGGGTACCGCCAACACCATGTGCTGTCTGACCGAGGCCCTGGGGATGTCGCTGCCGACCAACGGCGCCATGTGCGCCGTTCAATCCTCCCTCCTGAGGCTCGCCAGGGAGGCCGGGCGGCGGATCATGGACCTGGTCGCCGAAGATCTCCGGCCCAGCCGTATCATGACCATGAAGTCCTTCGAAAACGCCATGGCCGTCCATTCGGCCGTCGGCGGGTCCACCAATGCCGTCATCCATCTGCCCGCCATTGCCGGCGAGCTGGGCCTCTCCCTCCCCCTGGAGCTCTGGAACACGGTCTCAAGCCGGGTCCCTCACCTCGCCGACATTACCGCCGGGTCCCGTTTCACGATGCAGGACCTGGACCGGGCGGGGGGGATCCCGGCGGTCATGAAGGAGCTCGGGGACCTGATCCACCGGGAGCCGTTGACGGTCACCACTAGAACCATCGGTGAGAACATCAAGGACAGAGAGAATGCGAACGGCCGGGTGATCCGGCCCCTTGCGGATCCGGTCTTCCCCAGAGGATCCATCGCCGTCCTCAAGGGGAATCTGGCGCCGGGCGGGGCCGTCGTCAAGCAGACCGCCGTGGCTGAGGAGATGCTGGAGCACCGGGGTCCGGCCAGGGTCTTTGACGGCGAAGACGCGGCCAAAGAATCGTTGCTGGCGGGCGGGATTCATCCGGGAGATTGCGTGGTCATCCGCTACGAGGGACCCAAAGGGGGGCCTGGGATGCGCGAGATGTATACGTTTCAGTCCATCCTCTGCGGTCTGCAGCTGGACCATGCCGTAGCCTTGATCACCGACGGAAGGTTTTCCGGTTGGAACCGGGGGCCGGCCATCGGGCACGTGTCCCCCGAAGCGGCCGACGGCGGTCCTCTGGCGAAGGTGAGGGACGGGGATATGATCTCCTACAGCATCCCGCGAAAGGAGATCCGGGTAGAG
This sequence comes from Deltaproteobacteria bacterium, assembly GCA_020060215.1. The sequence continues at coordinate 20,486 of JAGVAP010000125.1, read as the reverse complement.
ATACCGGACAGAGAGCTCCGGGAGCGGGACCGTCCGCCGCCCCCTCCCCGGCCGCCTTTCAAGGGTTTCCTGGGAAAGATCTACACGCATCTGGTCGGTCCTCTGGAGAGGGGGGCGGTGCTGGAGATACCGCCCAGGCTGATGGAGTGAAGATACGAGGCCCTGAGGGGTTGGGGAGAGTGAAGGGTTTGAACCGGTCTAGAGACAACGGCATCCTTGTTCACCACGTCCTGCTCTTTGCCCGGAAACTCAGGGAAAGGGGGCTGGCCGTGGCCCTGAGCCGGATCATGGAGGCCGTTCGGGGCCTGCGGCTGGTTCATATCGAGGAAAGAGAAGAGGTCTATATCCTCCTCTATACCCATTTCGTCTCCCGTCCTGAAGAGGCGGTGATCTTTGATGCGACCTTTGATGAGTTCTGGAGCAGCAGACGGCCCCGGACGCTCGCCGCACCCGGGTCACCCCATCGCGCGGCCGCCGGCATCACCATGCCTTTCGAGATCCTGCAGGAAGACGGGGGGGTTCGTGAGGGTGCACATCCGGAATGCAAGGGTCCTGCCTACAGTGCCGCCGAGGACCTGAGCAAGAGGGACTTTCGTGAGCTGGTGGAAGAAGAATCGGAACCGGTGATGAACCTGATCATGGCCCTGACCCGGGATCTGGGGCAGAGAATGGGTCGTCGCTTCCGAAGCGGCCGAAAAGGGGAGCTGATCGACCTGAGAGGAAGCCTGCGCAATTCACTGGGCCAGGGGGGTGAGCTGCTCGTCCTCAGGAAGAAGCGGCGCCGACCCCGGAAGAACCGGTTCGTGGTCATCTGCGACGTGAGCGGGTCCATGGACTCCTACGCCCGCTTCCTGTTTCAGTTCCTGTACGGGTTCCAGAAGCACGTCCCCCACGTGGAGACCTTCGTCTTCAGCACCAGGCTCACCCGCATCACCCCCCTCTTCCGTCTGCGCAAGATGGCTGCGGCATACCGGTTGATCTCGGAGGAGGTGGCCCACTGGTCCGGCGGGACGCGCATAGGGAGTTCGCTGGCCGAATACAATCGCCGCTATGGCGGCAGGTACTCGGGTTCGAGCACCACCTGCATCTTCCTGAGCGACGGGTGGGATCAGGGGGAGACGGAACTCCTGGAGCGCGAGATCAGGATCCTCAAGGCCGGGGTGAAGCGGTTGATCTGGCTGAATCCCCTGCTGGGGATGCCGGACTATCGCCCCATAGACCGTGGAATGCGGACCGCCTTGCCTTTCACGGACGAGTTTCTGGATTGTCATGACCTCGACCAGCTGGAGGTCTTCGGACGACGGTTGGCGGAGACGCGCTCCGTTTGAGGGGGTTTTCGGGCTGCCGATGTTCCTGGTCCGGAAACCCCCCGGAGACCGCCGATGCAATGAACCCGAGCAGAGCGGGACCACTCTGGAGTCAGCTATGGATTTCCCCGATTTTTCACTCACCGGTAAGACGGCCGTCGTCACCGGCGCGAGTCGCGGCATAGGCCGGGACCTGGCCCTCGGGTTGGCCAGGTACGGGGCCGATGTGGCCGTCACCGGCAGGACGGTCGGCGAGCTCGAAGAGACCGCTTCGGAGATCCGCCGCCTGGGCCGGCGCAGCCTGGTCGTTCCCATGGACCTCACCCGACCGGCGGAGATCAGCGCCGGGGTCGAACGGGTTCGGGAAGCGTTCAATCGTATCGACATCCTGGTCAACAATGCAGGGATCAATATCCCCAAGCCGGCCCTGGAGATCACCGATCAGGACTGGCGCCAGGTCCTCGAGTGCAATCTCACCGGCCTCTTCTTCTGTTGCCAGGCCGCAGGCCGCATCATGGTCCGGCAGAGAGAGGGGAAGATCATCAACATCAGCTCCCAGTCCGGCACCGTGGCCATCCGATTGCGTGCCGCCTACTGCGCGAGCAAGGCCGGGGTGAATCTGTTGACCAAGGTCCTGGCCCTGGAATGGGGTCCGTACAACGTCCGCGTCAACGCCGTGGCCCCTACGTTCATCGAAACCCCCATGACCAGGCGCACGCTGGAGGACAAGGAATTCAAGGAAATGATCCTGAACAAGGTCCTGCTCGGCCGGGTGGGGCAGACCAAAGACGTGCTCGGTGCGGTCATCTACCTGGCGTCTTCCGCCTCCGACCTGGTGACGGGACATGTCCTTCTCGTCGACGGAGGCTGGACGGCGCACTAACACCCGGTGGAAAACGACCGGCGGAGGAAAAGAGAAGGCACTTCCCGTCATCTCGACCGAAGGGGGGAAGTCCTCGAGTTCGGCCGCTTCAAACAGGCTTTCTCGACATCCGCCTCGAAAGGACATTGCAGCACGGTCTCGGAATCCGGGACCGCAACAGGACGACAAGGAGAAAGGAGAGAAGATGAGATACCAGGGATTCGACCTTACCGGAAAGAAGATCATCGTGACCGGAGCGGGAACCGGGATCGGGAAAGCCATCGCCGTCGGGCTGGCCCAGGCGGGCGCGGACCTGACCCTGGTCGGACGGAGGCTGGCGCCGCTCGAGGAGGTGAAAAGGGAGGTGATCGCCCAGGGCGCACGGGCCCTTGTCGTTCAAGGGGACATCTCCGACGGTCCTTTCAACGGCCGCATCGTCTCCGAGTCGCTGGCCGCCTACGGGACCATCGACGTCCTGGTCAACAACGCCGCGGTGTTGTTCAAGGGGAAGATCGAAGAGACCACCGAGGAGATCTGGGATTCGACCATCGATATCAACCTCAAGGGGAGCTTTTTCCTGTCCCTGGCCGTGGGCAAGGAGATGATCAAACGCCGGAAAGGGAAGATCATCAATGTCCTCTCCAATTGCAGCTTCGTGGCCGAGCACGGGATCGGCGCCTACTGCATCAGCAAGGGGGGCATGCTGATGGTCACGCGCTGCCTGGCCACGGAATGGGGGCCTTACGGCGTCCAGGTGAACGGGATCGGCCCCGCCTTTGTGCGCACCCCCATGAACGACCCGGTCCTGAGCGATCCCCATTTCGTGGAGTGGTCCACCAACAGGATTCCCCTCCACCGCATGGGCCAGCCGGAGGAGATGGTGGGCGCGGCCATCTACCTGTCGTCGGACGCGGCAAGCTTCGTGAATGGAGCGGTCCTGATGCTGGACGGCGGGTTCACCGCCTGTTGAGGGGAGGAGAAGATCATGAACCGCATCAAAGGAAGGATCATCGATCTGAGCCAGGAGATATACACCGGTATGCCGGTCTATCCCGGCCACGCCAAGACGGTCATCTGGGAGCACATGTCCCATGAAGAGTCGGAACGGATGATCGGGACCGGATTCTCCTACCAGACCAGCGGCATCATGCTGTGCGACCACGGACCGACACACATCGATCCCGTCTTCCACTTCTCCAGGGATCCCAAGGCGGAATCGGTCGACGAGATCCCGCTCGAGCGGTGCATCACCTCCGCCGTCTGCCTGGACGTGAGCGAGGTGGCGCGGCAGACGCAGTTCGGGGCCGACAAGATCGAGGCCGAACTCAAGCGTTGGCGGCTGGACATCCGCAAGGGGGACACCGTCCTGTTCTATACCGCGCACTTTGAGCGATTCTACGGCAAACCGGAGTATTCGACCCATCAGCCCGGCCTGACCAGGGACGCGACGGAATACATCGTCGACCGGGGATGCATCAACTTCGGCGTGGACAACACGAGTCCGGACATGTGGCTCGACAAAGAGTATCCATGCCATCGTGTCTGTGCGGAGCGGGGGGTGACCCACATGGAGAACCTCTGCAACCTGGATCAGCTTGTGGGAAAGCGCTTCACCTTCATGGCCCTGCCTTTGAAGATCAGGAGGGGAACCGGCTCTCCCATCAGACCCGTCGCCGTGCTCCATGACGGCGAGGTCCCCCTTTGGGAGCTGAAGTCGTGAATCCGAAGAGGCGCTCGTTCGGAGGTTTCCCCCTTTAAAAGGCGGCCGTCCGGAGTGGGGATGTCCGGATGGAGCTTTCGGCCGTCAGCGTCGAGCGATCAGCTTCACTTCTGCAATCAGGTCCCTTGCCTGACCGCTGATGGCTGATCGCTGATCGCGCGAATTCGCAAGGGTCATCTCCGGATGAGCGCTTACGGAAGGGCGCCACGGGGGATTTGGCGGCAAACCTTTTGGGACCCAGGTTCCCCCCTGGGTAAAGGGGGGCCAGGGGGGATTTGGCGGCAGGGAGGAAGAAATGGCGCTCTACCTGAAGAAGGCCAAGGAGAGGGTGGAACAGGACCTGAAATCCGTCACCGATGCGGTCAGGGAGATCATCGAACGGGTCCGCAGCGAGGGGGAGCCGGCCGTCCGCTACTACTCGAAGAAGTTCGACCGGTGGGATCCGGTCCGGTTCGGGGTATCCGGCGAAGAGATCGAGCATGCGAAAAAGAGCCTCTCGGTCCGGGAGCGGGAAGACATCGATTTCTGCCAGGAGCAGATCCGGAACTTCGCCCTGAAGCAGAGGGAGGTCATCGTCGGCTTCGAGACCGAGACCCTCCCCGGCGTCCACCTGGGCCAGAAGATCATTCCGGTCGCAAGCAGCGGCTCCTACATCCCGGGCGGACGATACCCCATGCTCGCCTCCGCGCACATGACCATCATCACCCCCAAGGTGGCGGGGGTCCCTCGGGTCGTGGCCTGCACGCCGCCGACCAGGGGCCAGGGGATTCACCCCGCCACCCTGTATTCCATGGCCGCGGCCGGGGCCGACGAGATCTATTGCATGGGCGGCGTCCACGGGCTGGCTGCGATGGCCTATGGCATGGAAGGACTGAAACCTGTGGACATGATCGTAGGCGCCGGGAACCAGTATGTGGCCGAGGCCAAACGCCAGCTCTTCGGCCATGTGGGCGTGGATCTGGTGGCCGGCCCCACGGAGATCCAGGTCGTCATCGATGATGGTGCGGATCCGGTGATCGTCGCGGCGGATATCCTCGGCCAGGCCGAGCACGACCCCAATGCCAGACAGTCCCTGGTTTCGCTCTCCAAAGGGGCGGCCGAGAAGACCCTTGCGGAGATCGACCGGCAGCTCCAGACCCTTCCGACCCGCGACGTGGCCGCAGTCGCCTGGCGGGACAACGGCGAGGCGGTCGTGGTGGATTCCCCTGAAGAGGCCGTGGAATACTGCGACTCCTGGGCCCCGGAACACCTGGAGATCCAGACGCGGGATTGGCGGTACTACCTCGATCACTGCAGGAACTACGGCTCCCTCTTCCTGGGCGAGGAGACCACCGTGGCCTATGGGGACAAGACCATCGGGACCAACCACGTGCTGCCCACCATGCGCGCCGCAAGGTACACGGGAGGCCTCTACGTGGGCAAATTCCTGAAGGTGGTGACCTACCAGTATTCCACGGTCGCGGCCTCCGCAAAGATCGCGGCGGTCTGCGAGCGGGCCTGCAACTACGAAAACATGCTCGCCCACGGGTTGAGCTGCAAGGTGCGCGTAGACAAGTACGGGAGATGAGAGGCGGAGGAAAGCGAATGAGCCAGTACCGGATCAGACCCCTTCAGACAGGTACGATCATCGTCGATAAAGGCGCTTACGTCACCCGGGGGATCGGGCTCGGAACCGACGTGGAGATCCCGGGTACCTGCTGGTATCTCACGGACGGAAACCACAAGGTGATGGTGGATACGGGCATGTGTCACACCGAGCTCGCCCACTGGCACCACCATGGCTCGCGGCAGGATCCCGGCCAGGCCGTGGACGAGCAGCTGAAGAGGATCGGTGTGGATCCGGGGGAGATCGAGCTGGTGATCTTCACCCACCTGCACTGGGACCATTGCCACAACCTGCACCAGTTCAGGAACGGCCGGTTCGTCGTCTCGGCGGCGGAACTGGCCTTTGCCCTGGAGCCGATCCCTCCATACTTCAAGTCCTACGAGTACCACGCGTTGGGCACGAAGGCCCCGTTTCTGGGGATCGACTTCGAGACCGTGGACGGGGAGAAGGAGATCCTGCCGGGGATTACGGTCTTTCCAACGCCCGGCCATTCGCCGGGACATCAGGCCGTGGCGGTCGATACGGAAAAAGGGCTCCATGTCATCGCCGGCGACGCGGTGTTCGCCTACGACAACCTGGAACCGGCCTCCCCTTCTCTTCCTTTCACGGTCCCGGGCCGCTTTGCCGACATCATCGCGTGCTGGAGGAGCCTGGAAGAGATCGTGCGCCGTTCGAGAACGGTCCTTCCCGGCCATGACATGCGGGTCATGGACGTGGAAGAGTACCCGGCCTAGCCGCTCGCTGGAGATCATCGGTCATGGAGATCACCTTGGACAGGCTGTTGAGTGGCGCAAAGGCGGCGAGGGGCGTGGCCGTGGTGGTGGATGTCTATCGCGCGTTCACCTGTGCGCCCCTGCTCTTCTCCCTCGGGTTGGAGCGATCCATCCTGGTGGCGGACCCCGAGGAGGCACTGGAGATGAAGAAGACCGATCCGGACCTCCTCCTGATCGGGGAGGTGAAGGGCGCCCCCATCCCGGGGTTCGACATGGGCAACTCTCCGAGCCGGATCCTCAAACAACCCCGGGGATTCTTCAGGGGGAAGAGGGCGGTCCAGCGCACCTCGTCAGGCGTCCAGGGGGTGCTGGCCGCGCTGGACGGCGCGGACGAGGTCCTCCTGGGCAGCTACACCCTGGCCCGCGCGGTCCGTGACTACATCCTCTCCAGGTCTCCCCGTCGGGTGAGCATCGTGGCCATGGGCGTCCAGTTGAGGGAGAAGGCCCCGGAGGACGAGTGGTGCGCTCGTTTCATCGCTCATCTCCTGGGTGATGGCGATTACGACCACAACGTCGCCATGCGGGAGATCCTCTTCCATCAGACCACCCAGAAGTTCCTGAAGCGTGATCGGGAGGAATTCCCGTCCGAAGACCCCTTGCTCTGTCTTCAGCCGAACATCCATGAGTTCGTGCTCAGGGCCGCCCGTGAAGGCGATCAGGTGGTGGTCCGCAGGATCCCGGTCCCCGCAACCACGGCGTCCCCCGAAAAGGGACGCTGCCGGGAGGCGGGATGAAATCGATCGCCATCATCGTGACCCTGGATACCAAAGGCCCTGAGGCCGATTACCTGAAATCGCTGATCGGCGGCCTGGGGTTCGGAACGGTGCTGCTCGACACGGGCATCCTCGGTACTCCTTCCCAATCCGCACCGGTACCGGACCTCTCTGCCGATGAGATCGCGCGGGCCGGCGGTGAAGACCGGCGCGAGCTGGTCCTGAACAAATCCGAGCGCGGGTCGAGGGATCGGGCGATTCGAGCCATGTGCCGGGGCGCGGCGTTCCACCTCAAAAAGCTGCATGACGAAGGACGGATCTGCGGCGCCATCGGCCTGGGCGGGGCCCAGGGGACCGAAATCTGTACCTATGCCATGCGGGCTCTCCCCATCGGCGTTCCCAAGGTGATGATCTCTACGGTGGCCTCAGGGACGACGCCCTTCGGGATCTACACCGGGACGAGAGATCTGACCATCATGCACTCCGTGGTGGACATCATGGGGCTCAACTCTCTGACCAGGCGGATCCTGGCGAACGGAGCGGCTGCGATCGCGGGGATGGCGGGCATGGCGTCGCCGGAGTCCGGCCGCGGGAACCGCAGGGTGGGCCTTACCCTGTACGGCCAGACCACGCCTGCCGGCATGGCCCTGAAGCCCCTGCTGGAGGCCGCCGGATATGAGGTCTTCGCCTTTCACTCCAACGGCACGGGGGGCAAGGCCATGGAGGAGCTCGCCGGGGAGGGTTTCATCGACGCGATCTTCGACCTCAGCACCCACGAGCTCACGGACGAGCTCTTCGGCGGGATTCACCGCGGCGACGGCGACAGGCTCCTGAGAGGAGGATTGAAGGGTGTGCCCAGGCTGGTCCTGCCCGGCGCGGTGGACATCATTACCCTGGGGGAGCCGCACACCATCCCCGAAGCGTACAGGGGACAGCCGAGCGTGCCCCACAATCCTCACATCACCCTGGTCCGCATCAGCCCGGAGCAGTCGAGAAGACTGGCCGAGGTCATGGCCGAGAGGCTCAACCGCTCCAGGGGACCCGTCAGGGTCGTGATCCCGTGGGGAGGATTCTCCTTCTATAACCGGGAGGGGCTCCATTTCCGGGACCTCGAGGCCGATCGCGCGCTGGTGGATACCCTCAAAGAGCGCCTCCGTCCCGATATCCCTGTTCATGAATTCCAGGAACACGTCAATGACCCGGGTTTGACGGAGCACCTGTTCCGCCACTTCGAAGGCCTGTTCAGCCCTACTTAGGACCGAGAAGCCATGAAGGGAGACCAACGGAAAATCGCTGCCGCCCTGGACGACCATGTGCGTCGAGATCCGCGGATCCTCGAGGTCTATTCCGAGGCCCGCCGCATATATGGGCTGGGGAACCGCTCTCACCACAACATGGACCATGTGACGCGCGATCTCTACCGGGCGCTTCTGATCGCGGAGACCGAGGAGCAGGTCGACTACGGCGTGCTGATCCCGGCCGTGCTGCTCCACGACATCGGCTTCTGCGACCCGCACTTGGAGGAACTGGGCCATGACGCAGCCGGCGCCCGGGCAGCGAGGCCCCTGCTCGAAGCGTGCGGTTACGACGAAGGGGCGGTCTCCTCGATCTGTGATTGCATCCTCTCTCACAAGGGCAGGAGCGCGATCCCCCGCACGCTGGAGGCCAAGATCCTCTACGATGCCGACGTCCTCGAGAAGGCCGGCTACTTCGCGTTGGTCCTGGCGGGAAAACTGATGTGCGAGTTCGGCGAATCGCTCGAGGAGTGCCTCGTGCGGGAGCGAAGGGATCGCGGCGTGGAGCTGTCCCGGGGGTACTTCACGAAACAGGCGAAGGCGATCGACGGTAACCGCCTTGCGAGGACCAGGGAATTGTATGAACTGCTCAAGAGAGAGATCGAGGAAGAGCGGTCGGATTTCCTGATCACCGAGAAGGACCTCTGGCCTGAATCCCCCCGGTCTGGAACCGAAAGGGGAAACGCGGCCGAAGAATACCTGTGGGCCGTGCGGAGGTCCTTTCAGTTGGGGCTCCAGGCCGGGGCCGGAGGGAACATCACCATCCGTCTCGGCCCCGACCGCTTCATCACCAAGCCAACGGGCCTGGCTCTCGCCGACTGCAGCGCCGGGGATCTCGTTCCGGTCGATGCAGCAGGCAAGGTGGTGGAGGGATCCGGGCGACCCACCAAAGAGATCCGGGTGCATCTCGCCCTGTTCCGGGTCCGCCCGGACGTTCGCGCGATCGTCCACTATCACTCCCCTTATGCAACGGCCTATGCCGTCGCGGGAGAGGTCCTCCCCCTGCCCACCGTCCATGCCAGGAGGATCCTCGGGAGGATCGGTCTCGTAGGGGAGTTTCCGGAGGGCTCGGATCAACTTGCCGCTGAAGTCGCAAGGGCCGCCGCCGACCCCGAGGTCAGGGGGTTGCTCATGAAGGGACACGGCCTGATCACCTTCGGCGACTCCCTGCAGCAGGCCCAGTACAGGGCGGAGCTGATGGAAGAGTCGGCGCAGGTTGCATGGTTGTCCCGGTTCGTTCCGGGCATTGCGCCGGAAAGTTCGGTTTGATCCGGAAGGGCTGAGGCTTGGAGAGGCTCTTGAACAGGCAGATCTTCATATGTCTACTGTCGGCCGTAGGGATGGGAACGGCCTTCCTGAACCTCACCCCTGTGCTTCCCCTGCTCCGGATGCAATATGCGGCCAGCAACGCGGACATGGGGATACTGGTCAGCAGTTTGATCCTCTCCCACAGCTTCATACAATTCCCTGCAGGTCTCATTGTGGACAGGATCGGGGCGCAGCGGACCCTTTCTCTCGCATTGAGCCTGGCCTTCCTGGGCAACGCGCTCTGTATATGGAACCAGGACTACGGCTTTGTCCTGCCCATGCGCATCCTGGCGGGGCTGGGTACGGGGCTGGTGTTCGTGGCGGGGATCAAGTACGCCGCGGTATCCGCCCCGGTCTCCAGCCGACCCATGGTCCAGTCGATCTTTGGATCCCTCATCAACGCGGGCAGCGTCATCCCTTTTTTCGTGAGCCCTCTGCTGATCGGTTATGGAAGCCGGGTGATCTTTCTCTACACGGCGTTGCTGTTCCTCGTCCCGCTGGTCCTGACGCTCGTCGGGAACCGGAAGGAACGGGAGGAGCCGGAAACGGTCGGACCGGGCGGCAAAGTCGTGCTCTTCAGCTCACCCCAGTTGTGGAGCCTCGGGATCAGTCACGCCGTCTGCTTCGGAGGCATGATGGCCGTCGGCACATGGGTATCTTCTTTCCTGCTCAACATGCAGCCCGGTGCCCTCTGGCTCGGCAAGGCCGGGCTCCTGGGGGCCGGGGTCATCGGCATCAGCGCTGTCAGCCGGTTCCTGGGCGGTGTGGCGGTCCGGTGGGTAAGACCTCGATCCCTCATCGGCAATGCACTGCTGGTACTCATCCCCACCTATGCATTGGTGGGAACGGTTCAGAAGATCCACCTGGCCGTCGCCTTCCTGGTCCTGGTCGCGTTTCTGAGTTCGATCACGTTCGGGTCCATCTTTTTTCTGAGCTACAAGATGACCCCTTCGTCGTCGGCAGGCGCCGCCATGGGCTTCGTGAACTTTATCGCCAGCATGGGGGCCCTTTCGTTCCCCGCGGTCTTCGGATATCTCCTGGATCTCACCCAGGGCTTCGTATATCCCTTCGCCTTCGTCGCGGGTATGGCCCTCCTGGCATTGACCACTGTCCTGATATGGAGACCCTCTTGAGAAAGGTGCTCGGCACATGGAGAAACTGGCGGTATTCGGCGGCACGCCCGTAAGGACCCGTCCCTTTCCGTCCTGGCCCCAGGCAGGGGACGAGGAGACGCAGTATCTGGACAAGGTCCTCCGGGGAAGCCGATGGTTTGCAGGGGCGAGGGGAGACGATCCCGACTCCCTGGGCTGTCTCTTCGGCAGCCGTTTCGCAGCGCTCCACGGCGCCCGGTTCGGCCTTCCCGTTTCAAACGGCAGTGTCGCCATCGAGGTCGCCCTCCGGGCCCTGGACATCCAACCGGGCGATGAGGTCATCGTCCCCGCCTACACCTTCGTCTCCACGGCCACATCCGTGATCATGGTCGGAGGCATCCCGGTGTTTGCGGATATCGATCCGGATACGTACTGCATGGACCCGGAAGATCTGCCTCATCGGATCGGCCCCAGGACCAGGGGGATCATTCCCGTTCACCTTGGGGGCCACATGGCCGACATGGTCGCCATCTCCGGACTGGCCGGTGAAAAGTCTCTCTTCGTGCTGGAGGATTGCGCCCAGGCCATCGGCGCGGGGATCGGCCCCCGAAAGGCCGGGACCTGGGGCCGGCTGGGCAGTTTCAGCTTTCAGTCGAACAAGACCATTACCTCCGGTGAAGGGGGACTCGTGCTGGCGGATGACCCCGAGCTCGCCGAACGAGTGGCCGCTTTTCGGGCCTTCGGAAGGACCGCGGGAACCCCGCTGGAGCGCTCTTCGTCACTGAGCTCCAGGTGGCTTTCGAGCAATTACCGGCTGTCCGAGTTCCAGTCCGCCGTCCTCCTGGCCCAGCTCGAGAGGTTCGGTGTTCAAGACAGACGGAGACAAGCAAACGCCGACCATCTTACGAGCGCGCTTTCTCAGGTCCCGGGGGTCCGGCATGTACGCTGCGACCTGCCAGACATGAAGCACGGGTATTACTACTACCTGGTCCGGTACGAGCCGGAAGGCTTCGGAGGGCTCGGCCCCGACAGGCTGTGCAAGGCCCTCAACGCGGAGGGCATCCCCTTTCTGCCCGGAGATCAGGAGCCCATCTATCACAACCCCGTCTTTGAAGCGGAGAACCTGAGGAGATTCGTGTCCGGCGAGATCCTGGAACGATACATGGAGCGGATGGACCCCGCCGGGTTCCGGTGCCCTGCAGCGGAAGAGGCCTGCACCCGCACGCTCCTCCTGCGCCATCAGGTCCTCCTGGCGGGGCGGGAAGACATGGACGACATTGCAGAGGCTCTATGGAAGGTCCGAAAGAATCTGGACCAGTTACTCGATCAGGATCCGCCACGAAGGCAGTGAGACAAGACCACAGCCTTCTTCTTTGTGTCTTTGTGTCTTGGTGGCGAAAAAATGTATGCGGCCGTAGGCCGCCCCAAGGAGGAGCATCAATGAAAACGGAACCGCTGAATGTGAAGGAGATCAAGTCCGCACGCCCGGTGGAGGCGGGAGACATCAGGAAGCTGCGCAGCACCGTGGAGGAGATCATCGAAAAGGTGAGAAGCGAGGGCGACGGAGCCCTCGCCTACTACTCCCGGACCCTGGACGGTTATGAGGGGTCTGTCCGGGTCGGACCGGAGGAGATCGAGGCGGCCGGGAGGGAGCTCCCGTCCGACATCCTGAAGGGCCTCGACTTCGCCATCGAGCGGGTCACCGCCTTCGCCGAGGCCCAGGCCGCGCGGATCACCGAATTCGAACAGGAGATGGTCCCGGGGGTCTTCATGGGCCACCGGCTGGTGCCCGTGGATTCATGCGCCGCCTATGTCCCGGCCGGCCGTTACCCCTGTCTGACCTCGGCGGTGATGTCCCTGGCCCCGGCCAAGGTTGCCGGGGTGAAGAGGATCGTCGCCTGTTCGTCGCCGGGAAAGGAGAAACGGATCAACCCCGCCATCCTGTATACCATGGCCGCCCTGGGGGCCGATGAGATCTACTGCCTCGGCGGGGCCCAGGCCATCGCCGCGATGGCCTACGGCACGGAGACGATCAAGCCGGTGGACCTCATCGTGGGTCCTGGGAATCAGTTCGTGACCGAGGCGAAGCGGCAGGTCTTCGGAACGGTCGGGATCGACTTTCTGGCAGGCCCCAGCGAATGCATGGTCATCGCAGACGAGACCGGCCGGGCCGACTACATTGCCGCCGACCTGCTGGCCCAGTGCGAGCATGACCTGCAGGCCCGCGGGGCCTTTGTGACCACTTCGGAAAAACTGGCAGGAGAGGTCCTGGGGGAGATCGAGCGTCAGCTGAAGGACCTGCGGACCGAAGAGGTCGCCCGGAGGTCCTGGGAGGACAAGGGCGTCGTGGTGGTCGTCCCGACCCTCGAGGAGGCGGCCGCGTACGCCAATGCTTACGCGCCCGAGCACCTGGAGGTACACACCGCTGATCCGGAACGGCTGCTCCCTCTCCTCACGTCCTACGGATCGCTCTTCATGGGGCACCTGTCGGCGGAGGTGTTCGCGGACAAGGTGGCGGGGACCAACCATATCCTCCCCACCCTGGGAGGCGCCAGGTACACGGGGGGCCTCTGGGTCGGACATTTCATGAAGGTGATCACCCATCAGCGGGTGGATGAACGCGGTTATGAACCCCTTGCACGGTACTCGGTCCGACAGGCGGAATTCGAAGGCATGGACGCGCACAGACGCGCGGCCCTGATCCGGCTTACGAACAGACTTTAGATCGGCTGCAACCTTTAACCACAAGGAGAGGTCTTATGGAGTGGGAAGAAAAGAAAGAGGTGAAGGAAGAGAAGATCTACAACCTTTTCAGGTGCGGTTACCTGGAGGTGAGAAAGTGGCTCGAGGAGACGGACATCGTGCTCATCCCCTTGGGAAGCACGGAGCAGCACGGGAGGCACTGCCCGGTCTGCACCGACAGCATCGCAACGGAGCTCCCGTGCCAGATCGCCGCAGAGAAGGCCAACGTCCCCTATTACCAGCTGATCCCGGTCGGCTACTCCCCACAGCACTTCCATCCGCCGGGCGTCGGGTCCGGGACGGTCACCCTCAGTGCCGCCACCTACCAGAACGTCCTCTACGAGGTCGGCCGTTCCCTGATCCACAACGGGTTCAACAAGCTGATCTTTGCCACCGGACATACCTCCAACATGAAGGCGGTGGACCCGGCCCTGCGGGCGCTGCGCTACGAGACGAACGCCTTTGTCTGCTGCTACCGCAACGACGCGGAGGCCGTGCCGGGTCTCTTGAAGGGGACCAAGATCCTGGAAAACCCGCCGGAAGAGGCGCCGGGGTGGCACGGCAGCGAGGTGGAGGCGGCGGAGTGCCTCTACTTCGAGCAGCTCTACGGCAAGAAGATCGTCCACCTCGAAAGGACCGACAAGGACTGGACCCATCCCCCCAAGTGGATCAGCGATGTGAGCGACAAGTTCACCAAGGCCAACGGGTCCCCGTACCTCACCATGAACGGCCTCGACGTGGCGTGGGTCCCCATGGATCACCAGGAATACAGCGACACCGGCCTGATCGGCCGCCCCGGAAATCCCTTCAGGGCCACGGCCGAGAAAGGGAAGCGGATCATCTACAAGAAGGCGGAGATCATGGCGGAGTTCATTGAGGAGGTGAAGAAGATCAAGGTCGAAGTGAAGAACAGGGACTACTGGAACAGGACCTTCAGACCGTCCTGACGCCTGCCCCTCCCACCAACCCCTTCCCACCAGGGCCCCCTCCAAGGCGCTTTCCGCCTCCTTGAGGGGGCCCCCTACCCCCCTGCCCTTTTCACCGCTCAAGAGGCCGGGCACTGAACCAGGCTATGCGCCATGCTCTATGCGCCATGCCCTTCGCACCCTTGAAACGGCCGTCAGCTTTCAGCCTTCAGCCGAAACACCTGTTCTTCGTTTCTCCACCTGACCGGTTGTATGGAGCGTCATCGCCTGTAGGAGCAAGCTCCTGCTTGCGATTCCTTCGACTCCCAAAAGAACGCAAGCAGGAGCTTGCCCCATTGCTCATCCTCTGAACCCTCTGTGAGAGATAATGATTGAATTTTCCCCCGATTACGTCTAAAAAAAGGCCGTCACGTAGGATGGGTGGAGCAAAGCGAAGCCCATCATTCCTTGAGGAAGACCTTCCGAGTTGGAAATCTTATCGAGGCGAACCGCCTGGAAGGATTCTCCATGGCCTCCAAGAACGGAAAGATCCTCGACCTGCCTGAAGACATGCCCCCGCCGGGCGATGTTCCCGCACCTGTGTCCAACCAGAAAAAGAAATTCAACCAGGCCGATGAACGGGAGAGATTCTGGCAGGCATTCAAGGCGTGCCTGGAGGAGAACAGGGTCCCCCCGGACCGTTCGCGGTATTACGTGGGATGGGCGAAGGAGTTCGTCGAGTTTCTGCCTGAGAAAAGGCTGAAAGCGCGCTCGGCAGAAGACGTGAGGGCGTTTCTGGACTCTCTGTCGCGAAGAGAAGGAATCGCGGACTGGAAGCTGAGGCAGGCTGAACATGCGCTGAGGATCCTCTATGAGAGCTTCATCCCAAGTTATTCCCCCGGGAAGTATTCATCGGTGGAAGGCCCAAACGTGGGATCTGGCAGTATATATTGCAATGGCCGTCGATCCGCGAAGCGGAAAAGCCAGGAGACATCACCTTCATGAGAATGTCATTCAGAAGGCGGTGAAGAAAGCAGCCGCGGAGGCGGGTATAAGCAAGCAGGTGGGATGTCATACTTTGCGTCATTCATTTGCGACGCATCTTCTGGAAGCCCACTACGATATCCGAACGGTCCAGGAACTCCTGGGCCATGCAAATGTCGCTACAACCATGATCTATACACACGTGCTCAACAGACCTGGCCTCTCGGTAAAGAGCCCGGCGGACAGATGACTTCTCGGGAAGAGTTGGATAAGTCCTACCATTTTGATGGCTTACGGCCAAAACCGGTCTTCATGCTAGACAGAATTTCTATATCGGAGTGCGGTTTTTCGATACAAAGATATGTCATTTCGCTGCCTTATGCCCAGAATCGCTGTCATACTAGGCAGAATTCCTATATTGGAAGGTGGTATTTCGAACCAAACCTGTATTATTTTATCTACTTACGGCAATATCTGCGACTTCAATAAGTGTTTTCTGTCTAGTATCTGTTCGGCCAAATAGAGATAAAGGAGATCGAATGAGCTTATCACTGCAGATCACAGAAATCAGGAAACAGCTGCAAAACGGCCGGTTCAGCAATGAAGCGGCGGTATGCCAGGGGGTTCTCCTTCCCATTCTCAATAGTCTTGGCTGGCCTGTCTTTGATACGACTATCGTTTTCCCGCAGTTTCCTCTGGAAAACCGTCGGGTTGACTACGCGCTTTGTGGCTCATCTGCTAGACCATGTGCTTTCGTTGAGGTGAAAGGGGTGGGCAAAGCCGAAGGGGCGGATCGCCAACTATTCGAGTACGCTTTCCACAAAGGTGTCCCATTTGCGATTTTAACGGATGGCAGGGAGTGGCATTTCTACTTGCCCGCGGAAGAAGGTGAGTACCAGGAAAGGAGAGTATATAAACTTGATATAATTGAGAGGGACTCTGAAGACGCGGCGAAATACTTTGAGAGATACCTCAAGTACCAAAGAGTACTCTCTGGTGAAGCGTTAAAGGCTGCTCGATCAGACTACCAAGACGTATCAAGGTCAATAAAAATAGCAACAACTATGCCGATAGCATGGGCTAGGCTCCTTCAAGAACGAGATGAGGTTCTCTTAGAGCTTTTTGCTGAAAAAGTTGAAGATCTTTGCGGCTTTAAACCAGAATTGCACGCTTGCAACGACTTCATCGGAGGACTTTCCGCCAAAGCCCAAATAAGAGATATCCGGCAATCAGAACCACCCCCTGTTCCCGCAAATCATTTTACAAGTCCAGAACCGGACCACTCTTCCCCCACACCATTAGGCCAAGGCCAGAGCTATACGCTCGCACAACTCGCCAATATGCCGCTGGTCAATAGAAAGCCATCTTTTCTGCAATTATCCGATCAACGGATAAACACCAAAACCTGGTCTGAGCTTTGTGTGAAGCTGGTCGGATGGCTCGTTGATCAAGGACATCTTAAGCATAACCATCTACCGATTTACAATGCTGCCGGAAAGCATAAGTACTTTATCAATTTCCGGCCAGAGCACGAAGCCACTGGAAAGGATGGCTACTGGAGGCAAGTGCACGACGTTTTCATTGACGTCAAATACAGTGCACCACACCACGTCTCTAATATCATTCATACACTACAACACCTAAATCTTCGTGAGTTGGAAGTGCGAATAGCGCTTTCGAATGAAAGGTGATTGCCGAACACTGCCATAAACCGGACGCTCCGCGATGCTGCGCGCCGGTTATGGCTTTCCGTTGGGCGAGAAAGGAGAAGTGATGCCGTACATTACTCTGTCAGTAACCACACGTGTCATTCAGCAGGTAAATAGCGGCAATCAATTCCAGAGGCAACTAGCTATTCAAGGCGCTTCTCCAGAGTTGAGGACTCTCATAGACGACGCCACAGGAAAGAATCGAGTTGCCATCTCGGTTTGCGGGATCTTCAAACTGTTAATTGGCGATACCGGAGCGATCTGGGCAGCACACCAAGATGATGGTATACAGGCAGACGACTTCTCCGATCTGTACTCTCTCTTGTCCCGGCGACCAGATGTCCCAGTCAAGTTCCAATGGTAGCGCCAAGATCAAAGAGAATTGGAGAACCGGAAGCGGTTGAAAGCCCCAACACGACGCTGGAGAGGACCGGGCTACTTAGGTGCCGTTTTGAGACGTGTACAACTTTAGGGACGTGAGTACTGTTCGCAAAGCGCGTTCTCGTGATGCCGCCCGGCCACTCACCATCCCCGTTAGGGCGCAAATGGAAGGAGAATCAATTGAACGAGGAAAGGCGAAGCACTGCGTTGGAGTTGTTTAAAGACAGGGCTGAGGAGGCAAGAAGACTGTATAGCGAATCGCTAAAAGCAACCGCTATTTTCACCGCTGTGGTAGGCGCTCTTCTCAAGTTCGCCTATGATGAAAAGTCAACGGAAGATTTACGGTTAATAATGACTATGTTCGGCATACTCATTTCTATTCTGGGCTTCCTGTCATGTTTGCTAGGACTTAAAGTAGCTAAATCGCTGGCTGCCGATATCAAGCATTTTGCTGATCTACTTGAGGAAAGAGTAATTAAATCTAATTTAATCATTCTGAGATACCTAGCATGTATCCTGGCGGCCTATACCTTCTGTATTATTGCAGGTTGGTGTACATTGCTCTTTCTGCAACTTTGGGTGAAATAGTATATAGGAGTGGTAGAAATCCTATCAATTAGCGGCCGGTGGAGGGATATAACCCTAACACATCGCTACAGTGGATGCTTCGCACCACTGAGCTTTTCGTTGGGTGTGAATAGGGAAACGCAATCTAATGGAAATGGTCTTGTTCTTATCTGGCTTGGTTCTTGGGGGATTAATTTCATGGGGAATTGCCCATGGATATTATAAGAAAGCCTCAAGGGATCAAACCGCTATATTTAACAAGCTTTCGGAGGAAGTTCGTCACGCCATTCTAGACGACAATAGAGAGAAGCTGTCTGTACTCGAACTAAACGAGTTGATAAGGGAAAAAACCATAGATAAAGAGGTTGGAGAAGCAATACCCTACATGCTCTGCCCAAAATGCGGTTCAGAGGATCTGGAGCGAACATCAGATGTTGAAGTTGATTATGGTCCCGAAGGACCTCAATTGGCAGGGCATTATGATGTCCTTCGTTGCAAGAGCTGCGGCTGGACCAAAACTTCGCACGGACATGAATCATCACGTGACGACATCTAAAGCACCCAACAAGCCGGTAGAGAGGGACCGGGCTATTCAAGTGCCGTTCCGAACCAAGTCTGTTTTGCGAGTGTGAGTACGGCCATGAAGCTTTGTCTTAGAAAGCCGCCCGGCCCCTCACCTATCCGTTATGTCTGCGAGGAGATTTGATTTGAGTGCAAGTCTTACACGAATTTACCGGCCTGCCAGTTTTGAGAAGGGTCAGGTAGAAGCGGCCTTCAAGAAGATCCCCGTTGCTCTAGGTATTCAAGAGAATATGTGCTCCCTAAAGGCACATCTCAATCATCCCAGTGGAATAAGAGAGAGCAAGAACTTAGGTTGGAAGGACTTGGCCGCCATTACCGAAATAAACCACAAGGACATATCTTGCGTCTTACTCAGCTATCACCCTATAGGTGATGATTCCTCGATAATTTATATAGAAGCAAGATATCATGGGGATCTATTCATTCACTGTGAAACCCCGAATATTCATAAGACCAATAACTTGGTTGGAATTCTTGAGCAAGATCTAGGATTAGAAGTCGAAGCGGATGGTGAGACGACAACAGGAACAAACGATGAAGAATACATTGATAGATCACGTCTTCAAGAGTTAAGAAATATTCCCCCTGTGCAGTTTGATCTATCACGCCTGATCAGGATATTGGAGGAACTGAATGTTTCTTACAAGAATCACTCCTATATCTCGGTCATTACCTTAACACGAGCCTTGCTTGATCATGTTCCCCCGATCTTTTCTCTTAGGACATTCTCTGAGGTAGCTAATAATTACACCGGTTCAAAATCTTTTAAGGAATCGCTTAAGCATCTTGAAGAGTCATCAAGAAAAATCGCCGATCAATATCTGCACACCCAGATTAGGCGTAAAGAGTCTCTCCCTAACAGAACTCAGGTAAATTTTTCGAATGACATTGATGTTCTTCTAGGCGAAATTGTAAGGATACTGAAATGAATCCACATAACAATGGCATACAGCGGATTCGGCAAGAAACGGCGCTTGCCTCCCGCTGATGCCCGACGTTATCTGACGAAGTCGGGGGAAGTTATAAGGGAGGGCAAAGTGAGATACGGTTACAGGCCACCCAATTCGGCAGCCATTCTAAAAGCGATTCGAGATGGGAAGGCAAGCAATCTTCACGAGCTTGCAGATTACTTCGTGCCTGTGAACGGCAAAGATCCGGAGATGGAGAGAGCGGCCTTTTGTAGTATCTACATCGAGGTGGTGCGCAAGCTGGTCAAAGCTGGTCTGCTCGAGCTCGAAAAGGAGCCTTATGGTAAGTTAACCGTTACAGGCAATTTGGGCTTGGTGTTGACCGTTCTTAACTTGAGCCTTACGAAACTTTCAATGAGTTCTTCGGATGCTATGGTGGTGTGTCCTATCTTCGGCCCCCCGGGTGAACACCAGACTGACCTATTCGTATTGATGCCATTCACCGATTTTCTGCGTCCTGTGTATGAAGATCATATTTGCACCGTTGCTAAGCGTCACCACCTTAGTATTTCGCGAGCTGACGATGTTTTCACAACGGAAGCGATTGTTGAGGGTATATGGAAAGCAATTTGCGGTTGCAAGATCGTTATCGCTGACTGCACCGGCAGGAACCCAAATGTTTTTTATGAAATAGGCATCGCACATACCATAGGTCGCCCTACAATCCTAATCACTCAAAATATTGATGACGTGCCTTTCGATTTGCGCCACTTGCGATGCATCAGGTACGATTTCACGCCGCGCGGAATGGGTGCGTTTGAAAATAACTTACACAAGACAATTGATACCGAGCTTGAGGGAATAGTGATCAGATAACAAGCGGTTGAAGATGGATCGGCAAATCCGCTGCGCTTCTTTGCCGCCCACTTAACCGCGCCGTTGAGGCTGTCGAAAAAGGTTCCAATTCCCTTATTTCCCCGTTGTCATAAAATGCATCTGTGATAGATTGCGCCTGTAACAAACATCCCGGTCG
>JAGVAP010000025.1 GCA_020060215.1 Deltaproteobacteria bacterium | reverse complement strand
CTGCAAGGTGGCGATGGTTCAGCAAGGAAGGTCCACGTCGTGGCTGCTCCTCCTCGACGGGCTTACGCCTTACAAGGGGGCTGAGGTTTCAGGTTTCAGTGTTCAGGTGTCAGGAATGTGATGGACCACCGGGCTGACACCCGGAGCCTGACACCCGGAGCCTGACACCCCGTATAGTTTCCTGGAGCATCTGCAAGGTGGCGATGGTTCAGCAAGGAAGGTCTACGTCGTGGCTGCTCCTCCTCGACGGGCTTACGCCTTACAAGGAGGCTTACGATCTGCAGATCGCCCTGGTCCAGGCCAGAGGGGGGGGATTGGAAAAGGACCTCTTCATCTGCCTCGAACACCAGCCCGTCTACACCCTGGGCAGGAGGGGCGGCCTCGACAGCCTCAAGGTCAGCGAGGAGTTTCTGCGTACACGGGGGATCGGCATCTTTCACGTGGAGCGCGGGGGGGATATCACCTACCACGGCCCGGGCCAACTGGTGCTCTACCCGATCATGGATCTCCGCAACGCGGGACTCGGGGTTGTTGAATACGTGGCGGCCCTGGAGGAGATCATGATCCGCACCGCGGCCGGTTGCGGGATCCGCGCCGAGCGGAACGCGATGAACAGGGGCGTGTGGGCGGGTCCGACCAAGCTCGGCAGTGTGGGCATCGCAGTCAGGCGGGGCATATCCTTCCACGGCCTCGCGCTGAACGTGAATACGACCCTCGAGCACTTCAGCTGGATCCATCCCTGCGGACTGCAGGGAGTGTCGGCGGCCTCCATGGCGCACCTCCGGGGCAGTCCCATGGACATGGACGAGGTGCGCCGGTCCCTGCTCGGCCATGTCGAGGATGTCTTCCAGACCGCTCTCATGCCCATCGGCCTCGAGGACGTCCACCGAATGCTCCGGCCGCCCGGGGGTTGAACCGCAGGGTCTCCAAACTTCTTGCGGTTTCCTCTTCTGGAGCAAGCTCCTGCCTGCGATCTTCCCGGCCGAATGAATCGCAAGCAGGAGCTTGCTCCTACAGGTCAAGGTCTTTCAGGTTGCCGGGAACTCCCCCTCCTAGATGAAGAGGGGGGTCGGGGGGAGTTACCATTCTTTTCGGCGCGCGCAGGACCTTGAACTCCTCGTTCTCGAACACGACTTTCAGCCCGCTTTCCGTGATATCCATGTTTTTGTAGGCGACTACATAGTCGACCCCGTACCTTTTCACGGCCTCTCTCAACCTTCCGATATCCATCAAGTGATAGCCTCTCTCCATCTCCTCCAGGGAAGAGACGTGGTCCTCCCCGCAGATGCCCTTCATCCTTTCATACCACTCCAGGACCTCGTCCGGCCGAAAGGGGACCGCTTTTGCGTCCGCAACCACGGCCCGCCCGGCGAAGAGGCGAAAGGAGATCATGCCCGGGGGCACGATGAAGAGGCTCTCGGGCTCGGTTCGCCCGGCCCACTCGAAGAGGCCGCTTTCGTGCACATGACTCGTGTGCAGCAGGTTGTAACGGCGTGGACTGAATTCGTCGACCACCGCAATGCACAACCCCAGAAACAGAAGGACCCTCACTCCTTGCCCGCTCAGAACCGCCCGGGCGATCCTCGGACCCGGCCATCTCCCGGCGGATGCCCACCAGAATCCCGCGATGCCGAACCCCGTCAATATCATGGCCGCCGACGGGGTGGCGGGGTACCCTGATCCGGTCCATAGAAGACGTTTGTGGAACATGGCCAGGACCACGAAAAGAAACCCCAGCCATACGCCGGCCATGGACCAGGGTCCTGAAGAAGACCGCTCCTTCCCGGCGGCTGCGAAGGATGCGATCAGCACATGGGCGACCACCACGTACGCGAGCATGAGGCAGAACGGTGCAAGGCGCCAGACGAACAGCCTCGAAACCGGATCGACGAAGACCACGGTGGTCAGCAGGGTTGCCGAACCGATCAGCACCATGGACGAACAAAAGAGGATCCTGATTCCTCTTCCGGGGCCGTCCGCAGGAAAACTTCGGATCAGGCTCAAGGCAATCACGCACCACCCGACGAACCCGGAAAACGAAGGGAGGTAAGAGGCCGGTTTGTAGTGGAACGGGACGGCAATGTTGACCAGGATGTGGTTCGCCTCGCTCCTGACCTCCTGCGGAAGCTCCGTCCCCATCACATGGAGGATGCTCGGGAGCTGGACCGCCAGGGCAAGGGTCGAGAATCCGAGCTGGCAGAGGAGCCTCCTCGGCAGCCCCTCGCGCCCAAGCATGAGGTGGGCCAGGCCGAAAAAGGGGAATGCCAGCAGCAGGAAATTCGAGTGAAACATGGAGGAGACGCCCAGCCATGCGCCGGATGAAGGAAACCTCCCCTTGACGAAGTACAGCATGGAAGCGAAGAAGAACACCGCACCGATTGTGGAAGGCTGAAGAGAGGGGGAAAACAGGTAGGTCAGGGCAACGCTCCTGGTGCCGTCGATGCAGAAAAAGAGGGTGGTGACGATCAGCCATGCCGTCGCTGCGTGGTCGCGGAGGGTCAGGGAGAGCAGATGGTACAGCATGGCCAGGACAAGAAGGCCGGCGGCAATATTGCCCACCGCCATACCCCAGGGCAGGATGTCCAGACGACTCAGTCCGGCCGTGAGGTATGCAAAGGCATGATGGTAATGAGAGGTGTGGGCCGCCCACCAGTCATTCGCCAGGAAGGCAGGATCCGCCAGTCGCATGCCGCTGATCAGGTACACGGGGTGGTTGCTCCCCCCGTCCCCGAAGGAGATGCCGAAGGACAGGGCCGTGATCATGGATGCCACTCCGACCAGTGCGTGGTTGTATATCCTTCGGCTTAGCGCACGGACACCGGTTACGGCCCCGGCCGTCGAGAGCCCGTTCCGTCCCGAATGGTTCAACGGGTCTTTTGCGACATCCTGCATCAACCTGACTCCCGCAAGCGACTCGGCGATCCGTCCACCCCCCGCCGGCCTGGTGCAACCCGGGAGGGGGCTTCGGGTCTGAAGACCCAGTACTGAAGGAGTGAGAAGTTGATGATCGTGATCCCCGCCATGACCACAGCCCAGGCCCATGTGGCCGGGAAGCGGGCATAGTCACAGGCCGTCCACATGGCGGCCGTGCTGAGAGAGAGGCAAAGCAGCTGGGCGGTCAGGAAGCGGGGGAACTCGGCCTCCACATTCCTGCTGCTGCGAAACGACCACCTGCGATTCCAGTAATAGCTCCAGAGCACACCGGCGCTGTAACCCGCCACCTGCGCACCCGCCGCTCGAAGCCGAAACCCTTTCAGAAGGAAAAGCCCCGTCTGGAAGACGAGGAAGGAGAGCAGGGTATTGGAGATCCCGATGAGGATGAATCTCACAAACCTCGCCGCAAGCAGGGAGTCGGATCTCATGGGCCGGAACCTCGCCGCAAGGTCTTCCCCACAGCGCAACCCCCGTCCGCCTTGCTGTCGCAGATGATATACCGGGGGCGATTCTGCAGGATCTTCTGGATGTCGCCCAGGTAGAGGCCGATGATCCCGAGCAGGATGAAGAGCAGGCCGAACAGCAGGGCGATGAACCCCAGAATGGACGCCCAGCCTGGAACCGTCCTCCCGAGGATGAATTGCACCGAGATGTAGATGAGTTCGACAAAGGCCAATGCACTGGTCAGCAGGCCCAGGGAGATCCCCAGGCGAAGGGGTTTGCTCGAATAGGCCACACTCGCGGTGACCGCCATACGAAGCATCTTCGAGAGGTTGTACTTGCTGGAGCCGGTATGCCGTTTCCGGGTGGTGAATGGAACGGTGGTGCTCGGCATGCCCATCCAGTGAAAGGCCCCGCGGAGAAACAGGTCGCTGTCCCGGAACTGGAACAGGGGATGGAGGGCCCGGCGGTCCAGGAGCCTGAAGTCGGAAGAGCCCTCGGGCACCTTGAACCCTGCCAGGGAGGAGAAGACCCGATAGAAACTCCTGGACGTGGTCCGCTTGAAGAAGCCCGTCCATGGGGGATCCTCTCGGCGGGTATTGACGATCTTGTACCCTTCCTCCCATTTCGATAGGAGATCACGGATCAGGTCTGGAGGATGCTGGAGATCCCCGTCCAGACTGATGATCGCATCGCCGGTGGCCTTTTCGAGCCCCGCCAGGAGCGCGTTTTGATGCCCGAAATTCCGTGAAAAGCGATATGCCCTGATCTGGGGATAGGCGGCGGAGAGCTCCCCAAGGGTCTCCCACGTCCTGTCTCTGCTCCCGTCGTCGATGAAGATGACTTCCTGTTCGTAAGGGAGACCCTTGAGGGCCGCGTCGATGCTCTCCGCCACCAGCCGGACGTTCCCCTCCTCGTTGAACACCGGAACCACCACGGAGACCTTTTTCGGAGACTTCAGGAATCCATCCTCAGGGAAGCCGGGCAGATCACTGCATCGAACCCAGGTCATGTCACTGCGGGGCCCGCTCCGCCGGCCTCCGGTCCTTCAGCATGATCACGTTGTTGACGTTCTGGACGCCCCTCACGGACTGCGCCACCTCGGTGGCCAGTTGTTTCTGCTCCGGGGTATCCACGCCTCCGCTAAGGGTCACCTCCCCTTTGAACGTATCCACGCCGATGGCAAACCCGCTCAGTTGTTCATGCTGAAAAAGTCTCGTTTTTACCTTGGTCGTGATGGTGGCGTCATCGACCACCCCTCCGGGAGAGCGTCCTGCCGGGGTTTGACATGCCATCAGACCGGCCAGGAACGTCAACATCAGTACCGCCGCCCATACCTTCAGGAATCCTTTCATATCATCCTCCTTTTTTTCGATTCGATGGTCCTCTGCTCGATCTTTTCTATCCTCCGCTGATGCCGTCCCCTGCGAAAACGACTGTGGAGCCAGGTATCGACTATGTTGAAGGCCTCAGCAGTGTTCATCATTCTTGCGCCCAACGCGATCATGTTTGCATCGTTGTGTTCTTTCGCGAGTCTTGCGCTCTCCTCGTTCCAGCAAACCGCGCAACGGATCCCTTTCACCTTGTTGGAGGTGATCGCCTCTCCGTTCCCGCTGCCTCCGAAGACGATTCCCCATCTGGTTTCCCCGCTGGATACGCTTAGCGCCGCCGGTCTTACGCAATCGGGATAATCCACCGGTCTCCTGCTCCACGTTCCCCAATCGACCACACGGTACCCTTGTGACTCCAAGTGCACCCTTACCGCATCCTTGAGCAGGAAGCCGGCGTGATCCGAGGCTATGGAGATCCTGGATGCATCCGGCCGCCGCCGGAGACGGCGACCGGACGTACGGACGGTGTTCGCCCCCAAAAGGTTCGAGACCTACTTCACTTTGAGAAAGTTGTTGACGCCTCTTACGCCTTGAACCGTTTGCGCAAGCTCCGTTGCGAGCCTCTTATCCGCCTCAGACTCCACTCCGCCGGTCAAGGTCACCTCACCCTTGAATGTATCCACATCGATGGCAAAACCGCTTAGCCGGTTATCCGCAAACAGCTTGGTCTTTACCCTGGACGTGATCGTGGCATCGTCCATGACCCCGCCTGCGGACCTGCCCGCCGGAGTCTGGCACGCCACGAGGCTTGCGAATACGGTAACCGTGAGCATGACCAATATCCATGTACGATAGGAAACCCTCATTCCATACCTCCTTTCAGGGAGAACGCATGACGCGCGTCCTCGTTGTCGATCAGTGCGGGAGCATGGATCGTCCCGGAAGAAACCCGTCCTGCTTTGTCATTCCCGCCCCTCCGCATTCCCCGGAATGCGGAGGGTGCCGTTTTCGATCACCTTACATATTTCAATTCGATCCGCCGGTTCATCGCGCGCCCTTCTTCGGTGTCGTTGGTGGCGATGGGCTGTGACTCACCGGCGCTGAGCACCTCCATGCGCTGGGACGCTATTCCCTTTTTCTCGAGGTAGTTCTTGGCCGACAACGCCCGCCTCCTGCCGAGCGCCACGTTGTAGGCTTCGGTTCCGACTCCATCCGTGTGCCCGATGATCTGCACCCTGAGTTCGGGAGAGGTCCTGAGCACCTCGGCCTGCTGATCCAGCACCCGGTATGCGGCAGGGTTGAGCGCGAGGGAGTCGAAGTTGAACGCCTGTGTAATCACCACGGCCTCGGGGATGCGAACGACCGGTGCCGGGGGAGGCGGTGCGGGTTTCGGGGGCGGCGGAGGCGGAGGCGGGGGCGCAGGCGGCTGGCACTGTGTGGCCTCTTTGGCCAACGCCCTCGCCTTTGCCAGTTTTTCCATCGCTTCCCGGTCCAGGCAAGCCCAGTACGCCTCCACGCCTTCCCGTGCGAGCTTTCTTGCCTGTTCTATCTTCTGGGGGCAGTACGCGGCGCCCGGGGACCGTTCCGCCTCGTTGATCGCCCTTTCCGTTTCCGGGAAGGCATCGGGAACGGTCACGGACCGGTTGGGGACTCCGAAATATGCTCTTTTTTCGGCACATCCGGCTACCATGAGAATGAACGCCGGTACAAAGAGAACCGCTACGAGTCTCCTGCTCATCTCATCAGACTCCTTTCTGACATGCAGTTAAGAATGGGGTTTGAAAGCTCATCCGGTTACTTTAGTTTCTCAGTCTGACCAGTCTCCTTCTTCTGCTGAACAGGCTGCTTTTTTTCCTGGCCTGGGGTTTTGGCCTTGCGTTCCGCTGCTCCGGCCTTGGTCTGCCCCTCTTTGTATGCCTGGAAGGTCTGATCCGGTTTCCAGTGGAAAGCGACTCTCTGCATTTCGCCGTCCACGGTCACCTTCTGGGTCTTCTGCACCCCATC
This sequence comes from Deltaproteobacteria bacterium, assembly GCA_020060215.1. The sequence goes on along the minus strand of JAGVAP010000025.1, from coordinate 28,746 downwards.
ATGACTGACGACGACGGTATAGGTCCCCTTGGGAAGATCCGCATAGAACCACGGGCCGTTGGACTGGGCGGTGATCACCGGGTTCCCTGTCTGGTCCTGGATCTTCACGTCTATGTAGGAAAGGTAGTTCCCCGGGGTGATGGCAAAGACCAGCTTCAGGTCATACCCCTTGAGGGCCAGGGATTCGAGGGCATTCCTCTCTTCGAGGCCCACACCCCCACTCATATACTTGACATTGGGGCCGACCACCTCTTCCTTGATGATGAAGCCCTGGCCGTATGCGAGAGGGACCACGGTCGACAGGGCGAGTGCGGTCCCGGCTAGAACTGCGAGAAAAGATCTTTTCATCTCCTACCTCCTTGTTTTTGGGTTGATGTGTTCAAATGGAAGAGCGATCTCTTCCGACTGAAGGTCCGGGCGCACCGGTCTCATCGGGCAAGGCCCAGGATGCCGTAGACGATCAGGTATACGGCGACGATGTAGTTGAGCAGTCGCGGCATGATCAGGATGAGTATCCCTGCAATCAGCGAAAGGATGGGCTGCATGTGCGGCATGTTTGACCTCCTCTTCCGGGATGCGGTTTCCTCCGGGATCCATACGCATGGGATCATCATACTCCTGCGGACCGTGGGCATCCGGGTTCAGGGAGTACGTTCGTTGGGCTGCGGGAATTACGATGAATTGTCCACTGCCGGTGGGGAGTTGACGGATCAAAAAAGAAGGCGAAATGCTGAAAGACTGCCGATAGGGCCTGACGTATTCAAACATGGACTGTGATATTCCTTCTTCACCCCCGGTAGGAGGTGATGCGGCATGTTCTGCTGCACACCTCCTCTCCCGAAGGGATCCAGGATCATGTAAAGGGTCCGGTATGCCGGGGCGGTCAAGAAGTCCTCCTAGTAGACGAGGGAACCCTTCTCGATCTGCTGCTTCCTCGACTGGTACTCCTCCTCTGTTATCGCTCCCCTCGCTCGGTCCTCCTTGAGCCGCTCCATCTGCTGCCTCTGCCTCAACTCGTAAGCGGCCCCTGTCCCTACTGCACCTGCGGCCGCTCCGCCCCAGAATTCCTTGCTGCATCCCGTGAAAAGAAACCCTGAGCCCAGGATAAGGACGAGCATGAGGGATAGGATCGTTTTTCTCATCTTTTACCTCCAAATCCTCGCGGTTTTTGATTAACCATAATGTAGTTCATCAGGAACTTCGGGCAATAAGGGTGTGTATGTAATTTGGCAGGGGAAGGGATGTACTGAAGCGGGCGCATTAGGGGTATGCAAGAGAGAAGGTAGAAAGGACGGTTTTTACGGGAAGACCGCCGGTCCGCCTTGCTCATGCGATCCCCCCTGCGAGCAGGGTTGGGGGGGGCGTCAAGACCTGAATATCCCGCCTTTCGGACGCCACGCAGGCCGGCCCCGGGGCCGCTCCATCTCGAAACACTCGACCAAATCGCCGATCTTGGCGCGTTTGAATCCGGCGATCTTCAGCCCCACCTCCTGGCCTGGTCTGGCCTGCTGGACGGAGTGGTCTTCGATGCGCAGCGATTCTACCGTACCGGTATGGACAGGACCTGGATCGGAGATCACCCGAAACCGCTTTCCGACCGCCAGGACCCCTTCGTCCACCCGGCATCCCAGGATGACGCTCTTCCTTCCGCCCGGGAATACGGCGATGACCGTGGCCTTTCCCGTGACCTTTTCTGACTCCTCTTTCTTCGTCAGGCTCGAGGCGATCCCTTTCAGGTCGTCTACCAGGTTGTAGATCACACGGTGGAGGCGGACCTCCACCTGATGCTCTTTGGCCAGTTCCTTCACCCGGGGCAGGACATCCACGTTGAAACCCACGATCAGCCTGCTCCCCGCCTCTGCCATCAGGAGGTCCGACTTGGAGATATGTCCCACTCCGGCCTGAATGATGTCCAAGCTCACTTCATCGGGGGTCTTGATGGATTCGATGGCCGACACCACCGCCTCGCGGGTACCCACCGAGTCGGTCTTCACAATGATCTCAAGCCTTGTCGGCTCCGCGGCGGGGAAAGGGAATCCGGGGATCCTGCCTTTCTTCTGTGAAGCGGGCGTGAGGGTCTGATCTTTTTGCATCATGATCCATCACCTCCTTTCATAAAAGACTATATAATCATCAATGAGTGCGGTGCCCGCCTCCAAGGAAGATCTGCCATGAAGGCACCAGGACACCAAGAAAGCGACACCGCTTTTCTTGGTGACTTCTTGTCTTGGTGGCGGTATTTGGTTGCAGTGATGAAGAACATCCGTGAAGAACAGTCGAAACGCCGCGCAGCCAGGCGCTACGTGTTCTTTCAGTTGCCGGGGATGGCAGGGCTCATCCTGCTGTTGCTCGTCCTCAAGAGCTGGATCGACCTGCCGACCTGGGCGCTATGGGCCGTTCTGGCGGGATGGATCGCCAAGGATGTCATCCTCTTCCCCTTCGTGTACCGCTCTTACCTGCCGCCCCCACACGGTGATGACCGGCTGCTCGGCGAGACCGGCATCAGCAGGGAACGGCTGGAACGCTCAGGCTATGTCGCTGTCCGGGGGGAGCTCTGGCGGGCGGAGTTGAAAAAGGGAGCTCCACCCGTTGAAAAAGGGGAGCCCGTGGTGGTTGTAGGCATGCGGGGACTTACACTGGTCGTCCGACCGGAAAAAGGAGAAAAGACGCACGAACATACGCAATGAGGCTCCACCCGCATGGAGCCGGGTAGAGCCTCACCTCCAGATCTTCTTCACCTCAGGTCATGGTCAACGGTCACCACGATGTGGAGGTTCGCACCCTTCAGCCCGATGTCCTCCATGGAAACGGTGACCCGGGTCCCGTCCCTCACGTGGGGAGGTATGCTCAACGAGAATTCCCGCTCGGCCTGCACCCGCCCGTAACCGCGGCACAGGGGGCAGAAGAACTCCTCCCATGCGCCACTTCCCGTACATCGGGGACATCGCTCGAATACCGGTACGGAGATCGGGTACAGACCCCCTTCGGCCGCTTCCTCCGGAGAGAGGACCGCCTCGAAATAGAGGTCTTTCCCCCCGCTCCTCCCTCTATGGAGATCAAAGAAGCCGGGGACCAGGCCGGAAAAGAAGTCATCCGTATCCGTGAAAAAGGAGTTCATCCTGTCGAAGCCGCTCCTCCGATCTCGTATACCCTCTCTGACCCTCGCGACCTTGACTCGGAGACCTCCCCTGCTCAATTCCTCATCGTAGCGTCTTCGCTTTTCCGCGTCTCCCAATGTCTCATAAGCCTCTTTGGCCTCGATAAACCGGTCCGTCGTCTCTTCCGTCCGCGTCGTATCGGGATGCAGTTGCTTGGCCAGCGACCGGTAAGCCCTCTTGATCCTGTTCAGGTCCGCTCCCCTGCTGAGCCCCAGGACGATATAGTAATCCTTCGCCATAAGACCCCTCATGTCGGCTCAACCCCTGACCTCGATCTTCCGGGGTTTGGCCTTTTCGACCTTGGGCAACCTCAAGCTGAGGACTCCGTCCTTCAGTTCGGCATCGATCTTGGCCTGGTCGATCATGTGAGAGAGCCTGAATTCCCGGAAATACCTTCCCGTGCGGTACTCTCGAATCAGGTCCATTTCCCCCTGCTTCTCAGGCGGCTCCACATCGCCGGCCAGGGTCAGGACGTTTTCGTTCAGGTCGATGCTCAGGCTCCCTGGACTCACGCCGGGCATATCCGCAAGGACCTTGATCTCGTTTTCGGTCTCGAGGATATCCACCGCCGGGGTGAAAACAAGCCCGGGTCGAAGCTGTTCACCCGGCGAAGTCACTTCCGCCTTCTCTTTTGCCTGCAAGGACTTGCTTTCCATGATCATTCCTCCTTTGCTCGACTCATTCGTTCTTCTAAGAGCTCTTGACCTGGATCTGTTTCGGCTTGGAGGCCTCCGCCTTCGGCAGGACGATCGTCAGGATACCGTCCGTGCAGCTTGCCTCCACTTTACCGGTGTCCACATCACCAGGGAGCGTAACGACTCTGCTGAACCTCCCCGCCTCTCTTTCCCTCCGGTGGAAGGTGACGTTCTCATCTCCCCCTGCGATCTTTCTCTCCCCTGAGATGGTGATGGTGTCGGAGGTGGCCGAGATGTCCAGGTCCGCGGCCTTGATGCCCGGGAGCTCCGCACGGAGGTAGTAGCGATCCCGGTCTTCGGTCAGGTTCATGAGCGGGAACACACCTGCCGCAGGCTCCCTCGTCAATCCCCTGGTGAGCCAGCCGAGCTCCCTTTGAATGCGATCGAGTTCATTGAACGGATTCCAGCCGGTCGTGGGTAACCCTGTGAGTCTTCTGAGCAACATAAAAATTCCTCCTTTCTTGAGGTTCGGTTGTTGGAGGTGTCTAGCGTCGCCGCCGACCCCCCCTGTCTCGTGAAGACGAATTCATCAGGAAAACCAGCTCATTGAATTGGCTGTGCAGCAAAATAATCACAGACTTTTTCCTGTCAAGGGCCGGTTCTGCAGGGTTTTCACCGCTCCCGGCGCGGAGAAACCGCTTGACTTTTTTAGGAAGGCATTATTTATTTAGGTTATCCTAAGGACCAGGGGATCTACCGCACATGCATTCTTCGGAAAACCTGACCGCAAGCCTGGAGGATTACCTGGAGGCCATCTTCAACATCATTGCCGAGAAGGAGGCGGTGAGGCCCAAAGACATTGCCAAGCGCCTCCGCGTGAGCAATGCGTCGGTGACCGGCGCGCTCCGGTCTCTGTCGGAGAAGGAACTGATCAACTACGCCCCTTTCGATGTGATCACCCTTACACCGGCCGGCAGGGACGCAGCCCGGGATGTGATACGACGACACGAGGTCCTGCGTGACTTCTTTGTAAAGGTCCTCGCGGTGGATGAGGCAGAGGCCGACGAAGCCGCCTGCCAGATGGAGCATTCGATTCCCGGGCTTATCCTCGACCGCTTCATTCGGTTCGTGGAGTTCGTGGAAACCTGCCCCCGGGGGGGCGGCAAGTGGATTGCCGGCTTCGGTTATCAGTGCGAACATGGCGAGCCCCGGGAGGACTGCGAGGATTGCGTGTCTATGTGTCTGGACGAACTCAAGACCAGGAGAACGCAGGGAGGGCGCAAGACCGTGACAAAGTTGAAGTTGAAGGATTTGAAACCGAGACAGAAATGCAGGGTGACCAAGGTCAAGGTCCGGGGGGAGACGAACAAGCGGATCCTCGAAATGGGAGTGACCCCGGGCGCCGTGATCGAGCTCGAGCGGATTGCCCCGTTGGGAGACCCCATCGATGTGAAGGTGAAGGGATATCATCTTTCCCTGCGGAAGGAAGAGGCCGAGGGAATCGAGGTCGAGCTGATATAGCCCGGCGATGGGACCGGGTGGGAGAAAGACATATGATGCCGCTGGCCATGGTCGAAAGAGGAAGGAAGGTAAGGCTCGTTTCCGTCAACGGGGGACATGATCTGATGGGCCGTCTGATCTCGATGGGCCTTGTACCCGGTGTGGAGCTTGAAGTGGTTCTGAACTCATCCCGCGGGCCGTTCGTGGTTTCAGCCGGGGGAAGCCGCATCATGCTGGGCCGGGGAGTGGCTCACAAGCTGCTGGTCGCCTGATTTTTTTTGGCCTTTTCCTTAGGTATACCTAAAATCATATGTAAGTCCTAATTCCAGCGCACCCAACCTTGGGGAGGATCGGTACGAGCAATGAACAGCGGGATCGTCGTCGCCCTTGCGGGAAATCCGAATTCGGGGAAAACCACCATCTTCAACAACCTGACCGGCGCGCGGCAGCATGTGGGGAATTATCCCGGTGTGACCGTGGAGCGGAAAGAGGGCTACCGTCGTCACGATGAGATCGAGATGCAGATCGTGGACCTGCCGGGGACGTACAGCCTGACCGCGTATTCGGCCGAGGAACTGGTTGCCAGGAACTTCATCGTCGAGGAGAAGCCGGACGTGGTCGTAGACATCGTGGACGCTTCGAACCTCGAGAGAAACCTCTATCTGTCGGTTCAGCTCATGGAACTCGGCGTGCCCCTGGTCCTGGCCTTCAACATGAGCGACGAGGCCAGGGCCAGGGGCCATGAATTCGACATTGAAAAGCTGTCGCGCTTCTTCGGAGCGCCCATCGTGCAGACCGTCGGCCACAAGGGAACGGGCATGGAAGAGCTCCTGGAGGCGATCGTCTCCACATCGCGCTCGGGGAGATCCGGTGACGCAACGAGCCGCATCCATTACGGGCCTGAGATCGAGGAAGAGCTTGCGAAGATCGAAGAAAAGATCAAGGGAAACGGCCTGATCGACCGCTACAGCCCTAGATGGCTGGCCGTAAAGCTCCTGGAGTACGACAAGGAGCTCCACGACAGGATCAGTTCGGCGGAGATCAGGTCCCTGGTCGAAAAGAGCGCTTCCCACCTCGACAAGGTCCTCGGCGAACATCCGGAGATCACCATTGCCGAAAGGCGCTACGGGTTCATCTCGGGAGCCTGCCAGGAGGCGGTGCGCTCCACGATGGAAATCCGCCGCACTGCTTCAGACCGGATCGATTCTATCGTCACCCACCGGGTTCTCGGAATACCCATTTTCATGGGCATGATGTATCTGGTCTTTCATCTGACCTTCACCCTGGGAGATCCGCCCATGGGGTGGATCGAAGCGTTTTTCGGCTGGCTGGGCGGCACCGTGGGAAGCTGGTGGTCCGATGGGTCCGAAAGCATACTGAAATCGCTCATCGTCGACGGCGTCATCGGCGGCGTGGGAGGTGTCATCGTGTTCCTGCCGAACATCCTCCTCCTCTTCCTGGCCATTGCGTTCCTCGAGGACTCCGGTTACATGGCGCGGGCCGCCTTCATCATGGACCGGCTGATGCACAAGATCGGCCTCCACGGCAAGAGCTTCATCCCCATGCTGATCGGGTTCGGCTGCTCGGTCCCGGCGATCATGGCCACCCGGACACTGGAGAACAGGAGGGACAGGTTGGCCACCATGCTCGTGATCCCCCTCATGAGCTGCGGGGCGCGGCTCCCGATCTATGCGCTCATCATCCCGGCCTTTTTCCCGCAGGTCTGGCATGCACCGATGCTCTGGGTCATTTACGTGATCGGCATCCTCCTTGCGGTCCTCGGCGCCAAGCTCCTGAGGAGCACCGTTTTGAAGGGCGAGTCGGTGCCGTTCGTCATGGAGCTGCCGCCCTACAGGATGCCCACCCTTCGAGGGGTCCTCATCCACATGTGGGACAGGGGGATCCTGTACCTGAAGAAGGCCGGCACCATCATCCTGGGGATCTCCATTCTCCTCTGGGCCATGACGAGCTTCCCCAAGAAGGAGGTCTATGACCGGGACTACCAGGCGGAGCTGGCCCAGGCCGAAGCGATCTCATCTGCGGAAACAAGAAATCAGATCGAGCAGGACCGAAAAGCCGAGGAACTCGCCTATTCCGCGGCCGGAAGGATCGGGCACGCATTGGAGCCTTTCCTGAAGCCCATGGGGTTCGATTGGAGAATAGGGACAGCGCTGATCGGCGCCCTGGCCGCCAAGGAGGTCTTCGTGGCCCAGATGGGCATCGTCTATGCCGTAGGGGAAGCCGACGAGCAATCCGATGCCCTGCGGGATCGGCTCCGCTCCAGTTACTCTCCACTCGTGGCGTTCTGCATCATGCTCTTCTGCCTGGTCAGCGCTCCGTGCATGGCCACCATTGCCGTGGTCAGGAGGGAGAGCAATTCCTGGAAGTGGCCCTTGCTGCAGCTCGGAGGGCTTACCCTCCTGGCCTATGTCCTGACCGTTCTTGTCTTTCAAACCGGCAGCCTGATCAACCGTTTTTTGGGATAGCGGGGTTCTCATGGTCGAAACCATTGTAGTGATCCTCATCGTGGCGGCCGTTTCCATCATGGCCGGACGCTCACTCTACCGGACCATTGCCGGAAAGGGTGGCGGATGCGCGTGTACAAAGGGATGTTGCTCCCTGAACCCCACCGATCACGAGTGCTCCGGGACGCATGAAGGGTTCACGGAAAGAGATCAACAGTAGACCCGCTGGGGGGGGGGGAGTATGGGCGGCGCCTACCGGCACCTGAGCCTGGAAGAGGAGATTCCCGGGTTTTGAGAAGCGGAAGAAAATACCGGATCTCCGCCCTGCAAATAACCTTTTCCACTCATATCGTCCCGTGAGGTTTTCTCTATAATCGGGCCATCACGATAAGGAGGTCGAACATGGCTGGTTATACCACTCATATCGAGACGGAGACCGTCAAGAATTCCTATTTTCGGAAGGTGCTCTTCACCGGGCCGAACAGCCAGCTGGTGCTGATGAGCCTCAAGCCCAAGGAAGAGATCGGCATGGAGGTGCACGATCACGTGGACCAGTTCTTCCGGATCGAAGCGGGGACGGGGAAGGCGGTGATCGATGGAAAGGAGCACCCCTTGGGAGACGGCTCGGCGGTGGTCGTCCCGGCCGGCGCGCGGCACAACATCATCAACACCTCGCCGGACAAGGAGCTGAAGCTCTACACCATCTACTCCCCGCCCAATCACCCGGACGGGACCGTCCACAAGGACAAGGCGGAGGCCGACGAGGCGGAAAAGGCCCATCATTAGACTCCTTCTGTCGGGGAAATGGTCCCTCCAGACGGGGGGACCAGCTTCCACCGGCCCCAGGATACCCGCACATCTCCAGGTCACCTCTTTAAGGTCCGGCCCTCAGTGCGTCAATGAGAACGCGACTCACCTCATGGTGACGTTCGAGAAGATCGTACTTCTCTCCGTTGAGGAGCCAGTGGGACACGATGTGCTCGAGGGTGCCGAGTACCAGATGCCGCAGCATGTAAGGGTCGGCGTCGTTCCGGATGGCTCCCCCATTCTGTCCCTCCAAGATGACGTCCATGATTGGACCGACCGACTGCTTGAGGATCCCATAGGTGTCGGTCCCGACGAAGCACCTGCTCACCCGCAACTCGAGCATCAGAATTCGGCCGTATTCAGGATTGGACTTGAAGAAGTACAGAAAGAACCAGACGAACTTACGAATCTTATTCAGAGCACCCGTGATCCCCTCAAGATGCAGTTCAACCTGGCTTCGAAACTCGTTCGTTTTCTCTATGGGAATGGTGAAGAAGAGATCTTCCTTGCTCTTGAAATGCTGGTAAATGGTGCCTTCGGCCACATCCGCCTTTTCCGCGATCTCCGAAATACTCGCACGATTGAAGTCCTTCTCGCTGAAAACCTGGATCGCTGCGCGCATGATGTCCTCTTTCCTGTTGACCCTCCTGGACATGTCGCGAAAGAGGACCTCCTTTCTACCTGGGTTGTCTCACCCACGAAGTCCGCGCCCGGGGACTCCACCTGGTCCCGCACTTTTCCTCCGGGGCAGCACCTCGCCGGCCTCATTCACGCCTGAGTCGTTCCGCGGACCCTGAAAGCCCGGCGAGCAGATCGGGGTTGTCTCCCGGTATCAGCATGGGAAAGGCGGACTCTACGACCGTGTAGGCGTAACTAGCCCAGCCTGGCGAGGGGGCGGAGCTTGAGCACATCGATAAGGCCCCTCCGGGTCGATCACTTCGTACGCAAGGAGCTCCGAGAATCCGGATGCCCCGGAGAGAATCACGAACATCATGAGGACGACCGGAGAGAGTGCCCCGTCGCCTCCTTGACTATGAGGGGCTCAAACCCCCCGTGGAGGAAGGCGAGGATGAAGTAAACCCCGCCAAATGGACCTACTTTACCTCTATGTGGTCATGGACATCTTCAGCCGCTACGTGGTTGGCTGGATGTTGCTCATCGAGAGCAGGATGCCCTGGCCAAGAGGCTCATCGAGGAATCCTGCTTGAAACAAAATATCCAGCCCGGCCAGTTGATTATCCATGCGGCGGAGCAAGTTCGCTAGGCAAGGCCATGGAGATCACGGCCCTCCGTGCTCAGGTCTTATCGGCCGCCTTGGAGAGCAACCCCATTACCAAAGGCAGATCACCCAAACCCCTCGAATTGCCGGAGGTCGCATGGATCAACAAGCCCTCGGCTGATGGTGTCTGATTTACTACCTTTGTCGCATCATCCTGAGCAGCGTCGTGGCCGCTTCATCGGCGAATTCCGGATCGAGGATGTGCATATCCAATTCCTTGATCTGCACTTGTGGCTTGATATTCTGCTTCAACTCCCGGAAAAGCGCGGCATTCACCTCCGGATCATCAAACCGCTCTCTGGGGCTCGAAAACCCCTGTAGTGGAAGCAGGAGAACGGTCGGCCCCCTGTACGCATTGATCTTAGAGACCAGCACACCCGCCAGTTCCCTGATCTCCTCCTTGGTGACCGGGACGATGAAGATGCTGACCCCGAGAGTCCAGATATCTCGCTCCCGGAACTTTTTGGGGATGGCCTCGCGGGACGAGTAGACGATGCGATTGCTGTATCCCGGTGCAATGACCGCGGGGATCCCCTTTTGCCCGGCCGCCTCCAGCCGGGTAGGGCCTGCATCGCAGAAGCCCCCGTGCAGGTGATCCATCACCTCGTTCAGAGAAAGATCGAGAACGCCCTGGACCCTTCCCTGATCGATCATCTCCTCCAGAGCCTTGCCTCCCGTGCCTACGCCGTGGAACAGTACGGTCTCGTACCCGGCCGCTTCAAGCATCACGCGCATCCTGTGGCTCGTGTCGGCAAGCCGACCGATCTCCGTGATGGCGATGAGGGGCCCGGAAGAGGGTTCAGGGAGGCTGGCGTCGACCATACCCAACAGGGCGCCCGCGGCCTGCGTCAGGGACACCCTGGTCAACCGGTTGAGGCCCGCGATATCGGCAACAGAGGGGACCATGCAGATGTCCTTGGTGCCCACGTAAGGTCTCGTGTTCCCCGAAGCGACCGTGGAGCAGATGACCTTCGGGATGCCGAAGGGCAGCTCTCGCATGGCAATGGAACCGAGGCTCGTCCCTGCGTTCCCTCCGAAAGAGATGACCCCGTCCACCTTGCCTTCGTCGAAAAGGTTTTTGGCGATGCTTGCAGCGCCCTTCCCCATGAGCCGGATCCACTCCTGGCTCTTGCCCGCCTGACCCAGGGCGCGGATTTCCTCGATGGAACTGCCTGCCGCCTCGGCAACCCGCTCGGGGGGGAAGTCACAGGCGAAGACAGGCTTTCCTTTGCTTCCCGTACCCACGTCGACGGTGATCACGGTGCAGTGGTTTCTTTCCAGCCATTCCTTCAGGTATTTCGCCTCGTCGGCCTTGGTGTCGAATGTCGCTACGAAAAGGATGTTCTTCTTTGGGCTCAAGGCCATGGCTTTCTCCCTTTCACTCCAACCGCCGATCATACACGATCTTCCCGTCGACCACGGTCATGACCGCCTGCAGGTCCTTGAGCTCATCGGCCGGACACGTGAGGACGTCCTTGGAGAGAACCGTCAGATCCGCCCACTTGCCGGGCTCGATGGAGCCCGCGTGCTCCTCTTCCCCCATGACGTAGGCCGCATCGATCGTGTGATACCGCACCATCTGCTCTCTCGTGAGTGCGAGTTCGGGCCCTAGTATTCCGGCGAGGCGGGTCTCCCGCGTCGCATCCGTCCAGAAAAGGAGGTTCGTTCGCCATTCGCAGGAGCGGCCGTCGGATCCCCCGCCCACCGGGATGCCTTCCTGCAGATAACGCTTCACGGGATTGCCCGACGACGCCCGCTCTCGTCCCCACCACTTGACCATGGCGTCACCTTTCGTATAGTTGTGGGAATGCTGGCATGCCACGGTCAGGCCGAGCCTCCGGATGGCCCGGAAGTGCTCGGGTCTCACAAGAAAGCCGTGCATGATCGACCATCTTCTCCCCGCGATCGAATGCTCCCTCTCCACCTCCTCGAAAACGGAGAGGACCATGTCCATGGCCGCATCGCCGACCGTGTGAATGCCAAGACGCCATCCGTTTTTCGCGGCCTCGCGGCAGAGCCCGTGCAATTCATCCCTCGACATCATGGTCAAGCCGCGATATTGCGGATCTTCCTGCTCGCCTTCGATGATCTGGTAGGGATCCCGGAGCAGAGCGGTTTCCACGCCCCCGTCGATCATCAGCTTCACCCCCCAGAGACGGAGCATGTCGTCGCCGTTCTCACCCAGACCGCGGCGACGGGATGCCTCCACAGGAGGGTTCCGGATGTCAGAAACAGGAGGAGGGGTAAATGGGGCGCCCACCACGAGCCGGCTTCTGATGGTGAGTTCGCCCCTATTCCAGAGTTCCTTGTACGCGCGCAGGCCCGGATCGTCCCGGTCGCTGCTCGGCTCGATGATACCGGTGATGCCGAGCCCGTTCAGCTCCTGCATCGCAGCCCTGAGGGCGCTCATGCGCTCTTCGTGAGAAAGCGGTGGAAGCAGCTTTCTGACCTGGTGAAGGGATGCGTCGCCGAGCCATCCCGTTGGCTCGCCGCTCGCCGGGTCCTTCATGATGATGCCGCCCTCGGGCGGCACGGAATATCTGGTGATCCCGGCCAGGCGCAAGGCGTAGCTGTTGACGACACTGAAGTGCGCCCCGCGCGTGACCATGACCGGGTTGTCTGGGGAGACCTTGTCCAGTTCTGAGCGGTTGGGCAGTCTTTTTTCCCTGAGCTGTCCTGGGGCGAACTCGATCTGGCTTGTGACCACCCAGGCGTGGGGACCGACCCGCCTGCATTCTTCCCTGATGATCTCCAGGACATCCGCAATCGATTGCGCATGGGAAATGGAGAGCTTGAGCCGCTCGATCCCGATCGCCATCATGTGGATATGAGAATCGATGATGCCCGGCATCAGGGTGAACCCGCGGAGGTCGACTTGCCGGGCTGCGGGAGCATAAAGGGTTTCCGCCTCCTTTGCGCTCCCCGCGAAGAGAATCCTGCCGTCCTTTACCAGAACGGCTTCACATACATGGAAATCCTCGTCGGCGGTGACGACCTTCCCATTCAGGAAGGCAATATCCGGTGCATCCCCCACGATTCTTCCTCCCAACAAAGTTCCGCTGGTTGAGGACATTCACGCTCCCGTCAAGAATGGCCAAGGGGCAACAGGCGGTCGTCAAGATGGGCTTTTCTGCAAAAGTAGCGAGCTTTATCATGAGCTTGTCTTAGAATGGAATCTTCATCCAGGTTCACGAATCTCCCGTTTCTTACGATAATGTTGCCGTCTACGATCACATCCTCCACATCTCTGCCGGAGGTAGTATTCACCAGGGCCGATATCACATTCAAACACGGAGCATGTTGCAGTTTATCGAGCCTGACCACGATGAGGTCCGCCTTTTTGCCGGCCTCGATGGACCCGATCTTTTCCGCCATCCCCAAAGCCTCTGCATTCCCGATGGTGCCCATCTCCAAGGCCCTTTCTACGGGCAGTGCATCGGGTACTCCCGCTACGATCCTCGCGTTCCATCCGGCCGTTTTCATTGCCTCGAACATATCCTGTCCCAGAGCATTGGTGCAAAGTCCGACTTTCACGCCCGCAGCGAGGGCTTTCGGGATCGGGGGCAGGCCGGTCCCTCTGTTCAGGACCGCGGGAGGATCGTGGATCAGGGATGTAGCGGTCTCAGCAAGCGCTGCAATATCCCCATCCGTGATGACCCGCATGGCCGTGATGACCGTTTTCGGCCCCAGGCAACCGAACGCTCTGTAGAGCGCCACATTTGTTGAGTACCCGTGTACTTCGTAACCTTTCGTATTCCAGTCAGCGCTTTCACTCGCATGCATATGAAGACCCACCCCGAGTTCTTCCCTCAGATTGTGGATTTCCTCGTACATCCTCCTGGACGAGCACCACGGTAGAACGGGTCCTATGCTGAATTGCAGTCTGCCCTGTTCGCTCTCCCGACAAGCATGGATCAAGGCCTTGGACCGCTCCAGAATCTCCTCCGGTTTCTCGATCGCATTCGGGTAGTAGTTCTGATCCGCATAGGCGCGTGCAAGGACTCCCCGCAAGCGGGTTTCCCTGTACGCTTTGAGGCTTGCACTGTCGGCGGTGACCCCCTCCTTGCTCGATGACACAAGACTCTCGACCACGGTCGTGTTACCGTTCCTGAGATTCTCCATGCAACCGACCAACTCGGCCAGATAGTATCCCTCCTCTCCCATTTCGTCCATCAATGGATATTGGATCTTGTTGATCCACTCCATGAGGTTCGCGTCATGGCATACGGTTTTTCCGAAAGTCATGCACATATGGGTATGAGCGTTAATCAACCCGGGCAAGACGACCTTCCCCGCCGCATCAAGGACACTCGTCGGAGAACCTGGCGAGATGTTGTCGTTCTCAGGACCGACATATCGGATCTCGTCTCCCACGATCTTCACGACTCCTTTTTCGTAAATGCTTCTCCTTTTGTCCATGGTCAGGACAAGTCCGTTCTTGATGATGATCTCGTTCATGGTCTGGCCTCCTTCTTGCGGAAGAGCCTGCCGGCGGTATTACGCACCTTACGGCCCCAAGCGATTCTTTCATGACGTCGAAACTCCGGCCAATCTTCCCATTGGATCTGTCCGTGGAGCATAAAGATCTTCAATTCATGATACTCGGCAGGTATAGGCTGATCTGGGGAAAAATGATGAGGACCGCAACAAACGCCATCATCACGAATGCAAAGGGAACGACCCCCAAGACGATCTGCGCGATCGGAACATCCTTCGCCACGCCCTTTACGATATAGAGGTTCATTCCCATGGGCGGGCTGATGTTCGCCAATTCACACATGAGTACCACGAGGACTCCAAAGTGGATCGGGTCAAAAGCGAGGCTCTCAATGACCGGGAAAAGGGTAGGGAGTGTGAGAAGGATCATCGGGAGCGAGTCCATTACCATCCCCAGAGGGATATAGATGAGGAGTATGAGGATCAGGACTGCATGGGGCGGAAGCGCAAGACCAGCCACCCACTCCGAGATCATTCCCGGAAGTCCGGTCAGCGTCAGAAAGGTGTTGAAAATCTGAGATCCGATGACGATCATGAAAATCATGGCCGTCGTCTGGACCGTGCTCACAAGGGCAGAGATCACATTCTTCCTGGTGAGCTTGAGCCTGGCCAGGGCGATTACAAAAGCGCCGGATGCCCCGATGGCTCCGGCTTCGGTAGGTGTGTAGATACCCGAGTAGATGCCTCCGATCACAAGAAGGAAAAGGGCGAACATTCCCCACACCTTCCATAAGGCGCCCATCTTCTGTTTCCACGTGAAGCTCGGGCCTCTTGGCCCAAGCTGAGGGTTCTTCAGGCACATGAAATAGATGAGCAGCAGGAAGGATATCGAAAGGAGGAGGCCGGGAATGATTCCCGCGATGAAGAGCCTGGCGATCGATGTTTGTGTGATGAGGCCGTAGATGATGAAAATGATGCTCGGGGGGATGAGGATTCCCAGGGTTCCGCCGGCCGCGACGCACGCGGTGGAGAGCTTGGGGTTGTAATGGTACTTCTTCATCTCGGGGATGGCCACGATCCCCATGGTTGCAGCGGAAGCAAGACTCGAACCGGTGCAGGCGGCAAACCCGGTGCAGGCAAGCTGAGTTGCAAGGGCCAGCCCGCCCGGCCTTTGTCCGACCCATGTATAACTGACCGCGTAGAGGTCCCCGCTGATCCCTGACTGATATGCAAACTGCCCCATGAGCACGAACAGGGGAAGAATGACTAACATGTAACTGCTCGCCCACGAATAGGGCGTAACGCCCAGAAGGCTCAGGGCCTGATGGAGATTCCTCAAAACTATCAGTCCCAGAAACCCGGTCGCTGCAAACGAGAAGCCTATGGGCATCCCTAATAGGACTAAGACGAAGAACAGCCCCAGACACAAGACCCCTATGGTCGCAGGCTCCAATTCAACTCTCCCTTTTTGCGGCGTTGAATTGCTTTCGCATTTCCACAAGCAGTTCCAAGCACACGGCCAAAGCGCCCAACGTCACAAAGAACTGAAAAGGCGCCACAGGGATGTTCAGCACATCCACGGCCCTCTGTCGTTCCCAGGACTGAATTGCCACCTCGGCCCCCTGCCACCCGATCAGCCCGAACAAGACAAAGGAAACGGCAGACATCACGACCCCGATCTTGGCCTGCATTCGGGGGTGAAACAGGACGACGAAAGTATCGACCCGAACGTGGCTTTCGGTGGCCAGGGTGTATGCAAGTCCGAAGAGAACGATCCCAGCCAGAAGAATCTCGCCCCCCTCAAGCGCCCCCTTTATGGGGGTATTAAAAAAGTAACGACCTACCACATCTATGGTCCCAATCAAAACCAACAGGGCCAACATGAAAACGGCGACGTAGCACAAGAAATTCGTAAACTTTCGCACGGTCTTCTCAAATGCTGCCATTTGCCTAAAAGGGCTCCTTTACCCCCAGGTCCACCAGGATGGTACGGAGTGCGTCAAGGGCCTCTTGGCCGTTGAGGCCTCTGCCCTGCGTCTCTTTGACCCACTTGTTGAAGAGAGGCTTGAGGAGTTCACGCATTTTCGCCTGATCGGCAGGTTCCAGTTTGTGTGTTTTGGCACCGGCTTTCTCAAACAACTCCATACCCATTTTGTTGTTGTCATCGTGGGCGGTTCCCATGATCAGCGAATACTTTTCCGCATTGTTCTTGAGCACGGCTTTTGCCTCTTCGGGCAGTTTCTTGTAGGTGTCTTTGTTCATGAAGACCCCGAATGCGAAGCCCATCAGGTTGATCTCCGTCATGGAGCTCACGACTTCATGCAGCTTGAAAACCGGCAACGCGGGCCAGCCCCAGAATACCCCGTCGACAGTCCCTCTCTCCACCGCCATGTAGCACTCGCCGGCCGTGATGTTCACCGGGACACCGCCTAAGGCCTCGACCACCTCCACCCAGGGCCCACCCGGACACCTGATCTTTTTCCCTTTGAACTCATCGAGTGTGGTCACCGGGCTCTTCTTCTTGCTCCAGTAAAAGTTGTAAGGGGACATGCTTCCCAGACAGATCGTATGCACATTCGCGAACTGCTTGTCCAGGAAGCCTTTTTTCCACAAGCCATAGTGTGCCTTGGTCGTAATGACGTTGTTGGGGTAATGAATGGGCAATCCAAGCATCTCCGAGAAGGGGAAAATGCCGGGGGTGTACGGAAGGGCCACGTAGGCGATGTCGCATATGCCTTTGGCCACCGCATCGTAGTATTCCGATTCCTTGGTCAGTGCCTTGTAGGAGATATCCGATGTGACCGCGCCTCCCGTGGCCTTTTCCAGATCTTCCGCAATGGTTTTTAGGACCTTTGTATTTGGGTCGGCCTGAATATTCCAGCTTGCGATGGCGAGTCTCATCTTCTGGGGCGCCGCCCAGCCCTCAGTCCATGCGACAACCATAGAAATGATCACCAGAGGACAACAAATCAGGGATGCACGCTTCATCTTTGACTCCTTTCAGAACGAGAAGAATGTTCTCTACCGAAGGTTCGCATTCAAATGCGACCATCGGTGTAGCGCCTCTGACTGACGTTAAAGAGTCTCTTATGGTTTTAATTTAGCTGAAAAGTTGAAGTCTTTACGAGATTATCGCGTCCAAGGAGATAACAGGGAACCCTGTACTGATTCGAGAACGTGACTGCACGCCCAGAGGGCAGAAGTGTAAATTGGACTGGAGAAGTCGTCGGTTGCCATAAAAACGCCATTGCGGATGCCTTCTTACTCTCTTGCCTGATAGACCGAAGAAGAGTGTTTGTCAGAACTAATAGTCCAAATAAGGCTGGCGGTTCACCCGGAAACGACTGTTGAATGCTTCTACAAACAACACCCGTGAGATGTCAAGAAAAAAGCATCGTTACGGCCAAAATTATGAGGCCAGTTCATTTGAGTAATTGATCCATCCTGTGTGATAAATACAAAGATTAGGATTCTGTTTCCTACGCATTTTGAACAACGCTCATTATTTAATGGAGAAATCCCAATTTCTCGAGCTGTCATCATGAAGTGATAGGGCCTGCGTGATACTCGGATCACCTATGTTGAGCACCTACTGGTAAAAAGCATACGGTCGGTGGGGGTAAGCTATGGGGGGTCTTCCAAGAACAAGACGAACTTGGTCAAGCAATTTGCAGAAGGAGCAAAGGAGGGCGGCGAAGGGCGAGATCTTCTCGGGGGAGGGTCGGACGCTCTCCATTTTCCTGTTGACCTCCATATCCCCCTGCCCATATGGTCTCTTATCGAAGCAACAAGCCTTCAGGGAAATTGGACCCCAACCCGGAACTGAGCTCATGGCCAAGCCATCCCGCCCCTACCAGATCTTCGCCAAACCGTTCGGCCCCGCCTGCAACCTCCGTTGCGCATACTGCTACTACATAGACAAGCACGGGCTCTATCCCGGGGAGGAATCCCTCCGCATGCCGGACGACATCCTGGAGGAGTTCATCGTACAGCACATGGAGGCGTCCCCCGACCCGGTCGTCCGCTTCTCCTGGCATGGCGGGGAGCCTACCCTGCTCGGCCTGGACTACTTTCAGAAGGTCGTGCGGCTCCAGCGCAAGCATCGGCGTATGGGCCGGCGGATCGTCAACGGCATTCAGACCAACGGCATGCTCCTCGATGAGAAGTGGTGTCGTTTCCTGGCGGCGGAGGGTTTCGGCGTGGGGATCAGCCTGGACGGCCCGGAGCATTTCCACGATGCCTATCGACGGTCCAGGTCCGGGGAACCCACCCACCATCGGGTGATGCGCGGGTATGGGCTCCTGCGCGAGCACAGGGTCCCGCATGATGTGCTCTGTGTGGTCCACGACCGGAATGTCCAGCACCCGGTCGAGGTCTATCGCTTCTTCAAGCAGATCCAGGCCCCCTACATCAGTTTCCTGCCGCTGGTGGAAGCCGGGCCTGAAGGCCGTGGGGCCGTGAGCGACCGCACCGTGCCGTCGGTCCAGTATGGTGCTTTCCTCTGTGCCGTATTCGACGAGTGGCAGACGAAGGATATCGGGAGGGTCAGGATCCAGATGTTCGAGGAGGCGGCCGCAACGGCCCTGGGCCAGGACCACGCCTTGTGCATCTTCAAGAAGACCTGCGGGGATGTCCCTGTCATCGAACACAACGGCGATGTCTTCGCCTGTGACCATTACGTGGACCAGGATCATCGTCTGGGGAACATGCGCGACACTCGGCTAGCCGATCTCATCGAAGATCCAAGACAGACGGCCTTCGGCCGGTTCAAGCAGGAAGACCTCCCCCGCTGCTGCCGGGAGTGCGAGTTCCTCCCCCTCTGCAACGGCGGTTGTCCCAAGGACCGCATCCTCCATGCACCGGACGGGGAGCCGGGACTGAACTATCTCTGTGCGGGGTACAAGCGTTTCTTCGCGCACTGCAGCCCGTTTCTGGCCCAGTTGTCCGCGCTGAGGACCCGGGAATCCACCGAGGCGAAGAGGGCCGCTCCCCCTTCACGGCGTGTCCCGGGTCCGCCCAAGACCGGACGGAACGACCCGTGCCCCTGCGGCAGCGGGAGGAAGTACAAGAAGTGCTGCATGGGAAGAGGATCGACAAGGGGGAAGATCGGCTCCCGCTCCGGATCCTTGTAGGATGGGTGGAACGGAGTGAAACCCATCATGTGGTGGAAATCAACCGTGACTTGTCCTTCCTGTCACCCCGGTAGGAAACAGGGATCCGGTGACTCGGCTGTCGGATGGACTGCCCCCCTTCCATAAAGGGGGGCAGAGGATTTTCAGCCCTTCAGCTTTTCCTTCAGGAACGAGATGGTCCTCTTCCAGGCCAGCTCTGCGGCATCCTTGTCGTAGCGCTGGGGGTTGGCATCGTTGTTGAACGCGTGCTGCGCCCCTTCATACATATACATCTTATAATCCACGTTCGCCTTCTTGAGGGCCTCCTCGAACGCCGGGATGCCCTTGTTGATGCGTTCGTCGTTCCCCGCGTAGTGCAGGAGCAGGGAGGCCTCGATCTTGGGGACGTCTTCCGCCGCCGGGGCCGGGCCATAGTACGGCACAGCGGCGGTCAGGTCCGGAGAATGGACCGCCACCTGGTTTGCCATTCCGCCCCCCCAGCAGAACCCGACCACCCCCACCTTCCCCGTGGACAAGGGATGGGTCTTCAGGTACTTCACTGCCGCGACGAAGTCCTTGGTCGTCTTCTCCCTGTCGAGCTTTCCGATCAGCTCGATGGCTTTTTCCTGCTCCGGCGGAGTCCCCCCTAGGGGCGACAAGGCATCCGGGGCCATGGCCAGGAACCCCTCCAGCGCAATGCGCCTGGTCACGTCTTCGATGTGCGCGTTGAGCCCCCTGTTCTCATGGATGACCAAGACGCCCGGAAATTTTCCGTCCTTTTTTGGCCGCGCAAAGTAGGCCCGGACGTCGCCGGTCTCCCCGGGGTACTTCAGGTATTCCGTGGCCAGCCGGGCGTCGTCCTTTGCCGTGATCTGCGCACGCGCCCCGTCTTGTCCCAGCAAAGGGAACAATGCACCGGCAGCGGCAGTCCCGCCCGCAACGATACCGACCTTCACCAGAAACTCACGGCGATCCAACCCATGGGCATCTTCTTCGTACACGTCCCTGGCGCTTCGATCCATACGACTCTCCTTCTCTCTTGAATTGGTTGAAACCGCGACGCGGTCCTGCTCCCTCGAATGCAAAAAACCCCTCCTGGTCTTCTATGACCTGGAAGGGCTTCCGTCATCTCTCTTGGCGGACTCTCGTCCATACGGAACCAGGGGGAGGCGAGATGATCTTCAAGGAGTCCAACCCGTTGACAATGTTTTTGTATTTGACGGCACCCTTCCGTTCTTGTCAAGGGAATTTGCATGATCGGTCATGCCCTTGGGGCTCGTACCGGTCCTGACGATCTCTTGGGTCCTTTTTACCGCACGCTCACCCCAGAGAATAAGAAACTCACCCCATGGTCACCGATGTTCTGAGGCTATATACATAAGGCAAGAGATTCGATCTTTGAAAGCGAAACACGGCAGGGATCTTCAACGGGGTGTGCGAGTAGGTTTTCATGATCGGGATGGGATGCTTCGTGCGTTTTGTCCCGGTCGGCAGGCTGAAAAAGCTTGTTCAGGAAACCGAGCGCTCTTTTCCGTCCGGCCTTATTGCGCTTCAGGAGCAGGGGACCCGTCAAACGGTTCTGCGCTTGAAGGGTGAGATAAGGCTGAGGAAGAGGGTTTCGCGCACCCCATCTTTTTTTCCGAAATCTCAGGACTTGAGCCCCCCTCCGGGGGGGCCGCCTGAGGTCATCCGCTCTGCGGGTGGAGTCTCGCTGTCCTGGTCGGCAAGAAGTGGCCGATCCAGGAGCAGGCCCCTTGCGCTTCTTGAGATGCGCCTGAAGAACCCGACCGTATCATTCACTTCGACTTGTTCGAAAAAGCGCGGAGTCCAAGACCTGAGATGAACCAGCAGGGTGTCGATGCCCTCTCCGACTTCTCCCCGCTTCGGCGCCATACAGAGGAGTGCGAGGAACTCCAGCTCGACGGCAATGTGGTCCGGCATCTCTTCGGTGCTGAAGCCGTAAGCGGCATAAAGATCCCTTAACTCCGTGGTCGAACGGCCCATCAATGTCCCCTCGAGATAGCAAGCGCCGTAAGGGGGGCAGACCGTCTCCGGGAGCGCGTTGATGAAAAGCCTGACATACTCCGCCTGAAGCGCCTGAAGGGTGATGCCCCCCAGGGTCACACCGGCCTTTTTCAAATCCCCTTCACCGGGATACCCCTGGGGGTAGGAAAAGAGCCGCGACAAAGCCAGTATCCTTTCGCCGTCCCTAACCGGACCTTTCACGACTCGACCCTCCCCACGATCGGCAACCGATCCACGGCCAGTATCAACAGGAAACAGACGTAGGCGCACACCCCGAGGAAGACAACGATTTCCACGCCACTGGGGAAGTAATTCCACCGGGTCACAAAGGTGTCCTGGGCGAGGTCGTATACTCCGGAGGCAATGGGGACAGACCATTGCTGATCCTGCAGCCCAAGCGGCTGGATGGTCAGGGGGACCGCATCAAAGGCGCCCGGCATCAGCAGGAAGCGGTGAGCGAACACGCCGGCGATGAAGACAAGGCAACACCCGATCACGGCGCCTGCGCTCCTTCTCACCCTGGAGTTCAGGAGGAGAACTACCGCGGCCAATGGGGCGACCACCTCGACTGCGTGGGCTGCGCCGTATTCCCTGAACAGGACGGATAGGGGATCGAGCGACTCCTCGGCGCCATACCAGAGATGGATGAAAAAGTCGTTATACATGAGAAAGAGATGGATGAAGAAGGCCACGGACATGAAGACGGCCATGGTTCTGTAGGCATCCTGGTACCCCTCCCGCGCTCCGTATGCGATCATGCTCACCATGAGGACAAGCGCCGTCCCGGACCCAACGGCCACCGAGATGAAATCCGGGGCGAGGGCCGCGGAGTGCCACCATCCCCTGGCGCCCTGGGTCGAGAAGACCCAGGCGGTGATCACGTGGATGCCTACGGCGGCAACCAATGTGAAGGGCGCCAGACGCCGGGCCCATTTCTCGGAAAAGCCCTCCGGATCACTCACCTTCAGGGCCAGTCTCTTGAAAGCCCCTTTGAAATCGGGGAGCATCAGGAGATAGAGATACAAGAGGGAGAGCAGCGCATACAGGTTCAGGATGGCCACGTCCCAAACAAGGGGGGACATCATCTGGGGATGGAGGATCATGTAATAGAGCCTGAGGGGATAGCCGATGTCCGGCAGGATCGCGAGCATGGCGGCCGTCACATTGGCGAAAGCGGTCAGCGCGCCGAGCTTTGCAAACGGCTTGAGGCTCTTCACCCCGAAAAGGTAGATCAGCGAGCTGAGCACGAGCCCTCCTGCCGCGTTTCCCACGAAAAAGGCGAGCCCGGAGACATAGAGTCCCCAGGAGTAGGAGTTGCGCATGTTCGTGACGACCAGCCCCTCTTTGTACTGGTAGTCCCATGCCGCAAGGCTCGCCACCATGAAGATCCCTGTGACAGCGAGACCCGTCCTTGTGCTCTTTTTCATTCCGCTCCCTCCTTCCGCCTGGGCGGCAGATAAAAGACGCTCGGCTTCGTCCCCTTCTCGTGAAGGAGGTTGAACCCGTTCTTGTCCCGGATCATGACGGAGACGACGCTCTCCGGATCGTCGAGATCCCCCACGAACCTGGCCTTTCCCGGACAGCCCCTGACACAGGCCGGGTCAAGCCCCTTCTCGAGATAGTGGACGCAGAAGTTGCACTTCTCCACCACCCCCTTGGGCCGCTTCGGCATGTAGACCAGCCTACCCTTCAGCTTGTAGTTTTCCGGGTATCCATAGGCGTATCCCTTCTGGCAGCCATATTTCTCCATGGCCTTTTCGGGATCTTCCCAGTTGAACTGCCGAACCCCATAGGGGCAGGCGGCCATGCAATACCTGCAGCCGATGCAGCGCTCGAAGTCGACCAGCACGGAGCCGTCATCGGACCGGTAAGTCGCCCCGACCGGGCAGACCTTCTCGCAGGGGGCATTCCGGCAGTGCTGGCAGCTCACGGGAAGGAAATACTCCATCCCCTTGATCGGCGCCGTCAGATGGGAATCGCTCCCGGGCGTGACCACCCGGTTCCACCAGGTCCCGGCCGGCTGGCCGTTGTGCTGCTTGCAGACGACGGCGCAGGAGCGGCATCCGATGCACTTTTCGAGATCGATGACCATTCCCCTTCTCATCCTCTTGCCCTCCTGACATCCACCAGACATTCGTTCCATGCCGTGGTCGGGGACCAGATCCCGGGGACGAAGTAGATCTCATGAAGGGGCTTGATCCATGGCATGGTCAGGGAGTTGTAGGAATCGTCGTTCAGATACCTGGCCCACCAACCCTGTTCGAAGATGGCCGTCCCCTCGCGGCAACCGGGGTCGATGACGGCATAGCAGGTCGTCTTGCCCCTGTGGTTGTAGATCTCCACCAGGTCGCCGGTCTCGATGTCCCTCTCCATGGCGTTTTTCCGGTTCAGGAAGACCTTGGGCCTGTGTCCCTGAAGTTCGTTGAGCCACACGTTGTTGGAGTGGGTCGAGTGGACCCTGTAGAGGGAGTTCTTCGTTACGAAGCGAAGCCTGTACTTGTCTCTCGCCCCGGGATCCACCCTGTACTCCGTCTCCTCAAACGTCGGCTTGTAGCAGGGCAGCTCCTCCCCGGTCTCGAGAAAGAGGTCTTCGTCCTTGTAGAATTCGATCCTGCCGCTACGGACGAACTTCGCCGTATCCGCCAGGGGCGAAGGATAACTCCTCGGCGGGAACGGCACCCGTTCATGGAGCTGCTCGTAGAATGGGATCTGCCTGTCGCCGGGCGCCGGGGAATGCAGCCGCACCGGGCCTTTCTTGAGCATGCCCAGGGTGATCCCCTCGGTCTCGGAGCCGCCGTTCTTCAACAGCATCTCGATCACCTTCAGAGATGCCTCGTTTTGATCGAGCTCCGGGAAGAAATGCCTTTCGAAGTCCGGATCCAGCCTCTTGGCCAGCTCTCTCATGGCCCAGAGGCCGGTCCTGCTCTCAAAGAGCGGCTCGATGGCGGGCTGCTGGAGTTGAAGGTAGGGGTGGAGAATGGTTGCGGTAAGCTCGTAGTTCTCGTACCAGCTCGTTCCGGGCAGGACCACGTCGGACCACTGGCACGAGGTGGTCATCTGGAAGTCGAAGGTGAGGATGAACTCGATGTCCCCGGAGGTCGCCCTCTTCCTGAGCGCATCGGCCATGTTGTGCTGGTCGAAGGGGTTTCCCCACCCGCCGACCATCGCCCTGATGCCGTTCTTGGGATATCTCTTTCCCTTTCCCTGAAGGAAGTAGAGGTAGGGCACCCAGTTGAGTCTCCCTCCGGGAGCGGACCACCACGACGAGAGGTCGAACCGGATCCTGTACTGGCCGGCATAGGTCGATATGCCCCCGCCGCTCACCCCGATGCTGCCGGTAAGCACAGGGACCAGGGACAGTGCGCGACCCTTCAGATCGCCATGGTACCACTGGTAATTGCTGGCCCCGTAGATGAGATGAACGGGCCTTCTCTTCGCGGCCTCGACGGCGATCCGCTCGATCTGCTGCGCAGGGACCTCCGTGATCCTGGAGACCTTTTCCAGGGAATAGCCCTGCAGCCATTCCTTCAGCTCACTGAACACGGTCCTGACCTTGACTGTATTCCCGTCGGTCAGTTCCACATCATACTCGCCCTCGAGATCCGCTCCGCTGGGCTTCAGACTCTCCGGATCGAGGATGGCCGGGCCCTGGCGGTTGTGAACGACGAAGAGCTCCCGGTAGTCCGGGATCTTCCGCTCCCCCGCGCGGGACGCCAGTCCCTTCACCTCCCGCGCCAGGAGTCTCTTGCCGCTATCCTTGCGGACGAGGATCGGCATGTCTGTAAAGTCCCTCAGGAAGGCTTCGTCGTAGAGCTTTCGGTCGATGATGACCCCGGCAAGCCCCATGCCCATGGCGGCATCGGTATCCGGTTTCAGGGACACCCATTCGTCCGCCTTTGCGGCGGTCGAGCAGAAGTCCGGGTCGAAGACCACCAGCTTCCCCTTTCTCTTGGCCTTGAGGAGATGCTGGGCGTCAGGGAGACGCGTCTGCATCACATTGGAGCCGAAGATCATCGTGTAGCCCGCATTAGGCCACTCCAGGGATTCCATCTCTTCGGACTGCACGCCGAAGGTCATGGGCCAGAACATGGGGAGATCCCCGTTCTGGTCGTAGCCGTGGTGGATGGACCAGTGGGCGAGCGCGGCCAGACGGACGAAGGCCCCCTTGTGGACATATCCGGTACCCGGCACCTGGATGGTCAGGGCCACCGCCTCGGAGCCGTACTTCTCCATGATCCCCTTGAGCTTCCCGGCTGCATGATCCAGGGCCTCCTCCCAGCCGGCCTTGCGGAACTGACCGCTCCCGCGGGGGCCGGTTCTGATGAGGGGGTATTTGAGCCGATCCTTCCCATAGATCAGGTTGACCATGGAAAGCCCCCTGAGACAGCCCCTGGGGTTGTACTCTTCTTCAGGGTAGTCCGCGGCCTGAATGAGGGTGGTGATCCTTCCGTCCGAGACATTCGCGATCATGCCGCAGGCGCCCGTGTCGTTGGGGGAACAGGTAGACCGGACGGCCACTTCTCCCCGCTTCTGTCCGGAGGCTGCGGCCTCCCCGAGAAAACGGAAGAATTTGAGGTCTCCCGAGAGGGCCGCCGCCGTGCCGGCCGCCAGGCCCGCCTTCAAGAACGATCTTCTGCCGGTTTCCATGGCCCAAGCCTCCCTTGACGGTGATAGAACGTCTTTTCACTCTCTGGAGCGGAGCCTAGCAGGACGCGATCGGGGTTGTACTTGACTCAAGTCAAGGGGGCGGAAAAATCTCGGCAGGCGCAAAGCGAAATTCGTCCCTCCGGCCGTTTGTCCGCAAAAGAGCATCTTGTCAGGCAAAGTCGGCGGTCATGGATTCCTTCATCATGCGGGCTATGGTAATAATGAGTCCAAGGATGACTGTTTTTTCCGGTTTGGCAAACACCACCAAAGGGGATGGGCATGGCTGACCACAGGGTTCCCGGGAACCTTCTGACGACCGCTATGGCCGTGATGCCGCACACCGATGTAGGGCGCGCCCTGGAAATGGCCCTGTCGCTGGACGTGCCTTTTTGGCCTCAACTGCCTAACTATAGCTACTACGAAGATATGTACGTGCAGGCTGCCGAGCACTTCCCCGGTATGGTCGTGGATCCGGACAAACGGACCCTGCGTTTTTCCATGGACAGGTTCACCGAAGAACTGGAAGAGGCGCTGCTGCGATTCGACGACCCTGCCTATTTCGACGTCAGCGAGACGTATTCGACGGTGTACCACCGTTTTCTGGCTCTTGACCTGGGGGAGAGGCCTGCCATTCGGGGACAACTGGAAGGACCGATCAGTTTCGGGTTCAACATCCGGGACCAGGATGACCGACCCATCCTCTTCGACGACACCTTGCGACCCTTCATGCTCGAATTCATGGCCAGGAGATTGAACGTCCAGCTGACCCGGCTTCGGGAGCGAAATGCCAACGCCTTCATGTTCGTGGATGAGCCGGGACTGCAGTTTCTCTTCTCGGGCATGGCAGGGTACAGCGATCTAAAGGGCAAGGGCGACCTGGACCAGTTCTTCGCGCAGGTGCAACGGCCTCGGGGCATTCATTTGTGCGGCAACCCGGATTGGGATTTCCTGCTGAACCTGGACCTCGACGTGCTCTCCCTGGACGTTTACAGCAATGCGGAGATCTTCGCATCCTACTCCAGGGCCATCGGCAGATACCTCGACCGGGGCGGAGCCCTTGTCTGGGGCATCGTGCCTACGGGGTTCGAAGCGTTCGCCCGGGAGGAGATCCCCTTCCTGATCGAGCGCCTCGAAGGCGTCTGGAAAACCCTCTGGTCCAAGGGCATCGATCGGGATCTGCTCATTGCCCGGTCCATGCTTTCCCCGGCGACATGCTGCCTGGTAAACCCGGACAAGGAGCGCACGGTGGAGCGCGCCTTTGCGGCCGTAAACCGCATGGCCGACCTGCTGAGGACGAAGTATTCCAACCAATAATCGATTCCGCGACGGCCTTTGGCGGATCTTCATCGATCTTTATCTTCGAGGCGAGTCGTCCAGCTCATTTTCGGCCGTGAAGGATGCCCATGGATCCCGCCACGACGAGTGCCCATCCCTGCGGGGAGGTAAAGGGGCCTCCGGGGCACCCGGTTCCGTCCTCCGGTTCCTGCTGCTTTCCGATCATGATTTCCCGGCGAACCCGTGCCTCTGGGCGATCTTCGTGAACATGTGCGCGAGTCCCGCGCCCAGGGAGAAGACGGAGCCGATGTCCAGATTGCGGTCCGCCGTATCGTCGAAGAACACATGGAGACTGGACTCCAGCCCGTCTTCCGGCATCCAGTAACAGATCATGATCGGGACCCTGGGCAGGGGGTGCAGGACCACGGAGATATCCGATTCGAACTGCTTCTCCACCTGACGCCCGCTGAACACGTGAACGATATGGTCAAACAGCTCGGTGTGGACGTCGGCCACCCGTTTCATGGCCTCTTCACAGCGCTTCTGAAACAGCGGGTACCGTTCCCTTCCCCCTTTGAGATCCCGGAAGGTGACCCAATTGCCAGACGGCGCCGCCCCTTCCCCATGA
This sequence comes from Deltaproteobacteria bacterium, assembly GCA_020060215.1. The sequence goes on along the minus strand of JAGVAP010000025.1, from coordinate 779 downwards.
AGGACATGGACGAGAAAGGGGACGGCCACCCACGGGTTCACGTGGATGTCCGCGGAGAGGGTTCCGCTTCCATCCACGCCGAAATCCTTCCCCAGGACCTTCAGCGTCAGCCTGTCGCCGGAGAACCGCCCCCCCAGCCGTTCCGCCGCCTCGGCGAGATCGAGGCGGGACACCTCGGACCTCAGCGTCTGCAGGGTTTTTTCCGCATCCTGCTCCTCGGTATGCCGATCGCCCGGATCCCCTCCGAGCCGCTCCATGGCCTCCTGACTCAGCCTTGGACATTCCCGAAGCTTTCGCTGACCCGTGAAGACCGCTCCGGCAAAGGCGAGACAGGTCTTTTCACCGCACTCCCTGCAGTTCGACTTCTCCAAATACTGAAAGATCTCAAATGCGTTCCTGGGACCCGCCATACAGGCCTCCCTTCTCATGTTCACTCTGGAACCGTGACGGCACATCGGTTCGTGCCCCTTGCGGGAACCGTTGAATTCGATGCGCATTTCGCTCACGGAATCCGGCTCATCTGATACCTGCCGAGTCTAAAACCGTCACGGGAATGGGTCAAGAGGTAAGCGGGAGGGGCCACACAGCCAAGTCTCACGAGGCCGGATCTTCGGGCCGGCAACCGCTGGGATATACGAATGATCTGCCGAGCCCGCACCAATCTTGCCTTTGCCCGCCGCGACCCGTGGCTGCTCCTTCCGGGATCAGAAATCGCTTGACAGTAGAGATAGCGGATGCTACCCACAACCGCACTCATACCTGAACGCTGCTTGGCGCCG
>JAGVAP010000081.1 GCA_020060215.1 Deltaproteobacteria bacterium | reverse complement strand
CAAGGGCGAGATTCTGCAAATCAAGGACGTGATTAACACCATGGTGGACCAACTGGGGCTCTTTGCCTCCGAGGTAACCAGGGTGGCGCGGGAGGTAGGGACGGACGGAAAGCTAGGGGGTCAGGCCGATGTCAAAGGCGTCTCCGGCACATGGAAGGATCTTACCGATAGCGTCAATCAGATGGCCGGAAATCTCACCGCACAGGTGCGAAATATCGCAGAGGTGGCCACGGCGATCGCCCTGGGGGATCTCAACAAGAAAATCACCGTGGACGTTCGAGGGGAGTTCTTGCAGCTCAAGGATACCATCAACACCATGGTGGACCGGTTGAACAATTTTGCCGGAGAGGTCACACGCGTGGCGCGGGAGGTAGGCACGGAGGGACAGCTCGGCGGGCAAGCGGTGGTGCGCGGGGTGGCCGGCACCTGGAAGGATCTGACCGATAATGTCAATCAGATGGCAGGGAACCTCACGGTTCAGCTGCGCGACGTTTCGAAGGTAGCCACGGCGATTGCAAGAGGCGATCTCTCCCAGAAGATCACGGTGGACGTCAAGGGTGAGATCCTGCAGATCAAGGATGTGATCAACACGATGGTGGATCAGCTAAACGCCTTCTCGGGCGAGGTCACCCGGGTGGCCAGGGAGGTAGGCACCGAGGGAAAGCTCGGAGGGCAGGCCCAGGTCAGGGGCGTGGCAGGGACATGGAAGGATCTCACCGACAGCGTCAACACCATGGCCGGGAACCTGACGGATCAGGTGAGAGGCATTGCCAAGGTGGTGAGCGCAGTGGCTGCAGGAAAACTCAAGCAAAAGCTCACAGTAGCTGCTAAGGGGGAGATTGCTGACTTAAGCGACACCATCAACGAAATGATCGACACCCTGGCGCTATTTGCCGACCAGGTGACTTCCATGGCCAGGGAAGTAGGTGTGGAAGGGAAGCTGGGCGCCCAAGCCAATGTGCCAGGCGCTGCCGGCATCTGGAAGGATCTGACCGACAACGTAAACCAACTGGCGGCGAACCTTACGGAGCAGGTGCGGGCCATTGCCGAAGTCTCCACCGCGGTCACCAAAGGGGATCTCACCCGTTCGGTCACGGTACAGGCAAGGGGCGAGGTGGCCGAGCTCAAGGACAATGTGAACGAGATGATCCGGAATCTTCGTGAGACTACCCAAACCAATGCGGAACAGGACTGGCTGAAGACCAACCTTACCAAGTTCACCCGCATGCTCCAGGGCCAGAGGGATGTGATGACCGTGGCCCAGTCCCTCCTCTCGGAGCTGGCCCCCCTGGTGATGGCCCAGCACGGGGTCTTTTACATCATGGAGAACGCCGACACGACGCCGACGCTCAAGCTTCTTGCAAGCTACGGCTTCAAGGAGAGAAAGAACATCTCCCGGGAATGGCGCGTCGGCGAGAGCCTGGTGGGGCAATGCGCCTTTGAAAAACAGCGGATCCTTCTCACCCAGGTCCCGAGGGACTACATCCAAATCACCTCGGGTCTCGGGGAAGGGAGCCCCCTCAATATCGTGCTTTTGCCCGTCCTCTTTGAGGGCAATGTCAAGGCGGCGTTCGAGCTGGCCTCATTTGAACGATTCAGCGACACCCACCTCACCTTCCTGGAGCAGTTGACCGAGAGTCTGGGTATCGTACTCAACACGATCGAGGCCACCATGAAGACTGAGGATCTCCTCAAGCAATCCCAGTCTCTGGCCGAAGAGCTTCAAACCCAGCAAGAGGAGCTTCAGCAGAGTAACGAGGAGCTGGAGGAAAAGGCCCGGCTCTTGGCGGAGCAGAACGAGGAAGTGGAGCGAAAGAACAAGGAGATCGAAGATGCCCGGATGGCACTGGAGGATAAGGCGGAACAACTCGCCCTCACATCCAAGTATAAGAGCGAATTCCTGGCCAACATGAGTCATGAGCTGCGAACTCCCCTAAATTCCCTTCTCATTCTCTCGCAGCAACTGGCAGAGAACCCGGAAGCCCACCTGAACAAGAAGGAGGTGGATTATGCCACCACTATCCACAGCTCAGGCCAGGATCTCCTGAACCTGATCAACGATATCCTGGACCTTTCGAAGATCGAATCGGGCACGGTGAGCGTGGAAACCGAGGACTACCCCTTCAAGGAACTGGATTCCCAAGTGGAGCGGACCTTTCGCCACCTGGCTCAGAATAAGGGGCTGGAATTCGACGTCATCCTTGACCCGGGCTTGCCTAAACACATCCGGACGGACGCGAAGCGGCTGCATCAGGTGATCAAGAATCTCCTCTCCAATGCCTTCAAGTTCACGGAAAAGGGTGGAGTGACCCTCAAGGTTCAACCGGCCTCCGACGGTTGGAGCCGCGATCACGAGGTCCTGAACAAGGCCCAAAAGGTCGTCGCCGTCAGCGTGAGCGATACGGGAATAGGCATCCCGGTAGAGAAACAAAAGATCATATTCGAGGCCTTTCAGCAGGCGGACGGCTCCACCTCTCGGAAATACGGCGGCACCGGCCTGGGTCTTGCCATTAGCAGGGAGATTGCCTATCTCCTCGGCGGCGAGATCCGGCTCACCAGCGCACCCGGAAAGGGGAGCGTATTCACCCTGTACCTTCCCCATAGTTACCAAGGACCGACCAAGGGATACCTGGCCAATTCTCCAAAAGATTGGGCAGCGGACACAAGTAAACAGGGTTCTGAGGCGACCGTGATGAATAGCTCAGGGTCCCTCAGCGCGACCTCCTCAGGAACGGCAAGAGCCCCGATCATAGAAGAAGTCTCCGATGACCGGAACGCCATAGCACCCAAGGACAGGGTGGTGCTCATCGTTGAGGACGACCCGAAGTTTGCCAGGATCGTCTTGAATACCGGCCGGAAGAAAGGCTTCAAGGGGGTGGTCACGCCTTTCGGCGAAGAGGTGATGGGCCTGGTGGAAAGGTTCCATCCTGAGGCCATTACTCTGGATATCCGACTGCCTGACGTGGACGGTTGGACGGTACTGGATCGCCTGAAGCTCAACCCGAGGACCCAGCACATTCCGGTTCACGTGATCACGGTGGAGGATGACCGTAGACATGGCCTCGCGCGGGGAGCCTTCGCCTTTTTGAATAAGCCTGTTACCAGCGAGGCCCTGGAGAAGGCCTTCACGAGGATGGAAAAAATGGCCAAAGCAGGGATCCGGAAGGTATTGGTGGTGGAGGACAAGGCGACCGAGCGCGCAGCCATTGTGCGCCAGATAGGGAATGGAGACATCAGGATAACACAAGCAGAAAACGGGAGGGAGGCCCTTGCGGCCATCAAAAAACAGGACTTTGATCTCGTGGTCCTGGACCTTATGCTGCCCGATATCAGCGGGGTCAGGGTACTCGAAGAAATGAGGACGAAATTGGAGGCCAGGGAGACCCCGGTCATTATCTATACGGCAAAGGATCTCACCCGTGAGGAGGAGGGCAAGCTCGCTGGTATGACCGAATCCATTATCATCAAGGGGGTCAAATCACCGGAGCGGCTCCTGGCCGAGGCAACGCTTTTTCTCCACCAGGTCGCAAACAGGATACCCGAAGAGAAGAGAAAGACGTTGGAGAAGCTTTATGTATCAGACATGGCCTTTCAAGGGAAAAAGGTCCTGATTGTGGATGATGATGGACGCAACCTCTTTGCCCTCACCACGCTGTTGGAGCAACATAAGTTGGAAGTCCTAACCTCGGAAAGCGGCAAGGACGCGATGGAGACTCTCAAAAAAACGCCCGACATCAATATGGTTCTGATGGATATCATGATGCCCGGTATGGACGGATATGAGACCATTAGCCGCATTCGGAAGATTGCGAAGTTCAAAGACCTGCCGATCCTGGCCCTTACAGCCAAGGCCATGAAGGGCGATAGGGAAAAGTGCCTTGAAGCCGGGGCATCGGACTACATCACGAAGCCGGTGAATACGGACCAGTTGCTTTCCCTGATGCGTGTCTGGCTGTATCGTTGAGAAGCGTGGCACGAAAGGGAATTGAGCCCGTGCCGCTTTCGAAGAGGGAGATTCTCGTGAAGTCCGATGATATCGAGGATGTTGAGACCAGGCTGTTCCTGGAGGGGATTTTCGAATGCTATGGCTACGACTTCAGGGACTACGCCTTCTCCTCCCTGAAGCGTCGCATCCTGAAGTGCATAAAGGATGAAAAACTATGCAGCCTTCCTACTCTCCAGGATAAGGTTCTCCACGATCCGGCCTGCATGAAGCGTCTCCTGAACACGCTTACCGTGGATGTGACGTCCCTCTTCCGGGATCCGGACTTTTACCTCGCCTTCAGGATGCAAGTGGCGCCGCTCCTCCGCACGTATCCAAGCTTCAGGATATGGCATGCAGGGTGCGCGAGCGGGGAGGAGGTTTACTCCATGGCCATGCTCCTTCGGGAAGAAGGCATCCTGCAGAAGGCCAGGATCTATGCTACGGATCTGAACGAGACCCTGGTAAAGAAGGCCAGTGAAGGGATTTTTCCCCTCAGCCGCATGAAGGATTATACGAGGAATTACCAGGCATCTGGGGGGAAAGGGTCCCTTTCGGACTTTTATTTAGCCCGGTATGACAACGCCCTTATGGATCCTTCTTTGAAGGAAAACATCACATTTGCAGTGCACAACTTGGCCTCCGACGCCTCTTTCAATGAATTCCATGCTATTCTATGCCGGAATGTGATGATCTATTTTAACCGCAAGCTCCAGGAACGTGTTCATCGGCTCCTTTTTGAAAGCCTGGCATACTTCGGGACCCTGATCGTGGGAACCAAGGAATCACTGAGATTCACCCCTCATGAGGCGGATTATGAGGCGGTGGATGCAAGGCAGAAGATCTACAGAAGAATCAGGTGAATGCGGAGGGTCGCACCGGATGTCAAGCGGATCTGAGTCTGGAGTCTCAATGAAACGCAGGCACTCAAGAGGGTGTATTGATCCCAGGATCGTGGTGCTGGGTGCCTCATTGGGAGGGGTGGAGGCGGTCGATATCATCCTGCCGAGCCTGCCCAAGGATTACCCCTTCCCGTTGGTTGTGGTTCTCCACCGCCATAGAGACTCGGGAGATGTCCTGGTCGAGCACCTGCGAAAAGCCTGTTCCATCCCCGTGATGGAGGCGGAAGACAAAATGCCGATCGAGACAGGGTGGATCTACCTGGCACCTCCGGATTACCATCTGCTCATCGAGAGGGAATGTGCAGTAGCGGAAGATTTGTCGGTTCACCACCCTGCTCTCCATTTCGTCCTCAGCACGGATGAGGAAGTAAACCATGCACGGCCATCGATCGACGTCCTTTTTGAAAGCGTTGCAGAGGCTTGCGGGAGCAGCGTAGTCGGAATTATTCTCACCGGCGCCAGTAGGGATGGCGCAAGTGGCTTGGTAAAGATAAAGGCGCGGGGCGGCTTTACAGTGGCCCAGGATCCAGACTCGGCAAAAGCCGCCATCATGCCCCTGGCTGCGATCGCCGAAACCAAAGTGGACAGGGTCATGAAGCCAGAGGAGATTGGGAGATTTCTCCTGGGGCTTGGTGAGAAAATGGGACTATTGCATCGGAATCCGGAACGAGGAACAAGGAGTGTCGTTAATGAAGAAGGAAAAAGTCAGAATCCTTGCCGTTGATGATCGGCCTGAGAACCTGCTGACCCTCAGGGCCATCCTTGGTCCCCAGGAATATGAATTGGTAGAGGCCGGATCTGGCAAGGAAGGCCTTTCCCTCCTGCTCAAGCACGACTTTGCCATGATCCTCTTGGATGTCCAGATGCCGGAAATGGATGGGTTTGAGACGGCTCAATTGATCCGAAAAAGGGAAAAGACCCGACTGATCCCAATCCTGTTCCTCTCGGCGGCGCACAAGGATATGCAAAACATTTCTAAAGGGTATTCCCTAGGCGCGATCGACTACATCGTTAAACCCTTCGATCCGGTCATGTTGTCTTCAAAGGTGAGAATACTCGCGGATCTCTACCAAACGAGGAGGCAGCTCCAGAAGCACGTCAGATTGCTGGAAGAATCGGAAACTCAACTCGAGAAACTAGTCCGGGAGCGAACATTGCAGCTGGAGGAGGCGAACCGAGACTTGACCGAAGAGATCGCCATTCGGAAACGGACGGAGGACGAGCTGAAGTCCTATTCGCAGAACCTAGAGCGGATGGTGGAAGAGAGAACTAAGGATTTGGATAGCGCCCTCAAGGATGCCGAATCGGAAAGGGCGCACCTGGGATCAATTCTTAAATCCGTGGCCGACGGTCTGATTGTGACCGATATGTCCAACAACCTCATCTTGATGAATCCAGTAGCCGAGGCGCAACTCAGAGCCGATTTTTCCGCTGTTTCAAATAGATCTATATCCTTTGCGATTAACGACAGTACTCTGAGGGACCGATTGGATGTAGCGTTGAACAGGCGAGAGGTTGGGTATCAATTCGATTTCACCTTGCCGACAAGTACCAAGGAAAACCCGATCATCCTTCAAGCCCGGACTGCACCGGTCAGAGACCCGAAAGGGCGGCGGATCGGCACCGTAACGATCTTTCATGATGTGACCAAAGAACGAGAGTTAGACAGGATGAAAACGGGGTTTCTCTCCACCGCAGCCCATGAGCTCAGATCACCCCTCACATCTATCAGGGGATTCTCGGAGATCCTCCTGACCCGGGAGAACATTCCTGCAAAGGAGCAGAGGCGGTTTATGGAGCACATCAGCAAACAGGCGGTGAACCTCACAAACATCATCAATGATCTTCTGGATATATCCAGGATAGAGTCTGGGAAAGGGTTTTCACTTAGCAAGACCGCCTTCGATCTCTGTGATCTGATTCGGCAGAAGACTGCTCTTTATGAGTCAAGTGCCACAACACATCGTTTCTCCCTCATTCTCTCCGATGGACCCGTAGAGGTCGTCGCGGACAGGGACAAGATGGATCAGGCCCTTGAAAACATCTTCAGCAACGCCGTGAAGTATTCACCCGAAGGGGGCGACATTCGGGTCAGCGCCAACAATCAACAAAAAAGTGTTTTAGTCGTGGTGGAGGACCATGGGATCGGCATGACCCCCGAGCAGGTGAGAAGAATGTTTGACAAGTTCTGGCGGGCCGACTCATCGAATACCGCCATTGAGGGGACAGGACTCGGAATGAGCATCGTGAAGTATATCGTGGAGGCCCACGGCGGAAACGTGTGGGTGGAGAGCAAGCCCGGAGAGGGAACCAAGGTCTGCTTCAACATACCACTGAAGTGATGCGAAGCCCGGAATGCAGAATGGAGAGGAGATCTTATGAAAACGATTCTTATCGTGGATGACAGGGAAGAGGTCAGGGAACTCGTGGAGGTCACACTCCGCACCGACCAATACAGGACATTGAAGGCAGACAGCGGGGAAAAAGCAATCGAGAGGGCAAGGGCCGAGAAGCCCGACCTGATCCTGATGGATGTGATGATGCCGGGCGGGATGGACGGTCTGGAGGCGACCCGGGTTATCAAGAACGATCCCGAGACCCGGGACTGTCCCGTCATCATGCTGACGGCCAAGGGACAGGATTACGACCGAGCAGAAGGATTGAGAGCCGGCGCGACAGATTATTTCGTAAAGCCTTTTAGTCCTATAGAGCTATTAAGGAAAGTGGAAGAGATCCTTGGATGATAACCTCCCACCTGGGAATTGCTGCGCTCGGGTTTGCATCTCAACTTACCCGGAACCTTCAAGAGAGAGGAATATGAAGATGGAATCAGGTCTCCTGGAATGTCATATTTTGGTGGTCGACGATGACGAAAAAATCAGGACTTTTTGTTCGGAGGTGTTGAAAGCAAATGGGTTCAGGTGCACAACCTCAGGTGATGCTAAGCAAGCTGTTACGATTCTGGAAAGGAAGGATATTGATTTAGTCCTCACGGATATAGTCATGCCCGGGTTGAGCGAGTTGGACATCATAGAGAGGATCAGGGAGATCTCCGATTGCCACGTTATTGCGTTCACCTGCAATTCAGAATACGGGTATGCGGAGGCCATTCAAAAAGGTGCCAACGATTTTATGACCAAACCACTCAAAATGGAAGAGTTGCTGAATCGAGTGAGTCGCGCCCTGGGGGAGCGCAAACTTATCAAGGAAAAGGACATGCTTTTCAAAGACCTTGAAATGGCCAATCAGCAACTTCTGAGATACGGTGAAGACTTGAACCTGAATTTCCAGCAACTTAAAGTCTCCCACAAGAATCTTCAGCTTGCTTACCTCGAAACCATTCAACGACTGGTAATTGCCGCCGAGTTTAAGGACGAGGATACTGCCGACCATATTATTCGCATGAGTCGCTACTGCGCCTTGCTCGCTGAAAAGCTTGGACTGCCCCCTGGAGAAAGGGAAAACATTATCTACGCCTCTCCAATGCACGATGTGGGTAAGATCGGAATACCGGATTCCATCCTCATGAAGCCGGATAAGCTGAATCAGGAAGAGTGGACCATAATGAAAACCCATACAAGCATTGGCGAAAAGATCCTTGCTGGCTCAACCGCTGAGGTTATCGCTCTGGGCGCGGATATTGCTCTATCTCATCACGAAAAATGGAACGGAGAAGGCTATCCAATGGGCCTTTCAGGGGAAAGAATTCCCCTTTGCGGGAGAATAGCTGCTGTAGCCGACGTATTTGACGCCCTGAGTTCTCAAAGGCCGTATAAGAAGGCTCTGCCTTTGGAAAAGACACTGGATATCATGAGAGAAGGAAGGGGCATTCATTTTGATCCGCAGATCCTGGACGTGTTTATGGGAAACCTGGAAGAGGTCCTGAAAATCAAGTCCGAGGTGGAAGGATCGAGATCAAAAACGCATCCCACGATTGAAACCGGACCAGCGTAATTTTGAGTCTCGGGAAGGCTTGTTTTTGGAACAACCCGAGTCTCCCATTGATTGAAGGATGGCTGTGGACATTGATTCAAAATCTGAAAAGAGGCTTTTCGCTCGTATCGGGTTAGACTTCATGGCTGTTATCTCAATCGGGAATAAACAAAAGACTGCATATAAAGACAAAGTGCGTCTGGTAGACATATCAGGCAGTGGGGTAAAATTCACCTCTAGCTGCCCAAGCATCTATAATATCGGGCAGATAGTGAGCATAGCCATTGATCTACCAGCCACGAGTGAGGTAAAGGCCTTAATGAATGGAGTCGGCCGAGTGGTCCGTATCCAACCTGAGGTCGGCAACGAAATCTCTGACCAGAAAACGGCGATTTCGATTTGCTTAGATACCCCGTTGCGACTCGTGAGGAATGCCTGAACAACAGCAAGAGCAGAGGTGGGGCGGCGCCAGGGATTAACGATGCGCAATTCAATCTACCATAATTATGGCAGCTTTTCAGGGAAGATACGGGTCTCCTTCCTCTTTCTCTCCATTATGCCCTACCTTATTGTCATTTACCTCTTCGTAATGGAGAAAATAGAGGCCACAGAAATGATGCTTCTGTTCTCACCCTTGATTCTTTTTTCCATCCTCACTGGCTTTTCAATTATCCGTAGATCAGCGGATCAGCTCGTTAGACTAGTTGGTGAAACACGCTTGATAGTGGAGGGCAAAAAGAGTGAACTGGTGAAGACCACCAACGCAGATTATGAGTTAAATGAGATCGCAAGACACTTTAACAGCCTTTTCAACAGCCTCCAGGAAGCCAACCGGGAGATGAGAGAACAGTCTGTCCAGCTCTTGAGCTACGCAAAGGACCTTAGCCGATCCTATAAGAAGGCCAAGCGAGAAGAAACCCTGAGGAATAGGCTGACTCGGTACGTTGGGAAAAACCTGGTGGATAGGTTGATGGCTCAAAAGGAAGGTGAATTTTTTGAGAATGAGAGAAAGAAAGTTACCGTTCTTTTTGCCGACATCAGGTCTTTCACTTCCATCGCAGAGGTCATGCAAGCTGAGGAGCTTATTGTCATGCTCAATGAATTTTACGATCGAATGGTCGATATCATTTTCAAGAACAGCGGCGTACTTGATAAGTTCGTTGGGGACCAGATCGTAGCCGTATTCGGACTGATTGAAATAGAGGGAGATCCATCCTCCAATGCCATTAAAGCGGCCCTTGAGATGCAGCAAGCCACGGAGTCACTGATGAAATTGAGGGCAGAGACAGGCAAACAACTTTTCTCAATAGGCATCGGCATAAACACGGGTTATGCTATCGTTGGAAATATAGGGTCCAGGAATAGGATGGATTACACAGTAATGGGCGATTGTGTCAACACGGCTGCAAAAATTCAGCAAGTTGCGAAAGGCGGAGAGATAGTTCTGGGGGACAATACCTACCAGGAAAACAAGGGCAAATTTCCCATAAAGAATTCAGCCAGAATGGCCCTTAAGAACAAGACCGAACCGGTTCAATGTTATTATGTTGCAAGGTGTAAAGACGACTCACTACCCTTTTCTATGGAAACGATTTCATCTCAGGGAAAAGACGCATCATCGTAGTCATCCGCCTGGATCCACTCTGAATGTATAACCCGCTCCTACATCCTGAGCAAGACACTCAAGCTCTTTTTATTTATTTGTTATAGCCCCCGTACCCCTCACCTTCTGGGGGGGAGCTTTAAAGATAGAATGAACTACCCCGCCGGGCTTTTCGATTTCTTCGTTCATTCCTTTTTTCTCATCAGGGTGAAGGCGCTCATGGACAAGAGCAATGAGTTTTGGGGACCCCGTTACTTCAACATGCAGATTTTCCAGCGTACTTCCCCGGACAACCAGCACAGGGAACTCACCTGTCTCCGGGTGCCGGATTGAACCGATTTTGGCCCGCAGATCTTCTTCAACGGCGTTGAGAATCTCGGTCATGACATGGTCCGCCAGGTTTCCTGGATCAACTGCTCGTCCTCCAATCTCAAATCTGACATCATCGATGGGCTCTCTCGTGGCTGGACTAGCCACTGAAACCGAGGTGACGGGAAAGGTCTTCCATTTCGCCGGAACATAAAGGACTTGGCTTGAGTGCGTCAAGCAGGAATCTCGGGCTGCTAATTTCGGGCGCTTCTGATGGGCCATGGTCCCCTATTTCGCTTTCCCCGGGTGTCTCGGCCGAGAATGAAAGTAGGCCTAAAAACATGAGGGTGAAACGAAAAGAAAGACCCTGTGACGGCTTCGGCACGACCCTGCTAAGAAGTCTGCTCGTATAATGCCCGGAGCCGGGCGAGAAGAAGCACGCCCGGCCGGCGGTCAGAGGGCAAACGAGGCGTGGCAGTTGCTCCATTCCATGCTCAAGGCGGGACTGATTGAGCTGGAAGAAAGATGTGATAGCCGAATGAAAATGTCAGGGTTGACTGCCGAGTAATTTTGCCAGGATCACGGGTCTGTCGATGAGCGTATCGAGGGTCTTTGGGGGTGCATGGGAAGTCGCACTCAGATATTCCCACCTGGACCTGAACGACGACAACATCCGTGGACGGGAATTGAGTGACATCACCGTCGGACTCAACTGGTATCTGAACTCTTACCTCCGACTCATGTTCAACTACATCCGGGCCGATCTTGACGGTTTCGGCGAAACGAACATCTTTCAGGGGAGGCTCCATCTTCACTTCTAGATTAAAGCAAACCTGCGGCGATGATCGGCATGAGATCATCCCCGGTGCTCTCACGGCCGCATCCTTGCGACCTGCGACGGCTGCGGCCATATCCCCGGATAGTAACCGAGAGTCGCCATTCCCGCTCCGAAAAGTGTTCCGACCGGCCCGATACCCGGATTGATCCTATTTCTTCCGGTCTGAAATGGTTGAGAAGCCGGTTTCCCAAGGCGCCGACCGTAGAAGCACCTCCCCGGCGATCTCATCGAGCGGAAGCACCTTCTGAACCGCATTTCTCTTTATGGCCTCATGCGGCATCCCGAAGACGACGCATGTCTCCTCATCCTGGGCAATGGTAAAAGAGCCGGCGTTTTTCATCTCCAGAAGCCCCCTCGCACCATCGTCACCCATACCGGTCATGATGACCCCGACGGCGTTGCCCGCGGCGTATCGGGCGGCCGAGCGGAAGAGCACGTCTACAGAAGGCCTGTGCCGGCTCACGAGCGGGCCGTCCCTTACTTCAACGTAGTAACGGGCGCCGCTTCTTTTCAGGATGGTGTGTCTGTTTCCGGGGGCAATCAATGCCCTGCCCCGAAGGACCGTATCGTTATCGGCCGCCTCCTTGACGTCGATCGTGCAGATACCGTCGAGCCGTTTTGAGAAGGCGGTGGTGAAATGCTCGGGCATGTGCTGAACGATGACCATGCCCGGGCTGTCCTTCGGCAGGTTTTCCAGAAAGGTCTTCAGGGCCTCCGTCCCCCCGGTGGATGCCCCTACCACCACAACCTTCTCTGTGGTCTCAATGACCGATGAGCGGGACGGGCCGGGAAGCACGGCATCTGCGGTAAGTTTGGGCTCGATTTGTGGAGTGGCCGGCCGGGGCTTTCTTTTCGAGCTTGCAGCAGCCTTTACGGTGTCGCAGAAGACAATCCTGGATTCCAGCAGGAACTGCCGGGTGCCGAGCTTGGGTTTCTCGATGATCTCTACCGCCCCTGACTCCAGTGCCTTGAAGGCGTTGTCCGAACCGCTTCCCGCCATGCTGGAGCAGATCACCACCGGAATGGGGTGCTGCGACATGATTTTCCTGAGGAAGGTGATCCCGTCCATGCGGGGCATCTCGATGTCGAGGGTGATCACATCCGGGATCTCTTGGGCGATCTTTTCCGCGGCCGCGAACGGGTCTGCCGCGGTCCCCATGACTTCTATGTCCGGGTCGGAGGCGAGGATCTCACTGATCGTCTGACGCACCAGGGCCGAGTCGTCTACAACCAGAACTCTGATCTTCTTCATCCGGCTCGCCCTGCCTTTCCGATCCCTCTGGCTATCTCTTCCATAATGAATTCGCCTGTACCCGTATCTGTTCTCGGATGGAGCCGTCTCAGGAGGACCTCCCCCGTAAAAGTATCGAACAGGAGCTTACGCCCGCGGGTCCCTCCCACATGCGAAATCCCCAATCTCAACCCCTCCTTCTCAATGGTTTCCCAAGCCTGCACATAGTTTCGAGTCCCCATCCGGAGGGAACCTCTTTTCCCTGAATCAACCGAAAGACTGTCTGCGCCCCCGAAAAGCTTCACTTCGATCTCCCAAGGCTTGAAGCCCCTTTTAAAGAATACCTCCGCCATTTTCCGGGTGATGCAATCGGCGTATCTCGGGCGGCTGTCACAATCCCCACTGCACCCCCTCTTTTCTTCACAGGTCGGCATGAGGGCATGGCATATGGCCGCCAGGTGCGTATTCCTGTGGAACATCGTCACTGAAACGCACGAACCCAGGACGGTCTTGACGAGGACACGATCCTGTCCCGAGAACCATTCTCCCGGCCTGAGATAAACGGTAGGTATTTCTCCAAGAGGGCGGCTCATTCCGTTTTCCTGTAAACCGTAAGGGCGACAGGGACCACGGGGAGCTTCATGCCGTTCAGGGTCTCCGAATGCCCCATAAACAAGTACCCCCCCGGCCGCAGATTGGCGATGAGCGAATTCATCACCCTTTCCTGGGTGGACCGATCGAAATAGATGATCACATTTCGGCAGAAAATGGTATCCATCGCCTCCCGTATCCCGTAGTTCCGATCCAGGAGGTTCACCCTTTGGAACCGGACAAGGGATCTCACTTCCGGGGCAATCCTCACTAGACCCCTGTTCTCGTCCTTTCCCCTCAGCAGGTACTTTTTCCGCAGCGGAGGCGCAATGGGCTGAACCTCATCCTCTTCGTAGATCCCCTCCCTGGCCTTATCAAGGACCCGGGTGGAGATGTCGGTGCCGAGGATCGAGAAATCGAACCCCCGGTGGTTCTCTCTGAACTCGCTCAAAATCATGGCGAGGGTATAAGGCTCCTCCCCGGTCGAGCAGGCGGCGCTCCACACATGAATTCTTCTCCTCAGCGTGGCCCGCTTCAACAACCGCGGGAGGACTTCTTTAAGAAGGATGTCATAGTGCCTGGGCTCCCTGAAAAAGTCCGTCTTGTTGGTAGTGACGGCATTGATCAGGTGGTCCATCTCACGCTCCGTCCCTTCCGGGCTGAAGAGATAGTCCGCATAATCATGGTATGAGGCCATCCCCAGATAGCGGAGGCGCTTCTGGAGACGGCCCTGGAGCATCGTGAACTTGGACTCCGGCATCTTGATGCCGACCTCTCGCTGGATGAGGCCGGCAATCCGCGAAAAGGTCTTGGGCGACATGGCCCCATAATGCCGCCACGTATCCGGGTTCTTGGGCGAAAGATCAACCATCGGCCGTTCTCACTCATTCACCGCCACTTTTTCTTCCGTGGTTTCCTCAAGCAGGGCCTCCTGGCTCAGCGCCAGCTCGTCGGAGGAGAAGACCCTGTCGATGTCGACGATCGTGACGAACTCCTCCCCGCGTTTTCCCATGCCGCGGATGAATTCCGAGCGCCAGCGGGTTCCGAACTTGGGGGGATCCTGGATCTGGGAAGGCTCAAGCTCCAGCACCTCGTGGACCGAGTCCGCCATGGCGCCCAGGATGGTGACCTCGCCGTCCAAATCGATCTCCATCACCACGATTCTCGTGTCCACGGTCGTCTCCGTCCTCGGGAGACCGAATTTCATCTTGAGGTCGACCACCGGGACGACGCTTCCCCGGAGGTTGATCACCCCCCGCATGAATTCGGGAGCGCGGGGGACCTTGGTAATGGGGGTGAGATCCAGGACCTCCCGGACCTGTTTGACATCGATCGCAAAAATCTCCTCCCCCAGGCGAAACGTCAGATAGAGGGAAGTCTCCGTTATCTTCAGCATGCTCATGTTTCTCCTCCTGCAAGGTAAAGTTCACCCATTGATCCGGACCGGCAAAGGTCCTTTGTCCCCGATCTTCGGTCGCATCAGTATCTCTCGAACCCCTCGTCGCCGCTCTTCGGCATCTGGTCGGTCGGGTTCAGATCGATGTGGACCCCTTCCTTGAACCCGGCCATGGTGCCCTTGCCGTTTCCCTTGTCGGTTTCCGCCTTCTTGGGTGATTTAGCGGCTCCCTTCTTTGAGCCTTCAAAATGGGCTACGTGAACGCCTCTTTGCTCTTTCTTTTTTCCGGCAAAAATTTGCCGCCCTGTTCCTCCATCTCCGCCCTTCACCCTGAAAAACCCGATCGTGCCCTGGAGCTGCTCCGCCTGGGAGGAGAGCTCTTCCGCCGTGGAGGAGAGCTCTTCCGAAGCGGAGGCGTTTTGCTGGATGACCTGGTCGAGCTGCTGGATGGCCTTGTTGATCTGCTCGGCCCCGGTGTTCTGTTCGTTGCTCGCTGCAGCGATCTCCTGCACCAGCTCCGCGGTCTTCTGGATGTCCGGCACGAGCTTGGAGAGCATGTCCCCGGCCTTTTCCGCCACCTCGACGCTCGAAGAAGAGAGCTTGCTGATCTCCCCGGCCGCAGTCTGGCTTCGTTCTGCGAGCTTGCGGACCTCGGAGGCCACCACGGCAAACCCCTTTCCATGCTCGCCCGCCCGTGCCGCCTCGATGGCTGCGTTCAGGGCGAGGAGGTCCGTCTGTCTTGCAATCTCCTCGATGATGGAGATTTTCTCGGCGATCTCCTTCATCGCTTTCACGGTTTCAGAGACCGCCTTTCCCCCTTCCCGGGCATCTTCGGCCGATTTGAGGGCAATCTTTTCCGTTTGAGTCGCATTGTCGGCGTTCTGCCTGATATTGGAGACCATCTGTTCCATGGAGGATGAAGCCTCCTCGGCTGCCGCGGCCTGCTCTGTAGCGCCTTGGGACATCTCCTCGGAACTCGACCCCATCTCCTGGCTTCCGGAAGCGACATTATCGGCAGCGCTCCTGACCTCAGCCACGATCTCCTCCAGCTTGCCGACCATATTCTGCAGGGCCTTCCCCAGGTCGTCCTTCTCAGAGAGGATATTCACTTCCACCGCCAGGTCCCCTTTGGCTATTTTGCCCGCCAGATCCACCGTTCCTTTGAGATTGGCGACCATGGTTTTCATGGCGTTCATCAACTGGCCTATTTCGTCCCTGCGGTCCACGACGATAGCCATGTTGATGTCCCCTTTGGCGACTTCCTCGGCAATGCCGACGCATTTGCCAACCGGTTTTGTGATGCTCCGGGTGATCCAGAAGGCAATGATCACAACCAGGCCAAGGGCGATGGCGGCAAGGGTCAGCATCATGGTCCTTGAGCTCAGATAGAGATCGTGGGCGTTCTTGCCTTCGTTCTCCATGAGCTCCCCCTGGTACCTGATCAGCAGCTCCACATTCTCCATGAGAGCGAGTTGGAGAGGCCGGAGAGAGCCCAGGAGAATGGCCCTTGCCTCGTTTTCCTTTCCATCCAACGCAAACTTTCTGGCCTCGTTCTGAGGCCCTAAGTACGCCTTCTTGGCATCGGAGACCTTCCTGAACAGGTCCTTGCCTTTGTCCGTAGCAATCCCCTTTTCGAGCTTTGCCAGGTTGTTTTCGATGTCCTTCAATGCCCCCGCGATCCGGCCATCCTCCTTCGATATCTCCTCCTTGCTCTCCATCAAGACCATATTGCGGGTGCTCCGCGCAATGACGTTCAGGTCGCCAATGATACCATTGGCCCACACCGTCTTGGGGTATCGGTCCTCCACGACCTTCTCGACCGTTGCGCCTATCTGCCCAAGGTTTGTGAGGCAAAGGGCCACGATGACCAAGAGAACAACCAGAACCACCCCGAAACCGCCTGCCAGCCTCATCCCGATCTTCATGTTCGCAAACATAACCTCTTTCCTCCTCTTTCATGCAATAGGTTGTATGTTCAAATGCCTCCCATGCCGCACCTCTCCATCAATGGCCGCCTTCGGAGGCGAACCCCCCGCCGGGAGTTCCCAAGCCCTCGGCCAGGTTTGCCATTTCGAGAATCAGGGCCAGGGTGCCGTCTCCCAGAATTGTGGCGCCGGACACCTCCTTGATGCCTCTGTAAGCCTTCCCTAGAGACTTGATCACGGTCTGATGCTCACCAATGACCTGGTCCACCAGAAGACCCGTCTTTGCGCCGTTGATCCGGCTGGTGACGATCTGTTCGATAGCAGGCCTCTCCCCGCCGGTTCCAAAGCGCTCCCGCAAGGAGACGTACGGGACAATCTCGCCGCGAATATTTATCAGTTCGCGACCGTGCGCCTTTTCGACATCCTCCCGTGAAAGCTCGACGCATTCCTCGACGCTTGAGAGGGGGACCACATAGAACGATTCCCCCACCTTCACCAGCAACCCGTCCACGATGGCCAGGGTCAGCGGGAGCATGAGGGAGATCTTCGTTCCCTCTCCTTCACGGGTCTCGATCTCGATGGTCCCCTGGAGGGATTCGATGTTTCTCTTCACCACGTCCATCCCCACTCCCCTCCCGGAGACGCTGCTGACGGTCTTGGCCGTTGAAAAACCCGGCGCGAAGATAAGCGAGAAGAGCTCCCGATCGTGGAGGACCGCATCCGGCGAGATGATTCCTTTTTCAAGCGCCTTCTCTCTTACGGCCTCCCTGTCGATCCCGGCACCGTCATCCTCTATCCGGATCACGACACAGGCGCCGGAGTGCAAGGCGGAGAGATGGATCCTCCCATCCCTGGATTTTCCCCGGGCGGCTCTAACCTCCGGGGACTCGATGCCGTGGTCGATGCTGTTTCGGATGATATGGGTAATCGGATCGGCGAGCTTCTCAATGACCGTTTTGTCCAGTTCCGTCTCCTCCCCCTCCATCGTGAGGTCGATTTCCTTGCCCAGATCCTCTGCCAGGTCCCGGACCAGCCGCTTGAATCGGCCGAACAACGACCCGATCGGGAGCATGCGGATGCTCATGGTCCTCTCACGCAGCTCCGAGATGAGTCTTTCCACTTCTTCGGCGATCTGCGAAAGGGAAGGGTTCTGAACGGTTGAGGCGACCTGGCTCAATCGGGACTGGATGGTGACGAGTTCTCCGACCAGGTTGACCAGCTGATCGAGCCTCTCTGCCGGAACGCGGATGGTTGCAGCGGCATCCTTCTCCTGCCGGAGCCTTCGCTGCGCCCTGACATGCTCCTGCTCTGCCAAGGCCGACTCCACCTTTGAGGGATCGATAACGCCTGTGTCCACAATGAGCTCGCCGATGCGCTTCTGCCGCGAAAGCACCCCTCTGACATCCTCCTCGGTGAGATCGCCCCGTTCCACGAGGATCTCTCCGAGCCTCTTGTATTCGGGCTCTTCGATTTCCCCGGCGTCGATCACCGTTAGGCTCAGATCGGAACCGTCCTGCACGAAGATGAACACATCCCTGATCGCATTCTCCCCGGCCGCGGTGGTGAGGATGACGTCCCAGTAGGTGTAGCAGAGCTCGGGGTCCATCTCCTCGAGCCTGGGGAGGGTCTCGCTATGTGCCACGATGGTGCATTGGCCAAGCGCCCTCAACTCCTCAAGGAGGAGGAGGGGGTTGGTCCCGGAAGAGAATATGTTGGAATTGGGCCGGAAACGAATGCGGTAAGTGCAATGGACAACTTCTCCTTCAGGTCTGAAACCGCTCTTCGCGGGGTTGGGAGAGACGGTCTTCTCCTCTTTTGCTCCGGGGATCAGATCCCTGAACCCCCGGAGGATCTCCCTGCCTCCATTCTCATCCCGCTCTTTTCCGTCGCGGGTTGAATGGATGATCCTGCGGATCTCGTCGCAGGCCTTGAGGGTGAGGTCGATGAGGGGTTTGCTAACCCGGGCTTTTCCGCTTCGCACGAGGTCGTAAACCGATTCGATCTCATGAGTGAAGCCTGAGACCTCATCGAAGCCGAACATGGCCCCCGACCCCTTGATGGTGTGCATGGCCCTGAAGATCCGCCCAATCAGGTCCGGATCTTCGGGGGATCTTTCGAGCTCCAGGAGCGATCCTTCCAACTCGGCCAGAAGCTCGGTGGCCTCTTCGATGAATAACTCACCATGTTTGTCCGTCATCCCAGCACCTTTTTCACCACGGCCAGAAGCTGCTCCGGCTTGAAGGGTTTGACGATCCATCCCGTGGCGCCCGCCGCCTTTCCCTCGTCCTTTTTGGATGCCTGACTCTCGGTGGTGAGCATGATCACGGGGATGAACTTGTAGGAGGGATTTCCCCGGATGGCGCGGATCAGGCCGATGCCGTCCAGGTTCGGCATGTTGAGATCGGTGATCACCATGTGGACCGGCGCGCCGTTGAGCTTGGCGGACGCTTGCCGTCCGTCGCCTGCCTCGATGACGTCGTAGCCGGCCCCTTTGAGGGTGAAGCTCACCATCTGCCGCACGCTGGCGGAATCGTCCACCGTCATGATGGTCTTGCTCATGCGCATCCTCCTGAATTCCAGAGGCACCGAACGCTTCGGGGACTTCTGCAGTTCCGGCCCCTTGAATACCCGGACTCCTCGACCGCCCTGGCAAAAGCATCAGGCCATTTCCCTGTCGTGGTGATGTCTCTGCCGGAGGCTACTGCCGATCGATGCGCGGCGCAGAGGACCTGAAGGCACGAAAGATCGATCTCGTTCACCCCTTCCAGGTGAAGGGTAAGACCGATCGATTCATCCTGCGTCTTCAAGAGGACATCCTTGAGGCGGGCTGCATCCTGGATGGTCAATTCTCCCTTCAGCATCAGCACCCCGGCATCATCCGGTCCCTCAAACGAAAACCCCATCCTTCCATCCTCCTCTAAAAAAGCTCGACGTTTTCCCCAAGGCCTTCCTGTCGTCTTTCCGTATCGGCCCCGGATTCCATTCCCGACTCGGTTGCGCCGACCGCCAGCCGGTGTACATCCCTTTCCTTTTGCATGGTGTACTTCTTCATCATTTCTTCCATCCTCCCGACGTCGTGGACACCGTCATGTTCCCCTTCCTTCGGGAGACTCCCTCCGATCCTCTCGCACTCTTCTTCAATCATCGCCGCGACGGAGTCGATCTCCTTGAGAATCGGGAGATGAAAACGCATTTCTTCCGACCTTTTCCGAATATCCGCAGAGAGGGATCCTCCCACCTCTTGGGTACGCCCGGCCATGGACATCGCTTCGGCGTCCAGCTGCCTGAGGAGGGGAATCATGGTTTTTAGTTCCTCTACCACCCTCGTCTCTTCTTCGGCCCTTTGACGGTTTTGAAGGGCGGTCTCTCCCTTTAACTCGTTGGCGCAATCCACGACGGACTGAAGGTTTTCGCTGATGGAGGCTATCTGGCCGGTCGTTTCCTGGGAAAGCATATGGGTATGCTCGGCTAGGACCCCCAAAGCCACCCCTTCTTCCCCAACGTGGGCCGCATAAATGGCGGCATTGATCGCTATGATCTTCATTTCAATTCCGATCTTCGCGATCTCTCTTGCAAAGCACTCCATCCTGGAAACTCCATCCGATACCTCTTCATTGGTCGAGGCCATACCCCTGTTGATCTCCGCATGCTCCTCTACCGCCCCCGTCAGATCCACGACCCCCTTCTCCAGCTCCAGAAAGAACGACCCACCCCCCTCCGGAGCACCTGCCGCAACGCCACCCGCCTCTCCGGAGATCTCGCCTATCCTTCCGCCCAGCTTCCGGAGCTCTTCGGCCATCCTTTCGGTCGCGGATACGAGCTCTTCCCTGGTGTGAAGGAGCTGGGCTCTCTGAAGCCTCAGGCCCTCATAGGCTTCATTGTCGTCATCCAACGCAGTGATTTCCTCAAGCGCCTCCGCTACGTGCTCGATCCTTTGTCTCGTGATGTCGTGAAATTGGATTGAGCTCACGATCTCACCGATGCTGCTGGTTACTTCCTCCCATGCTGCACTGATCCGATCCATTGTCTCGATAGCCGCATCATGGCGCTCCTTCAGTCTTCTGAGGCCGTCGATGATATTCCTGGAAATGATCTTCCCTTTCTCCCTGCGGCGCAGTTCATACCCCGAGATCTTTCCGAGGCTTTTCCCGACAAGCTGGATCAGTGCGCGGGCTCCGTCCGTAATCGCGGCGGATTTTGCCTCGATGTTCCCGGCAAGCCCCCTTACGTCTTCCGACAAAGCCTGGAAGCCGGCCTTTCCCTGACGGGACCTGATGCTCTCTATCTTGATGAGGTTGCAGAGGACCTGCATCGTTCTCACAACGTTGGGGAAGGTTTGAAGACGGGACTCGATTTCGACCGCCTTTTCAAGGATGCTCCGAAGAAGCGCGGTGCCTCGGCCGGAGCTCTTCCCTAGATCGCTGTTTTGTTCCAAGAACGTTTTGAGTCCTGCCGTGAAGGTCTTCAATCGCTCGCCCTCGGAGAGTCCTGCAAATGAGGAAGAGGTCTTGGAGACCTCCATAGCCCTCTCATAGACCCGGCGCAATTCGCTCCCGAAGGCAAGATAGTCCTGTTCGCAGTCGGCAACCGCGCGCAGGAGGTCTTCGGAAGGCGCCTTGAAACGCTCTCCCCGCCCGGCGCCCTTCGATCTTTTTGCGGTCTTGGTCCGGCCTGACGTTCTCAAGCTACATCTCCACTCGTTTTTGCGGTTCGTCCTCAAGGCCATGGGTGATCGTGCGAGCGAGCTTTTCGCTGCGATCGAGGATCCTGCCGAGCACCATCCCCACGTCCTCAAAACCCTGGCTGATCAGGGTCAGGTAGCGAGGATGGAGCAGGTGGGCGATCGAGACTGTCTTCCGCCCGGCATGGCCAAGGATCACGATGAGCGGAAGCCGGTCGAGCCGCTCCCTGAGGGCGAACAATTTCAATAGAGATCTCCCGCCCCTGGCGAGCAGGACTACGACGGTGTCGAGGGGTGAACAAAGCCGAAGCGCATCATCCAGGGTCTTCACCCTTTTGCAGAGAACTACCTTTGCGGACCCGGCCGCTTCTCGGATGGTTTCGCAGAGGCGGCGCGTCTCGGGAGAGCTTCTGCCAAGATAAGCGATGACTCGTTGTTTGGAGACCATCTGTCTGTTCCCTTCCTCCCCGAGGTTGCGATTTACAAATTCGAGGATTTCCCGTTCGGAGAACACGCCCCTGATCCGGTCGATTTCTCTGTCTCGGTAAAAGAGGACAAATGTGGGAGTCCCCTCGACGCCGTAACATTCCATGAACTCCGTCACAAAGCCATGTTGGACGATCCCGATCCGAAGCCTTCCCTCCATTTCGCGGGCGACCGCTTCGAGGACCTGGAATACCCCCTGACAATTCCTGTCCCAGCCGAGACATGCTGCCAGAAGAGGCAATGATGAATGCGCTTCACAGGAGCCGAGGGAGCACAAGGGCACAAGCGACGAATTCTGAGACAACATGTTACAATCCTGGAATTGACTTCGTTGCAAACAGGGCGAGAAATTGATTATGGCGTGAGGAAATGCACAGAGTGTGCCAAGGGATACCGATGGGATATTATATTAGAAATAATAGATTGTTGATGGGATGGCGCAGCGATGATGAGACATGTAAAGCGATTTACACAGCGACATGATTTGACATAAAAGATGTCTAATTCTTGACATACTTCATTTTCGCCGCAATTGGTGCTTCGTCATCAATCGGTGGAGGTTCTGTCGGCTCATGCCCAGGAGCTGAGCGGCCTTTCCCCGTCTCCAGCCGGTCTTTTCCAGTGCATCGATCACCGCCTCCCGGGAAGCCTCCATCCTCTTTTTAAAGGGAACAAGGTCGTCATGAGCCGCCATCAGAAATCCGCCGGGGAGGTGCTGAAGCTCTACCCTGTCGTTCCGGCAAAGAAGAAATGCATGCTCGACAGCGTCCTCGAGTTCCCGGACGTTCCCCGGCCACGGGTATCGCAGGAAGGCATCGAGAACTTCCCGGCTCACGCTCCCTATATGTTTTTCGAACCGGGTGTTGAAGCGGTTACGGAAGTATTCGATGAGGGAAGGAATGTCGTCGATCCTTTCCCGAAGAGGCGGAAGGCTGATGCGAGCGGCGCTCAGCAGCGAATAAAGCTCCCCCCTGAAATCCCCGACGGCGCACTTTCGCTCCAGATCCTCGGAGGTGGCGATCACCCTCACATCCGCCTTCTGCGTGACGGATTCCCCTGCGCGCTCATATTCCTTGTCCCGAAGGAGCCTTGCGAGCCTGACCTGGATCATGGGGGATGCCGCGCCGATGGCGTCGAGAATAACCGTGCCGCCCTCTGCGATTTTGAGCCTCCCCCTCTTATCCCTTATCGACCCCTGGAATGCCCCCTTCACACACCCGAACAACTCGCTCTCCAGCATGGTTTCAGGGTAGGCCGAGCAGTCAACGACGATCAGCGGTTTGAAGGCGCGCGAACCCAGGTAATGAAGAGTCTGTCCCAGGAGTCTTTTCCCTGTCCCCCCTTCGCCCGTGATCAGAACGGTGGTGTCCGTATCCGCAAGGTCCTCCATTTGCCTCGAGACCCGCTGCATTGCCTTGCTCTTGCAGACGATGTTGTGGTATCTGTGGCGTTCCTGAAGTTGCTCTTCGAGCTCATTGAGCCGGCTTACATCCTTGAGCACCAGAAATCCCCCGGAGTGTTGATGTTCATCGCCAAGCATTGTCGCCGAGCTCCTGACCAGGACCGTTTGGCCGGGACGGTTCACGTGGCCGCACCTGATCTTGAAATCTCTGATGTCCCTGTTTTTTGCCATGGACTCTCTCAGGGCGTTTCGACAGTTGAAAAGGCAATCATTGCGGATCGTATCAAAATGTTTCCCGACAATCTCCCCGGGGTTCATGCCGCAGATTTGCTCGACGGCGCGGTTCACATCGGTGATATACATGTTGTCATCCACTGCAATGACCGCGTCGGAAAGGCTGCCTAAGAGGGAGGTCAGGTTGGTCCGGCAAATCTCCCTGTCTCTTTCCGCTTTCAGCTTTTCGTCGAGGAGCCGCTTTTGAGAAAGGGCGGTCCGCGCGGCCCTCAGCAGCTCCCCTTTCCTCAGCGGCTCGACAAGGCAGTCGAAGGCCCCGAGGATCAATGCCCGGTTTTCCCTTTCACGATCCTTTTTCTCCAGGATCATAATGACGGGCGTGGTCGGACCCCTCGCCCTTATCTCCTCCAGCAGTTCCGGCCACAACCGGGTTGTCAGCGGGAAGCTTGCGAAGATGAGATCCACATCCCCAAGCATTCTCAAAGCCCCGGAGCGGTCCGCTGCAATCAGGACATCGAATCCTTCTCTCGACAAGATGGGAAGGAGCCTGAGTTTCGCCCTTTCACTGTCGTCTATCACCAGGACTCTTTCCATCCCCTTGAACCTCCCTTTCGACTCGCCCGGCAGCAGTCCGGCTATTGGGGAGACCCCCTCATTGTCATCGGCAGGCGGCGAGCTGATCTGAAATGCCTCTAATCCATTCCCTAGTTCCCACGAGGCGACAACGGCGGGATGAGGAACGGCAGAGAATAGAGTTCGGGGCCCCCGGCAGTTCAACAGAATCTAATATACGGACTTTGATGAGATTTGCCAGCCTAAGCGAGGGTCAGGGGAAGTTGGAAAACGCTGCAGACGAAAAGTCCATGATCCGCATCGACCGTGAAACCGGCGAGGTAATCCTGAAGTTCCGGCTGGGCGGATCGCTCGCCTCAGCCTAGCGAGGCACTTCGATTCCCGGTCGTTTATGAGACGCATTTCGGGCCGGGATCCCCCCCTGGGTAAGCTCCCAGCCCAGACACGCAAGCCACACGTGCTTGGGGATCGGCTTAATCCCGGTGCGATAATAGGTCACCATGCGTCTTGACATGCCCAGGGCCTCGGCCGCTGCGCTTAAGGACAGGTCGTTGCGACGCATCCAATCGAAGAACATCTCGTGGGACGCCTGGCCCATTTGTTCCCGTGTCCAGGCATAGACATTATCCGCTCCGAATTCGGAATCTTCCCACTCCACACTTGCGCCGTGCGCGCCCGATCGAACGCGGGAAAATACCTCCGGCGCCAGGATATGTCGGAGCGCTTTGATACCCTTGATCCTGCCTTCAACATCTACATCGAGGACTTCCCCGGTACTCCAGCGAATGCGTAAACGATATGGCGCCAGCGCCGTGACCTTCAAGGCACGAGGGAATTCGGCTTTCATGGGTTTCACTCATAGCGCAATGATTGCACTAGATCAAGAGAAACCTATTTTCGATTTCCCCAAATTATTCGGCTTCAAAGACGGTACAAGTTTTGGCCATGTATCGTCATCACAGACAGGGCGCTTTGTCCGATCGAAGATTTCAGCCGTCCCTCAACCGGAAACGGATAGGGATCCTGACCCACATCTCCACAGCCTCCTCTCCCCTTCTGGCCGGGTCAAAGACCCATCCTTTCACCGAGGACAGTGCCGCCTGATCCAACACAGCATGGCCGCTCGATTGGAGCAAACGGAGATCCGTCACTCTGCCGTCCCGGTTCACGAGCGCCTCCAGGATCACGGTCCCCTCAAATCCTCTGCGTCTTGCAACGGCAGGATAATCCGGCGCAGGATTGCTCTTGTAAATAGGCATGGCTTCCTTTAAGGGCAACGAAGAAGGCGAGATGTCGGCAGCGCCGGAAGGACTGAGAAACCGGGCTTCCCTGGTTGAAGGGGTGGATGAGGATTCAGGGGACTTGGCGATCCATGTCGTTTCCGCCAGGGCACTTGTCTCCGTGTGTTGGGAAGTGGAAACTCTGGGTTGGATCGGCTCGGAAGCCTCTTCAGGAGGTTTGGCGGAATCCTTCCCATATCTGCTCGGGATCCTGGATTCCGGTTTCCCGGGAGCCGGCCTCTTTGACTCGGTCGAGAGGGGGGTGGGATCTTCACGGCGAACCATGGGCTTTTCGGCAGGCCCGCCTTGAGGGACAAGGCTTGTAAGGGACAGGGATAGGGGTTCCTGCCTCATGGGGGGGACGGATGGACTCCGGAATCCCTTGGGGTACCAGGCGAGCACCACGGCATGAAATACCAGTGCTGTCAGCGCCGCGAGAAGGAGCCGGCTCAAGGTCCTCTCTCCGATTCCGCCTGAAGGGAGACCCTGCTCAAACCCGCGGAGCGCACGGCATCCAGGACCTTGAAAAGGGTCTGGTAGGAAATGGCGCGGTCCGCAAAGAGAAGCACGCCGGGTTCCGTCCGCCCTTTGGCCCTCTGCCGAAGGAGCGCAGGGAGCTGTTCAAGGGTGGTTGCCTCCTTGTCCACCCAGATCGTCCTGTCCGCCCGGACCGTGATGGAAAGCAACACACTCTTGTCCGGGTGCGCCGTGGACGAGGAGGGAAGTTGAACGGGCAGGCTCTTGTGGACGGCCATGGTGAGCATGCCATAGGTGAAGGACGCCAGCACCAGGAACATCATGTCGATCAAAGGGATCATCTCCACCCGTGATCTCCCCGGCGGTGGGATCTTGACCTTCATAAGCCCCCTCCCTCCCCGGGTGCGGTCCCCCGGCAGAGCTTCTCATAGAGGATCTCGAGACTCGTGGCATACTTTTCTATGGTCGTTGCCGCCTTCTCCACCCTGGAGCTGAAGTAGTTGAAAAAGCATACCGATGGGATGGCAATGGCGAGCCCTGCCACGGTGGTGATCAGGGCCTCCGCAAGCCCGGCCGTGACCGCCTCGGGATGATGAATGGCGATCGTGGCATCCCCGAGTGCCTCAAAGGCGTGCACAATGCCGGTCACCGTCCCGAAGATCCCCAGGAGGGGGGCCACGGTGATCATGGTGTCGAGCGCCGCCAGACGGCGCCGCATCCGCTGCATTTCAACCGCAGCAGCAGCCTCCATGGCCTTGACCATGGAGAACTCCCTGTGGAGGATGCCGCTCACCAGGATGCGGATTACGTAATCCCCGGACCCTTTCACCCTTTCCCTTACCTCATTCCAGTCTCCCACCCGGCAAAGGTCCATGACTCGCTCCACCAGGGGTTGGTTCCTGTGCATGTCCTCCAAAATCCAGAAGAGGGATCTCTCGATAATCACGGTCAGAGCAATAATCGAACAGAACAATAGCGGGTACATGACCGGCCCGCCTCTTACGAAATAGTCGATCATATCGCCTCCCTTCTCATGCTAGGCTCACCCTGGGAGCACCGGTCAGGGGATTCCTATCCACCAGCACCGGGCACCCGAAGACGCTCTCCAGGTTCGATGCAGTCAGCACTTCGTCCGGTGTTCCGGCCCTGGAGATACCCCCGTCCTTCAGGAGGACGAGTCGCCGGCAATGTTGGGATGCGAGGTCCATCTCATGAGAGACCAGCACCACGCTGAGTCCCCTCTCGCGGCTGAGGTCGGATACCAGCCGGAAGATGTCCCGCTTGTGCTTGAGGTCCAGGAAGGACGTGGGTTCGTCGAGAAGCATGAGT
>JAGVAP010000052.1 GCA_020060215.1 Deltaproteobacteria bacterium | reverse complement strand
CTTCTGATCTCTGACTTCTGACCTCTGACCTCTGACCTCCGGGTTCCGGCCTCCAACCTCCAACCTCCAACCTCCGACATCCGTCCCTTCAGCTTCTCCTGTGTGAGGACCACCCGCACCCCCGAATCCTCGATCATGTAGGCGAGCCTCTCGGCAGGGTAGGAAGGATCCAGGGGCACGTAGGCGGCCCCCGCCTTCAGGATGCCCAGCATGCCGACGAGCATCTCCAGGGATCGCTCCAGACAAAGACCGACCAGGGTCTCCGGGCCGGCCCCGATCCCTTGAAGATAGCGGGCGAGTTGGTTGGAGCGGCGGTTCAGCTCGTCGAATGTAAGGCTCCGATCCATACACGTCGCCGCAGCAGCATCCGGCGAGAGGTTCGCCTGCAGCTCGAAAAGCTCGTGTGCACGGAGTCCGTCGTGCAAAGGGGTTTCGGTGTCGTTCCACTCCTCGATCGTCTGGTGCTGTTCGAATTCCAGGGAGATCGGCATGTCCGAGATACGCCGGTCCGGGTCCCTGACTCCGGTCGTGATGAGCGTTTCGAAATGGGCGAGCATCCTCTCGATGGTCGCGGCATTGAAAAGGTCGGTGTTGTACTCCATGGCGCCGGCCAGCCGCTCCCCTTCTTCCAGCATGAAGAGGGTGAGATCGAACTTGGCGGTCCTGCTGTGGGCCTCCATGGATTGGATCGTCAGGTCCACGTCAGGAAGCGAGCGGGCCTGCAGGGGGTTGTTCTGCAGGACCAACATGACCTGGAACAGGGGGGAATGGGAGAGGTTGCGCTCGGGCTGCACCCCGTCCACCACCATCTCAAAAGGGAGATCCTGGTGGGCGTAGGCCTCCAGCGTCCTCTCCCTCGCCTGTCTGAGGAGAGCCCGGAAGCTCATATCTGCAGAGAGGTCCGAACGGAGCACGAGGGTGTTGACGAAGAACCCGATGAGCCCTTCGATCTCGGCCTGATTGCGATTTGCGATGGGCGACCCCACGGCCACGGACTCCTGACCGGTGTAGCGGTAAAGCAGGGCCTGAAAGGACGCCAGGAGGAACATGAAGAGGGTGACCCCTTCCTCGCGGCACAGTCCCTTAATTGCGCCGGTCAGAGATTCGGCGAACACGAACGGACAATAATCCCCCGAATAGCCTTGAACGGCCGGTCTCGGCCGGTCCGTCGGGAGCTCGAGCAGGGGCGGGAGGTCCGTCAACCGCTCCTTCCAATAATCGAGATGGGCCTGGAGCACCTCGCCGACCAGCCATTTCCGCTGCCAGTGGGCGAAGTCGGCGTACTGGAGGGTAAGCTCGGGCAGCGGTGAAGCCCGGCCCCTGGAAAAGGCCTCGTAGAGCACCCCCACCTCATGGACAAGAACGTTCGTGGACCAGTCATCACCGATGATGTGGTGCATGACCAGAAGCAGCACATGCTCCTCTTCGCCGAGCGCATAGATCCTGGCCCGGAGCAGGGGAGCTTGGGAGAGGTCGAAGGGCTCCCCTGTCTCTTCTGCCGCGAGCCGCTCGACCTCCTGTTCCCTCTCTTTTCCGGACAAGGCCCGCAGATCCGTGAGCGGAAGCCGCACCTCCATGCGGTCCGCGATCTCCTGCACGGGTCTGCCGTCCACCGTTCGGAAGGAGGTGCGCAGGAGATCGTGGCGCCTGATGGTCTCGTTCAGACATCGTTCCAGGACTCCAATGTTCACGGGACCCTGGAGCCTGACGATTTCAGGGAGGTTGTAGAAGGGGCTGTTCGGCTCCAGCTGGTCGAGGAACCACAATCGCTGCTGGGAGAAGGAGAGGGGCAGCTCTTCCTTTCTCGAGACCGGCAGCATGGGAGGGGCCTTCATCCCAAGGCCTGCCCTCCTTGCCTCCTCGATCCTTTCCGCGAACCCCGCCAGGGTCGGCCATTCGAAGACCGTGCGAAGGGGAATCTCCACCTCGAACGATTTTCTTATACGGGAGACGAGCTGTGTGGCGAGCAGGGAGTGCCCGCCCAGGTCGAAGAAGTCACCATGTACCCCGACCGTCTCCAGCCCGAGCAGATCTTTCCAGATCCCTGCGAGCATCTCCTCTACCGGTGTGCGGGGGGCCACGTCGGGGGGGCGATCGGGCAGAGCGGCCTCATCGGGCAGGGGCAGCGACTTGCGGTCCACCTTGCCGTTCGGTGAAAGGGGCAGGAACTCCATCACCGTATACAGGGAAGGGACCATGTAGTCCGGCAGCCTGTTTTTCAGGAACGACCGCAGGTCGGCAACCGACATCTGTTCCGGTGATTCGGCCGCCATGTAGGCGACCAGTCTTCGGGACGCCTTGTTTCCTGCTGTCCCGGTGGCGATCACGACGGCATCCCGGATGCCGGGGTACTCCTTCAAGGTGGATTCGATCTCGCCGATCTCGATGCGGATCCCCCGGATCTTGATCTGGTGGTCCATCCGGCCGAGGAACTCCACGCTGCCGTCTTCAAGGTACCGGGCCATGTCCCCTGTGCGATAAAGGCGCCCCCCCCCTTGGCCGGACTGACCTCCATGATGGGTTTCGCTTCGCTCCACCCATCCTACGGACAGGGCACCTTCCTCTGCCGTCTCTGTTCTCTGACCCCTGGCCTCTGACCTCCGACCGATCATTTCTTCAAACGGGTCCGGGACGAATCTCTCGGCACTCCATTCCGGACGCCGGAGATATCCCCTGGACACCCCGGCGCCTCCGATGAAAAGCTCCCCTGGCACTCCGGTCGGCTGGGGCTGAAGCCTCGGATCCAGCACGTGCATTCGCATTCGTGAGAACGGGCGGCCGATGGGGACCACCCGTTCTCCGGCAAGGACCGGGTCGCAGGCCTCGTAAGAACAAGTGTCGATGGTGGTCTCGGCCAGGCCGAAGGAGTTGACGAGCCGCGCGCTCGATCCGATCAAGCGGCGGAATTCCTGGTATTCCTTCATCGACCACACGTCGGAGCCGCAGATGAGGAGCCGCATAGAACCGAGGTCCTGTTCGGTGCCTTGAAGATACTCCACCAGGCTCCGCAGCACGGCTGGCACGAACTCCGCACAATCCACCTTTTCGCCGCACATGAGACCGTACAGACCCTTCGGGTCGAGCAGGATATCCCTGGGGCAGAGCGCCATGGTGGACCCCGAGCAGAGTGCCCTGACCAGATCCCCTGAGAATACGTCGAATGCAGGGCTGGCCATCTGAAGGTGGGTCATGCCGGGCCGCAGGGAGTAGCCGTCCTCCCAGGCCATATAGGCGCTCAGGAGGTTTTCATGCTCCACCATGACCCCTTTCGGCCTGCCCGTGGAGCCCGATGTATAGACCACGTAGGCCAGATTGGAGGGGTCCATGTCGACACGGAGATTCTCAGACGATTCCATTGCGATCGTAGGCCAGTCGGTGTCGAGGCAAAGAACGGTTGGAGGTTGGAGGTTGAAGGTTGGAGGCAAACCCTGAACCCCGAGCGCTGAGAGCTGATCGCTGAGAGCTGAAAGCTTCTCTTGCGTCAGAATCACCCCCACCCCCGAATCCTCGATCATGTATCTCAGCCTCGCGGGCGGGTACATGGGATCCAGTGCCAGGTAGGCGCCGCCGGCCTTGAGGATGCCCAGGATGCCGGCGATCATGTCCGGGGACTTTTCCATACAGATCGCCACTACCGAATCAGGGCCGACCCCGAGCCTTCTCAGGCGGCGAGCCACCCTGTTCGCCCGTGCATTGAGCTCACGATAGGTCACCTGCACACCGGGAGAGCCGTCGGGGTCCGGCCCGACGATCGCTATGGCGTCCGGAGCGGCATCGGCCCGGGCCTCGAATAGGAGGTGGACGAAGTCCGCGCGTTTTTGGGTGGGGCTCGTCCGGTTCCATTCCATCAGGAGCCTTTGTGTCTCTGGGGGGTCCATGAGCGGCAGTTCGCATATGGATGAATCGGGACGGGCCGAGATCCCATCGAGGAGGACATGGAAACGGCGCAGGAAAAGCTCCATGGTCCTGCGGTCGAAGATATCGGTGTTGTACTCGATTGCGAGCTCGAGCCCGTGGAGACCTTCCGACACGGAGAGGGTCAGATCGTAGGTGGATGTTCCGGTCTCGGAGCCCATCATCTCCATCTTGAGTCCCCGCATATCCTGGGACGGAGGGGAGAAATTCTGCAGGATGAACATGGTCTGAAACAGGGGGTTGTAGCTGGTATCCCTCTGGGGCTTCACGGCCTCCACCACCATCTCGAAGGGTACATCCTGGTTTTCGTAAGCCTTCATGGTGGCTTCTCTAACCCGCCGGAGCAGTTCACGGAAGGTCGGCTCGCCGGAGAGGTCCGTCCTGATGACCAGGGTATTGACGAAAAAGCCGATCAGGCCTTCGGTCTCGGCCCGATTGCGGTTTGCGATCGGAGTCCCCACACAGATGTCCTCCTGCTCCGTGTAGCGATAGAGGAGCACCTGGAATGCCGCCAGAAGGGTCATGAAGAGCGTGGCGCCTTCTCGTATGGAAAACCCCTTCAGCGCATCCGAGAGGTGGCGGGGGAGCCCATAGGTCAGGCTGCCTCCTCGGAAGGACTGCACGGCCGGCCGGGTGCGGTCGGTGGGAAGCTCGAGCACGGGGAGGGGCCCGCCGAGCCGATGCTTCCAGTAATTGATCTGCCGCTCCAGGACCTCTCCGCTCAGCCATTCCCGCTGCCAGTGTGCGAAGTCGGCATACTGGATGGTCGGCTCGGGGAGGAGGGACGGCCTGCCGGATGAGAAGGAGTCGTAGAGGACCCCCATCTCCCCGATGAAGACGTTCATGGACCATCCGTCGGAGATGATGTGATGCATGGTCAAGAGAAGGACACTCTCCATCTCTTCGATCTGCAGGACCCGAATGCGGATTAGAGGGCCGCGGCTCAGGTCGAAAGCCTGCCGCGCTTCCTCGTCGGCCAGCCTCTGCACCTCTTGATCCAGCATCGGTCCATGGAGATCCCGAAGGTCCGCAACCGGCATCTCCAGCGAGATCGAGGGGGAGATGACCTGGACCGGCACCCCGCCCTGTGAGGCGAAGGTCGTGCGAAGGGTCTCGTGGCGGCGAGCGATCTCGTTCATGCTCCGATGGAGCGCGCCCAGGTCCAGTCTGCCGGTGATCCGGACCGCGACCGGGATATTGTAAAAGGCCGATCCCGGCTCCAACTGATCGAGAAACCACAGCCTCTGCTGCGCAAACGAGGTGGGGAAGAGATAGACTTCTTCTTCGTGGATTGCACCAGGGATCTCTTGATGGGGAAGCGTGCTGATCATGAGTTCAAACCATGCATTGGGTTTGGTGTGAACTGGAAACCCTGGCCCTGTACCAGGTCAGAGCCGATTGGATTCAGCCGGTAAGCCATGATGGAAGTTGGAATCACGGAATGATGGAATCGGAATAGTGAAGCTGGAAAGGGTTTTGGTGTTTTCCCCAATATTCCATCATTCCACCATTCCACCATTCCGGTGTGTCAGCAGGGTGCGCCAAAGCCGGCCCATCTGTGATCTGGATTCCATCCGTGCGCCATGCGCTTTGCCCTTTGCGACTTTACGCGCCCTGCAGCGGCTGGAGGTCGGATCGCTTCACCCTGTGCTGGTCCCTCCGCAGTGGCGAAATGGGGCCCGGCGATCTCTTGGGTAATGCTTCGGAACCGCCGATCTCCTGCCCTAAACCGGCGATGGTGGGCTGTTCGAAGACGGTTCGGAGGGGGAGTTCCACTCCGAGCTCCTCCCGGATGCGGGAGACGAGGCGTGTGGCCAGGAGGGAGTGG
>JAGVAP010000018.1 GCA_020060215.1 Deltaproteobacteria bacterium | reverse complement strand
GGCCGTGGTCACGGGCCAGGGGAACGTGGCAGGGCACCTGGCCAATGTCTGCAGGGAGTTCCGCGTCCCGGCCCTCTTCGGGATGATGGAGGCCGTGGCCCGACTCAGGCCGGGCATGATGGTGACCGTCGATGCGGACGGGCGCAGGGTCTATGAGGGAAGGCGCGGGGAGCTGTTGGCGTCCAAGGAGGAACCCAGGAACCTGATGGCCGACAGCCCGGTCTACGAGACGCTCAAAAAGGTAGCCGATCGGGTCATACCCCTGCACCTCCTGGACCCGGACGCACCGGGGTTCAGGCCTGAGCGATGCCGCACCCTCCACGACATCACCCGCTACTGCCATGAGAAGGCGGTCCACGAGATGTTTCGCTTCGGGAAGGACCACCACTTCCCGGAGCGCTCCAGCAAGCAGCTGCTCTGCGAGGTCCCCATGCAGTGGTGGATACTGAACCTGGACGACGGGTTCCGCGAGGAGGTGGAAGGCAGGTATGTGAAGATCGACAATATCGTCTCGGTCCCCATGATCGCCATCTGGGAAGGGATAGCGGCCATGCCATGGGACGGCCCTCCCCCGATCGACGGGAGGGGGATGATGTCGGTCATGTTCGAAGCCACCCGGAATACCGCCCTCGTCCCGGGGATGAGGTCCAGCTACGGGAATCGGAACTATTTCATGATCTCCAGGAACTACTGCAGCCTCATGTCCAGGCTGGGCTTCCATTTTTCCCTGATCGAGGCGCTGGTCAGTGAAAGGGAGACCGAGAACTATGTCACCTTCCAGTTCAAGGGGGGAGCGGCCGACGAGGAGAGGAGGACCAGGAGGGTCTTCTTCGTCGGGGAGATCCTGGAAGAGCACGGCTTCAGGGTGGAGGTGAAGGACGATAGCCTGATTGCGCGGTTGGCCGAGCAGGAGATGGGGTTCATGAAAGAGCGGCTCAGGATCCTGGGTTTTCTGACCATCCATACAAGGCAGCTCGACATGATCATGGCCAATCCCGCCTCCCTGGAGTACTACAGGACCAAGATTGCCGGGGATATCCGGAAGGTTCTCTCCCAACATCCTGCAGGACCTGTCCATTCGCAATGACAGCCATGTCATCAATCTGTTTACAGTCGCGCTTCGGCCGCTTTTGATAGCCTCCTTAAATCAGCCATTTACAGGTGCCACGCCCCGGGGGCACACGGCATGCAGCTTGCATTTTCGGGCGATGCAGTAGCACCCGGCTTTCCCCCCCGGTACAACGCCCGATCAGTACAGGAGATATGACCCTTTCGGCACGCGGCCGAGCGGAGACGAACCTATCCATCGGCCGGTGAATGGAAGGACATCGAAGGAGGAAGTATGGTTCATCACGGAGATAGTGTAGCCCACCATGCGACATTCGACTCTCAGGAGAAGTCGAGCTTCTGGGCCAGCCAGCCCGGGTACAAGCCCGTCCTGCTCCTGATCGCCCTGGTCGTCTTTTCCACATTGATCATCCTTCCCCCTCCGCAAGGCATGCTCGACCTGGTGAGCACGGAGAACCCGTCGGGGTACAAGGTGACGGCGGGGAAGACGATCACCGACAGCGTGAACAGCAGACTCCGCTCCGACGCCTACAAGGAGGCGACCGGGAAGAAACAGGCCGTGCAGCAGAAGGGCATTGCCGCGCCGGCGGAAGAGACGGTTCATGAGAAGGCGAAACCCCTCCTCACCCCCGAACAGGTGGCGCGGATCGCAAAGGCCACCCTGGCCATCTTCGCGCTGGTCGTATTCCTGTGGGGAACCGAGGCTCTTCCCCTGGGAGCGACCGACGTGCTGGTTGCGGTGATGCTCTACCTCTTCGGCATCCTGCCCATCGAGGAGATCTCGAAGGCCTACATGCAGGATGCGGTCTTCTTCATCTTCGGCATCCTGGCCGTGGCCGTGGGTGTCGCCAAGACCGGACTGGACAAGAGGATCGGCCTGATCCTGCTGAGCCGGATCAAGAGCGCCAAGGCTTTTGCCTTCATCTTCATGCCGACGTTGGGCATGGCCGCCAGCTTCCTGTCCGAGCACGCCCTGGTGGCCCTGCTGATCCCGGTGCTGATGGGGGTCTACAAGGTCACCTGCAGGATGTACGGGGTCGAGAAGGACCGCGCCCTGGCGGTCTTCCTGCTCCTCGGCATCTGCTTTGCGGCCAACCACGGCGGACCGGGATCTCCCGCCGCGGGGGGGCGGAATGCCATCATGGTCGGCTATCTGATGAGCTACGGGGCCCCGATCTCGTTCCTGGAGTGGATGAAATACGGGTTCCTGTTCGTGCCCCTCATGGGCGTGGTCATCGGCGCCTACATGTACCTCCGGTTGAAGCCGCGTTTCGCAGTGGGAGGCATGAACCCGAGCGAGGTGGTCAAGGCAGAGGTGGCGCGGATGCCCAAGTTCGGCGGCAAGGAGGCCGTCATGGCGGTTATCCTGGTGGTGCTCGTCGCCGCGTGGATCATCCTGGGCGAGGAGGCGGGACTGGGCGGTCCGACCCTCTATGCGGTCATGGCCATGTTCCTGGCCAGGATCATCACCTGGGACGACGTGCAGGAAGGCGTGGCCTTCGACGTGGTCGGACTCTATGCAGCGGCATGCGCCATGGGCGTGGCCCTCAAGTTTACAGGCGGGGCACTGTGGATGGCGCAGGCTTTTGTGAGCGTCCTTCCGGACTTCCTGGTCAAGGGCGACAACCTGACCATCGGGGTCAGCCTGGCCACGGGCATCATGACCAACTTCATGAGCGACGGCGCCACGGTGGCATCCCTCGGGCCCATCTTCCTGCCCATGGCCGAACTCGCGAACGTCCACATGTGGAAGATCGGGCTGGCCTGCGCCTTCTCCTCTTCCTTCGCCAACTTCCTGGTGGTCGGCACCCCGAACAACGCGATCGCCTACGGCATGGGGAGGGACCCGGAGACCGGGGAGAAGCTGCTGGACGTCATGGACTTCATGAAATACGGCCTGCCGGTCACCATCCTCGCCTGGGTGGTGCTCTGGTTCTGGACCATCTTCGGTTACTGGCAGTTCATGTCCTGGCCGGTAAAATAGCCGGGGGAAAGAAAGTTTGGACAGGATAACAGGATGAACAGGATAAAGGGTTAATGACCATTCACCGATGTTTGAACAATGATGAATGCCAAACGCCAAATGATAAATGATCTCTGATCCATGAAAACAGCGATTTACTCCAACCTTCAGAAAAAGATCATCCTGGTCACCCTCCTGGTGTCCCTGGCGCCCCTCCTGCTGCTGGGCGTGACGATCTACTACCAGTTCGCGGGGATGTACAGGACCAAGGTCCAGGAGCAGATCCTCTACCGCGCCCGGGCCCAGGCCGAGGCCATGGATCTTTTTCTGAAGGAAAGGACGGCCATCCTGGCGGCCATGGCAGACACCCACACCTTCAACGAGATGATCGAGGAGAAGAACCTCGCCTCCATCTTCGCCGTCATGAATATTCGCGCCGGCGCCTTTGTGGATCTGGGGGTCATCAACAATGCCGGGCAGCAGCTGGCTTATGTCGGCCCCTATGAGCTGAGGGGGTTGAACTACTACCAGCAGGAATGGTTCGGGGAAGTCATGAGCAAGGGCATCTACATCAGCGATGTCTATCTCGGCTACCGGCAGCTCCCCCATTTCATCATCGCCGTTAGGCGCCAGGAAGGCCAGAACCCGTGGATCCTGCGGGCCACGATAGACCCCGCAGTCTTCAACGCCCTCGTTCGCGCGGCACAGGTGGGAAAGACCGGCGATGCCTTCATCGTGAACGAGGCCGGCGTCTTCCAGACCAGGCCCCGTTTCGGAGGGCAGATCCTGACCGACTCCGGGCTGGACACCCGGTTGTTCGGCGGGAGCGCGAACCTCATGGAGTTGAGCACCCCGGAGGGTGTACGCATGCTCTACGCGGGGAGCTGGTTGAAGGGGCATAAGTGGCTCCTCCTGATCAGGCAGGAGGCGGCCGAGGAGATGAGCGGGCTCTTCGCCGCCAGGAACGTGGAGTTCGCGATCATCCTCTCCGGCATA
The DNA here is from genome assembly GCA_020060215.1 of Deltaproteobacteria bacterium. The sequence continues at coordinate 24,778 of JAGVAP010000018.1, read as the reverse complement.
TTGGCGATCGTTCTGGCCACGATCTTCACCACACACCTCATGATAAGCCGGTTGAGGGAGTCGGACCGGAGGGTGAACGGACTCAACGCCCAGCTGGTCCAGTCGGATAAGCTGGCCGCGATCGGCAAGATGGCGGCGGGCGTGGCGCACGAGATCAACAATCCCCTGGCCGTGATCCTCCAGAAGACCGGTTGGATGGAAGATCTGCTCGAGACCGAGGATCTGCGGAAGAGCGAAAACCTCGATGAATTCCGGAAATCCATCCGGAAGATCGAGGAGCACGTGGAGCGGGCGCGAAAGGTCGTCCACAACATGCTGGGATATGCCAGGAGGATGGAGCCCCGCCTGGAGGATGTGGACGTCAACGACACCCTGAAGCAGACGATCTCGCTGCTGGAGAACTTCGCCAGGATCAACAACATCGCCATCCATACCGACCTCGCCCCGGACCTGCCCATCGTGGCGAGCGATCAGTCCCAGCTCCAGCAGGTCTTCCTGAACCTGGTCTCCAATGCGATAGACGCCATCGGAAGGGACGGCGCCATTCAGATCAGCAGCCTTCGTTCGAACGGCCAGATCCTTGTCAGCGTAAGGGACAACGGCCGGGGCATCCCGGAAGAGGCCCACAAGAAGGTCTTTGACCCGTTCTATACGACGAAGCAAAACGGGAAGGGGACCGGGCTCGGTCTCTGGATCAGCTACAACATCATCGAGAAGATGGGAGGGACCATCACCCTCAGGAGCAAGGAGGGGGAGGGGACAACGTTTACCGTAAAACTCCCGGTTGTCGTTCCGGAGAAGAAGTAGGCCGGGCGGCGGGTCGGATAAGGAGAAGTCATGGAAGCCTTCCGAGTATTGATCGTGGACGATGAAAAGGAATTCGTAGAGACGCTCGTGGCCCGGCTGCAGAAAAGGAACATCGAAGCCGCCGGAGTCACGAGCGGTGAAGCGGCCCTGGAGCTCATGAAAAAGAAGCTCTTCGACGTGGTCATCCTGGACATCCGGATGCCGGGGGGGATGGACGGGCTGGCGGCCCTTCGCGAGATGAAGCATATCCAGCCCCTCGCCGAGGTTATCCTGCTGACGGGACACGCGACCGTGGAGTCCAGCATTGAAGGGATGAAGCTGGGGGCGTTCGACTTTCTGGTCAAACCGGTCCAGCTGGAGGACCTGATCGTCAAGATGGCCCAGGCCTTTGAGAAGAAAGGCGCCCACGAGCAGAAGATCAGGGCCGCCAAGATCAAGGAGCTGATGCGTTTTCCGGGACGTGTCTTCGATCAGGAAAAAGGCGAGCGGAAATAAAGAAGATCCGCCACGAAGACACAAAGAAACCAAGAAATTACCCTCTTCTTCGTGCGTCTTCGTGACTTCGTGTCTTGGTGGCGGTCTCTGGGTTCATGGATCAGGACGATGGACAACAACCACTACGCCAAGATGAAGAGGATCATTTTCCTGATCATGATCCTTGTCCCTGCAGTGCCTTTCTTTCTCACGATCCTGATCGGCTATCACTACTTTACGAGCTCAATCGAATCGAGCACCCTGGCGACCATGACCAGGATCGTGGGGGACCATCGCCGGATGATCGACTTCTTCCTGGCCGAGCGCAAGGCCGATCTGGACTTCGTCCTCCAATCGCACACCTTCGACGACCTGTCGGACAGCCAGAAGCTGTACGACGTCTTCCTTCAGCTCCAGAAGCAGTCCAGCGCCTTCGTTGACCTGGGGCTGTTCAGCGAGGAAGGCATCCACCTGGTCTATTACGGGCCGTATCGGCTCACGGGCAGGGACTACGGCAAGGAGGAATGGTTTCTCCAGGTGCTCAAGGACGGGTCCTATATCAGCGATGTCTTTCTGGGGTTTCGGAGGGTCCCCCACTTCGTGGTCGCCCTGAAGAGGACGGATCCGGAGAGATCATGGATCTTGAGGGCCACCATCGATACCCACATCTTCAACGATGTGGTCAAGAGCGTCCGGATCGGCAAGACGGGAGAGGCCTACCTGGTCAATTCGGAGGGGTTCCTGCAGACCGACCGCCGCTCCGGCGGCAACCTCATGGAGAAGGATTCGGAATATATCCACCATCCGCCCTCCGACGGAGGGACCAAGATCAGCATCAAGAAGGATGCGTCCAGGGAGGAGTACCTCTATGCGACCACCTGGCTGATGAACAAGCCGTGGCTCCTGGTGGCGCGCCAGCAGAAGGCGGACGCATTCGAGGCGCTTCGCTCGGCTTCCTATGCCATCCTTCTGATCACGGTTCTTGGAGGATGCCTGATCGTAGGGGTCGCTTTCTACCTCTCCGACTGGATCGTCCGGCGCATGGAGAGGACCGACCGGGATCGAGAGCAGTTGAGCGGGCAGCTCATCCGCGCCACCAGGCTTGCGGAGCTGGGGGAGATGGCGGCCGGCTTTGCCCACGAGATCAACAACCCCCTTCAGATCATGAAGTCGGAACAGACGCTGATCGACACGATATTCGCCGACCTCAAGGAGAAGGGGGAGTTGAAGCCGTCCGAGGACATGAAGGATCTGGAGGACTCGCTCAACCAGATCAAGATCCAGATCGACCGGTGCGCGAAGATCACGCAGGCGATCCTGCGGTTCGGCAGGCAGAGCGAGTCCGCGCCCCGGGATATCGACCTGTCCGAGTTCATCCCGGAGGCGGTGGGGATGATCGAGAAAAAGGCGGCCGTCCACGGGATCAAGCTCGGAAAGGATATCCTCCCCCATACGCCGCCCGTCCATGCGGATGCGTCCCAGCTCCAGCAGGTCCTTATCAATCTTTTCAATAACGCCATGGATGCCGTCGTGGAAAGGCACGGGCCGGAGGGAGGGGAGCTGTCGATCCAGGCGCGACCGGCCCCGAACGAAAGGGTCATGATCGCGGTCACCGACAACGGGATCGGCATCAGCCCCGAGAACCTCAAGAGGGTCTTCGCTCCGTTCTTTACCACCAAACCCGTCGGCAAGGGTACGGGGCTGGGACTTTCGGTCTGCTACGGCATTATCGATTCTATGGGAGGCACGATGGAGGTCAGCAGTCAGAAAGGGGTTGGGACCTCTTTCACCATCCATCTGCCTGCGGCGGGAACATAACCGGTGATCTCGCGCGGAGACGCAGGGACGCTGAGGAAAGGGTTGTCTGCGCCTCCGGCCGGGAGAGGGGTTTCAATTGCACTTACCAGAATGGGGGACACACCTATGAGCCAGATGAAAATGATGTTGGTGGATGATGAAGAGCGGTTCCTGGAGACCACCAAGAAACTGCTCTCGAGAAAGGGATATGACGTCCTGACGGCCACGGGCGGGTCCGAGGCCCTGGACAAGCTCCTGACCGAAAACGTGCATGTCGTCATCCTCGACGTGAAGATGCCCGGCATGGACGGGGTCGCCACGCTGAAGGCGATCAAGAGCCGCTATCCCCTTGTGGAAGTCATCATGCTGACCGGGCACGCCACCGTGGAATCCGCCGTGGACGGACTCAAGTCGGGCGCCACGGACTACCTCATGAAACCGGCGGACCTCGATGAGCTGATCAAGAAGGCGGAAGAGGCGTTCGAGAAAAGACAGCGGCTGGAGGAGAAGATTCGCGTGGCCCAGGCGCGAACGTTCAGGAAGTCGCCGAGGGAGATCCTGCGGGACATGAAATAGGGAGAACCGCAGAATGTCCAGTGTAGTGTTCTTCCGGAACACCTTTTTGCCTTTCACTTGGATGTTGGACATTGGACATTCTGCATTGGAAATTCTCGTGGTGTCTTCTTAGCAGAAGATTCTTATTCATCGATCACGATTTGGGGGCAGTTATGGCAGGGAAGATCAAGGTATTGATGGTCGACGACGAAGAGCAGTTTCGGTCCACTACCTCCAGGATCCTCACCAGAAAAGGGTACGACACCACCATGGCGGGGAGCGGGGAGGAGGCGGTCGAATCGCTCAGGAGGTCCAGGCCGGATGTCGTGGTCCTCGACATGAAGATGCCGGGCATGGACGGCAACCAAACCCTTGCAGAGATCAAAAAGATCGACCCGGAGATGCCCGTGATCATGCTCACAGGCCACGGCACCCTGGATTCCGCGAAACTCTCGCTGAGGCATGGGGCGTTCGATTACATCAGCAAACCGTGCGATATCGATCTGCTGGCATCGAAGATCAACGATGCGTACGCTTCCCCCCGACGAGGGGTGGAGGGGAAAGAGGAGAAGAAGGCGAGGGATATCATGATCCCCCTCGAAGATTACACCAGCATCAGCGCCGAGTCCACGGTCAGAGATGCCATCTTCGCCCTGAAGAGGTCCTACGAGGCGTTCCTTTCCACAGGAAAGGTCATGGAGTGCGGGCATCGCTCCCTCCTGGTCTTCGACAGCGGGGGCCGGCTCTCGGGGATCCTGAGCATCCTGGACCTGGTCAAGGCATTGCGCCCCGCCTACCTGACCGCCCCCAGGCCGTCGATGGCGGACAGCCTCCGGTATTCCCCCATGTTCTGGAGCGGTCTTTTTACGACTCAGGTGAAGGGGCTTGCGGGCAAGAAGGTCCGCGAGATCATGTCCAGGCCGCCCCTCACGATAGAAGACGACGCGAATCTGATGGAAATCGCCGAGTTGATGGTGGCCGAGAAGGCCCGCCGGCTGGCCGTGACCAGCAGGGGAAGAGTGCTCGGCGTGGTGCGTGAACAGGAGCTTTTTTTCGAGATCGGCAGGATTTTCTCCGAGACCGAATGACGGCCCATAACCGTGTGCTCGACCGGCAGCTGATTTTCATGGTGCTCCGGTCGCCCGGCAACTCGCCGGATGATCGATGAGCGCCCGTGTGAGTCGACAGGAGGAACATCTATGTCAACCGGGATAAGTCTTGGAAACGAACCTTCCAGGGAAATGGGACTGGCCCCTTCCGCCGGGAGCCGGGGGGCGGAGGAAGAGCATAAGGGGTCGGCATACGACAAATATATCAACTGGAAGCTGTTCTTCATCCCCGTCATCCTCTTTTTCGTAATCCTCGCTATCCCCACGCCGTACGGGATGAAGGATGTGGGGACCGAGGTCAAGGTCGGCCCAAAGGCGGTGGTGGATTCCCTCACACAGTGGCTCTTTGAAAAGAGCAGCAGCGAAGTGGACCAGTGGCAGCTCCTCACGGCCCAGATGATGGAACGAAACATGAGGATGGGCACCCTCACCCAGGACGGTTTCCTGAAGAGGGACATCCGGTGGGCACGTAAGTACGACATCTCTTCGGACCCTGCGAACTTCAACCGGATGCAGGAGTTCGTCCGGGCCATGAGCGCAGAGGCGTTCCACCAGACCATGAACAGGGCCCTTCAACTGAGGCAGGCGGATCTCCGCTACGAGAACCTTGCCCCGGCGGACAGGCGGGTCGCCGACAAGGGGGCTTGGTCCATCAAGGTGGCCGTGGGGTTGATCATCGTCGTGGTCTTCTGCTTCATTACCGAGTGCGTGCCGCTCCCTACCGTCTCCTTCCTCATGGGGCTCGTCCTGGTCTTCACGGGGGTGCTGGGGAGGGAAGAGGCGCCGGCCTTGTACTGGAGCGACTCGGTCTGGTTCATCATGGGTAGCCTCATGTTTCCCGCCGCCTTTGTGAAGACCGGGGTGGACAAGCGGATCTGCCTCATGATGTTCAGGAAGCTCGCCGCGCCCAACGTGAAGATGATCACCCTCGTGCTTTTTATCGTGATCGCGCCGCTTTCCTCATTTGTGAGCGACCACGCCCTGGCCGCCATGTTCCTCCCCGTGGGGATACTCCTCTACCAGAACAGCCTGACCAACGAGATCCCCGAAGACAAGGAACTGGCCAAGATGCTGATGATCAGCATCGCCATGGCCGCGAACGTCGGGGGCCCCGGAGCCCCTTCGGGAGGGGCGAGGAACGTGATCATGATGGGATACCTGAACGACATGTTCGGGATCGACATCGGGTTCTTCCAGTGGATCACCTACTGCTACCCCTTTGTCCTGGTCATGATCCCCCTCACCTGGATCCTCATCAACTGGCGGTTCAAGCCGAGGATCACGAGCGTCGCCCCTGCCATGAAGTACCTCGAGGCCCAGGTGGGGAGGATGGGCGGCTGGAGCCGGAAACAGGTGATCGCCGTCATCATCTTCCTGATCATGCTGATCGGCTGGCTCACGGAAAAGGACCTCTACGATGCAGGCATCGTCCCCTTCCGCATGGGCGTGGGGGTCCTTGCCGTGGGCGGAGGCGTGGCCTTCCTCCTGGCTGGCGTGGTCAACTGGAGGACCTACCAGGAGATCGACTGGGGCGTGGTCTGGCTGTATGCAGGGGCCATCGTCTTCGGGAGGACCCTGGATACCACGGGGGCCGCATACTGGCTGGCCAGATCCATCGTCGATGTCCTTTCGCCTCTTGGGCTGGGCCAGGGACTCCCGCTCCTGATGACCGGGGGCACCATCACCGCGCTGATCACCAACCTGATGGCGGACGGTCCTGCCGCGGCCGCGGTCGGGCCGGTGACCATGAGCCTGGCGGGCCTGGCCCATCCGGGGACCACGTTCGTCCCCTTCATGGCCATGGCCACGGCCATGTGCGCTTCCTTCGCCTTCTGTCTGATCATCGGGACCCCGCCGAACGCCATCGTCTACGCGAGCGGGTATCTGGAGGCGAAGGACTTTCTCAGGGTGGGCGCGATCATGTGGGTGGCGTCGCTCCTGATCGTAGGCCTGCTCGCCGGGCTTTACTGGGGCCTGAGGGGGTTCGGCGCGCTGCCGCACTTCTAGTATCCCCTCCCCTTCACCCCTCCCGCCGGGGGAGAGGGGGAGTTCTGGGGTTGTGGGATGGGTGGAGCGAAGCAAAACCCATCGGCTTTTTTGGTCCGCACGTACTGAATCGATGGGTTTCGCTTCGCTCCACCCATCCTACGAGCCGGAGGAAGCCAGAGTGTCATCCAGATGTGAACCGGAGGTCTTGGCCGCAGAATCCGCTGAGAACAAAAAGAAGCGGCTCTATCATACCGGCGGAAAGACCTATTTCGACCGGAAGACCGAAAAGGGATTCTTTCTGGTCCTGACCATCCTGGCGGTGTGCTTTTTCCTTCTGCAGCGATGGGGTCTGTTCGGCTAGGAAACCGGGTATGGTAGCACGAAATCCCAAACCAGTTCAAATGACCAAAATTCGAATGACCAAAACCACTTACCCGCAACATGTTGGGGCTGTTTTCTTCTCTTGAAAATTCGGATTTGAATTCCTTTTGTTTCGAATTTCGATATTCGATATTCGGATTTCAACCATGCTCTTTCACCCCGGACCGGTAGAACCTCTCCCCGGTCCTCCACCCGAGGTGGAGGTTTCAAAGGGAATGACACCGTGTACTAAGCCATCGTGGGCGGGATCACGTCGTCCTCGACAGGCCCCGGGGGGAGCCATGAACGAGAACCACCCTGGTGGAGAGAGATTCTCGCGATCTTTCTACACGCAGGCCGTGAAAGACCTGGTCCTGAGGCCCGGGGAGTTTTTCAGGGGGCTCCCGGAGACGCAGGGCTTCAGGAAGCCCTTCCTGTTCCTCCTCACCTCCAGCTTCGTCCTGGCCGCCCTGAGGACGCCCTTTGTTCCGGGGGGGTCTGTCCAGATGGCCCTCATCATCCTGGTCAATGCACTGGCAATGCCGTTTGTCGCTGCTTCGATCGGTTATGGGATGGTCATGGTCGTGATGAAGAGAAGGGTCTCCTGGTCCCGGATCTTCGCCGTCTACGCCTATGCCTCCGGCGTCACCTGTCTCATCTCCTGGCTCCCCCTCGCGACCTGGATCGGGGAGCCGTGGAAATGGATCCTCATCGCTATCGGGCTCGTGAACGGGTTCGGTTTTACCCGCGGCCGGGCCGCGGGCGTGGTGGCCGGATCCGTTCTCGCGATTGTTCTCCTCTTCTACCTCCTCTCCGCAGCGTTCGTCCCCAGGGGCTAGCGAGTCTTCCCCCCCCCCGAAGAGGATTGATTCGACACATCCCTGCGCCACTCCCACCGTTCCCGCGCTCCCCCCCATCGCTGCCACGCTCAACCCCCATCATTCCCGCGCTCCTTTTATTATCGTTCCCACGCTCGTGCGTGGGAACGCAAGGGGCGAGACGCTCCAGCGTCGCTTTTTTCAAGCGGCACGGGAACGAGAATGAAACTTCCATGCCTCAGGACGCCCCCTGGACCGGGCCGGGAGGCATGGCGGCTCTTCTGCAGATTTCCGAAACCCTCCAGTAGTTTGGAGTTGCAGAAATCAAGCAAAGATAGAATGATATCCATTCGGGTTCGCCCGAAATGAAACCCTGGGAACATCCGGCCAATGGACCTCGAATCTCGCCCCAGAGTCAACAGGAACGTGCTCTTCTTTGTCTCCGCCGTCGCAGTCTTCTTTCTGGTGGCAGGGGGGGTGCTGGGCATCCTGTCTGCCAGGGAGATGAGGGAGACGGTCTCGGATCAGTTCAATCAGCAGCAGCTTGCCGTGGCCAGGCATATCTCCAACCTGATCGAGAGACAGATGTCTTTCCTGAGGCGGGAGATCCTTTTTCTCCGTGATCAGGAGGCATTTCATTTCTTCCAGCCGGATGGGATGCAGGGGATCGTCCAGCATACCTTCCAGCGCGTACTGGAGAGCGGGGTCTGGCGAATAGAGGTCCTCGACCCCTCCGCCCGCAAGAGTTACTCCTTCACCCCTTTTCAGCGATTGTCCGTCAAAGATCTGGATGAAAACAGGCTCAGGGGGATTCCCGATCCCGGGGATCTCGTAGGCGAGGCGGTCTGGATATCCGACACCGATGCGAAGCCCCATGGGATCGGGGTGGTGCTGGCCGTTCTTCTTCCGGGGAAATCCCAGAGGCTGCTGCTCTTCGACGTGAATGTCTCCTGGTTCCTGGCCCCGTTCCTGAGCGAGGTCCGCTCCGGGAAGACCGGATACGCATGGGTGCTGGACGAGGCGGGCCGTTTCCTCTACCATCCCAACAGCGAGTTTGTGGGCAGGAACGCCTTCACGGTACGGGAGGAAAAGTTCCCGGTCCATGATTACGCCCAGATCGATTTTATCCAGAAGGAGAAGATGCTGGAGGGGGAGACCGGAACCGGATTCTTCTATTCCGGGTGGCACAGGGGGATTACGGGAAATATCAGGAAACTGATCGCCTACACTCCCGTCGAGGTCTCCGGGTCACCGGTGAGAAGATGGTCGGTCGCCGTGGTAGCGCCGACATCCGAGATCGAGACCTCCGTCCACCGGTCTTATCTCAGGCTCTTCTTTCTTCAGGGCCTGGTGATCATGGTGATCTTCGTCAGCGCCGCATCCGTGCTCTTTTTCGAAAAGAAGTGGTCAAGGATGCTGGAGCGGAGGGTGGAGGAGAGGACGGAGGACCTCAAGAAATCGGAAGAAAAGTACCGCTCCCTGGTCGAGAGCGCAGAGGATTTCATCTTCACGGTGGATTCAGAAGGGGTCCTTCAGTCCATGAACAGCTTCACGGCCAGCTTCTTCGGCGGCCGGCCGGAACAGTTTATCGGCAATACGCTCTCAGCCCTTTTTGGAGAGGATATAGCGAGAAAACAGACGGACGCCGTGAAACAGGTCTACCTTGTCGGAAAAAGCGTCCGGGATGAACTGGAGGTAGAGATCGGAGACCACAAGATATGGCTGAATGCCAACTTCATGCCCCTCAAGGACGAAGAAGGCACGGTCACGGCGGTTCTGTGCATTGCGAGGGATACCACGGAGAACAAGAACCTGGAAAGACAGCTCATCAATACGGAGAAGCTCGCATCCATGGGGACCCTGGCGGCCGGGGTCGCACATGAGGTGAACAATCCCCTTGGGGTGATCCTCGGTTTCTGCGATCTTCTGATCCGCAAGACGGGAAAGGATACTCAGGCCTATGAGGACCTGAAGACCATCGAGCGGCAGGGTCTGCACTGCAAACAGGTGGTTGAAAACCTCCTGAGTTTCGCACGGTTGGGCGAGGGGGATTCGGACAGGGCCGACCTGAATGAATGCGTTCGGGATATCATCAAGGTGGTCAAACATACCCTGGAGATGCACGACATCGATCTTGCCCTTTCGCTTTCAGACGATCTTCCCCCGGTCAAAGGGGATGCACGACAGCTCCAGCAGGTCTTCCTGAACCTGATCAACAACGCCACCTCGGCCATGCCGACGGGGGGGGCGCTGAGGATCAGGACCTCGTTCGAAAGGCCGACCAGAAGGGGGGTCATTCAGTTCCAGGACGACGGTGTCGGGATCAGGGAAGAGCACAAGGACCGCATCTTTGAGCCCTTTTTCACCACCAAGCCGGAGGGCGAAGGTACCGGGCTGGGTCTCTTTGTGAGCTATGGGATCATCACGAAATATGGGGGGACCATCGATTTCGTGAGCCATCGATCGGGACTGAAACCGGGCGGGACCACCTTTACGATCAAGCTGCCCACGGAAGGATAAGTTCCGCCACAAGGACACGAAGACACGAGGACACGAAGAAGACCCTTGCTTCCTTGGTGTCTTGGTGTCTCGTGGCGGTCCAGGAGGAAACATGGCTGGTAGGATATTGATCGTCGACGATGAAAAGGACATGCTCGTCCTTCTGCAGAGGATTATCAGCGAGGAAAGCGACCACGTGGTCGTCACCGAATCCAACCCCCAGCGTGCGCTTCAACTCTTCAGAGAGGACCACTTCGATCTCGTGATCACGGATATGAAGATGCCGAAGATGGACGGTATCCAGCTCCTGGAAGAGGCGAAGAAGTCGAACCCCGATGTGTCCGTGATCATCCTCACGGCCTACGCCACCATAGAGACCGCCGTGGAGGCCATCCAGAAAGGCGCGTACGACTACATCACCAAGCCCTTCAGGAGGGAGCGCATCCTGCTGACCGTGAACAAGGCCATGCAGTGGCAGGAGATGGTGCGCGAGAACAAGTCCCTTCGCGAGGCCCTGGCAGAGAAGGAGAGCAGCACGTCTTTCCTGGGATCCACCCCGGTGATGAAGGACCTGATGGAGCGGATCAGGCAGGTGGCCCCGACCATGGCCACCGTGCTGATCACGGGGGCGAGCGGCACAGGGAAGGAGCTCGTGGCCAGGGCCGTGCACCAGAACAGCACCAGGAGGACAAAGAAACTGGTCACCGTGAACTGTACCGCAATCCCGGAGCAGGTCATCGAAAGCGAGCTCTTCGGCCACCTGAAAGGGGCCTTCACAGGCGCCTGGAAAGACAAGCGGGGCCTCGTGGAAGAGGCCCACGAGGGCACGCTCTTCCTGGACGAGATCGGGGATCTGAGCCCCAACATGCAGACCAAGTTGCTGCGGCTCCTCCAGGAGGGGGAGTACAAGCCGGTAGGCAGTGTGGTGACCAGGAAGGCGGACATCCGATTCATTGCCGCCACCAACCACAATCTGAAGGCGGAGATCAACGAGAAAAGGTTCAGGGAAGACCTTTACTATCGGCTCAATGTGGTGCACATGGAGTTGCCGCCCCTGAAAGAGAGAAGAAAGGATATACCCCTGCTGAGTTACCATTTTCTGAAAAAGTATGCGCAGGTGAACCAGAAGAACATCCAGGAGATCTCCCCCGAGGCCATGCACCTTCTCTGCTCGAGAGAGTACCCGGGAAATGTCCGGGAGCTCGAAAACATCATCGAGCGCGGGGTGATCTTCTGCAATTCGGAAACGATGACCGTGAAAGACCTGCAGCTGAACAGCGAGGAACCATGCTTCCAGCCCGAATCCGACTCGGAAATGGGAAAGCTCTCCTTCAAAGAGGCCAAAGACCGCATGATCAACCGCTTCCACAATCTCTACATCATGTCCCTGCTCAGGGAAAGCGGGGGGAACATCAGCAAGGCCGCTGAAATGGCGGGTATACAGAGGCAGTATCTGCACCGGCTGATGAAGGAAGCGGGGATCGATGCGGGGCAATTCAAGGAGAAGGAATGAACCACCTGTGCAGAGTTCCTTCAGGCCCCCTCCCCTGACCCCTCCCGCCACTTTTCTCCCCCTCGACGGGGGAGGCCAGGTGGGGGTGGGACAAGACCCTAGGTGTCGACCTTGACTCCGGTTCCGGCGGGCTTTCCCCTCCACGATCTGAGCCCCAGCTTCGCAAAGGCGTCTTCCAGTTTCACCATCCCTACAGGCATTCCATTACTCACCACGGCCACGCACCGCACGTTCCTCGTAACCATCAGCTCAATGGCACCGACGATCTTGTCGTCCATGGTGACCGACGGCTCGAGCGGCACTTCCTCTTTGTAGGGAAGGACAATTTCAGAGACTCTCTTGCGCTTCATGACGGACTGTGCTCGCCGTTGGACGGAAGAACCTTAGTCCCCTCTCTCACCCGTTCAAAGAGCTGAAGTCTTACGCTGAGAAAACGACACGGCCTTTGTGTGTACACGGTTCTGCGAGTGGGAGGGATCTGCCTTTTTTGAAAGACCCTTCTGCAATTCAAATGCCACCATTTCGCAGCGTGTCGGTGGGGAACCCAAACCATGGCGCCGGCACGAAAAACCGTTCGGGCCAAAGGCCCGGGCCATGGGCGGTACCGGCCGGAGGGTTCCGCATGTTCTCTCCGGTTGACATCTTCGGCCCCGCACTGTCCATTCAAGATGGACAATCCCTTCCGGCCCCCACCCTGTCCTTCCGCAAATGTCAGACCTGTAATCCTGCAGTTTACAAGCCGGTTGTTCCGGGATCCTGACCGTGGTTTCCTTGAACCAGCCTCTCAAGGGAACAGGCTGAATCCCCTGCGGATTGGTTGAGAACGCTATCGCTGATCGCTTTTCGCCTGCACGGCATACATTTTGAAGTCGCACCCGGACAGGACGCTTGCGTGACTTGGAACAACTCTAAAAGGAGGTCTTTCGTATGAGAAGAACTGCGTGGTTTTACCTCTCCGTTGTCCTGGCGTGCTGTGTCTTCGTTCTGCCGGCATTCGCTGAAGGGAAAGATGCACAGATCAAGATCGGCGGAGCGATCATCGTCGAGGCCAAGGCCGATCCCGGTGCAGGTCTGGCGCCCCTTGCACTCAAAACGGACAAAGGGGAGTTTCAGCTGCTGGACAACGCCATTGCCAAGAAGATGCAGAAGTACGTGGGGGGAAAGGCCGACGTGACCGGAAGGATCCGTGAAGTGGGAGGGAAAAAGGTGTTCGAACCCTACCTCTTCGAGCGGATGGATCCGACCGGAAAGAAGCCCCGAAGGCTGCCTTCCTAGCGAACCGGAATCGATCACCTGGGGATGACCGACTCTGATCCGGTCGATGTGCGATGAGGTCATTCCTCTTGAAAGGAGGTCTCAATGGTAGAACAAGTCGGGAAAAAGATGGGATGGGAAATCGCCCGCGAGGTGGAGGCCCAAAAGCCCACCATGGCCGAACGGGCAAGGATCACCGGCGATCAGGTGAAGTCCTTCGTGAAGTACATCGTGGTCTTCGGCATTCTCTTCATCATCGCCAGCTGGCTGGCCGGGAACCCCTTCGAGTTCACCCAGAGGATCCCTTCGGAGTACGTGCAGTCCAGGGGATGGGCAGGAACAGACAACTGGGCGATCGTTTGGTGGGTGGTCTTCCTCTGCGCGTTTCTCGAGTGGATGGACTCGGCGGGGGGCATGGGCTATGGCACGATACTGACCCCGCTCATGTTCTTTCTCGGGTTCGATCCGAAGCAGGTGGTCCCCTGTGTCATGATCACGGAGATGGTGACCGGCCTCGTCGCCGGCATGGTCCACGGCGAGTTCGAAAACGTGGAATGGAAGCTCAGGCCCATGAACGAGACCACCAAGCTCGTGATCGTGGTGGCCATCACAGGCATGGTCGCCACGGCGGTTTCGGTAAGCGCGGTTTATGCGATCTTCCAGCTCCACAAGTTCTGGATCAAGCTCTATGTGACGATTCTCCTGGTGGTGATGGGGGTCTGCTCCATCTTCACCGCCGTGAAGGACTTCACATACAGACCGGCACTCATGTGGATCTTCGACTTTGTAGGAGGATTCAACAAGGGGGTCGGCGGCGGGGGGTATGGCCCTGTGATCACCATTGGGGGGCTGCTCTCCGGGGTTCCGGTCAAGAGCATGGTGGCTGTCACCTCCTTTGCAGAGGGCATGACCTGCCTTTCGGCCGTGATCATGTGGTTTGCCCTGCTGAGCACGGGGATCGTGATCGACTACGTGATGCTGCCGAGCTTTGTGATCGGGACCGTTGTGGCGGCCGTGGCTGCGCCCTGGACGACACGCGTGATCCCCGAGGTCTTCTGGAGGTGGCTGATCCCGATCAAGTCCCTGATCCTTGCCGCGTACGGCTTTTACAAGATCTGGCCCGATATCCAGAAGAGGCTGCTGAGCTGACCGGAATCGAGGGCCGGGGCCGTTCTGCTCCTGTTCCTTTCCTTTTCATTCGGGGGGGGCCCCCTGAACGGCCGGGGCCCCCAAAAAAACGCTTCCCAAAGGATGGATTGTTGCTATGATGCCGCAGAAAATGAGCATAGGACAACAGCAGGACAACCCCTTCCGGGCATGGTGGAGCACGCGGAGTTTTCTCCAGAAGAGGACGATCCGGTTCGGCATCTCGATGATCGTACTCGCCCTGTGTGTTTCCCTATACGAGGCGGGGTTTTTCGGGACCGTGGACGGCCCCCTCCATCCCGCCCGGATCGGGGACTCCCTCTCCGGAATGGGGGTCACCAAGACCCATTCTGCGGTATTCTTCCTCACCCTCCTGATCGTCGCCGCGGCTTGGAACTGGGTCTTCAACATCGCCAGCTACCTTGCAGGGGCGCGCCTTACCTGCACCAGGACGGATGGGGAGGGAAAGGCCTGCGGGGCAAGGGTGGAGCGCAGGAAGGCGGTGCGGAAGAAGAGGGGCGGCCTGATGCCCCTGTATGTCTGCACCGCCGGCCACAAGAGGCCGGACGCCCACTTCCACCCTGTGCGGAAGGGGACAATGAGCCACACGCTCTGGGCCGTCGCCCTGGCGTTCTGCATCGTCGTCTTTTTCCTGTCCTGATGGAACGATCGTCGTCACGAATAAAAGAGAAAAGGGGTCTTTCATGCTCGAAACGGACAAAATCATCATCCTGGCCATTTTCGTCGCCTGCTATGCCCTGGCTCTGAGCCGCAAGGTCAAGATCGCGTACGCCTCGCTCGGGGCCGCGGCCCTGCTGCTGATCATGGGGTACCTGACGCCGAGCGATGCCGTGTTCAGGGCCGTCAAGTGGGACGTCATGGGCATCTACTGGGGTTTCATGATGGTCTCGTACGTCTTCATGCAGAGCCGCATGCCGGAACTCATCGCAAACCGCATCCTCCGCCGGGTCAAGGTGGAGCGCAACGTGATTCTCGCCCTCTCGGCGCTCACGGCGTTTCTCTCGGCCTTTATGGAGAACGTGGGCGTCGTGCTGATGATGGCGCCGGTTGCGATCGCCGTGAGCAGTCGGATGCAGTCCTCCCTGTTCCCCTATATGATCGCCATCGCCATCAGCTCCAACGTGGTCACGACGGTGACCATGGTGGCCGATCCGCCCTCCATCATCCTGGCCATGGAGACCGGCATGAAGCCGCTCGACTTCTACTACTTCATGGGCCGCGTCGGCCTGGGCACCATCACCATCGCGGGTGTGGCGGTGGCCCTGGGGACCCTCCTGGTCAGCTTTCGCGGGATGAACAGGACCGTCGATGTAGCCCCTGAGTTTATCCCCGTCACCACCGCTGCCTCCGGGCTTTTCAGCCTCGGGGTGGTGGCCCTGGCGGTCGGCCCCGAGTTCGGGGTCCGGCCGGGCATGGTGGGATTCGTCGCGGGGGTGGTCGCCCTCTTCATGGGTCGGAAGGAGATCCGGGAGATGCTCGTGGAGTTCGACTGGAACTCCTTCCTCTTCATCATGGGGGTGTTCGTGGTGATCTACACCCTGAACAGCTCCGGTCTGCTCAAGGATTTTTCCGACTGGGTGGTCGGTTCGGGGGTCGACAGCCCGACCGGTCTGCTCGCCTTCCTGACCTGGATCTCGGTGGCCCTCTCCTCTTTCATGGACAACGTACCCTACACCATACTGATGATCCCGGTCTGCAAGAACCTGGCCGAGTCCCTGGGCATCCTGGCCTGGCCGCTCCTCTACGGCATGCTCATCGGCACGGGCATCGGCGGAAACATCACACCCGTCGGCGCCACGGCCAATGTCTTCGCCTGTGGGATCCTGGAGAAGAACGGCTACAAGGTGGTCCTGAAGGAATACCTGAAGATCAGCATACCCTTTTCGGTGGCGGCCGTGCTGACGGCCCATATCCTGATTCAGCTCTTCTGGATGTGAACCAGGCTATGCCTCCTGGACGGGCGGGGGGGCCATGAACGGCAGCATCCGCGTTCTTGACATCGACCGAAACCGGGAACGGGGGCAGCGGCTCAAACGAGGGGGGCTTGAAAAGGTCCCCCTTTGTTCATTGGAGCTTCACGTGAAGGGAGGGCGGCAGGCAGCGCCGGCGATCCGCCCGAAGGGGCACACGGGTATCCTTTTCTCTCGGATGGGGAGCGGAAGGGGCGGGAGATTGAACGGGAGGGGCCGGGAGAGGGCGGAGTGCAAACCAGGGGGTATGACGCCATGAACGACAGAATCCGCGTTCTTCTCGTCGATGATGAAGCGGCCTTGGTCCAGGGCATGGCACGCCTCCTCGGTTTTCGCGGGTTCGAAGTCTCCACGGCCATGAGCGGCCTCGAGGCGGTGCAATCCGTCGCCGACCGAGGCGGCTTTGATGTGGTGATCCTCGACATCAAGATGCCCGGAAAGGACGGCATCGAGACCCTTTCGGAGATCAAGAGGCTCGCGCCGGACACCCAGGTGATCATGCTTACGGGCCACGCGTCCCTTTCCTCGGGCACCCGGGCGCTACGAAAAGGCGCCTACGATTACCTCATGAAGCCCTGCGATCCGGAGGACCTGGTCGAGAAGATCCGGGAGGCCCATGAGGCGAAGGCCATCCGGAAACACCCGGTACTCTGGCCCCGGAAACTGGTGCGCGAGATCGCTCTTCAACCCGTGCATCATCTTCGGCCCGAAGCCCTCGCCCGTGATGCGCTGGAGGCCATGCGCCGGGAATCGGCCGAGGAGGCTGTCGAAGAGGTCTTCATCCTGGACGAGCATGAGGCCCTCGTCGGGGCGGTCAACAAGCGGAACCTCGTGGACCTTGCCCGGAAAGCCCAACCCGACGAATCCCTCGACTGGAACAGGCTTCTCGAACATCCGGAACTCCTCCCCGATAGGCCGGTGAAAGAGATCATGCGGCTGGACGTGGTCACGACCACGTCCAGCGCCTTTCTCACCGATGCCGCGAACCAGATGATCGTCCATAACGCGCGCTCCATGCCGGTTCTTCGCGCGGGGAAGATCCTCGGAATGGTGCGGCTTCAGGATGTCTTTCGCTACCTCGAACATGAACTTGAATAGGTGGAGCATGGAAGCGATACAGGAAAAACCGTCGGTACCCCCGGACCCGGAAAGGGATTTCCCCTATTTCCGTAGACTCTGGAAAAGCATCGTGGTGGCCCTGCTTGCAGCGTCATTCATCCCCATGCTCCTGATCGGCGGAGGGATGTACTACTACACGGTTTCGATCATCCGGGAGAGGACGCTGGAAGGGGTACAACAGGAGGTCTGGGAGCACCGGGAGGCCATCGACGGGTTCCTGGCCGAAAGGACGATGGACCTCAAGCTCCTCGCTGCGAACCTCGGGATGCAGTTGGCCTCTCCAAACGTTCTGAAGAAGGCGTTCCAATCCCTTCAGGAGCAGATCCCATGTTTCACCGACCTCGGGGTCATCGACCATGAGGGCAAACACCTGGCCTATGTGGGGCCCTATGATCTCATCTCGAGAAATTACCGGGATGCCGGCTGGTTCAGGGCGATGCAGGAAAGGGATGTCCATGTCAGCGATGTCTTCACCGGCTTCCGGAAAGAGCCCCACTTCATCATTGCGGTGAAACAGGTCGCCGGGGAGGGGTTCTGGATCCTCAGGGCGACCGTGGATGCGGCGTATTTCGACCGGTTCGTGACCCGACTCCTGGGCGGCCGCGGAGGAGACATCTTCCTGGTCAACCGGGAAGGCGTCTTCCAGACCACCCCCCGTGCCGGCGGCACCCTCATGGGTCAGTCCCAACTGAGGGACCTCCGGCGTTTTCCCCAACTGGAACTCCAGGAGACGGGGGCCCAGATCCTCTCCATGGCATGGCTGGAGCGGGCGCCCTGGATGGTGGCGGCCCGTTTCGACCCAAAAGAGATCCATCGGCCCCTGCGAAAGGCCAAGTACCTGGCCTTGTACGTTTTTCTCCTGGGCGGCATGATCATCGTGGGGACCGTTCTGCTTACCACCAACTATCTCATCATGAGGTTGGAGAAGAAGCGCCGCTCCATCAGGGTCCTCGACCGGCAGCTCCAGCACTCCAGCAAGGCCGCATCCTCGGTGCAGCTGGCCTCGGGGATCATCCAGGAGATGAACGACACCCTTTCCAATATCGATCTCGTATCGAGCTGGCTCCATGACCTCACCCGCAGGGACCTCACCAAAGAGGAGAACCTCGCGGAGATGAGGGAAAGCCTGGGCCAGATCAAGCAGGAGGTGGCCAGGGCCCGAAAGACGACCGGGAAGTTCGTCAAGGCGACCAGACGCGACGTCCCGTTGATCAGGGACATCAACATCGCCGATCTGCTGAATGAGATCCTGGAACTGCTGGAGCGAGAACTGCATTTCAACAGGATCGAGGTGCAGCGGAATGAGCAGGATTCCTTGCCGCTGATCCGCAGCGACCCCTCCCTGCTCCGTCAGGTCTTTCAGAACCTGCTTCTGAATGCGGTCACCGCCATTCGCAGGGAAGGCCGAATCACCATAACCACCCGCGGCGACGACAAGTGTGTTACGGTCCGGGTCGCCGACACGGGACCCGGCATACCGGAGGCGGTGCGGGAGAAGATCTTCGATCCCGCCTATGCCGCCGGGACGGACGGATCGGGTCTCGGGCTCTCGATCGGCGCAGGGATCATTCGGAAGCTGGGGGGGCGCATCTCCCTGGAGAGCGGCAAGGGCAAGGGCGCGGTGTTCACGGTCGAGCTTCCGGTGAAGTTCGAACCTGGGAAGACCGGCATCTAGATTTCAGGGGCCAGTGTGCAGCGGAGCCGCTTGCCGCGCTGGCAAGATTGATCCCCCGGAACTTTTCGGCTTTCCTGGTTTGCTGCAGGAGCGAGCTCTCGCTTGCGATCTTCTCGGAACCGAATGAATCGTCCCGCTTACGGGGCTCCTGCAGGTGATGACGTTTCATACCTGAAGGTTTGATCTGAACCCTGAACGCTGAACCCTTTTCTTCCCATGATCAGACGCGAGCACATCAAGCAGGCCATCGACGCCGTCTCGAAGATGAATCCGGAGATCGGGTATTCCCTGGATGAGCTGCTCGGGACGGGCCTGATCGACGCCGACCCGGAATCCGGCGAATCTTCCGGCGGGGAAGATTTCCATTTCCTCTTCCAGGGCCAGCGGGTCCTGGTGAACAGGGTCCTCTTCTTTCAGGAAGGCACGCCCCCCATCGAACAGGGGCTCCTCATCAAGTACGGGGAGATGGTGAAGCGCCAGGAGATTCAGGAGAGGGGGGAGAGCCTGGAATACGCCGCCGCCCTGAGGGAGATCCACGAGGCCGGTCTTCGCCTGGCGGTCCACTATGAGCTGGATTATGCGGCGGCCCGACTGAAGAAGCGGATCTCGTCCAGGGGAAGCCGTGAGGAGGAGGGAGACCCTGAAAACGTTTTGATCGACCTGCTTCAGAGGATCAAGCGCGAGGACGCGGTTCTCTGCGTCGGGGACGGCCCTTCGGAGCCGGACTATCTCTACAAGGGCGCGTTGGACGACTCGACTCCTGCCCTCTTGATGTGCTTTCCATTCTGCTCGGGCAGCCTCATGCAGGTGGCTGACCTGAACCTCGACTTCTTTCATCTCCGCTTCGTTGTCGGGTGTCTGGTTCGGGGGCTCGAAAAGGATCTCCTCGCCTGCGTGGTGCGGAACAGGATCGTGGGGCTCGTTTTTCTGGCACCGAAGGAGAAGTTCCTCCGGAGGGACCTGGAGATCAAGTATATCGCCACACAACGGCGAAGGTCGCAGGAGTCGGCAGCCCCGCCTCCGCCGGTGAAGGGGGTAGGCACGTTTCTGGTCGCCGGCATCTGGATGCTGGTCAAGAACGAGATCAAAGGATCTGGGGACATCGTCCTCGATTCCGAGATCGGGGCCAGAAGGTTCTACGCGTCCGTCGGATTCCAGCCGCGGGGTTTCTCAGGGTTCGTCTTGAGGAAGGTCAGGCCCGGCCTCCTTCGCGCCCTCCTCTCCATTGCGCGCAACCACCCGGAGCTTCCGCAGCGAACGGTCGATGAGATCGCATCCATGATCAAGAGACAGGTGAAAGGACTCCGGAAGAGGCCCGCCACGGAAAAGGCGATCGCGGAGAGAAAGGTCGTGATCGCATGCGTTCAGGAATGTCTGCTGCCCGGCTCCAGGCTGGAGTTCCTGGATGCGGCGTTGCAGGGGCTCCTGAAGTATCGGGGGAAGATCCTGGAGTCTGAAGAGCTGATCCGGTACGCGTCCGAAAGGGGTTTCAACCGGGAGAGCGCTCATGGTCGTGCAGCCGGTACTTCTCGTTAAGGACGCCCGCTACACGGGCCACCTTGGGAGGATCCTCCACCTGGAGAGCCCCAGACGATTCCAGGCCTTCGAAGAGGCCCTGCAGGATCCCTCTCTTCGGGAGAGGATACGCGAAGTGACTCCCCGCATGGCGACCGTCGAGGAATTGGCATGGGTCCACACCCGGGAGCATATCGACCGCGTTGCCCGCAGCGCAGAGAGGACCCTCACCTCCTTTGACCTGGACACCCAGGCCACCGAGGGCTCTTACGATGTCGCGCGACTTGCCGTGGGAGGGGTCTTTGCGCTCCTGGACGAGATATGGGCGGGGAATGGGAAACGGGGCTTTGCCTGCGTGAGGCCCCCCGGCCATCATGCGGAACCCGACAAGGCCATGGGCTTCTGCCTGTTCAACAACATCGCCCTGTCGGCCCGCTATCTCATGGAGCGGTATTCGGTCCAGAGGATCATGATCGTGGACATCGACGTGCATCACGGGAACGGAACCCAGGCCGCCTTCTATGACACCGATCGGGTCCTCTTCGTCTCCACCCACCAGTTTCCGGGTTATCCGGGGACCGGCCACTACGCAGAGGTCGGGGAGGGAACGGGGGAGGGCTACACCGTCAACATCCCCCTGTCCAAGGGGATCGGGGACAGGGATTTTTCAAAGATCCTCTATTTCTTCATCAATCCCCTCGCCCAGGCGTACCGCCCCGAGGTGATCCTGGTGTCCTGCGGATTCGACCTGTACTTCAGGGACCGCCTCGGAGGCATGGCCGTTACGCCGGAGGGCTACGGACTGATCACCTTTCTGCTGGTCAGCATTGCCGAAAAAGCCTGTGGCGGGCGGATCGTATTCGTCATGGAAGGCGGCTATAGTCTGAAAGGGATACGGGAATGCGGCCTTGCCCTGATGCAGGCCCTTTGCGGTTTGCCCGTCCTGAGGACAAGGGTCGTGGACAGGGTCGTCGGCGATGCCGGCGGCGCACTGAGCATGTCCTTTCTGAAAAAGGTCGTCGAGGTGCAGAAGAAGCACTGGGCCTTCCTGGGCTGACGCATTGCGGGGTCGGCTCGAAGAAGGCCCTTTTCCGAGACGAACTGTCTCTTCGAAATGAACAGAACTGTCACCTTGCAGTTTACATCCATCGCCCCCCTCTTCCCCTGCCCTGACTGCGCCAGCAAATTCCAGGGGTTCTATCCGGTCCCACAATCCCCCGTATGGCATGCATCTTGAAACACCATAGGGTGATCCTGTGGTTACAATGCAGCTCGTTTGCCATCACCTTCCAGCTATGCGATCATCCTTCGAGGCGGGATGGTGCGCCTCGGATTCGAGTGTATGTGGTGAACACTTCAACGGCGAGCAAGGAGGTCAGGCATGGCGGAAAAAAAGGCCAGCGTTGAATCGGTCTATATGGAGAAGAGGGTGTTTGATCCGCCCGGGGATTTTGTGGAGAAGGCCCGCGTCAGGAGCCTGGACGAATACAAGAAGATGTGGGAACGGTCCATCAAAGACCCTTCAGGGTTCTGGGGCGACATGGCCGCCGAGATGATCGACTGGTTCAAGAAATGGGATGGACCGGTCGAAGAGTACAGTTTCAAAGACGACATCTATCTGCGCTACTTCGTCGGCGGAAAGCTCAACGTCGCCTACAACTGTCTTGATCGCCATCTGAAGACCTGGCGGAAGAACAAGGCGGCCCTCATCTTCCAGGGGGAACCGCTTGAGGAATCGGAGACCCTCACCTATCAGCAGCTCCACCGGGAGGTCTGCAAATTCGCCAACGTCCTGAAAAAGTCCGGCGTGAGAAAGGGTGATCGGGTAGCCATCTATCTGCCCATGATCATGGAACTGCCGATCGCCATGCTTGCCTGCGCAAGGATCGGGGCGATCCACAGCATCGTCTTCGGCGGGTTCAGTGCGGAGGCCCTGAGGGACCGCATCCAGGACTGCAAGGCGGAGACCCTCGTCACCTGCAACTGGGGCTACCGCTCCGGTAAGGTCCTCAGCAGCAAGACCAATGCCGATGCCGCCGTGGCGCAGTGCCCGAGCATCAAGCGATGCATCGTCGTGAACCGCATCGACAAGGCGACCTCCATGAAGGAGGGACGCGACTTCTGGTGGCACGAGTTGATGCAGGACGCCTCCCCGGTCTGCGAACCGGAATGGATGGACTCGGAAGACCCTCTGTTCATCCTCTACACCAGCGGGAGCACGGGAAAGCCCAAGGGGGTGCTCCACACCACGGCGGGGTATCTGCTCTTCACCATGATGACGATGAAGTACGTCTTCGACATCCGGGATGAAGACGTCTACTGGTGCACCGCCGACATCGGCTGGGTCACCGGACACAGCTACATCGTCTACGGCCCGCTCGGCGTCGGCGCCACATCCATCGTCTTCGAGAGCGTGCCCAATTACCCGGAGCCGGACCGGTTCTGGGAGGTGGTGGAGCGTTATGGCGTCAACATCTTCTACACGGCGCCGACCGCCATCCGCGCCATCATGAGAAACGGGGAAGACTGGCCCAACCGCCGGAACCTGAGCAGCCTCAGGCTCCTCGGTAGCGTCGGGGAGCCCATCAACCCCGAGGCCTGGATGTGGTACTACCGGGTGATCGGAAAGGAACGCTGCCCCATCACCGACACCTGGTGGCAGACGGAGACGGGCGGCCACCTGATTGCCGGCATCCCGGGCGCCATGCAGATGAAGCCCGGTTCCGCCGGATTGCCCTTCTTCGGGGTCGACCCGGTCGTCGTCCGCCAGGACGAGTCGGGGGCCGCTGTCAACGAGGGCGGCCATCTCTGCATCCGCAAGCCATGGCCCGGCTTCATGCGTACCGTCTACGGGGACCCCGCCCGCTTCAAGGAGCAGTACTTCATCCAGCACCCGGGGCTCTATTTCTCGGGCGACGGCGCCAGGAAGGACGAGGACGGCTTCTACTGGCTGATGGGCCGCGTCGACGACGTCATCAATGTATCGGGACATCGGCTGGGTACCGCCGAGATCGAAAGCGCACTGGTCGCCCATCCCTCCGTGGCCGAAGCGGCAGTGGTCGGATATCCCCACGATCTCAAGGGCCAGGGGATCTACGCCTTCGTGACCCTGAAAGAGGGATTCCATCCGACCGATGACCTGAAGAAGGAGCTGGTGAACCACATCCGGAAGGAAATCGGACCGATTGCCAGCCCGGACAAGCTCCACTTCGCCGATGCCCTGCCGAAGACCCGAAGCGGCAAGATCATGCGAAGGATCCTCAGGAAGATCGCCGAAGGCGCCATCGGGGAGCTTGGAGACACCTCCACCCTTGCTGATCCCGATGTGGTGGGAAGGCTGGTATCCGGGCGTCCGTAGGCCAGAGATTTCTCCTGCCCGGCCGGGGCGGGAAAAGAACTCCTTTCCATGTGCCGCAGGCACTCCCATGCCGGTCCTGTCGGCCAGTTGTTCACCTCCTTTTGACAGGCCTTCCCCCGGGTCGCTCCGGGGGAAGGCCCCCACCCAGTGCACTCACGCCTTCGCCCTGAGTGAAGGAGAGCACCATGGTAGAATCTTCACAGAACAAGGGTTGGGTCGTAACCTTCAGTGGCACTGGAATCAACCTGGCACTGGGCATCCTCTACACCTGGAGCATCTTCAAAGCGGCCATCAGGACATCCATCGAAAAGGGGCGGCCGGGATCGTTCAACTGGGACGCCGCATCACTGAACGACCCCTACGCCGTCTGCTGCATCGTCTTTGCCTTTGCCATGATCCTGGCGGGCCGAATCCAGGACAAGTTCGGGCCGAGACTGACTTCGTGCATCGGCGGAGTCCTTGTCGGGATCGGGTTCATCTGGATCTCACAGACAACGAGCTACGCCATCTGGATCATCGGGTTCGGCCTGCTCGCCGGGACGGGCATCGGCTTCGGCTATTCGGCGGCCACCCCGCCTGCGCTGAAGTGGTTCCCCCCGGAGAGGACCGGATTGATCGCCGGGCTGGTGGTATCCGGTTTCGGTCTGGCGTCGGTCTATATCGCACCTCTCGGCACATACCTCGTGAGGGTCTGGGGTCTTCAGAGTTCGATGCTCTTCTTCGGCATCGCCTTTCTGATCGTGGTATGCGGGCTTTCCATGATGCTCGTGAATCCACCCCCCGGGTATACCCACTTCGC
>JAGVAP010000024.1 GCA_020060215.1 Deltaproteobacteria bacterium | reverse complement strand
GGATCTTCTGATGCACCATCGTTGAGAGGGCGAGAAGGAACCGCCCTTTGAGGGAGGGTCGGCATGCATGAAAGGACCGTTTCACTACTGGACCGTGAGGCCGAGGATCTTCTGGGCTACCGGTGTTCGGCCATCCGCAAAGAGGATCTTCACCTTCCCGGAAGCGATTTTGTCGACCGCGTTGTTGCCTCGTCCGACCGCTCCATACGGGTCATGAGGAATTTCCAGGCCCTCTTCGACAGCGGAAGGCTGGGGGGCACCGGCTATCTTTCGATACTCCCGGTGGACCAGGGGGTCGAGCACTCCGCCGGGGCTTCCTTTGCACCCAACCCCCTATACTTTGATCCGGAGAATATCGTCAGGCTGGCGCTGGAAGGGGGGTGCAATGCCGTGGCATCCTCCCTGGGCGTCCTTGGTGCGGTCTCCAGGAAATACGCCCACAGGATCCCCTTCATCCTCAAATTCAACCACAACGAACTCCTCACGTTCCCCAACCGCTACGACCAGATTCCGTTTGCCTCCATTGGCCAGGCCTTTGACCTGGGGGCCGTCGCGGTCGGGGCAACCGTCTACTTCGGCTCCACCGAGAGCGACCGGCAGATCCAGGAGGTGTCCGGACGGTTCCGCTACGCCCATGATCTCGGGCTGGTGACCGTCCTGTGGGCTTACCTCCGAAATGCCGCTTTCAAGACGGAGGAAAAGAACTTTCAACTGGCCGCCGACCTGACCGGCCAGGCCAACCACCTGGCCGTGACGATCGAGGCGGATATCGTAAAACAGAAGCAGCCTGAGAACAACGGGGGCTTCACGGCCCTTCGGTTCGGAAAGACCCATGAGAGGATCTATTCGGAGCTTGCCGCCGGTCACCCCATCGACCTTGCGAGATACCAGGTGCTCAACTGCTATTCGGGCCGCTCGGGCCTGATCAATTCGGGCGGTGCGTCCGGGGAAAACGACCTGGCTCAGGTCGTGAGGAGTGCCGTGATCAACAAACGCGCCGGCGGAATGGGCATGATCACGGGCCGCAAGGCGTTTCAGAAACCCATGAAGGAGGGCGTCGATATCCTCCACGCGGTCCAGGACGTTTACCTGGATCCGGAAGTGACGATTGCCTGATGTGTAAACCGCAAAGGAGGAGAGGATGAAGACCTTCGTGATGAAATCGATCGGCAAGGTGGGGTTCATGGAAAAGCCCGAACCCAAAGACCCCGGGCCGAACGACGCGATCGTCAAGACGACCAGGGCACTCATCTGCACGTCCGACACGCATACCGTAAACGGCGGGATCGGAGAGCGAAAGGACCTGACACTGGGCCACGAGGCGGTCGGCATCGTCTACAAACTCGGGAGCGAGGTCCGGCACGTGAAGGAAGGCGATCGTGTCGCGGTGGGCGCGATCACGCCGGACTACCGTTGCAGGAACTGCCTTCGGGGCTACACCTCCCAGTGCACGGAGATGCTCGGCGGGTGGAAGTTCGCCAATGTGAAAGACGGCGTGTTCGCGGATTACTTTCACGTGAACGATGCCGCCCAGAACCTCGCCCCCATACCCGAGTCCGTGCCCGATGAGGCGGCGGTCTACACCGCGGACATGATGTCGACGGGCTTCATGGGCGCAGAGCACGCAGCCATCCCCATCGGCGGGCTGGTGGCCGTATTCGCGCAGGGTCCGGTCGGCCTCATGGCCACGGCAGGGTCCAGGCTCCTTGGGGCCGGATGGGTCATCGCCGTGGAATCCGTTCCCCGTCGCATCGAGCTGGCCAGGCGCTACGGCGCCGACGTGGTGGTCGACTTCTCCAGGCAGGACCCGGTGGAAACGATCATGGAGATGACGAGCCACGCGGGCGTGGATTCCGCCATCGAGGCCCTGGGCGCCCAGAAGACATTCGAGGACTGCGTCCGGGTCACGCGCCCGGGAGGGACCGTGTCCAACATCGGGTATCACGGCAAGGGGGACTATATCAACATCCCCAGAATGGCCTGGGGCGTGGGGATGAGCGACATCACCATCCGCTCCGGTTTATGCCCCGGGGGGAGGGAGCGGATCGAAAGGCTCCTGCGGATCATCGAAAACGACCGGGTCGACCCGACCCACATGACGAGCCACACCTTCCGATTCGACGAGATCGAAAAGGCCTTTCACATGATGGAGAGCAAGGAGGAGGGGATGATCAAGCCGCTCATCGTATTTGATTGAACACGCGGCTGCATCCTTTCCTTTTCCTGTTCCGACCCCGTATGCGTAGACCAAAATGGTTGGCGGGATGAATGAAAACATTCGATTGAAGGGAAGATAGACTTGGCTGAAAGCCCTTTTTCGTGAGAGACCTCCAGTCCCCGAAGGACTTCCTTCGGAGAGCGGGTCCATGGGTTTGGGATACCCGTTTCCTTTCTTTGCTGCATGCGTTTCGACCCGGCCGGCGGACTCATGGGGGTATTCGAAACCGGATCACAGGTAAGCGGCAATGATCGCGATGATCAGCCCGAACATGAGGATCCAGAAGAACGCCCCTACCGCCATCACGTCCGTGTCCCCCTCGGGGGCTTCGGTCTCCCTCTTCGCGACCCTTGTCCCCGGACCCCCGGTCCGAGGTGGGCGCGGGGCCAGGGCCGCGAGGAGGAGAACGACAAAGAGCCCCACGAGCAGGAAGGTCAGCCACGAGACCCCCCAGAGCGGGGGCCCGTACGGACCTATCCACAATCCCCCGGCCCAGGTGGCCAGAAAGAGGACCACAAAAAAGACGAGGATGCCCGCTCCCCAGCCGCGGCCTCCAAGACCCACTCCGAAGATCAGGGTCAGCAGAAGCGCGATCAACAGGGCGATGATGAATTCCCCAATCATGTTGCTTTCCTCCTTGCTGCGCTTTGTCTCATTGTCGCTCATACATCGTCCCGGTGGAATGGGTAAAAGAGGGTATTGTTCGACTGGAACGGCACTAACCGGTTTTCTGAGAGCAGAAGCCCGCGGCGATATGCATCGGTGAAAGACCGCTTTTACCAGTGAAGCCCCATTGCATGAGCTCCCAAAAGATACATGGAATGAGCATGAATGCGGACGAGACCTTTTCGTCCAGCGAGGGGATCGGACCGAACTGAACTCCAGGCAGCAATGGGGCCGAAGCTTGTCTCGACCGAATATTCTATTCTTGTGTGAGGAGGATGGAGATGATGTGGAGTCTTTTGGGACCCCGAACGGTGCGGGTCTTATGGATATTCGTCGGCGTGTTTTTCGGCGTCCCGTGCATTACGGCTGCGCAAGGACAGGGTGGTCAGGAAGGGGCGAAGCTCCTGAGGACGCCCCCTGCGCTGAGAGCCGAGCACAAAAGACTCCATGAGGAGCTTGAAAAGGCCATCCGCTCCGGCGGGAAAACCGCCCAGGCTGCAAAAGAGGTTCAAAGAAGAATGGCCCCGCATTTCGAGGAGGAGGAGAAATACGCCATGCCCCCGATCGGCCTGCTTCAGCCCCTTGCAAGAGGCGAGCTCAGGCCGGACATGAACGAAGCCATACCCATGGCCGGAAGACTGGAAGCCAATTGGGCCAAGATGCTTCAGGAGCATGAGAGGATCATCGAGGCGCTTGAGCGTCTCTCTTCCGCTGCCAAGAGCGAGAATAAACCCGAACATGCCCGGTTTGCGGAGAGGCTGATCCTGCACGCGAAGAACGAAGAGCAGGTGCTCTATCCCGCTGCGATTCTGATAGGCAAATACCTCGAGATGAAACTGGGGGAGGAGGGCAAGTCCCCGCCCCCGTCCAAGTGAGAGTGCGAGCAGAATAAGTCAAAGGAGAGAATCCAGGGACCTAGAAGAAGATGTCTACAGGAGCATCGGTGCGGAAAAGGAGAAGGGCATTGCGGTGGGGTATCCCGGCCGCTCTTCTCCTCCTCGTCATCCTTGCCGCTGCAGGTGCGGACCGGATTGTGGAATGGCTCTGGATGCGGCAGCTGGGTTACACGGCCGTCTTCTGGAGGATCTTATGGATCCGGATCGGCCTGTTCGCGATTCCCTTTGCCGTGGTCTTCCTCTTCCTGTGGTTGAACCTGCGGCTCGCCCTTTCTGCAACGCCCCTGAAGGGCAAGAGGGTGGTGATCGAATACGGCGGTGGGGGCGAACAAAGAGGCCGGATTCCCCTTCACATTGCCGAGGGAGCCGAAGTCAGCCTTACCGCAGCGAGGATCGGCATCGTTGCTCTTTCCCTTCTGACCGCCTACCTTTTCGGATCGGCCTATGCCAACGAATGGGACGCGGCCATTCGTTTTTTCTGGGGAGGGAGTTTCGGCTCGATCGAACCGATCTTCCGGAGAGATGTGGGATTCTACGTCTTCAGGCTCCCCTTCCATGAACTGCTTCAGAACGGATACACCGCGCTCCTTTTCGTAACCCTCTTCCTGAGCGCACTCCTGTACTTCGTCACCGGGCGTCTCGGGCCTCGCGAAGCGGGCGCCACCACGAGGCCGGGGAAACACCTGTCCATCCTTTTTCTGCTTTTCCTGGCCGGATGGGCATGGGGATACTACCTCGACCTCTTCGGGCTCCTCTTCGATCGGCGGGGCGTGGTCTACGGCGTAGGCTACACCGACTACCATGTGGTGAGGATCGGCATCAGGATCATGCTCATTGCCTCGGTCCTCCTGGGGGCATTGGTCATCTTCCACCTGCTGCGGCCCAGGCTGACCGTGCTTTTTGCGGGGATCGGCGTTTACTTCGTCGGGAGCTTCGTCGCCCTGACCCTCGTGCCCGGGCTGGTGCAGAGATTCTCCGTGGTGCCGAACGAGCTGGAATTGGAGAGGCCTTTTCTCGTCAACAATATCGAAATGACCAGGAGGGCTTTCGGGCTGGGCCGGATCGAAGAGCGCGACTACCAGGCGGTGAGCGAGCTGACCTATGACGAGATCGCCGGGAAAGACGACGTGATCCGCAACATTCGGCTCTGGGACTGGCGTCCGATCCTTCAGACCTTTCAGGAGACCCAGGCGATTCGGCTCTACTATCAGTTCTACGAAGTGGACGTCGACCGGTACGTTCTGGGAGACGGAGCAGGATACCGGCAGGTCATGCTGGCGGCCCGTGAACTGGTCAACCAGCTGCCGGAGCAGGCGGACACCTGGGTCAACCGCCATCTCCAGTTCACCCACGGCTACGGACTTGCCATGAGTTTCGTCTCCGAAGCTGCCGAAGAAGGGCTTCCCGTTTACCTGGTCAAGAACCTGCCTCCCGAATCGGAGTTCTTCGAGTTCGAGCAGGCCGCCGTCTACTACGGGGAGAAGATGACCGGGTTTCGCATCGTCGATTCCCTGGTCGAGGAGTTCGATTATCCCAAGGGACCCACGAATGTCTATGTGAACTACAGGGGGAAGGGAGGCGTCCCCCTGGACGGATTCTGGAAACGTCTCCTCTTTGCCTGGCACTTCTCGGATATCAACTTCCTCCTCTCCGACTACATCGGTCCCCAGAGCCAGGTTCAGTTCTGGAGACGTGTCCGCGACCGGGTGTCCCGGATCTCCCCCTTCCTGCCGCTCGACCGGGACCCTTACCTGGTGGCGGATCAGGGGAGGCTCTTCTGGATCCAGGATGCCTACACCACATCCTCCGGGTACCCCTACTCCGAACCCTCCGAGACGGGGCTCAACTACATTCGCAACCCGGTCAAGATCGTGGTGGACGCATATCACGGGACGGTCCTCTATTACGTGATCGATCCGAGCGACCCCATCGTCCAGGCCTATCGCAAAACGTTCCCGGCGCTTTTCAAGGATTTCGAGGAGATGCCCCCCGCCTTGAGGAGACACATCCGGTACCCGCAGGACATTTTCATGATCCAGGCCGAGAAGTTCCGCCACTACCACATGACGGTGCCCCAGGTCTTCTACAACCAGGAGGACCTCTGGGCCTTTCCGAAGGCCAAGTACGCCGCCGAAGCGGTCCGGATGGAGCCCTACTACATCCTCACAAGGCTTCCCGGGGAGGAGGAGCTGCAGTACATCCTGATTCTCCCCTTCGTGCCCGAGAACCGGGAGAACATGATCGCATGGATGGCGGCCAAGTGCGACCCCCCGGATTACGGGCAGGTGGTCCTCTACAAGCTCCCGAAGCAGTATCTCACCTACGGCCCCATGCAGATCGAGGCGGTGATCGACCAGGACGACTTCATCTCGCAGCAGCTCACGTTGTGGGACCAGAGGGGTTCACGGGTGGTTCGGGGAAACCTCATCGTCATCCCCGTGGACAGCTCCTTTCTCTACGTGGAACCGGTCTTCATCATCGCCGAAGGGGTGAACATCCCACAGCTGAAGAGGGTGATCATGGTCTATGGCAAGAGGGTGGTCATGGAGCCCACCATCGACCTGGCGCTCAGGGCGCTTTTTGCTGGGGGACCTCGTCCCGAGGCGCGCGCCATCGCGCCCGCATCGGAAGCGGCCCCGGAAGTCCGGGAGATTCCGCAGGACCTGCGAAGACGGTTGGAAGAGGCCGAGCGCTCCCTGGAGAGGGCCATGGAGGCGCTCAGGGAGGCCCTGGGCCGTTAGCCTTTAAGAAGAGCGGAAGATCTATCCCGCCGGGGACAGTCATGTCCAACCATCGAAGTATGTTCGGGCGGGAAAGAATATGTCCTTTTAAGAGGAGGTTTCGTCCAAACTAAGAACGCGACCCCATGGAAAAAAGCAGCCACTTTCTCTCTACTCGAAAGGAGATTGAACCGTTCCCGCAGGAGGCAAGGCCATGAAGATCGTCGGGTTCGAAATAGAGGATTGGGAGCAGAAACCATTCGACCGGTTGAAGGACAAGCATGAGGTGCTGCTCACGGGCAATAGAGCTTCGGACGATCTTGACAGCCGGTTCAGAAATGCAGAGATCATATCCACCTTCATCTATTCCAAGCTGAACGAGGGGAACCTCGATCAGGTGCTCGCCGACAAAGTTCTGGCCGATCAACCGAACGTTCTCATCACTCCACACATCGGGTTCAACACCCGCGAGGCCGTGGAGCGGCTTCTCGACTCCAGCGTCGAAAACATCGTCTCCTTCATCGAAGGGACGCAGAGAAATGTTGTGCTCAGAAACGGTGTGCCCAGAAGAAGTGATGTGAGGGAGGGGGTCCGCAAACGATGAACCTGGAACTGATGCGAAGGATCTCTTTTGAATCGAAGAGCAAGATCGTCCTGATGATCATCGACGGGCTCGGGGGGCTGCCCCACCCGGAAACCGGGAAGAGCGAGCTCGAGACCGCCTCCACGCCCCATATGGATGAGCTTGCACGGAGGGGCGTATGCGGCCTGCTCGACCCGGTCGCCCCGGGGGTCACCCCGGGAAGCGGACCGGGTCACCTGGCGATCTTCGGATACAACCCCCTGAAGTTCGAGCTGGGAAGGGGGGTTCTCGAGGCTTCGGGGATCGAATTCGACCTCCGGGAAGAGGACGTGGCCGCCAGGGGGAATTTCGCCACCATCAATGACAAGGGCGAGGTGACCGACCGGCGTGCAGGCCGCATCTCGACCGAGAAAAACGAGGAAATATGCAAACTCCTCGACGGCGATGATTTTGATGGGGTCCGCGTGATCGTCAGGCCCATCAAGGAGCACCGCCTCCTTGCCGTGTTCCGCGGAAAAGAGCTCTCGGCCGAATTGAGCGACACGGACCCCCAGAAGACCGGCGTCCCTCCAAGGGAGTGCACTCCGCAGAGCAAGGAGGCAAAGGAAACCGCCCGGATCGTCAACCGGTTCGCCGAAAGGGCCAGGGAGACCTTGTCCGGCCATCATCCGGCCAACATGGTCCTCTTGCGGGGTTTTTCCAAACATCCCCACCTCCCCGGCATGAGGGAGACCTACCGGCTCCGGTCGGCCGCCATTGCCGTCTACCCCATGTATCGGGGATTGTCGAAGCTCCTGGGGATGGAGGTCCTGGATGCCGGGGAGGACGTGGAAGACCAGGTCGGGCGGCTCCGCAGGGAATTTGAGCGGTTCGAATTCTTCTTTTTGCATGTCAAGCACGCCGATTCATCCGGCGAGGACGGCAATTTCGAGGAGAAGGTGAAGGCCATCGAGAAGGTTGACCGTATTCTTCCTGCAATCACCGACCTCGGACCGGACGTCTTTGCGATCACCGGGGACCATTCCACACCGGCCACCCTGAAGGGCCACAGCTGGCACCCCGTCCCGGTCGTGCTCTCCTCCGAATGGTGCCGGAGGGACGATGTCGAAAGATTCTCCGAATCGGCGTGCCTGCACGGGGGCCTGGGCAGGCTCTCCGCACTGAGTCTCATGCCGCTGCTCATGGCCAACGCGCGGAAACTGAAGAAGTTCGGCGCCTGAAGGGGGAAAACTGAAAGCCCTGGGCGCAGCCCGGATGGGAAGGTAAGGAGGATGAGTATTGGCACGGAAAAAGGAGAAAAGGCATCTGGTCTGGTTCGAGGACGTGGGCTCCAGGGACGTGTCGGAGGTCGGCGGGAAGAACGCAAGCCTGGGCGAGATGATCCGCGAGCTCAAGGAGAAGGGAATATCGGTCCCGGACGGATTTGCCACCACGGCTGCGGCCTACAGGGCCTTTCTGGATGCCAACGACCTGCCCGGGAAGATCCAATCCCAGCTCGAAGAGTACAGGAACAAGAAAAAGAAGCTCCACCAGACCGGAGAGGCCATACGCCGGATGTTCCTCGATGCGGAGTTCCCCACTGACCTTGCCGAATCGATCAAGGCCCATTACCGGGAGCTGGGGAAACGTTTCGATACCGACAGGGCCAACGTGGCGGTCAGGAGCAGCGGTACCGCGGAGGACCTCCCGGAGGCGAGCTTCGCAGGACAGCAGGAGAGCTTCCTCAACATCACCGGGGAAAAACCGCTCCTCGATGCCTGCAAAAAATGCTACGCCTCGCTCTTTACCGACCGGGCCATCAGCTACCGGGAAGACAAGGGGTTCGAGCATATGAAGATCGCCCTGTCCGTGGGTGTGCAGAAGATGGTCCGCTCGGACAAGGCTTCTGCCGGGGTGTTGTTTACCCTCGACCCGGAATCCGGCTTCAGGAAGGTGGTCGTGATCAACGGTTCCTGGGGTTTGGGGGAGAGCGTCGTGCAGGGGCAGGTGACCCCGGACGAGTTCACGGTCTTCAAGCCCCTGATCGGGAAGGAGGGCTGCCTCCCCATCATCGACCGCACCCTGGGCGCAAAGGAGCGGAAGATCGTCTACGGGAGCGGGAGGTCCGAAACCACCAAGAACGTAACCACTTCCAAAAAGGAGCAGGGGTCCTTCTGTCTGAGCGACAAGGAGATCATGCAGCTCGCCCGCTGGGCGTGCACGATCGAAGACCACTACGGCCGCCCCATGGACATCGAGTGGGCGAAAGACGGGGAGCGGGACGAGCTGTTCATCGTCCAGGCGAGGCCGGAGACGGTGGAGTCCCGGAAAGAGGCCGCGGCGCTCAAGACCTACCGGTTGAAGGAAAAGGGAGAGGTCCTGCTGAAAGGCCTCAGCATCGGCCAGGCCATCGCCTCGGGCAAGGCGCAGATCATCAGGGACGCCGCAGAGATCGACCGCTTCACGGAAGGGTCGATCCTGGTGACCGGCATGACCGACCCCGACTGGGAGCCGATCATGAAGAAGGCGGCCGGAATCGTGACCGACCACGGGGGGAGGACCTCCCACGCGGCCATCGTAAGCCGGGAGCTGGGGATGCCCGCCGTGGTGGGGACCGGGGAGGCCACCAAGTCCCTCAAGGACGGACAGGAGCTCACCATCTCCTGCGCCGAAGGGGATGAAGGGCGGGTTTACGAGGGCGCGCTCGAATTCGAGACCAGGGACATCGACCTGCAGGACATCCCCGACACCCGCACGGAGATCATGATGAACGTCGCAAGCCCTGCCGGTGCGTTTCGGTGGTGGCAGCTCCCATGCAAGGGGATCGGCCTTGCGCGGTTGGAGTTCACCATCGGCAACCTCATCAAGATCCACCCCATGGCCCTGGTCCGCTTCGGCAGGCTCGAGGACAAGGAGGCGGAGAAACGGATCCGGGAGATGACCGCGGAGTACGAGGACAAGACCGAATACTTTGTGGATCACCTCTCCCAGGGCATTGCCAAGATCGCCGCCTCCAACCATCCCCACCCGGTCATCGTTCGGACGAGCGATTTCAAGACCAACGAGTACGCAAGCCTGATCGGAGGGCGGGAGTTCGAGCCGGAAGAGGAAAACCCCATGCTCGGGTTCCGCGGGGCCTCGCGCTACTACAGCGACCGCTACCGTGAGGGGTTTGCCTTGGAGTGCCGGGCCCTCAAGCGGGTGAGGGAGGAGATGGGCTTTGAGAACGTGGTTGTCATGGTCCCCTTCTGCAGGACCCCGGAGGAGGCGGAAAAAGTGCTGTCCGTCCTGTCGCAGAACGGCCTCAGGCGGGGAGAGAACGGTTTGCAGATCTACGTGATGGCGGAGATCCCCACCAACATCATCCTGGCTGAAAAGTTCGCCGAGCACTTCGACGGGTTCTCCATCGGCTCCAATGACCTCACCCAGCTGACCATGGGGGTGGACCGCGACTCCTCCCTGCTCTCTTACCTCTTCGATGAGCGGAACGAGGCGGTGAAAGAATCCATATCGCGCCTGATCGAATCGGCTCACAGGAAGGACCGCAAGGTGGGGCTCTGCGGCCAGGCGCCCAGCGACCATCCCGACTTTGCCGCCTTTCTGGTGAGGGCGGGGATCGACTCCATCTCGGTCAACCCGGACAGCGTGCTTCCGGTGATCGAGAAGGTCGCGGAAGCCGAGAAGAAGGGATAGCCGAATGGGGAAGGAAAGAGCCCATATAGACATGACGAAATACGAGGCGGCGATTCTCGATATGGACGGCGTCATCACGGACTCGGCCCGGGTGCATGCCGCTTCGTGGAAGAAGATGTTTGATGAATACCTGAAGGAGCGGTCACGCCGGGAGGGGCTGGAATTCGAGCCGTTCGACGAGCGGAAGGACTACCTGCGCCACGTCGACGGCAAGCCGCGATACGAGGGGGCAAAGAGTTTTCTGGAGTCAAGAGGGATCTCCCTTCCCTACGGAAGCCCGGACGACCCGCCCGGGAAGGAGACCGTCTGCGGGCTTGGAAACCGCAAGAACCACTATTTTCGGAAGCACCTGAAGGAGGAGGGGATCGATCCGTATCCGACAACCGTGGAGTTCCTTCGGAAGCTCAGGGAGCGAAAGATCCGCACCGCAGTGATATCGTCGAGCCGCAACGCGGAGGCGGTTCTGGACGCGGCCGGGGTTCGCGGCCTTTTCGACGTGGTGGTCACCGGCGCAGACGCCGCAGAGCACGACCTCAGGGGAAAGCCCGAACCGGATATCTTTGAAGAAGCAGCGAAACGGCTGAGGGTGAGCCCGGAAAAAGCGGTGGTGGTGGAGGACGCGATTGCAGGGGTCAAGGCCGGCAAGGCCGGAGGGTTCGCGATGGTGATCGGGGTCGACAGGTCGGGGAGGAACGCAGGGCTCGAAAGCCTTGGCGCGGACATGGTCGTTCGTGATCTGTCCGAAATCGGGGGAGTGTGATGAATGAGCGACATGCAAACCGACTTCCCTCGGCCCTGGAGAAAAAGGCGGAGATCTTCCAGAGGCTCAAAAAAGGGCGGCCGGCGATCTTCCTGGACTATGACGGGACGCTCACGCCCATCGTGGAGGACCCCACCCAGACCCTTCTTCCCGAGAAGACGAGGCAGCTCCTCCGGAAGCTCACCGAGCACTGGAGCGTGGTCATCGTGACCGGCCGCGCACTGAGCGATGCAAAGAACCTCATCGGCCTGGAAAATCTGGTCTATGCCGGCAGCCACGGGTTCAACATGGCAGGGTCGGATGATTCGTTCCACGAGGAGCTCGGGAAGGATTTCCTCCCGGCTCTGAACGGCGCGGAGGAGGAGTTGAAGCCCCTGATGAAAGATCTCAAGGGGGTCCGGTTGGAGCGAAAGCCATATGCCATCGCCGTCCACTACCGCCAGGCGGACCAGAGGATCGTTCCGGAACTGGAACAGGAGGTCGACGAGGTGGCCAAGCGCCATGAAGAGCTCGTGAAGACCGCGGGGAAGAAGGTATTCGAGCTTCGTCCGAACGCGGACTGGGACAAGGGCCGGGCCCTTCTCTACCTGCTGGAGAAACTCCAAATCGATCCTTCCCGCGCCGTGCCTCTCTACATCGGGGACGACGTCACGGACGAGGATGCCTTTCGAGCCGTTGCGGATTGCGGCATCGGTGTCCTGGTAAGCGAAGACGACCAGCAGACCGCGGCGCACTACGTGGTGCGGGATACCGATGAGGTAGCAGAGCTTCTGGAGGAGTTGGTCGATTTTGCCGAGAAGGAGTCCTCACTCAATGTCTGGTCCCTCACCTACGAGGGTTTCGAACCGGAGAAGGAGAAGCACCGGGAAACGCTTTGCACCACCGGAAACGGCTATTTCGCCTCCCGCGGGGCCGCGCCCGAGTCGGCCGCCGGCAGGGTCCACTACCCGGGAACCTACATTGCCGGCGTCTACAACCGCCTCAAGAGCCATGTGGCGGACCACACGATCGAAAACGAGAGTATGGTGAACATCCCCAACTGGCTGCCGCTCTCTTTCCGGATCGAAGAGGGCGACTGGTTCGACCTCGATTCGGTCGAAATCCTGGACTACCGCCAGGAACTCGACATGGCACGCGGGGTCCTGGTGAGGACGGTCGGGTACAAAGACAAAGGGGATCGCCGAACCAGGTTGACTCAGCGCAGGTTCGTGCACATGGGCGAACCACACTTGGCAGGTCTTGAAACCACCCTGACGCCGGAGAACTGGTCTGGGACCATCCACGTGCGCTCCGCCCTGGACGGGCGCGTGGAGAACACACTGGTCGAACGCTACCGGCAGCTGGAAAGCCGCCACCTCGATCAGTTGGGAAACGGGGCTGAAAAAGATAGCCGGGTGATCTGGCTGGAGGCGGAGACGAACCAGTCCCATGTCCGGATCGCCGAGGCGGCGCGGACACGGATCTTCATGGGCCGTCAGGAGGCGGAAATTGCCCCGCAGTCTCTTCATGAAGAGGGGTACGTCGCGCAGGAGTTCGAAATCCGCGTCCAGGAGGGGATCCCTGTACGGATCGAGAAGATCGTCGCCATCTACCACTCCGGGGATCCGGCCGTATCTGAAAGCCTGATGGAAGCCCGGACCGCGCTTCACCACGCAGGGGATTTTGCGGAATTGCTCGACCGGCACACCCTTGCCTGGAGACACGTCTGGGACCACTGGCGCATGGATATCGAAGCGCAAAGCCCGCGCATGGAGCAGATCCTGAACCTCCACATCTTTCACCTGCTCCAGACCGTGTCCCCCAACACTGTGGATCGGGACGTGGGCGTGCCTCCCCGAGGGCTGCACGGAGAGGCCTACCGGGGGCTCATCATGTGGGACGAGCTCTTCATCTTTCCGCTCCTCAACCTCCGAATGCCGGAGATCACGCGAGCGCTTCTCAAATACCGCTACCACCGTCTACCAAGGGCAATCTGGGCCGCAAAGAGCGCGGGATACGCCGGCGCCATGTTCCCGTGGCAGAGCGGCAGCAACGGCGAGGAGCAGGCCCAGACCCTTCACCTGAACCCCGCTTCGGACCGCTGGATCCCGGACAACTCACGACTCGAGCGGCACGTCAACATTGCCGTGGCCTACAACATCTGGCAGTACTACCAGGTGAGCGGAGACGAGGAGTTCCTGTCCTTTTACGGTGCCGAGCTCATCGTCCAGATCGCCCGCTTCTGGGCCGCCAAGGCTCAGTACAACGACTCCATGGACCGCTACGAGATACGGAAGGTCATCGGGCCGGACGAGTTTCACGACCGCTACCCGGATGTGTCGGAGCCGGGGATCGACAACAACGCCTACACCAATGTGATGGTCGCCTGGGTCTTTCGCCGCGCCCTGGAGATGATCGAAGGCCTCCCCGAACACCGCCGCAAGTACATTGTGGAAGACCTGGGCCTTGGAAATGAGGAGCTCGACCGCTGGGAGGAGATCGGCAGCAAGCTCCGCGTTCCTTTTCACGAGGACGGGATCATCAGCCAGTTCGAGGGGTACGGGGACCTGAAGGAATTCGACTGGGAGGCCTATCGCAGGAAGTACGGCAACATCCAGAGGCTCGACCGCATTCTCGAAGCCGAGGGCGACAGCCCCAACCGCTACAAGCTCTCCAAGCAGGCCGACGTCCTCATGCTCTTCTTCCTGCTCTCGGCCGAAGAGCTGGGAGAACTCTTTGACTGGCTGGGATACCCCTTCGACCAGGAGACCATCCCCAGGAACATCGATTACTACCTGAAGCGGACTTCCCATGGCTCGACCCTCAGCCGCGTGGTTCATGCCTGGGTCCTCTCGCGCTCCAGGCGGGAGATGTCTTGGCGGCTCTTCCAGGATGCGCTCGAGAGCGACATCGAGGACATCCAGGGCGGCACCACCAAGGAAGGGATTCATCTCGGCGCCATGGCGGGCACGGTCGACCTCATCCTGAGATGCTATTCCGGGATCGAGAGCCGGGGGGAGGTGCTCTGGTTGAACCCCAGGCTCCCCTCGGAGCTCAAGTGCCTGCGGTTCGGAATCAGGTACCGGCACAGCTGGATCGATATAGAAATCACCCCCGGCCGCATTACGCTTCACTGCCGGCCGGGCACGGCCGCCCCCACAAAGATCGGGTTCCGAGGCAGCACCTTTCTCCTTGCGCCCGGGGACAGAAGGGAGCTCGATCTCTCCCGCACCCGGTCCGAGGCGCGGTCGAGGGGGGGGCCGGGAACGCTCTCACCGCTGAATCACGGATCTGGCGCCGCCCAACCCCGCCGGAGCTCTTCCCGGGGTCCGCCGATCCCTCAATGCACCGCAACAGCGGGAATACGTCCTAATGTTTCCTCCACCGATTCATCAAAGCCTTTTCCGCCTCCACCAGAAGGAACACGCAGATCCCTGCGGCGACGACCCAGCCCCAATCTGCGGCGGTGATGGATTCCGTTCCGAAGAGGGTCTGAACCGGGCCCAGGTAGGTGAAGGCAAGTTGCAGCAGCAGCAGCAGGCCGACGGCGATGAGCGCCTTCGTGTTGCCCGTCAGTCCGCTGATGCTCAGTGACCGCCGGTCGATGAAGCGGCTGTTGAAGAGATAGAAGAGCTGCCCGGCGACGAGCGCGTTGACGGCCACGGTCCTGGCGGCCTCGATGCTGTCTCCGGCCTCGCTGCGGGAATTGAAGAGCAGGATGGATGCCCCTGCAATGAGAACGGATACGAAACCGATCCGCCAGAAGAGGTATCCGGAGAGGATGGGCTCGTCGGGCGGCCTGGGCGGGCGCTGCATGATGCCTTCCTCGGAGGGCTCGAAAGCCAGAGATATGCCCAGGGTCACGGCCGTGACCATGTTCACCCACAGGATCTGCAGGGGAGTGATGGGCATGACTTCGAAGAGGATGAGAACAGAGCTGATGACCATAAGCGCTTCGGCGCCGTTCGTAGGCAGGATGAACAGGATGGTCTTGACCAGGTTCTGGTAGATGGTGCGGCCCTCCTTGACCGCCTGCTCGATGGTCGCGAAGTTGTCGTCGGCCAGCACCATGTCTGCTGCCTCCTTGGCCGCCTCCGAGCCCTTGATGCCCATCGCCACGCCCACATCGGCGCGCTTCAGCGCCGGCGCGTCATTGACGCCGTCCCCCGTCATCGCAACGATTTGTCCTTTCGATTGAAGGGCCTCCATCATGCGCAGCTTGTGCTCCGGGCTGGACCTGGCGAACACGTCGTTTTCCATCACCAGGGAGACCAGTTCGTCGTCACCGGTCTCCTCCATGTCCTTGCCCGTCACCGCATGCTCGCCGTCCCCGATCCCCATGGACGCCCCGATGCTGCGGGCCGTCAGCACGTGGTCCCCGGTGATCATTTTAACCCGGATCCCGGCTTCTCGGCACTCCCTGATGGCTTCGATAGCCTCCTCCCGCGGCGGATCGATGATGCCGACCAGGCCGAGCATGGTGAGATCCCGGACCTGGCCCTCGTCGAGAGACTCGGCCCCGTTCAACCGCTTGACGGCCATGGCCAGGACCCGGTGACCGCTGTCGGCCAGCTCCTCTTCCCGGCGCACCCACTCCTCCCTGCTCAAAGGACCTTCCCCCTGCTCCGTGCGCTCCGTGGAGCACAGCTCCAGCAGCCGCTCCGGTGCGCCCTTGACGTAGACCACGGTGCCGCCTTCCGGGTCTTTGTGGAGGCTCGCCATGTAGCGCCGCTCGGATTCGAAGGGGATCACATCCAGTCTGGGGTAGGATTCCCTCTCCTCCTCGTGGGCCAATCCTGCCTTCTGAGCCAGAACCACGACCCCGCCCTCGGTGGGCATCCCGCTTATGGTCCAGTCCCCATTTTCCCGGCGCAGCTTAGCGTCGCTTGCAAGGAGCCCGGCCCGCGCCAGCTCCAGAAGTTGCCTCTCGTCCCGGGGAGACACCTTCTTTCCATCCAGGTTGAATTCTCCCTCGGGCGTGTAGCCTACGCCGCTGACGGAATACCCCTTTCCCGCCGCCACCACCTTGGACACGGTCATTTCGTTCCTTGTAAGGGTGCCGGTCTTGTCCGAACAGATGACCGTGACCGATCCCAGGGTCTCGACTGCCGGCAGTCGGCGGACGATGGAATTTCGATCCGCCATGCGCCTCACGCCAAGGGCCAGCGTGATGGTCATGATGGCCGGAAGCCCCTGCGGGATGGCTGCCACCGCCAGGCTGACCACGGCCATGAGCATTTCCGTGAATGCGAAATCGCGAAGGAAGTAGCCGAAGGCAAAAAGTCCTGCCCCGAGCAGCACGATGAACGCGGACAGCCTGCGGCCGAAGTTGTCGATCTTGCGCATGAGCGGGGTGGTCATCCGCTCCACCTGTGAGACCATCTCGCTGATGCGGCCGATCTCCGCCCGAGATCCCGTGGCGACCACCACGCCGCGCAGCTTCCCGCTGGTAAGCACCGTGCCCGAGTAGACCATGCTCCTGCGGTCGCCCAGGGGCGCTTCCTCTTCCACGGGGTCCTCCTGCTTGGCTACGGGCTGGGACTCCCCCGTGAGCGCAGCCTCTTCCGCCTGTGCATTGCGGGCCTCGAGTATGCGCACATCCGCCGGCACGCGGTCCCCGGAGGCGAGGAGCACGATCTCCCCCGGGGTCAGTTCCTCGGCCGGGAGCTCGCGCTCCTCGCCGTCACGAAGCACTTTGGCTTTGGGGGAAAGCATGGATCGTATGCTTTCCATGGCCCGTTCGGCCTTCCCCTCCTGGAGAAAGCCGATGACCGCATTGATCAGCACCACTCCGAGGATCACGGCGGTATCGACCCATTCCCTGAGAAGGGCCGTGAAGGCTGCCGCGACCAAAAGGATGTAGATGAGCACGTTCTTGAACTGGCGCAGGAAGCGCTTCGCACCACTCGGCCTCTCCTCCCGGGCCAGCTTGTTGGGCCCGTACTTCCGGAGCCGCTCCTGGGCCTCCTCCTTGCTCAGGCCGCTCTCATCCACCCCCAGAGAGGACATGATGTCGTCCTTCTCCATGGCATGCCAGGGACGCGCCTGATCACTGCGGTCCCTGTTGTTGCCCGGTGTCCTGCGTTCCACCCTTTTCTCCCTCGCAAAGGGAATCAAGAATTGCCCGGCCCCTGCCGGCCCGGTCCGGTCTGCCGGCGGTCAAATCTCGGCAGCTGCCGACCCTCCCGGTATTCGGGCATCCCGGCCAGCTGTCGCTCCGTTCCCCTGTAGTAAACGAAATTCGGGCCAAACAGCCGCAGGTTCATGAATGGGACCACCACCTCCTTATCGGGGTCGTCCACCTCGACGACCGCGTGGGTGATTCGGCCTGTCGCGGGGTCGGCCAGAAGATCCTCGATCTCACCAATCTTGGCATTCCAACGGTTCCTCACCCTGGCGCCGAGAAAAAAGTCGGCTGACAAGTTATGGGACGGATCCCCATTTCGCTCCCCTTGGTACAGTCTCTCCTGCTCCTCGCGCTGCATTTCCGGTCCCGGATAGCCTCCCATGGCTCCCGGGCCGTATGGGCCGTAGTAGCCGCGGGAGTATGGGCCGTAGTACGGCCTTCCAGGTCCGTAGTAGCCATAGTATGCGCCTCTGCGGTAGGTCGGAGCGACCTCCGGCTGGTTCTCCAACTCCCTGGAGGTCCCCTGAAATATCGCATAATCCCGTCCGACAAAACTGATCCGATCAGAGGAGACGGCCACCATTTTCCCGCCGATGCCCAGAAAGCGTCCTCCCAGGTCTACAAAATACGTTGTAATCCTTCCTTGGCGGTCGAAGATCACGTCCTCGATTTCTCCCGCCTCTTCCCCGTCTCGAGTCTGAACGGGCATATCCAGCATGGCATCGTCGATCGGAACGACATTCCTGCCATCCCTGCCGTCCCTCTGCTGCTGCGCATCGACAGGCACTGCACCGATCAGCGCCCACACGCAGATCACGATCCATATCACTCCCATTCCTTTGTATACCTCTCTCATGCCGTTGCACCTCCTTCTTTTTTTGCAGGCTTTCACAGGATGGCCCGTGCAGCAATGGGAGACAGACTGTATTCGGGGGCATGGCCAGCACCAAATTCCCGCCATAAACATGCTCTCGGGGTCCACTCTATCGAGGGCCGGATGCGTTGACAAAGACGGATGTGGTCGATCAGCCTACCTGGCATGATCGGGTCGATGCATCCCATCGAGGTGGAGAAAGGGACGGCCATCCTGAAGGGCGAGGTCCCCAGTTACTTCACGCGCAACTCCGCGCAAAACGATGCTCCTGAAAATCGCCGGGATGAGAAAGGTGATCAACCATATTTTGATTCGCCCGGCCCCGGAACCCCTGCTGACGGACATGGAGATCCACGCCCGCGTAAATCATTCCTTTGTTTACGGGGAAAGAGCAGCTGTTCTGAATCGGCAGGGTCTGCTCCTCCTGGATCTTCATGATCGATGGTAAGGCAAGGT
The DNA here is from genome assembly GCA_020060215.1 of Deltaproteobacteria bacterium. Next base: position 21,355 of record JAGVAP010000024.1, on the reverse strand, counting down.
AATTCCCGGTTGGCTTCGGATGAGGTTCATCTCGTCATATCCGTACTACGGCCTCCCAGGTGATATCCAGAGGATATCAACCGTCATTTCAACTCCATGCCCTATTAGGGTTCGAGAGCAGCTGTCCGAAATCGCCAGAGCCGTAAATTCGTCCCTTGAGAGGGATACTTCTTTCCGGAGGTCGCTCTTGGAATCCTCGTTGACATCCCAGCCAAATAGCCATATATTCTGGTCATAATTTTAGTCAACCAAGAAGGAGACCAATCATGAAAACCCTGCCGCTTTCAGAGGCGAAGATGAAGCTCAGTGAGCTCGTGGACAGGGTTCACGCGACGGATGAGGAGATCATGATCACCAAGAACGGCCGGCCCGCTGCAGTGCTGGTCAGTGCCGGGGAATTCGAGAGCTGGAAGGAGACCATCGAAATTTTATCATCCTCCGACCTGATGGAGGAGATCAGGAGTGGTCTGGCCGCCCTGAAGAGTGGGAGCAAGATCTACACACTCGAAGAGCTTCTTGACTGATTCGGGGAAATCCATGCAATCCCGTTTGAGGGTCACGGAAGGGGTCGCCGCTTTTGTTCGCTCACTCCATCCAGAGATCAAAAGGAAGATCAGGGCGGCGCTGGAGCTAGTCGCATCGGATCCCGCCTCCGGTAAACCCCTCCAGGACGAACTGCAAGGACTCAAGACCCTCAAGGTCGGCCGCTTTAGGATCATCTACAAAGAGGGGTCAAGAGGAATCATTGAGATCGTTGCAATAGGTCCACGAAAAGTCATCTACGAGGAGACCTACCGCCTTCTGAAGAAGAACTGAATACAGGCTCACCAATGGACGCCAGCACGCGAAACAAGCCATACTGGCCTGTTGACGTTTGACTTGCCATTCTACAACGCAGCCCGCGGCTGCCAACGCGATGGTTTCATTTGGAGATGTCCACTCGGAACCACAGGGTATCGGCGCTCCCCAATATTCCAGGTATGCCATATTCAGAATAGGATTGTACGCGCCTCAATCCTTGATCTGGGTCGGCCTGGCCCATGCCGATTGTCTCGGAGAGCATTGCCCAGGGGCCTCTTTGGGAAGAATGGCTGATCCTTCGGCGCCCGACTGACAGATGCGGTACTCCAGCGCAAAAGCGAAATGTACTGCACTGTAAAGCTAGAGGCCATGCCGGAGAAGGCTTCATCACCCTGAGACACGGAGTCCTCTTCTGACGGGAAATCCGGGATATCACTCCAACGACTCACCCCAAAGGAGCTTCAACGTTCCGTCTTGTTCCTTCTTCACCCCTGTGCCAAAACGAGTCCCCTCCCGTTTGAGGGTCTCCGCCATCCAGTCCGCGTCCTCCGTTGATGCAAGATTCACCCTGAAGTTCCTGATCGCGGTTGAACGCATGCTCAACCGGAGGAGCCGGCCTGTCGCAGGATCGAGCGCGGGGAAATACATGAGGCCGAGATCGTCCCGGAACCCTTCATATCCCCCGATTCCCTCGTAGTCGTTCAGGAAGTCCCCGCAGCCGTAGAGTATGAGTTTCTCCTGATACACCTCGACGCCCTTTGCATGGTGGGAAGAGTGGCCGTAGACGAGGTCGATCCCGGCCTCATCGATCAGCCGGTGTGCGAATTCGACCTCCCCCTCGGGGACGCCATACCCCCAGTTGCCCCCCCAGTGGATGGAGAACAGGATCACATCCCCCGGCTGCTTTACCTGCCCGACCCTCTCACCGATGTTTCTCAGCGATTCAGCGGAGAACTCCTTGAGGAGATTGACCCCGGGTTTCTGCTCCGTGGCCGCCCAACCCAAGGGAACGCCGCTAGAAGGGGAGCCGAAGGCGAAGAGCACCACACGGCCCTTTCCCTCGACCTCGATGACAGCAGGCGCCTCGGCCTCGGAGAGATCCATTCCTGCTCCGACGCACCTGACTCCTGCCTTTCTCAACGTTTCCAGGGTCTCCTCCAGCCCTTCATATCCCCAGTCGAGCACATGGTTGTTGGCGAGGGAGCAGATATCGATCCCTGCCGCCGTGATGGAGCCGATGTTATCCGGGTGCATCCGGTAGTTGATCCCCTTCCCTTTCCAGTAGTCGTCGCTCCGGGTGACGCTTGTCTCCAGGTTGATGATCTTCGCATCCGGCTCTACCCTCTCGAGCTCCCCGAGCGCCTCTCCCCACATATAGGCCGGATCGACGCCGCGCGGGATGGGGCCGTTCGCCCTCTCCGCCAGTTCCACGTAGGCTCGGGCATCTTTGATATAGCCTTCGTAGATCACCGGGTCGCTCGGGTGCTGGAGGATCTGGTCGATGCCCCTCCCGGTCATTACGTCGCCGCAAAGAAAGAGGGTGATAGCGCTCATCTGATCGTCCTTCTCCTTTCAATCATTATAACGACGGAATTCCCACGTGACTTGGGGATGAGTTCTCGGGATCACCTCGAAGCGTAACAAATACCGCTTTCACCCCATTCACCGTGTCAACAGTAATGCCCACCTTGGGAGGAGAACGAGGAAAAGGGCATGCCGATTCACAACGCGTACGTGGCCGAGATTTTCAACAAGGTTGCCGACCTCCTCGATATCGAGGGCGCCAATCCCTTCCGCATCAGGGCCTATCGCAATGCCGCGCGCACGGTCGGGGACCTGCCGCAAAGCGTGGCCGATCTGGTTGAACGGGGCGAGAAACTCTCCGAGCTCCCGGGTCTGGGCAAGGATCTTGCCGGCAAGATCGAAGAGATCGTCAGGACCGGTACGCTCGAGCAACTGGAAGAGCTCGAAAGGAGGCTTCCCAAAGGGTTGGTTCAGCTGATGCGCATCGAGGGCCTGGGACCCAGGCGGATCAAGGCCCTTTACCAGGAACTCGGGGTGACCGACTTTGAAGGCCTGAAAAAGGCGGCCCTGGAAAACCGGATCAAGGACCTGAAAGGCTTCGGCGACAAGACCCAACAACAGATCATGAAGCAACTGGGGCGCCTGACCGGAGCAGCCGGAAAACGCCTCAAGCTGGCTAGCGCCGAACAGATCGCCGGATCTTACGTCGATCATCTCAAAAAGGACAAAGGCATTGAGAGAATCGATGTGGCGGGCAGCTTCCGCAGGCATAAAGAAACCGTAGGCGACCTTGACCTGCTGGCCATAGTCAAGCAGGACTCAAAGGCCATGGACCGCTTTGTCGAATATGAGGACGTGAACAGGGTGATCTCCAAAGGCCGGACCCGATCGACGGTCGTCCTGCGGTCCGGCCTTCAGGTCGATCTGCGCGTCCTGCCCGAGGTCAGCTACGGCGCAGCCCTGCACTATTTTACGGGATCCAAGGCCCACAATATAGCCGTGCGCAAGCTCGGCGTGAAACGGGGTCTCAAGATCAACGAGTACGGCGTATTCAAGGGGGAGGAACGCATCGCCGGCAAAACCGAGGAGGAGGTTTATCGACGGGTCGACCTGCCGTACATCGAGCCGGAGCTGCGAGAGGACCTGGGAGAGATCGAAGCAGCCCGGAAGGGGAGCCTTCCGCATCTGCTCGACCTGGGCGATATCCGCGGCGATTTGCACTGCCACACCAGGGAGACCGACGGGCGCCACACCCTGGAACAGATGGCCGGGGCTGCCAAAGAACAAGGCTACGAATATCTGGCGGTCTCCGAACACTCCAAACGCGTGAGCATGGCCAAAGGCCTGGATGACAAGAGACTGGCCGAGCATATCAAGAGGATCGACCGGCTCAATGGGAAGCTCGCGGGTTTCCGCCTGTTGAAGTCGATCGAGGTGGATATCCTGGAGGACGGATCCCTGGATCTGCCGGATGAAATTCTCGCGGAACTGGATCTCACGGTCTGCTCGATACACTACAACCGAAACCTGTCCCGCCCGAAACAGACCGAACGCATCCTCCGGGCCATGGACAACCCTTCTTTCAATATCCTGGCCCATCCCACCGGCCGTTTGATCAACGAACGCGATCCCTATGACGTGGATATCGAGAAAATATTGGAAGGCGCCAGGGAGCGGGGCTGTTTCCTGGAGGTGAACGCCCATCCCGACCGCCTCGATCTCACGGACCGGCACAGCAAGATGGCCAAGGATTTGGGGGTGAAGTTGGCCGTTTCCACGGATGCCCACAGCATGACCGATCTGGCCTTCATGCGCTTCGGGGTGTACCAGGCGCGTCGCGGGTGGCTGGAAAAGGATGACGTGATCAATACCAGGAAATGGAGGGACCTGAAGAAACTCCTGAAACGGAAATAGTTTCGTTTTCGTCCGAAGCGCCATGCTGGAATTGAGAAAAGGTCCGGCCCCGCCCGTTTAGATCTCCAGAAAGCCATCGGGCGCAAGAGTGGTTGCCAGCATGACGCTGTTGATGTCGCCGTGGCCTGTCCATGTTGGCGCTTCCCTGTTTAGGGGCTTGAGCCAGAATTCCTCGATCCTTTCACCAAGCGTTGCATATCGGCCCAGCTCTTCCGCCAGCGGGCGGAGGGGAGGATGGCCCCCGAACACATCCTGTATCTCATCGATCCGTTTCCGAATGCGCCGAGCCGCATGCAACCCTATGGATAGACCCAGTTCCCGGAACGCCAGCCTGTATTCGGCCGGAAAGCTAAGGGACCGGCCCTTTGAAAAGGCCTCCAAACCGACCAGGGAAGCATTCAACAGATTACTGAACAAGGGGACCTCCTCGAGGCCGTAGCGGCTGATCAATTGCAGGACCCGGTAGGAATCGAACAGGAGACCGCCTATCCCGAGGGGGTCGTCCGTGGCCCAGTCTCTCCCCTCGCAGAGCGACGACAGTTCGGAGATCTCCGGACCGAGTGACGGACGAATCCCGCCCGAAATCTCCGCGGCCGTCGCCTCGAGCTCGAAATAGGTGACCAGACCATCGAGCGGATCATGCTGTCCCATGGAGGGGACCAGCGGGAAGGAAAGATCGATGCTCATCTTCCAGTACATCCGCTTCGAAGGCGACGTGCTGACGAAGCCCGCGTGTGCGGCCTTTGCAAGCTCTATGGCCCAGGAGTTGTAGATCGGGTTTCCGGTCGAGCGGCTTGCCCGGTTGAGCCCGTGCATCCATTTGGTCAGATAATGATAGTACTGGCCGTCCCGCTCCCATTCCAGCCGCTCATCGAAGGGATCGGACGGCTTTCGCTCGCTCATCGACTTGCCGATCCTCAAGCCGCCCCTCGTCGGGTGCTTCCTGCCCTCTTCTTCCGCGAGACCGCTGATCCAACCGCTGCGCGGGTCGTCCGGCCGGTGGTGTCCCAGTACGAAATGGACCTGGTCGACCAATTGCAGAGCCAATCGGTTCCAGCGATGATCGGCCGTCCGGCGGTAGAGCTCGAGGAAGTTGCAGAGCGCAAAAGCGTCCGTCCACAGGTATCTCCGCGGAACTTTCTCGGGATCGGAAAGGCCGGTGCTCTCCGCGAATTCCGCCATGATCTTCTCGACCAGGGCAAGATGGTCCATGTTCATCTCCCAACCGCCTCCTTCATCTCTTGTGAGCGTGTCTGTCTCATCGATCGACGGACGCTCTTTCCACTTGGTCCTTGTCACCCTCTGGTTTCGGGTCGGGATTCTCGTTCTGCGCTTTCTTCTCCAGCCTGGCGAGTTCTCTCAGCAGTTGTTCCTCCCTTCTACTCAGCTGGGTGGGTATCCGGACATCCGCTATGATCACCTGGTCTCCCCGGCCCTTGCCATGTATCCTCGGGATGCCCTTCTCTCTCAGCCTCAGCTCATCCCCGGGTTGTGTACCCTTCGGGATGTCCACCTTTTCAGTCCCTTCCAAAGTGGGGATCTCCAGAGTGCTACCCAAAGCCGCGTCCACGAAAGAGACGGGGACCCGGCAAATCACGTCATCTCCCTGCCTTTGGAAGAATTCGTGCTCCTCAACAGAGATGCGGATATAAAGATCTCCGGGAGGTCCTCCGCTGGGGCTTGGCTCTCCCTTGCCGGCCAACCTTAAGGTCGTGCCGCTGTCCACGCCGGGGGGGATTTTCAGCTCGATCTTCTTCATCACATGTTCTCGACCGGCGCCCTTGCACCGTTTGCAGGGATGCGTGACGACCTGGCCCTGTCCGGCGCATTCCGGACACGTGGTGGCTATGCTTATAAACCCCTTCGATCTCACGACCTGACCCCTGCCCCTGCATGTTCGGCAGACTTCCTTTTGAAATCCGGGCTCCACCCCTGAGCCGTGGCACTCATGACAGGTCTCGGCCACCGGAAGATCAATCGCTTTTTCCACCCCAAAGGCTGCATCCAGGAAACCGATCGTCAGATTGTACTCCAGATCGGCCCCCCTGCTTGCGCGCCTGCGAGGACGGGTTCCGCCGCCGAAGAAATCGCCGAAGATATCCCCGAAAGAGGAAAAGACATCGTCAAAGCCCCGGAAGCCCTGAAACCCTGTTCCCTCCAGCCCTTCGTGACCGTAGCGGTCGTAGGCCCGGCGTTTCTCGGGGTCATGCAGGACCTCATAGGCCTCGGTCGCCTCCTTGAAACGGCTCTCCGCATCATAGTCCCCCGGGTTGCGGTCCGGATGATACTTCAGGGCCAGACGACGATAGCTCTTCTTGATCTCGTCATCGGATGCGTTTCTGCTTACACCCAGTATCTCGTAGTAATCGCGCTTTTCGGTCATATCCGATGTCCCCCGCCGCCATCCGCTGCGAGAGCTGCCGGTACCGGCTCGTCTCGCGTTGTGGACGGAGCAGGGCTCCTGCACTACACGGACCATGCTCCAGGCCGGCGAATCACATGGCTTCTTGAGGAAAAACGGGCGGGACTCGATTCGAGTTCCCAATCAGGAACGGCTTCCGATGAAAAGGGGCAGCCACTACCCCCGGGTTTTCAGGCAGTGCCCCATCCACTCATCGAATGTGAGATATTTCCCTGTCCGATAAGCCCAGGCGTTCTGCGAGGGCAGCTGCCCGAACGAAATTCCCCTGCGGGATTTCCTGCTCCGGGATCGGATGGCCGCTCTTTTGATCCATTGAGATCTGAGGAACGTCCTGCCCGCGATTCACGAGATTCGCCTCTTGGCCCGTAGGATCATAAGTGTTTGATTAAAAAGACCAATTATCAGAACAACCAAATCCTAATCATTCCCTGAATGCTGTCAATTCGGTCGGTTTTCTTGATGAGTTGGCCCTTGGCCGGAGCGTGCATCAGCCCCACGTCTGTCGGGCAGAAGCTTCTCTCTTCGGCGCGTACCCCTGGCTCCGGCCGCCTCTTGACAGGTGTAAGTCTGGAATTATCCCTTTTTCCAGAACGATAAAACGATCAACCCTTGGGTTGGCGGGTGCTTAGAATCCTGGCGTAAAGGAGGGCAAAACCATGGCTGTTTCTGAAAAAGCCAAGGAGAAGCTCGATGAAGCGAGCAAGGAGATCAAAGAGGCTATCGAAAGCCTCAAGAAGGATGTCGCAGAACTCACCAATAAAGTCAAAGAGAAGCTCAGGGGAACCGGCGAAGAGATGCGTGAGCCCGCCGAAGGGCTTACCCGTGAGGTGAAAACGCTTTCGGAAAAGGTGAAGGATCTGATCCCCAAAAGAAGAAGGAGGGATCAGTTGCCTGTCCGTGTGGAGAGATCTCTGGACTATCCACCCGATGCCTGGGAGAGACGTTTCCTGGAGCTTCGAAATGCTACGGATCGCCTGTTTGATGATTTCTTCCGAGAGTTTCAACTTCCGGGAGACAGGAGGAGTCGCTGGGGGTTGACCAGGGGAGCCTTTGACGCGGGATGGCCGCGCGCCGATATGGTCGAAACCGACGAGGAGATCCGGATCACGGCCGAGTTGCCGGGGGTAGGAAAGGACGACATCGACGTTTCAGTGACCGACGGCAGGGTCATCATCCGCGGGGAAAAGAAGGAGGAGCGAGAGAAAGAGGAGAGAGGCTTATACGCATTCGAGCGCTCCTACGGCACATTCCAAAGGAGTTTTGACCTTCCCTGCGAGGTGGAATCGGATAGGGTGGACGCCTCTTTCAAGGACGGCGTCCTGACCGTAAACTTGCCCAAAACGGCTGCGGCCCGGGAGCGCCTCAAGAAGATTCCTATCCGAACCGGTTGATTCCAGAGTCCCTACTGCCCATGTCTCCTGGGTCCATACGGAGAGGCCGCGCTCCCCCTTGACTTTCTGAAGCTCAAAATTAGATTTCCAACGCGATTTTGACCGACGGGAGGGACGCTCAGGATGAATACAGCGATGCCTCAGTGGGCGGTGAAGGTCATTGTCGCGGAGGATGACCCGGATGACCAGTTCTTGATCCAGGAGGCCTTGAAGGAGACGGGGTTACGAGCCCAAGTCACTTGCGTCGAGGATGGAGAGGCCCTATTGGAGCGACTGAGACATGGGGACCGGCCGGACCTGATCCTGCTGGATCTGAACATGCCGAGGATGGATGGTCGCCAGACCCTGCGAGTCCTCAAACAAGAACCCGAGTTTCAGAATATTCCTGTATTCGTTTTCACCACCTCGACATTCAGGGAAGACATCGATTACTCCTACGGGAATGGAGCTGCCTCTTTTATCACCAAACCCTCTTCATTTCCTGATCTGGTTGAGACCATCCATTCTCTGTTTATGACTCGGTTCATGGGGAAGGTCGACAGGGACCCTAGTGGGGAAGACCGGCCCGGGATACGTACATCCTGATCGAATGATTATTCACGCATCTGGTTGGGAGGCCGGCTGTTTGCGCGAGGCGGGTCTTCGCCGAAGAGCTCGGCATGGACCCTCTCCCGCTCACGGTCAATCTGCTCAGGGGACGCTCCCAATGACTGGAGGATCGCGACCGCAAAGGCCAGCGCCACCTCGCCTTCGTCCGAAAAGACGGTCTCCGCCCCTGCGCGTCTTTGGGCGGCCAGATCACGGACAAAAACGGAGCGCGCAAAGATCTTGATCGAAGGGTTCAGCTCTCGCGCCAGCCTTATGATCTCCTCGCTGCCCCTGAGCATGGCCGGGCTGAGGATGAGGTTGGCGGTGGTCTCCACGCCCGCCGATCTCAACGTCTCCCGGTGAGTCGCGTCCCCGTAGACCACCCGTGTCCCTTCGGCCCGGAGGCCGCGAACCGTTTCCAGATTCAATTCAATGATCGTCGGCTCTATCCCATTCTCTTGCAGGAGGCGCGCGGCGGTCCTCCCGACCGGCCCGTACCCCACGATGATGGCACGGTGGACGGTATCCTCCGCCTGCATCCCTTCGCCTAAAGCCTGCGCTGTCGACGGCTGGACCGGCAGGCGGGAGTTCAGAAGGCGCCAAATTCGCCGGCGGGCCGCGGCCCATGCCAAAGCAGGGCCCACCGACCGGTAAAGCACGGGGTTGAGCATGATGGAGAGGATCGCGGCAGCGACAAGAGTTTCCATCGTGTCGGATGGGAGGACTCCCAGCTGGCTTCCGAGAAGAGCAAGCAGGAACGAAAACTCCCCGATCTGAGCGAGTGCCACGGCTACCCCCAGGCCTATAGCGGGCGGGACACGCAACAGCCATACGATTGTCAGTGCCGCCAGGGGCTTTCCGAACAGGATGACTCCCAGTGTGGCGGCCACCGGTACCGGTGCTACCCACAAATGATTGGGCTCAAACAGCATGCCAATGGAGACGAAGAACAAGACCGCAAAGGCATCGCGCATCGGCAGCGCCTCTGTCGCGGCTCGGAGACTGAACTCCGATCGTCCGACCATCATGCCGGCCAGGAAGGCGCCCAAAGCCATGGAAACGCTGAAGAGCACGGCAGAACCCACCGCGATCCCGAGGGCAAACACGAGGATCGCGAGGATGAACAGCTCACGCGATTGAGTCGCTGCCACGCGCTCGAGCAGCCAGGGCGTAAGGCGACCGCCGATGAAGTGCGTCAGGGCTACCAGGACGGCAATCTTCAGGGCCGTCAGCCCCACCGCCAGGACCATCTGGAACGGGCCGGCCTCGCTCCGTTGAAAGAGGGAGGGCAGCAGCACCAATATCACGATCGTGAGCAGATCCTCTACGATCAGCCAGCCCAAGGCGATGCGTCCACGGACGGTGTGTAGATCACGGTTGTCGGTAAGCACCCGGACCAGCACGACCGTGCTGGCCACCGATATGGCCAACCCCAGCACGATCCCCTCTGACCAGTCCCAACCGAAAAAATGGGTCACTCCTGCCGTCAGGAAGGTAGCAACCATGCTTTGGCCGATGGCGCCGGGGATCGCGATCCGCCACACGGCGAGCAGATCCTTCAGATCAAAATGGAGCCCTACTCCGAACATCAGCAGGATGACGCCGATCTCTGCGAGTTGCTCGGTTATTTCCGGGTCTGCAACGAAGAGAGGCGAGCCGGGTCCGATGGCGATTCCTGCCAAGAGGTAACCGAGAATAGGCGAAAGCCCGAGGCGATGGGTCACGTACCCCAGGACCAGCGCGGCAGAAAGGCCGCCTGTGAGTGTCAGTATCAGACCGGCGTCCTGTAACCCTGTCATGGAAGAGTGGAAAAGGATAACTCCTTAGATCGTTGATCAATACCACCAGTAGACTGGTGGCTTGATGAGGCCCCCCTGGAAGGGGTGTCTCGTACCGACTCCCTTGCCATCTTTCAAGGAGGTCAGCCCCGGTCGCTTGCCCCCGGAGGTGGCAGGAGTTGATCGAACAGTGAGTCCTGGTGGTCTTCTGTAGGAATAGATCTCCAACGATATTCATTCATATGGAAGCTTATCCGCCGGTTCTTGGTTAGTGGTGAGGGTTCCCCTTTGATCCATTTGGCGCTCCATAGAGAAAACGTTTTTTTGTCCCCGGCACGAATCACCGGCATAGCCATTGTCCATACCACTGGCATGCCAGTGGAATGCCTTTTCAGTGCAAGTCAGGTTGGGGAGTGTCTCCAGGCTGGTGAGTATCGGTCGGCAACCTGGAAGGAATTGGTTGCCCGATTTACGAATGATCTGAAAAACCGGCGGCAGCGAACGGCTGCCCTCCGCCACGACCCTTTGATTTTGAGATAGCCGTCTACTGCACCCCCTGGGTTCTCTCCCACCTTGCCTGGCACTCCAGGCAACGGGTCGAGTAGGGCAACGCCTTTAACCGCTCCGGCCGGATCCGCCTCCCGCAGTCCTCGCATCGGCCGTAACCGCCCTCCTCCATTCGCCGAAGGGCCGCTTCGATCTGCTGCAGCTCTCTTGCCTTCAGATCGACCAGCGACAACGCCGTGCTCGCCATCAATTCGGCCATGGCGTCGTCGACGTGATCCTTGATGGTCTGGACCAGGTTCTGATATTCCCCGCTCAGGTCATTCTCGAGATCATCCCTGATCTCGCTCCAAAGCTCGCGTTTTCGCTCGAGCAGCCTCTCCGCCACGGCTCTCATTTCTTCGGGGTCCAGGCTACGCCCTTTCTGATCCCTTGAGTCCATGTCCATCGATTTATTCAATTGCGCTTCTTCCTTTTGCATGATCAACCCGGAATCCCGGGGGAAGGAGCAGTTCCCCCGGCTCAATTGGAATTTCATGACAGTGAGATGGTGATCCTGTTTTCCACTGCTGAGACCCCCGGCGCCATCCATGCGGCGCGCTCGGCCTCTTCCTTTTCGGCGTAGGAACGAACCTTTCCCTTCAGGATGACTTTTCCGTCCTGCGTCTCGATGCTGATCCGCTCCGCGTCGGTCCTGACGCTGCGCACGAGCGCATCCTCAATCTTTTTCTTGACGTTTTCCGGTTTCACCTGTGGCCTGACGGTGATCTGGTTGGTGACCCCTTTGACCCCGGTCAAGCGGCGAACGACCCTTTCGGCATCAACCTTCTGGTACTGCCACTCGACCTCTCCTTTCATGGTGACCCAGCCTTTGGAAACCGTCACATCGAGATCTTCGATGGGAACGAATGCGTCCCACTCCAGCGCATTGACGGCAGCCGCAGCGATGTCCGCATCGGTGCGCTCAGCGGATGAGGGGAGCCGGATCTCAATGTCATTGGCCACAGCCTTGACGCCGTCAACCTGGTGGGCAACTTCTTCTGCCGCCCATTTCTTTGCATAGGAGTCGACCCACCCTGTAAGCGTGACGACCCCATCCTTCACAGATACGCCTACCTCATTGGGCTGGATTCGGGGATCCCAGTCCAATTCCGCAAGGACATCCTCATGGATTTCCTGATCGGTTCGTATTTCCATCCTTATCACCTCCTTGACTCCACCGTTTTGATTTCGTTTACTCCCCTCCACAGGGGGGGAGCCGAAAACGTGCCCCGATCCGGCCGCAGCACCTCATGCTCCTCGGGCTGACCGGGGACAGAACGTGGGATAGCCTCAATGGGTCTTGATCTCGATCTTTTTTTGCGAGACACTCTCCGCCTTGGGCATGGTGATGGTCAGTATGCCGTTCTTGAACGAGGCATCCACCTTCTCGTCGTCCACCTCGCTCGGGAGACGGAAGATCCTCTGAAAACTGCCCGCGTAGATCTCGCGGCGGTAGTAGTCTTGTTCTCTGGTCTCCTCCTCTTTCTTCTTTTCACCCTTCAGGGTAAGCAGGTCCCCGGAAACCGTGAGGTCGATGTCCTTGGCTTCCAGGCCGGGCAACTCCGCCTTTACAACGATGTTGCCGTCTTTCTCGGCAATGTCCACCGAAGGCTGCCATTCTTCCGCTCTTGACAGGGGCAAGGGTTCGGAAAAGAATCGCCTCATCATCTCCTCCATGTCCCCGCGGAATCCTGCCAACTCCCGATTGAAAGGCCTCCTAGGCGATAATTCAAAAGCCATAGATCATTTCCTCCTTTACCTTGGATTTTTTTCGGGTGGCAAATTAATCATTGCTGCAGGGTTGAAAAGTGGGGGAGAAATGGAAAAAAAGCAGGGAGAGAAAAGACTGATTTCGAATGCGATTGCGTACGTGGTGCGGTGTTGCCGGAACAGAAGAGACCAGGGGGTGACGAAACTGCTTGCCCCCTCCTCGACTCAAATTCAGGCTGAGTCGTCAGGGTGCCAATTTGCCATATGCATGGCATGCGTCTTCAAATAGGACCCTGGCTTGTAGAATTGGTCATAGAACTCAAGGTCGAGATGATGCCCCTGTAGGTACATGATTAGGAACATGGAAGGCACTGTCCCGGGAAACTTGCCAAATCTGTCGTATATGTACTGGGCCTGAAACGCGATGCACTCCCTGAAACGTTCGTCATGGACCTGCGCAGCCGAACGGACCTTGCGACTGTCCTTCCACGGACCGGGCGTGTCGGGATGGAATGGTCCTCCGAGGCCGAACTTGCGCTCGCAAACCGCATTCACGGCGGCTCGCATGTCCTGGTAATGCGGCGGACAGTAGCCTTCCATGACACCTTGCCGTCCGGTGGGGTTCGGGTACGGCCACCGATCATCCGTGTCATAGCGAAATCCTAGGCCCGGCACCTCCATCTTGCCGCTGGCACCCAGCATGGCAAAAGGATCGATTCCGTTGAACATCCATCCCCCCAGCCCCATGGCTTGAAGCATCAGGACGCCGGCATAGCAGCTTGTCCCCAGTTCCACGGTCAACTCCGATAGCGACCATTGTTCCACAAAGGTAATGGGCCAGACATTGTCGACGTTCACGACATCTCCAAACTGCTCGATCCCCGGAACAGGACACTTGTGGATGTCGTCGTAAAGAACCAAGCCATTTTGAAGCATGTAACAAAGATTGAGCAAGACATGCTGCGAAAGATCTCCAACAGGGATAACCACCAGGGTAGACGGCTGGTTGAACACCCAGGTATTATGCGGCTCGGTATAAGGCACCTCTGAAGGGAGTTTAAGGCGTCCATCTTCGATCTTGCGGACACGTCTTCTGACATTCTCTACAAACGCTTCGAAGCTCAACGACCCGTCCTCAGCTCTTTCGTCAAAAGCCGGTGCGTCACGCATCTCCAGGAAATAAACCCCCTCGTCATCCGTGAAGAAAGTTTGGCTCGTGTGAAATCCGGCTGCGGATGGAAATACCCTCCCTCCTGCAGATCCGGCGTAGTTGGAAAGATAAGGCGCGTAGCGGGCCGCCCGGTAAATCATATGATGCCAGGAGGTATTGCCACTGCAGGCGGATACCACCAGCATCTTTTCCAGTTCGGTCAGGGCCGACGGCTCATGATTCGATTTATATGCGAACACGCCGTCCGGAATTTGCGCTCCCATAAAAAACCGCCGAGACCGCCGCCCCAGCAGGGCTTCCATTAGGGGGAAGGCCAGCAGCTCCTGAAGACCTTGGGGCATTGCCAAATCTTTCATGCTTCTCTCCTTTCATGACGCTACCGGTTTCGTCGCCTGACGTTCCGGTGAGCGTGTGGATCTGGACCCCCGCTATGTCCCCCCCCCTTCACCCGACCCGTCAGGCTGCTCATGGATAATCGCCTTCGCACCATCGGGTTTGGCGGTACCCTCACCCCAACAAACCAAAGACCTTGTAGAACATGACCACCTTCTTCGGCGCCAGGACCGTCGAGGCATGACCCGGAATGAGCCAGTACTCGTCGGTCTCGACCTTGGGTGTGCCGCTGCCTCCGTACCATGGGAATTCACTGGACCACAGGAGCTCCCAACGGGATTCCTCAGGCGGCGCCAGGAGCGGTTCCGGTAAGTGAACCAGCTGGAGATCGCATCCGAGATTCACGAGCAACAGCCTGTCTCCTTCCGCAGCGCCGAAGAAGCGGAGGACAAACGCTTCAGGGCCGAGGACCGCTCCCTGGATCCAATCCGCGCGCTGGGCGCCGAACACGCGATCTTTCCGCCTCATCTTCAGAAGATGGCAGTGTAGGAGCCACTGCTCAAAATGGCTCTTCCGCTCCTCCTGATCGAGTTTGCACCGCTCGAAGGTCTTCGGGTCGGTAGGATCGGGGATCTCCCTCTGGATCTCAGGGTTTTGGAGACTCATGAACTGCGAAAGGAATGCATTCCGTCCTGCTCTTACGCTCTTTCCCAGGTCCCCCGTGTGGTCGGCGAAATAGCAGAAGGGACTGGAGGCGCAGAACTCCTGCCCCTGAAAGAGCATCGGGGTCTGCGGCGCCAGGAGAAGGAGGGCGGTCACGGCCCTGAAACGCCCGGGCGTGGTCAGGGAATGGATCCTCTGTCCTCGGGCGCTGTTGGCGAGCTGATCGTGGTTTTGCAGGTAGTTTACAAAAGAGGCGGGCCTGATCCCGTAGGTGGGGGTTCCTCTCCGTTTTCGCTGCCAGGAGTAGAGTTGGCCCTGATAGAGATACCCCCACTTTACTGCAGATACAAGCTCCTGGGGGGCGCCGAGATAGTCCGTGTAGTAGGCCTCGTTCCTGCCGGTCAGAGCCACCATGGCCGTGTGATGAAAATCATCATTCCACAACCCGTCGAGCCTGAAACCACCATCCGATATCGGGCGAAGCAGCCGGATGTCCTGCGGCTCGTTTTCCGCAATGATCACAATCGAGCGATCGCCGGCGGCTCTCCGGGCGGCTCTGGCCAACTCGACCACCACATGCCTCGGAGAGCGATCGATAATTGCCTGGGTGGCGTCGAGGCGCAGTCCGTCCAGGTGGAACTCTTCGATCCAGTACCGCGCATTCGAGATGATAAACTCCCGAACCGGTCCCGAGTTGACCCCGTCGAAGTTGACCGCCTCGCCCCATTCGGTTTCATACCGATCGGTGAAATAGTCGAGGGAAAAACTCCGCAGGAAGTTTCCTACCGGTCCGAAATGGTTGTACACCACATCCAGGATGACCCCCAGGCCGAGACGGTGGGCGGTATCTACAAATTGCCTGAAGTCATCCGGCGCGCCGTAGAGCCGTGTCGGCGCAAAGAGGTCGACTCCGTCGTATCCCCAGCCGAATCGACCGGCAAATTCCGCCACCGGCATGATCTCGAGCAGGGTGATTCCGGTCTTGGCAAGCTCGGGCAGGTATTCCGTGGCCGCACTCCAGGTCCCCTCCCGGGTGAAGGTGCCTATATGCATCTCGTAGAGGACTTGCCCCTCCAGGGTGACCCCGCGCCATGCCTCATCTCTCCACTCAAAGGAGGAGGGGTTGACGATCTGGGAGGGTCCTTCCGGTCCGCGGGGCTGAAATCGCGACGCCGGGTCGGGGTATCTCGCGCCTTCGTCGAGACGGAACCAGTAAAGCGAACCCTCCCGGGCTTCCGGGATGATGGCGGAGAAGTATCCCTTCGTCTCCCTTTTCAGGACAACGGCGGTTGAAGGGTTGGGGGAGTCCTTTCCCGGAGTTCCCTCCAGCAGCACTTCCACGGCATTACATCTTGGAGCCCAGACCCGGACATGGACCCCTGCTTCCGGATGCAATTCCGCGCCGATCGGCAGGCGGCGAAACGATTTGGAAAAGGGGTCCTCAGCCATAAGTCGCTGCTCTCTCCACCAGCCCCTCAGGTTCAGGAAAGGGACACCCATGTTAGGCCAAACCCCGAACGTGGCGGGTGAACGCCCTGATCGAAAATTCGGCAAGAATCACTGAGCGGTGCAAACAGAGACTACTTCCAGCTGCCGGTATACCCGTATACTTGAGCAAGGAGGCCGGGAAAGGTAAGCAGGTTGAACCTGTATTTTTCGCCTAGAAAACGGCGCACAGGCAACGCTGCGCGGACGTGTCCGCCACGACCGGTGCTGTAACCGGCGTAGGGAACCCTCCTTGTCGCTCCATGTTTGAGGTGTCCGAAATACGCGCATACCCTCATTGACATCTGATCCCCCCTCCCCTTGATTGTAACCATGTTCGAATTCACGTCGGAGGTTTGAGAGCATAGAGTATGAAGAAGTGGCCCGGCAAGCCGTACCCCTTGGGCGCAACATGGGATGGGGCCGGAGTAAACTTTGCCCTTTTTTCAGAACATGCAACCAGGGTGGAGCTTTGCATCTTTGACGAAGGCAACCCCTTGTCGGAGACGCGAATCCCGATCATCGAGCAGACAGACCAGGTCTGGCACGTCTACCTCCCCGAGGCCCGTCCCGGGTTGCTCTACGGCTACCGGGTGCACGGGCCTTATCTCCCCGCGGAGGGGCACCGCTTCAATCCTGCCAAACTCCTGAGCGACCCGTACGCGAAATCGCTGACCGGAACGCTCAAGTGGAACGACGCCCATTTCGGCTATACCATCGGCCACCCCGACGCGGACCTCTCCAAAGACGACCGGGACAGTGCGCCCTTTTCGCCCAAGTGCATGGTGATCGACCCTGCCTTCAGTTGGGGGGACGACCAGCGCCCCCGGATCCCATGGGACCGGACCGTCATTTATGAGATCCATGTCAGGGGGTTCACCAAACGGCACCCGAAGGTCCCACTGGAGCTCAGGGGCACTTATGAGGCCCTGGCCTCGGCCGAGGTGATCGATTACCTCCTCTCTCTCGGCATCACGGCGGTGGAGTTGATGCCGGTTCACCAGTTCATCCACGACCGGCACCTGGTCGACCGGGGGCTAAGCAACTACTGGGGGTACAACACCCTCAACTATTTCGCCCCACATGCGGATTATACGTTCAGAGGAGATAAAGGGCAGCAGGTCACAGAGTTCAGGACCATGGTCCGCAACCTCCATCGCGAGGGCATAGAGGTGATCCTCGACGTGGTATACAACCACACGGGGGAGGGGAGCCATCTCGGGCCCACCCTGAGCCTGCGCGGGATCGACAACGACTCCTATTACCGCCTGGTCCCGAACAACAAGCGCTACTATTATGACTACACCGGGACCGGGAATACCCTGAACATGATGCACCCGCGTGTACTGCAACTCATCATGGACAGCCTGCGATACTGGGTTATCGATATGCATGTGGACGGGTTCCGGTTCGACCTCGGAGCAGCCCTTGCCAGGGAACTCCATGAGGTGAATAAACTCTCCGCTTTCTTCGATATCATCCACCAGGATCCGGTCATCTCGCAGGTGAAGCTCATTGCGGAACCATGGGACCTGGGAGAGGGCGGGTACCAGGTTGGCAACTTCCCGATCCTCTGGACCGAGTGGAACGCCGAATATCGAAACGCCGTCCGGAGGTATTGGCGCGGCGACCCGGGGCAGATCGGGAGCGTTGCGTATCGGTTGACCGGGAGCAGCGACTTGTACGAAAAGACCGGCCGTCGCCCGTATGCGAGCATCAACTTCGTCACGGCCCATGACGGGTTCTGTCTCCAAGATCTCGTGAGTTACAACCACAAGCACAACGAGGCCAACCAGGAGAACAACCGGGACGGGTCCGATGACAATCTGAGCTGGAACTGCGGGGCCGAGGGACCGACCTCCGACCCCAAGGTCCTCAAGCTCAGGGAGAGGCAGAAGCGGAACTTCCTTGCCACCCTCATCTTTTCCCAGGGCGTGCCGATGCTCCTGGGGGGCGACGAGATCGGGCACACGAAAAGGGGCAACAACAACACCTATTGCCAGGACAACGAGCTCAACTGGCTGAACTGGGACCTGGATTCATCCAATGCCCAGCTTCTTTCCTTTGTCCGGCTTCTCGTAGAAATCCGGCGCAACCACCCGGTCTTCCGCAGGCGGAGCTTTTTCCGCGGCAGGGCGATGAGAGACCCTGATCTTGCGGACGTGCTCTGGCTCAGGCCCGACGGTTCGCAGATGAACCGGGCGGACTGGCTGAACCCCGAATCCCGGGCGCTTGGGATGATGCTGATCGGCCATGCCATCGATGAGCTGGATGACAGAGGAAACCCGATTGTGGACGATACCATGCTCCTGCTCCTCAATGCCTCGCATCGAACTGTGGCTTTCGCGCTCCCCAGACCGGCCGGGCGGGACGGCGAGTGGGAGATGATCATGGATACCGGTTCCCCGATCGGCAGAAGGGTCTGCCCTGCGCTGGTGCCAGGACGCATTCACGAAATGGCACCCAGCTCGATGGTCTTGTTCCGCTTCTGCAGAGAGGATGAGAAGAGCGCAACGGAAGTGAACGTCGAATGCTGTGGGTGATTGCATGAAACGATGCGGGTCAACGGACTTATTTCCGGGCAGCTGGAGCGTCTGCCATACTCAAGGGGCAGCCGAGATTTGCTGTTCTTCCGCCGCCCATATGGGATCTTTGGTTCATTGCCTTCCACCACCTCTCACGCTTACCTTTCCACAGGAGAGATGGGGCTTCACTGACAGTATGGTTTCCCCGTGCTGGGGTGAAAACGCGGTTGCATGAAAGGCGCAGCAATGAAACGAATCGTCATAGTAGGAGGCGGGTTCGCAGGCTTGTCGGCCGCAAGAAAGCTGGCCCGGCATCGGAGCTCCGCGGATGTGATCCTCATCAACAGATTTGAGACCGTCCAGTTCAAACCCCTGCTCCCTGATATCATCAGCCGGACCATTCCTACCCGCTTTCTCTTGCGCTCGCTTGCACACTACGGCCTTAGGTACGGCTTCCAATTGCTCCTGGATGAAGCGACGGAAGTAGATTCAGAGAAGGGATTGGTCCGGACGCACCACATTGAGTTGCCGTACGACTACCTCATACTGGCAACGGGATCCGAGGCCAACTTCTTCGGGAACAAGACCTTCAGCCGCCAGGCGCTGAAACTCGACGACGTATTCGACGGCGAAAGGATCGCCTATGCCATTTCCAGGGGTGGATACGACACCTTCATCATTAGCGGAGGGGGGTATACGGGTGTGGAGATCGCCTCGCACATCCGGGAATACCTGAAGCGGAATTCCCAGAGCAAGGAGATCCATATCGTCGAACTGGCCGACAGCATCCTCGGACCCCTCCCTGAATGGATGAAGGATTACACCTCCAGGAATCTGGAGAGCCAGGGGATAGACGTGATCCTCGGCACGAAAGTGGCCGATGCCGAGGGCAGGAACATTACCCTCTCGGACGGGCAGAGATTCTCAAACGCGCTCCTCATCTGGAGCACAGGCATGAAGACCCCCGACCTTGTCGACCGGTTGGATATGGCCAAGGAGGCGCAGGGACGGATATCCGTGGACTCCACTCTTCGCTTCCGGGAAAACGCATATGCCGTGGGGAACACCGGTTGCTACAAGCAGGACGGTTCCTGCCCCCGCATGGCCGCACAGACGGCGGTGCGACAAGGGGCGCTTGCCGCGACGAACACCATCCGGGACATCAGGGGGCAGAAACCCCTCCAATTCAGGCCCGTCGATTACGGCTATTTCGTCCCCATGGCCAACTGGCGATCCTGCGGGAGGCTGCTGGGCAGGGACGTGGCAGGGCGAACCGCGACCTTTCTCCACTACCTGATCAGCGCCTACCGGGCACACGGGTTGATCAACAAGTGGGGAATCATGCGATTTGCGACGATGCCCCGTCGCGTATCCCTGGAGGAGCCAAAAACCCGCTTTCTTGGGTTGCGGGAGCCTGCAGCGGCAGAATAAGGATGATTTCGAGAAAGGAGATAGAAAGGGCTGATACTTCCCCACAGCAAGGTCCCTGCCCTTGGCTTCCCATGGAAGGGAAGCGTAGTGGCCTAACAAGCGGCACCATAGACAGCCTTGGTTTACTACCACGCATGAACAGGGGGAACCGCAAGATCGGGCTCGGGGTGATGGGATTTGCCGAGATGCTCATCCGGCTCGGCATATCCTATGACTCCGACAGGGCGATAAGGACGGCCGATTGGGCTGAAAGGGATCACCATCTACCGCTAAGGCAGCAAGACCGCTCAAGCGCTTGAACTCGGGGCGGAAGAAGAGGCTCTTCGTCACGAGCATGGTTCCAAATGCGACCCACAGGAATACAGAGCCTAAGGGTTTTTCCTACCCTTCTATAAGGGCATTCCCGATTGATTTTCTTCCTTTTCGCTGGTTAGTATCTATTCCTTCTGTCACTGCTGCCTCTCAGAATCGACTACATCAACTGAAACTGCTCGGAAGGGTGACGCACATGGAAAATTCCTCTTCGAGTTCCTCCAAGCCCCTGATTCTTTTCGCGGAAGACGACGAAGACTTTTTTGTCATCACAAGATATGCACTGGAACAGGCAGGATTCACCGGGGTGCTCAAGCGGGTGAAGAGCTCCAGGGAGCTCATGAGCTACCTGCAGGAAAGTGGTGGCAAGCCGCACCTCATCTTGTTAGACCTCCATACCACCTCCAAGGACTGGCGCGCAGCCCTGCAGGAGATCAAAGGAGACGAACGCTACCGTGAAATACCGGTAGTGGTCCTTTCCGCTCGTGATCCCGAAGACCACCAGCTCAGTGCTAAATATCCCGAGTGCGCCTACATCGAGAAGCCCCTGGATTTTGGGAGCTGGAAGGCATGCATGGAAGGGATGGTACGCGAAAACCTTCCGTAGCATGTACTCCAACGGTCCATGGGGTGGGGCAGCTTAACCAAGCTGCGCTAAGGCGTATGCGCAGTGTGCAAACTCCTATGTGCCCCCGGAGCTGGTGGTCTTCTGTAGGAGCAAGCTCCTGCTTCCCGATCTTCTCGGGACTGAAAGAATCGGG
>JAGVAP010000067.1 GCA_020060215.1 Deltaproteobacteria bacterium | reverse complement strand
TCAGAGGTCAGAAGTCAGAGATCAGAAGTCAGAGATCAGATAGCCTCCAACCTTCAACCTCCAACCTCCGACAATCTTTTCAGTTGCCTCCAACCTCCAGCCTCCAACCTCCAACCGTTCTTTGCCTTGATTCCGATCGGCCGACGATCGCCCGGGAGTCCGACGAAAACCCGGACGTGGTCATCGGCCCGGCCAACCTGGCCTACGTGGTCCATACATCGGGCTCCACGGGCAGGCCGAAAGGGGTCCTTGTCAGCCATCGAAGCCTGCTCAACGCCGCTCTTGCATGGGAGCAGGCATACGTGCTCGACTCCGACACCACCCACCTGCAGATGGCCAACTTCGCCTTTGACGTGTTTTCAGGAGACCTCGTCCGAGCCCTTTGCCCCGGGGGGAGACTGGTCCTGTGCCCGAGGGAGTTCCTGCTGGAGCCGAAGGAGATCTACCGGATCATGCTGGACGAGAGGATCGACTGCGCCGAATTCGTCCCGGCCGTGCTCCGAAACCTCGTCGACTACCTGGCGGAAAACGCAGCCGACCTCGGCTTCATGCGTCTGCTCGTTTGCGGTTCGGACTTCTGGAGCGTGAAGGAGTACAAGGATTTCCGACGCTTCACCGGGCCGGACACCCGTCTCATCAACTCCTTCGGCCTCGCCGAGGCCACCATAGACAGCACATACTTCGAAGGCAGGTGCGTGGATCTTTCCGATGACCGCGCGGTCCCCATAGGCCGTCCCTTTGCAGGGAGCCGCGTCCATGTCCTGGACCGGCGGCTGCACCATCAGCCGATCGGTATTGCCGGAGAGCTCTTCGTCGGGGGGCTCGGCGTGGCTAGGGGTTACCTGCAAAGGCCCGACCTGACCGCAGAGAGGTTCGTCCCCGATCCCTTCCAGATCAAAGGTCAGGCCGTAGGATGGGTGGAGCGCAGCGAAACCCATCAGCCTGCAGGGAGAGGGACCAGGCTCTATCGCACCGGTGACATGGCCCGATACCTACCCGACGGAAGCATCGAATTCCTGGGCCGGATGGATCATCAGATCAAGATCCGGGGGTTCCGCATCGAGACCGGGGAGATCGAGTCCACCCTGAAAGAGCACCCTGTAGTCCAGGAAGCGGCGGTCATCGCCGCCAATACCGCCCGGTCTCCCGGCAGGCAAGGGCGCGGAGACTCCCATCAACTCGCGGCCTATGTCGTGGCCCAACCGGGCGGGGATCTTTCCCTTCCCGATCTGAGGGGTTTCCTCAAGGCCAGGCTTCCCGACTATATGATCCCCGCGACATTCATCCTGCTCGACTCCCTCCCGCTTTCACCGAACGGGAAGGTGGACCGAAAATCCCTGCCACCGCCGGAGAGCGCGGCTCCAGTCCAGGAGAACTATGTCGCCCCCCGTACACCGACGGAAGAGATGCTCGCCGGGATCTGGAGGGAGCTCCTCGGTCTGGAACGCATAGGTGTCGGCGACAACTTCTTCGACCTTGGAGGGCATTCCCTCCTGGCTACCCAACTCGTCTCCAGGGTGCGGTCTGCCTTCCAGGTGGAGATCCCCTTGCGCACCCTGTTCGAGTGGCCCGGCCTGGGGGAGTTCGCTCAGCAGGTGGAGATCGCGAAGAGGTCGGAGATGGGCATCCAGGCCCCGCCCATGGTGCCCGTGGCAAGAAGCGGAGATCTTCCCCTTTCCTTCTCGCAGCAGAGGCTCTGGTTCTTTGATCAGCTGGAGCCGGAGAGCCCCCTGTACAATGTTCCGGATGCGCTGCGTTTATCGGGCCGCCTGGACGTAGAGGCCCTGGAGAGGAGCGTGCAGGAGATCGTCAGGCGCCATGAGATCCTCCGAACCACCTTTCCCACGTCCAACGGGAAGCCGAGGCAGGTCATTGGATCGAGTACCGACATCACCCTGCCGGTGGTGGACCTGAGCGAGCTGCCTTCGGAGCAAAAAGAAAAGGAGGCCCAGAGGCTGGCTGCCGAGGAGGCCCGCCGTCCGTTTCGTCTGGCCGAGGGCCCCCTCCTGAGGACCGGCCTGCTCCGGCTGGGCGAAGAGGATCACGTGGCCCTTCTGACCATGCACCACATTGTGTCGGACGGATGGTCTGCGGGCGTGCTGGTTCAAGAGATGGCGTCCCTCTACCATTCCGTCTCGATGGGGAAACCTTCGCCCATGGAGAGGCTCCCCATCCAGTACGCGGACTTCGCATGCTGGCAGCGGGAGTGGCTCCAGGGTGAGGTGCTGGAGACCCAGCTCGGCTACTGGACGAGGCAGTTGAGCGACAGCCCTCCCCTCCTGGCATTGCCTACCGATCGGCCCCGGCCGGCCTATCAGACCGATCGCGGCGGACGAGTGCTGTTCAGCCTGCCACAGGATCTCTGCAGCCGACTCAAGGCCCTGGGAGACAAGGAAGGGGCGACCTTGTTCATGACCCTGCTGGCGGGCTTCAAGGCGCTCCTGTTCAGCTATACGGGCCAGGAGGACATCTGCGTCGGGACCCCCATCGCCAACCGCAACCGATCGGAGATCGAACGGATGATCGGGTGCTTCATCAACACCCTGGTGCTCCGCACGGATCTTTCCGGAGACCCCAGCTTTCGTGAACTGCTGCGCCGGGTGCGGAAGGTCTCCCTCGAGGCGTACATGCACCAGGATCTGCCCTTCGAAATGGTCGTGGATGCGTTGAAGCCAGAACGTGACACCAGCCACAGCCCCCTCTTCCAGGCCATGTTCGTACTTCAAAACGCCCCAATGAAAGGGTTCGAACTCCCCGGCCTCACCATGCATCCGATGGAGGTCGAGACCGGTGTGGCGACCTTCGACCTGACCCTCGTGATCGGTGACGGGGAAGGAGGGTTGAGCGGCTCCTTCGAATACAACTCCGATCTCTTCGATGGGGCCACAATGGAGCGCCTTGCCGGGAGATTTCAAAAACTGCTGGAGGTGATCGCAGCCGATCCCGATCGGTCCGTCTGCGATCTGCCCCTGCCTTCAGAAGCGGAGGAGCGGCAGCTCCTGCTCGAATGGAACGCCACGGCAAAGGCACTGCCCCGGGCCACACGCGTTCACAGCCTCGTTGAAGAACAGGCGAACCGAGCTCCTGACGCGGTGGCAGTGGTCTGGAAAGAGCATCATCTGACATACGGGGAGTTGAATCGATGGTCCAACCGTGTGGCCCACCGCCTCCGGGGCCATGGAGTGGGACCGGACACACCGGTCGCCCTTTGCGTGGAGCGCTCCCCGGAAATGATCATCGGCCTGCTCGGGATACTCAAAGCCGGCGGAGCGTACGTGCCAATGGCCCCTTCGTATCCTCCTGACAGGCTGGCCTATATGATCGAGGACTCGGGGGTGGGGGTCATTCTGACGAAGGAGAAGCTTTCAGCCCTCAGCGGTCAGCTCTCAGAGGCCGGAACCCGGAGGTCAGAGGTCAGAGGTCAGGATTCGGGCTTTCGACCCTGGACCCTGGACCCTGGACCCTGGACCTCTGTCTTCCTGGACACCGATTGGCCCCTGATCGCCCTGGAATCCGATGAAAACCCCTGCGTGGATATCGATCCCTCGAACCTGCTCTATGTCATTTACACCTCGGGATCCACCGGAAGACCTAAGGGCGTCATGATCAGCCACCGAAGCGTTCTCAACCACAACCTGTCGGTAACCGGGTCCTTTCGTCTCCAGGCCCATGACCGGGTGCTGCAGTTTGCAACCATCGGCTTCGACGCTGCCGTGGAGGAGATCTTTCCGACCCTGGAGAATGGCGCGACACTCGTCCTGAGACCCGATGAGATGCCCCTTTCGGGGAGAGAGATGGCGGAGCTCGTGGAGCGGGAGGGCATTACCGTCCTGGACCTGCCCACGGCCTACTGGCACGAATGGGTCTATGAGCTGTCCCTTGCCGGTGCTCGGGTCCCTGAACCGCTCCGGCTCGTCGTCATCGGTGGAGAAACGGCTTCCGCCGAAAGACTCTCGACCTGGTATAAGCTATCCGGACCGCATGGCGCCTGCATAAACACCTACGGTCCCACGGAGAGCGCCGTCATTGCGACCCTGTATGAAAGCTCCACTCCATTTGATTGCAGCGATCCGGAGCCCCCGGTGTCCATCGGGCGTCCCATCGCCAACATGCGGGCCTATATCCTGGACGGGCGTCAGAGGCCCGTTCCCGCCGGCGTGCTGGGAGAGCTGTACATAGGCGGCCCAGGGGTGGCCCGGGGATACTTGAACCGGCCGGACCGGACGGCAGAAGCATTCGTCCCCGACCCTTTCATCGTCAATGGTCACTCGTCACTCGTCACTCGTCACTCGGGAGAGCGGCTCTACCGCACCGGCGACCTGGCGCGTTATCTTCCGGACGGCAACCTCGAATACATCGGCCGCATGGACCATCAGGTGAAGATTCGTGGTTTCCGGGTCGAACCCGGCGAGATCGAGACCGTTCTGAAAAAGCATCCTGGAATAAGGGATGCGGCCGTCATCGCCACAGACCGCGGCCGGTCCGGCGGAAAGACGCTTGCAGCCTACCTCGTACCCGCTCAGGGGCAGCCCCCTCCTTCCATGGAGGTCTTGAGGGGCTTCTTGGGCGAGCGATTACCGAACTACATGATTCCTTTCTCCTTCACGTTCCTGGAATCCCTTCCTTTGACTCCTACCGGCAAGATCGACCGGCGGGCGCTGCCCTCTCCGGAGCACGTTCCGTCTGAAGGGGAGCACATCGGCATCGCCCCGACTACAAAGGAGGAAAGAATCCTCGCCCGGATCTGGTCGGAGGTGCTCGGATTGGAGCGGGTGGGCGTCCATGACAATTTCTTCGAACTTGGCGGAGACTCCATACTGGCAGTACAGGTGATCGCCAGGGCCGCTCAGGAGGGACTCGGCCTTTCCTCGAGACAACTCTTCGAGTTGCCCACGGTCGCAGGCCTGGCGCGCGTGGCGTCCGATTCCGGGGCCGTGATCAGGGCCGAGCAGGGGACCGCTGCGGGTCCGGTCCCATTGACCCCGATTCAGCAGTGGTTCTTTGAGCAGCGGTTCCCGGATCCCCACCATTGGAACCAGGCCCTTCTGCTCCGGTTGAAAAGGCGGCTGGACCCCGGCCTTTTGTCCGAATCGGAGAAACACCTCCTGGCGCATCATGACGCGCTTCGGCTGCGGTTCGAGCCCACGGCCGAGGGGTGGCGCCAGGTCCATGCCGATACAGCGGGGGGGACGTTCGCGTGTATTGACCTCTCCGATCTTCCCGAAAAGGCCCGGGGCCCCGAGATCGAGGCCGACTGTGCCGCTCTGCAGGCGAGTCTGAGCCTCTCGGGCGGACCCTTGTCGAGGATGGCCCTCTTCGAGCTTGGGCCTGAACGGCCCGGTCGGCTCCTGTTGGTCTTCCATCACCTGATCATGGACGGCGTTTCCTGGCGGATTTTCCTGCAGGACCTGCTCGCGGTGTACGAGGACCTCCGGCAGGGGATGAGACCTCGACTCCCTTTGAAGACCACATCCTTTCAGTACTGGGCGGAGCGGCTGAGACTCCACGCGGGAACGGAGAAGGCAAGGGCGGAGCTGCCGTTCTGGTTGAACCTGGCAAAGGGAGAACCGCAGCCCCTTCCGATGGACCATCCGGGCGGCGCCAACACCGAAGATTCGGCCGAAGTGGTTGCAGTCAGCCTCGGCCCGGAGGAGACGGAGGCCCTGCTTCGGGAAACGGTCGCAGCATACAGGACCGAGGTCAACGATGTTCTGCTCGCGGCCCTGCTACAGGCGGTCTGCGGGTGGACGGGCCGGAGGACAATGCTGGTCGAGATGGAGGGGCACGGGCGGGAGACCTTTCTTGCAGACGCGGATGTCTCCAGGACCGTGGGCTGGTTCACCTGTTGCTATCCCGCTGCACTCTCCCTTCCCCGCGCAGAAGATCCGGGTGGGCTGCTGATTGCAGTGAAGGAGCAGTTGCGGCGGATCCCCTCCAAGGGGTTCGGCTACGGGGTGTTGCGTTACCTCTGCCCTGATCCGGAAATCGCGGAAAGGGTGAAATCTCAGCCTCGGCCGCAGATCGGCTTCAATTACCTGGGGCAATTCGACCGGTCTCTTCATGAGGATGCGCCCTTTGAAGCGGCCCCGGAATCCCGGGGCTCGGATCGCAGTTCGAGAGGTTTCATGACCCATCTGCTGGAAATCAACGGCGGGATATCGCAGGGCCGGTTGAACCTGGAATGGACATACAGCAGGAACATATACCGACGGAGCACGATTGAAAAGCTGGGCCGGGAGTACCTTGACGCCCTGCGGGCCATCATCGCCCATTGCCGCCAACCGGAGTCGGGGGGGCTTTCGCCTTCGGATTTTGCACTGGCCGACCTGAATCAAAAGGGTCTGGACAGGATCCTCACCAGGGTCGGGAAGAAGAAAACCCCGCCAAAAAGACGGTAGAATGTCCAATGTCCAAGGGAGACCGGGCTTTATTGGCCTTTGTGGCGGATGTGGTGTCCTTCTCTCCAACCCTTCGTGTCTCCGTCTCTTCGTGGCGGATGTGATGTTTTCATTCCGAAGGAAGTGAGCGACCGATGAGTGACAGGAACATCGAAGATATCTACCCGCTCTCCCCTATGCAGCAGGGGATGCTGTACCACTCGATCTACGCCCCTGAAACAGAGGTCTACTTCGAACAGGCGAGCTGGACCCTCCGCGGCGAACTCGACATTGCCGCCTTCGAACGGGCCTGGCAGGGTGTGGTCCGGCAGCACCCCGCCTTGCGGACCGGTTTTGTCTGGGAGGATCTGGACGAGCCGCTGCAGGTCGTCCACAGGAATGTGGATGTGAACCTCGCGCTTGAGGACTGGCGTCTCATGTCCGATGAGGAGCAGGAGCGCAGTTTCCGAGCTTTTCTAGCGTCCGACAGGAAAAAGGGGTTCGACCTCGCGGAAGCTCCCCTGATGAGGCTGACCCTGATTCGAACCGCCGAGGACGCCTACCGCTTTGTCTGGAGTCACCACCACCTTCTGCTGGACGGCTGGTCCACACCGATCGTCCTCAACGGAGTCTTTTCCGCTTACGAATCGCTCTGCAGGGGCAAGGAGCCCGCCTTCCCGACCGCTCCCCCCTACAGGGATTATATCGCATGGCTCAAGCGGCAGGATAAGGGTTCGGCCGAGGAATTCTGGCGCACCAACCTGAAGGGATTTGCAGAGCCCACGCACCTTCCAGCGGATGGACCGCCGGGCGGGACCAAGGACGGCTATACAGCTATGCAGTCCGAGGTATCGGAGGAGACAACAAGGGCGCTCGTACATTTTTCCCGGGAGCGCGGCATGACCGTGAATACGCTGTTCCAAGGGGCATGGGCGATTCTGCTCAGCCGGTTCAGCGGCGAGGAGGACGTGGTCTTCGGCGCTACGGTTTCGGGGCGTCCCGCGGACCTGCCGGGCGCAGAGAGCATGGTGGGCCTGTTCATCAATACCCTGCCCGTCCGCGTCCGGGTGAGGCCGGATGCCACACCCCTTTTTATGCTCAGGGAGCTGATGGATCTGCAAAGCGAATTCCGCCGGTACGAGCACTGCTCCCTGGTAGATATCCAAGGCTGGAGCGAGGTGGACCGGAGCACGCCCCTCTTCGAGAGCCTCTTCGTGTTTGAAAACTACCCGGTGGATGGGCCCGCCGGAGGGAGGCAGGACGGCCTCAGGATCGAACCGGATCTGGATTTCACCCGGACCAACTATCCGCTCACCCTGGCTGTCATACCGGGTAAGAAGAGGGTCGGGCTGGAGCTCTTTTTCGACGAGAACCGCTTGAGTGCCTATACCGCCCGCAGGCTGGCAGAGGGGTTGGAGTCTTTGCTGAAGGGGATGGCCGCTCATCCGGACCGCCCGCTCTCCGGGCTGGACCCTTTCGCCGATGCCGAACGGCGACAGGTGCTCTTCGGGTGGAACGCTGCGGAGGTGGAGACCCCCGCCGACCGGTGCGTGCACGAGCTCTTCCGGGACCGGGCAGGGGAGCGGACGGACTCGATCTCCTTGATC